>CAZPHV010000004.1:0-80528 GCA_964586455.1 uncultured Aquimonas sp.
CTGACACCGACACGACCAAGAAGTTCAAGCTTCTTCGTACCGAATCAATAGGTGGGTCAAGACCCACCCTATTGGGGCTGCGGCTCCAGCGTGAGGGCGGCTTGCGCCATTGCCAGCGCTTCGTCAAAACCTGCCGTCAGGCCGAGCAGGTTGGGGTGCTTGCCGAGATCCATCTGTCGAAGGATCTCGCGCGGCTGGCCGTGCAGGCCGGACAGGATCACCGCCGTGCCCATTTTCTGGCAGCGGTTGATGAACTCCTCCAGCGCGGTGACGCCTGACGCATCGATCAGCGGCACCTGGCGCATACGCAGAATGAATACCTTGGGCGGGTCGCGGATCGGGTCCAGCACCTGATCCAGCCGGTTGGCTACGGCAAAGAACAGTGGCCCCGAGAAGCGGAACATCTCGACACCCTCGGGCAGGCGCTGGCGGGCGTCCGGCTCGTCTGCGGAGTCGCCGTCCTCGACCGCGGCCACGCTGACGCTGGTGCTCATGCGGTGCATGAACACGAAGGCCGCCAGCACCACGCCGACTTCGATCGCGATCGTGAGATCAAACGCGACGGTCAGCACAAAGGTCAGCAGCAGCACCACGCGGTCGCCGACGGGCGCGCGCAACAGCTGCTTGAAGCGGTGGATCTCGGCCATGTTCCAGGCCACCACCAGCAACAGCGCGGCTAGCACCGACAGAGGCACATAGACCATCAACGGCGCCAGTAGCAGCATGAAGGCCAGCAGGAACACCGCGTGTGCCATGCCGGCGACTGGCGTGCGCGCGCCGGCGCGGATGTTGGTGGCGGTACGCGCCAGAGCACCGGTAGCCGGCAGGCCGCCGATCAGGGCCGAGGCCGTGTTGGCGACGCCCTGCGCAACAAGTTCGGCATTTGAACGATGACGCTGACCGGTCATGCCGTCTGCCACCACCGCCGATAGCAGCGATTCGACGCCCGCCAGAAAGGCGATGGTCAGCGCCGCCGGCAGCAGTTCCAGCGTGCGCTCGAACGGGATGTTCGGTATCGCGAAGTCGGGCAGGGCCGCCGGCAGCTGGCCAAAGGTGCTGCCGATGGTCGGCACCGGCAAGGCCAGCGCCGCCAGGCTACCGCCAATCACCACAATCAGAAACGCGGGCCAGCCGGGCCGATGGCGTTTCAGAAGCGCCAGCACGATCAGGCCGCCCGCACACAGCGCCGCAGCAGCCGGCTGCCAGCTCGGTAGATGCCCGAAATAGGCCGCCCAGCGCTCGACGAACTCACCGGGCACTTGTTCCATGCGCAGGCCAAGTGCGTCCTTGATCTGGCTGGAGAAGATTGACACCGCGATGCCGGCAGTGAAGCCCGTAATCACTGGCTGCGGCATGTAGCGCAGCAGCACGCCGAGACGCAACAGGCCTGCCGCGATCAGGATCAGCCCGGCCAGCAGGGTGCACAGAATCAAGCCTTCGTAGCCGAAGCGCTCGATGACGTTGAACACCACGGGTATGAAGGCCGCGGTCGGCCCGCCGATCTGCACTCGCGAACCGCCGAGGGCGGCGATCAGGAAGCCTGCGACGATGGCAGTGTGGAGTCCGCGCTCGGGCGTGGTGCCGGATGCAATCGCCAGCGCCATCGCCAAGGGCAGCGCCACGATGGCAACCGTCAGCCCGGCGATCAGGTCCGCACGCAGGTCGCGCGCGCCGTAGCCGCGACGCAGACAGCTGTACAGCTGTGGAACAAAGCCCCGGAAGTCGCTGAGCAAGCGCCGGGGCATGGGTTCAGTTCGGCAGCGAGATGTCGGGCAGGCCGGTGGTCAACCACCAGCGCTTGGCCTCGGCGTCCCAACGCCACAGTTCGCGCACGGTGAGCACGCGTTCGACCTGGGTGTGGCGGTTGATCAGGCGAATCTCCACGAGTTGGCGAACCTCGCCCTGGCCCGCGGGCTCCTTGGCCTTGACCAAGTAGCCGGTGAACTGGACTTGGCCGTAGCGTTCCCACTCGAGCCGGCTGATCGGTTTCTCGACGCGCAGCTTGGGGTCGACGAACTCGTAGGCCCGTTCGAGATCGCTGAAGCGAACGGCGCCAGAGTAGTTGAACAGCGCGGCATCCAGCTTGATGTTGTCGCCGCCCTTGGTGGCGCAGGCGCCGAGTACGGTGGCGAGGGCGAGCAACGCGAGCAGGCGAAGCAGTCCTGAGCGTGGGATCACGGGCGGTCCGATTCAGCGGGTGGTGCCTGATTCTGCGCCATCGCACGGTGTCGAGGCGAGCTGCACCTAAGTCGGAGCGCGGCCAAACGCGATCACGTGCGCGCGAGGGCGGCGCCCGAACGCAACGTACAGGCGAGAAGCGTGGGACCTGATTCACCGCATGTCGGACCCTCGCATAGGGTGGGCCCTGGCCCACCATGAGCTCGAATTCCACCCCGGTACGTCGCTTCGCCGGGCGCGCGGCCTTGAGCGGCTGATCGTCCGAATCGATGACCGGGGCGAGCGTCGATCTCGTGGTGGGCCACGGCCACCCTATGCGGGTGGGCTCGGACTGGCGAGAGTGGTTAAAGTGCGGGCATGGCTCCTGAACTCGCGCACCATATCGCGCTCGATGCCCGCCTGGTCGAGGCGGTGGGCGGCATCCGGCTGCTGCAGGCGGTGAGCTGGCCGGCGGCCGAGCAGGAGCGCTTTCTCGAGGGCTTCCGACGCGGCCAGCCCGCGCTGCCGCAGCCGACCTACGGCCCACGCGATCTGTCGGTCCAGCGCGCTGAGCTTGCGGCGATCCGCGACGCGGCGGACCCCACACACCCGCTGGGTCAGTACCTTCAGCGCAGCGCGGAAAGCTGGCTGCATGCCGCCTGGTTGATCGAGGCCGCTGGCACCGGGGCGTCGAGCTGGCATTCGATCCAGATTTTCGGGCGCCCCGGTGATGCGCTGCCGGGTTCGAGTTACACCAACATCGACGCGGCCCGGCACTTCATCGAGATCGCCGATGAAGTCAGCGGCAGCCTGCCGCCCGAAGACGGCGAAGCCCTGTACAGCGCCGAGGCCATGGCCGCCGAACTGCAGGCATCGCTGGATGCGTTCTTCGTCGGCCACCGGGTGCGCGTCGAGGTCGATCCCGACCTGATCGCCAAGGCGGCGGCCGGGCCGACCCGCATTCGCCTGCGGGGCGGCGCCAGCTTCAGCGAGTACGACCTGC
Organism: uncultured Aquimonas sp.; assembly: GCA_964586455.1. Lineage (GTDB taxonomy): Bacteria > Pseudomonadota > Gammaproteobacteria > Xanthomonadales > Xanthomonadaceae > Aquimonas. Next base: position 3,161 of record CAZPHV010000004.1, read on the forward strand.
GCCAGCTGCTGGAACATGAGGCCTTCGTGCATTCGCTGACCGCACTGAATGGGCGCGAGCAGCCGCATCTGAAGAGCCTTGCCCGCAGTGCACCGCGAGTCACCGCCACCCAGGAAGGGCTGGCCACCTTTGCCGAACTGATGACCGGCGCGATCGACCTGCCGCGGCTGAAGCGGCTGTCCTTGCGCATTCTCGCGATCGACATGGCGCTGTCCGGCGCGGACTTCATCGAGGTGTTCCGTTACTTCCTGGACGCAGGACAGGGCGAGACTGAAAGCTTCGCTTCAGCGCAGCGCGTGTTTCGCGGCTGCCCGACCAGCGGCGGTTCTGCGTTCACCAAGGATGCGGTCTACCTGCACGGCATGCTGAGCGTGCATACCTTCTTCCGCTGGACCCTGCGACATCGGCGTCCGCGCCTGACGCATCTGCTGTTCGCCGGCAAGATGGCCCTGCACGACGTGTTCACCCTGGAGCCGCTGTTCGAGGACGGGGTGATCGCCGAGCCGCTGTACCTGCCGCCCTGGGCGCAGCGCGCCAACGGCCTGGCCGGCGTGCTTGCGTTCTCGCTGTTCGCCAACCGCATCCGCATCGACCGCGTCGAGGCCGAGGACCTGACGCTCGGCTTGTAGGGATCGAAAGGGCAAAGTTTGCTGCCCTGTGCAAGGGAGGCCCCCAGCGCACGCCCAGACCTCAAGCCTTACCCATCCCGATGCGTAGGGCGGGTCTTGACCTGCCGCAGCTGGTCGCTTGCCGCGGTCTTCTGCGTTCTTCCGATCCGAATTGAGCGGACTGGCAATCGGGCTTCGCGTCGGCGGGTGAGGTCTGTTCGCAAGGACCGGTCGTGGCGGAATGGGCCTTGCGACGCGGCGGGTCAAGACCCGCCCTACGCGAGGCAGGCGTCGCGGAGGGTTGGCCTTGCGACGCGGCGGGTCAAGACCCGCCCTATGCGGGGCAGACGTCGCGGAGGGTTGTCCTTGCGACGCAGCGGGTCAAGACCCGCCCTACGCGGGGCGGACGTCGCGGAGGTTTGGTCTTGCGACGCGGCGGGTCAAGACCCGCCCTACGCGGGGCAGACGTTGCGGAGGTTTGGTCTTGCGTCGCGGCGGGTCAAGACCCGCCCTACGCGGGGCAGACGTTGCGGAGGGTTGGTCTTGCGACGCGGCGGGTCGAGCCCCGCCCTACGCGGGATGGGCGTTGCGCTGCCGCGCGGCGAGCTGGGAGCGGGCGCTCGTCCGATCGGTGGCCCATCGCGACATACGCGGGGGCAGGGGCGGTCAGCGTCGTCGCGGGGCGCTACCATGGACGGCCCCGCTGTCCTAGAGCCCTGTGCCCGACATGTCCGACAACGACGCCTTCAAGCAAGCCGCCCTCGACTACCACCGCCAGCACCCGCCCGGAAAGATCAAGGTCACGCCGACCAAGGGTCTGGTGAACCAGCGCGATCTGGCCCTGGCGTATTCGCCCGGCGTTGCCGCCGCCTGTGAAGCGATCGTCGCCGATCCGAACGAAGCCTCCACGGTCACCGCCCGCGCCAACCTGGTTGCGGTCATCACCAACGGCACTGCCGTGCTCGGACTCGGCAACATCGGCCCGCTGGCCGCCAAGCCGGTGATGGAAGGCAAGGGCGTGCTGTTCCAGAAGTTCGCCGGCATCGATGTGTTCGACATCGAGATCAACGAGAACGACCCCGACAAGCTGGTCGACATCATCGCCTCGCTGGAACCCACCTTCGGCGGCGTGAATCTGGAGGACATCAAGGCGCCGGAGTGCTTCATCGTCGAGCGCAAACTGCGCGAGCGGATGAAGATCCCGGTTTTCCACGACGACCAGCACGGCACCGCGATCATCGTCGGCGCAGCCGTGTTGAACGCCCTGCATGTGGTCGGCAAGAAGATCGAGGACGTCAAACTCGCAACCTCAGGCGCCGGTGCGGCCGGCATCGCCTGCCTCGACATGCTGGTTGCGCTGGGCCTCAAGCCCGAGAACATTCTGGCGGTCGACCGTGACGGCGTGATCCACAGCGGTCGTACCGACCTTGACCCCGACAAGCGCCGCTACGCGCGCGAGACTGAGGCGCGCACGCTGGCCGACATCCTGGTCGGTGCCGACGTGTTCCTCGGCCTGTCCGCGGGCAACATCCTGAAGCCGGACATGCTGGCGACGATGGCGGATCGTCCGGTTGTTCTGGCTCTGGCCAATCCAACCCCCGAGATCGATCCGGCGCTGGCGCGCAGCACGCGCCCCGACTGCATCATCGCGACCGGCCGTTCGGACTACCCGAACCAGGTCAACAACGCGCTGTGCTTTCCCTACATTTTCCGCGGCGCGCTCGACGTGGGCGCCACCACCATCAACGAGGCCATGAAACTGGCCTGCGTCAAGGCGATCGCCGAGTTGGCCCGCAAGGAAGCCAGCGACCTCGGCGCCGCCTACGCAGGCGAGACCCCGAGCTTCGGAGCGGAGTACCTGATTCCGCGGCCGTTCGATCCGCGCCTGCTGGCCTCGCTGGCGCCCGCGGTCGCGCAGGCGGCGATGGACTCTGGCGTGGCCAGCCGCACCATCGACCTCGACGCCTACCGCGAACGTCTGAATACGTTCGTGTTCCGCACCGGCCTGCTGATGAAGCCGGTGGTCGAACGCGCCCGTGCCAACCTGCAGCGCGTGGCCTACGCGGAGGGCGAAGAAGAGGTGGTGCTGCGCGCGGTGCAGACCGTGGTCGATGAGCGCATCGCGCGGCCGATTCTGATCGGCCGCCCGGCGGTGATCGAGGCGCGCATCGAGCGCCTGGGCCTGCGTATTCGCCCGGGTGTCGATGTGGATGTCACCAACATCGACGATGACCCGCGCTTCAACGAGTACTGGCAGGCCTACCACCAGATCATGCAGCGTCGTGGCGTGACCCCGGCGGCGGCCAAGGCGATCGTGCGCTCGCGCGCGACCGTGATCGCCGCGCTGATGGTCCGCCGCGGTGAGGCTGACGCGCTGCTGTGCGGCTTGGTCGGCCGCTACCAGAAGAAGGCCAAACACGTGATCGACGTGCTCGGCACCGATCAGGGCGAGGACAAGGTCGCCGCGATGTCGGCGGTGCTGAACGACAAGGGCGTGTTCTTCTTCACCGACACCCACATGCAGGTTGACCCTACTGCCGAGCAGATCGCCGAATCCGCCCTGCAGGCGGCGTATCGGGTCAAAATGTTCGGCGTCGAACCAAAGGTCGCGCTGGTCAGCCACAGCAACTTCGGCACCCACGATTCGCCGTCCGCGATCAAGATGCGCGAAGCGCTGAAGCGCATCCGTGTGCGCGCGCCCAAGCTTGAGGTGGAAGGCGAGATGCATGTGGACGCCGCACTCAGCGAAGAAGTGCGCAGCCATCTGTTCCCGGACTCACGCCTGAAGGGTCGCGCCAACGTGCTGGTGTTCCCCAATCTGGACGCCGCCAACACCGCCTACAACCTGGTCCGCAGCATGACCGACGGCGTTGGCCTGGGGCCGATCCTGATGGGCGTCTCGCACAGCGCGCACGTGCTCACGCCCTCGGCCACCGTGCGCCGCGTGGTCAACATGAGCGCGATCGCGGCAGTGGAAGCACAAGTACGCAGTGGGATGAGGGGCTGAAGGGCCGGGTTTAGGGATTTGGGATTGGCCGACGGTAGCCGACATGCTGCGGGCTGCGCCGTTTTCGGGCGTCACGGCTGAGGTGAACGATGCGGCAAGCCGACAGCCGCGGGCTGCGAATCCCGAATCCCGAATCCCGACTCCCCAATCCCGGCTCTTGAACGCTTCTCATGTAATCGCCTGCACGCGGGCTTCGGCATACTCAACAGCCTTTCCCCACGGAGGCACAGCGATGAAGGGCCACCCTGAAGTCGTCGACTACCTCAATTTTCTGCTGCGCGGCGAGCTGGCTGCGCGCGATCAGTACTTCATTCATTCGCGTCGCTACGACGACCTCGGGCTGATGGCGCTGTACGAGCGCATCAACCACGAGATGGAAGAAGAAGGCCAGCATGCCGATGCGCTGCTGCGCCGGATCCTGTTCCTCGAAGGTGACCCCGACATGCGGCCCGATGCTTTCGAGCCCGGCCACACGGTCGAGGAAATGCTCGAACGCGATCTGCAGCTGGAGTACACGGTGCGCGGCCATCTCGCGAAAGGTGCTGCCCTGTGCGAGCAACACGGCGACTACGTGACCCGTGACATCCTGGTCGCGCAGATGAAGGACACCGAGGAAGACCACACGCGCTGGCTTGAGCAGCAGCTGCGTCTGATCAAGATGATCGGGCTGGAGCGCTATCAGCAGAGCCAGATTCGCGGGGCGGGTTGATTCGGGCGCTTGCGCAAAGCCGGCAGCCCGCGACAGACGAGCGTTGCACCGGGTGGGTGTAGACCCACCGATGCTTGATACCGCCTAGGGTGGGTCTTGACCCACCAAAGCCTGATGCCCGCGACGCTCCTGGATTGCCTTGACCGGGGCGAGGACCCAGCTCCGGTGGGCCAGGGCCCACCCCATGCTCGTGCCGAGGTCTTGGCCTTGAGCGGGGCGGGCGTCCAGATCCGGTGGGCCAGGGCCCACCCTATGCTCGTGCCGGTCTTGGCCTTGACCGGGGCGAGGGCCCAGCGCCGGTGGGTCAAGACCCGCCCTACGATCGCGGCGAGGGTTGAGGTTCGGCGGGTCAAGACCCGCCCTACGCTCTGGCCTAGCGTCGAGGTTTACGCTTGTCCGCCCGACGACTACGAGAGACGCGGTGTTCCGATCGAAGTTGAATGTCGGCGTGCGCGTAGGGTAGATCAGCGCAGCGCATCTACCATCGGGTGCTCGCGCCGACACCCGACACCCGATTCCCGAACCTCAGGCGTAGTCGTCGACCAGGCCCTGGCGGGCGCGGACGAGGACGGGTGCAGAGGTGCCGCTCTCGGCAGCAGCCGCGGTGTCGTCGAGCTTGCCGCGGCCTGCGGCGAAGCCCTCACGCTGCTGCGGCGCGTCCTGGTAGGCGGCACGCTCCTGACCCACTTGCGCGTCGGCGAGGCTGAAGCCTTGTTCTGCGAGCAGCTCGCGCAGTCGCGGGATCTGGGTTTCGAGCAGGCTGCGCACGTCGGCGCTGCGGCTGGCGAATTCGGCGCGGATCTCGTCACCGTTCATTTCCAGACTGATTTCCAGCGGGCCGAGTTCGTCCGGCGAGAGCTTCAGCTCGGCTCGACTGACCTGCTGCGAAGCCATCCACAGCATCTGCTGGCTGAGCGTCGCGCTGAACTGGGGCGAGCCGGGCTCGACGCGTGCGCCGGGCATGACTGCGAGCATGGGCATCAGACTTTCGCGCACGGCCGAAGCCAGTTCGGCGCGCTCGGCGCCGATCGCTGCGGCCTGCAGGGCACCGACCACGGTCGACCCGCTGTCGCCTCGACGTGCGCTCAGCAGACCCTCTGCGCGGCCGGCGCCGGCGAGCAATGCGGCACTGTCGCCGGACTCCGCGTCAGCCACGCCGACGGCGGCTTCGCTGAAGCTTGCTGAGCTAGCCGCGAGCTTGGCTTGGGCTGCGCCGGCTGCCGCGCTGAAGTCGGCGGCCGGGCGCGGTGCGGCCGGGGTCGCGCTGTTCGACGCTGCAGGAGGCGCGGGCATGTCCGCAGGCAAGTCCGAGGAGCGAAGTGCGCCAGGGTGTTCGGGATCGATCGAGGCGGATGCCATCGGGCCGGCAGCGCGCGCTGCACTCGCTAGCGCGCTGGCCTCGGCGTTCACCGGGGCTCGTTCTGCAGCGTTTGATGTGGCGATGTTCGGCAGAGGGAGAGTGCGCGGGTTGACGCTAAGCGCGTCGATGCCATCGATTGCGCCCTCAGCGCCAGCACCGGGCAGTGCCTCCACCGTGGTCGGCGGAACACTGGTGAGGGGGATGCGCGCCTGCGCCCAGGCCGAAGCCGGGTTCAAGGCGCCCGCATCAATGCCACTGCGGTTTGCGAGTGGGGCGGGAAGAGCTGCGCGAGCGCCGTCTTCGCTCGGGCTTTCCGTGCCGCTCGTCTCCATGGCGCCGCTCGTAGCGGAGATGGAGAACACGGACAGGCCCGCCAAAGCGGGCGGAGGCGGCAACGGCGCCAGGCCCAGGGCCGCAAGCAGAGCGGGGTCCGGCCCATCGACCTCAACCGGATCGACCGGCTCCTGCGCCAAGCCCGTCGCGACGGCCGGCAGGGCGGTGGGTTCGGCCTGGGTGATTGCGGGTTCGAGCTGTGCGAACAACGCGGCGAAGCCCGAGTCGGCCGCTGCATTGCTGTCGGCGCGCGCGCCTTGGCTGCGGGCATTGGCGCCGGCAAGGTTGGGCGCGGGCAGGGGCGCTGCGTTCATTTCGGATCTCCGCTGGCGCGCTGGTGCTGGCGCGCGGCGTGGTCGTCGAGTTCGCGTTGGGCGCGCTGGTTGTCGACATGGGCCTCGCGCTTGACGTAGGCGGCCGAGAGCTTCTCCAGCACCGCTTTTTCGCGACTGGCCAGCAGCAGGCGGCTGCGTTCGAGATCGCAGTTTTCCTCGGCGCGGCGTACGGCCTGCTGCTGCTGTTTCAGCGCGTCGTCGAGGCGGTCGAGGAAGGCGCGGCGATTGAGCAACTGGGCGGAGCTGGTGAGCTGCTCGGGCGGCTGCGCGTACTCGTGGGCGTACTTCGAGAGTTCATCCAGGCGCTGCTGGTGGGTTGCGAGGTGCTTGCTGCGTTCGGCCAGCGCGCGCGCGCGCTCGGTCTCGCGGTCGGCGGCAATTTGCTGAATGGGGCGCAGGCGGTTGCTGTCCATACCGGGGTTCCTCAGCTGCCTTCGTGGATCAGTTGCGAGAGTGCGGCGCGACTGCTGCTGATGTCTGCGGCGTCGGCCACATCCTGGTTGAGGAAGCGCATCAGCGAAGGCCAGCGCTTCAGCGCTTCGTCAACGCGCGGGTCCGAGCCACGCTGGTAGGCGCCGATCGAGATCAGATCCTTGTGGCTGGAGTAGGCCGACATCAGCTGGCGCACCTGGCTGATCTGCGCGCGCCAGTCAGCGTCGGTGATCTCGCTGACCACGCGACTGACCGAAGCCTCGACGTCGATCGCTGGGTAGCGGCCGCCTTCGGCCACCGCGCGCGAAAGCACGATGTGGCCGTCGAGGATGGCGCGGGCGGCGTCCGAGATTGGCTCGTGCACGTCGTCGCCTTCGGTCAGCACGGTGTAGAAGGCAGTAATCGAGCCGCGACCGGTTGCGCCATTGCCGGCACGCTCGACCAGCTGAGGCAGGCGTGCGAACACGCTGGGCGGGTAGCCGCGCGTGGTCGGCGGCTCGCCCACCGACAGGCCGATTTCACGCTGGGCTTGGGCGAAGCGGGTCAGTGAATCCATCAGCAGCAGAACATTGCGGCCCTGGTCGCGGAAGTATTCGGCGATGGCCGTGGCGCGCCAGGCGCCATGCAGGCGCGCCAGGGGCGGGCGATCGGCGGGCGTGGCGACCACCACCGCGCGGTTCAGGCCCATCTGGCCCAGGGTGTTCTCGACGAAATCGCGCACCTCGCGGCCACGTTCGCCGATCAGGCCGACCACGACTACGTCGGCCGAGGTGTAGCGGGTCATCATGCCCAGCAGGGTCGACTTGCCGACGCCAGAGCCGGCGAACAGGCCGACGCGCTGGCCGCGGCCGATCGGAATCAGCGCGTTGATCGCGCGCACGCCGACATCGAGTGACTGATGGATCGGCTCGCGCTGCAGCGGATTGATCACCGGCCCGGTCAGGCTGACGGTGGCGTCGCAGCGGAGCTCGCCGCGGCCGTCCAGCGGCACGCCTTCGCCATCGATCACGCGGCCGAGCAGGGCGTCGCCGACGCGCACGCCTGAAGCGCCGCCGGGTACCGGCACGACCCGCGCATTCGGCAGCAGCCCCTGCACTTCGGTGCTGGGCATCAGGAAGGTACGGTCGCCCGAGAAGCCGACGACTTCGGCATCGACCCAGCTGCCGTCGGCGGTCTGCAGGCGGCAGTTCGCGCCCAGCGGCACTTCGCAGCCAACCGCTTCCAGAGTGAGGCCGACTACGCGCTTCAGCACGCCCTCGCGCAGGAACTCGCGGCTGCCCGGCGTGGGCGGCGCATGCCGGCGCAGGCGCGCAGCCAGACGCGTATTGCGGGCGTCGGTTTCAGGGCGGGTACTCATGTCGGCGCTGCGTCCCCATCGTCGAGCTCGGATGGTTTGGCCTCGGCCAGCAGGCGCGGCAGGATCTGTTCCAGCCGGCTCGACAGGCGCGCATCCAGACGAACGTCTTCGGCGTGCACGCGCAAGTCGCCGCGCGCCAGCGCAGGGTCGGCGATGATGCGCACGCCGCTGGTGGGCGGCAGCAGCGGCTCGACGGCGTCCAGGTCTTCGGGGTGCAGGCGCACTTCGACGCTGCGCGGCTTTTCGCCGAGGCTGTCGAGGGCTTCGCGGGTCAGCTTTGCGATCAGTGCGGGCTCGATCGAATAGGCATGTCGCACCAGAGCGCCTGCCACCCGCGCGGCGAGTTCGGCGAGCGCCTGTTCAACATCACCTTCAAGCTCGGCCATCGGCCTCGAGAATGCATCGAGAATGCCTTCCAGCCGCGCCTGCAGGCGACGCATTTCGGTCTGTGCCTGCGCCAAACCTTCGGCGTGGCCGGCGGCGAAGCCTTCGTCGTGGGCCGCGCTTTGAATAGCTTCGATCTCTTCCAGCGAGGGCGGTTGCGGCAAGGGGTCGTCGAGCTCGGTCTCGCTGGCGACGGCCGGCGGCGCATCCAGGCTCGGCACCTCCCAGCGTTTAAGCTCGGGCGAGTCGCCGAGCATGCGAACGGGCCCGACCGGCGCGGCGCTCACAGCAGTTCCTCGGTCTTGGTGCCGAGCTGGATCTCACCGGCATCGGCCATCTTGCGGACGATGGTGAGGATCTCCTTCTGTGCGGCCTCGACATCGGACAGGCGCGCGGGGCCGCGCACTTCCATGTCCTCGACCAGCATGGCCGCCGCCCGCTGCGACATGTTCTTGAGGATCTTGTCCTTGACCTTGGCGTCGGCGCCGCGCAGGGCCAAGCCGAGCTTGTCGCTCTGCACCTCGCGCAGCACGGTCTGGATCGAGCGGTCGTCAAGGTCGGCGACGTTGTCGAAGACGAACATCAGCTCCTGGATCTGGTTGCACAGCTCGGGGTCGATGTCGCGGATGCCGTTGCTGATCTGCTGCTCGGTATTGGTGTCGAGGAAGTTGATGATGTCCGCCGCCACCTTGACGCCGCCGACCTGGCTCTGGTTCATGCCCTGGTTGCCGGCGAAGCGCTTCTCCATGATGTCGTTGAGCTCGTTCAGCGCGTTCGGCGGGATGCCCTCGAGTGTGGCGATGCGCATCAGTGCGTCGACGCGGGTGCGTGCCGGCAGCAGCTTGATCACGTCGGCGGCCTGGTCGCTCTCCAGAAAGCTCAGGACGATGGCGATGATCTGCGGATGCTCGTTGCGGATCAGGTCGGCGATCGAGCGCGGATCCATCCATTTCAGCGTCTCGAGCCCCTTGCTGTTGCGGCCGAGCAGGATGCGTTCGATCAGGCCGCCCGCCTTGTCCTCGCCCAGCGCCTGCACCAGCACCTTGCGCACGTAGTCGTCCGCGCCGAGGCCGAAGGAGGTCTGGCTCTGCAGGTCTTCGACGAAATCGTCGACCACGTCGATCACCTGGTCGCGGGTGACATTGCTGATCGTCGCCATCGCCACGCCGAGCTTCTGCACTTCCTTGGCGCTGAGCTGGCGCAGCACTTCCGCCGCCTCGGCTTCGCCCAGCGACATCAGCAGGACGGCGGCACGCTGGGTGCCGGTGAGTTTGTCGTTCGGATCAGGCATCGGCGGCCACCCAGTTCTTCACCACCTGGGCCACGATTTTCGGGTCCTGTGCCACGGTACTCCTCGCCAGCTGCAGTTTCTCGTCCAGGGTCTTGGCAGCGGCGAGCATGGCCTCGCGCTGTTCGCGGGTGTTGTTGACCTGGCCGGGCAGCATGCGCACGTTGTCCCCTTCCTCGCCGCCTTCGGTCTCGCCGCTGAGCAGGGGCAGGTCGCTCTCGTCGGCCGCGATCTCATCGCGGCGGCGCGGCACCGGACCCAGCAGGGTGCGGATCACCGGCCGCACCACGAACAGGATCAGCATCATCACCAGCAGCAGGCCGCCGCCGTACTTCAGCAGCGGCCAGAACCAGGGCTGTTCAGTCAGTGGGATGCTCATGTCCATCGGAACCGGTGCTTCGCGCAAGAAGGGCGCGTTCATCACGCTGACCGCATCGCCGCGAGCATCACTGAAGCCAATCGCCTGCTTCACCAGTTGCTCGACCTGGGCCAGCTGCTCGGCCGACAGCGGCTGCAGTGCGGGCAGGGCGACTGCGACCGGCGCTGCGGCCGGATCGGCGGCCGGGTCCGCCGCGGGATCGGCGGCGGGGTCTGCCGCTGCAGGTGCAGCAGCCGGGTCGGGCACGGACAGCACGTGATCGATCAGCACGGCCGCGGTGATCCGCTGCACGCGGCCGGTGTCGTTGCGGCTGTGGCTGACCGTGCGGTCCATCTCGAAGTTGCGGGTGGCCGAGCGCGAGGCGCTCTGCGGGCCCTCGCCGGCCGCAGCCGCGTCGGCGCCGGGCGGCGTGTTGGCTGTGGCACCGGGCACGCCTTCGTTCGGTGGTGCGCTGGTGGTGCTTTCGGCGACCTGCTCCGAGCGCAGTTTGGCCGGGTCGGGCACGAAGCTCTCGCGCGCTTCCTCGATCACCGAGAAATCCATGTCGACACTGACCTGGGCGCTGACCCTGCCAGGACCGGCGAACGGCTCCAGCAGCTGCTGGATGCGCGCCACCAGGGTTTCCTCCAGCCGACGGCGCTGCTCGAACTGCAGCGCGGCCAGCACATTGGGGTCGTTCGGATCGTTGTTGGTGAGCAGGCGCCCGGCCTGATCGATCACGGTGACGCGTTCGGTGGCGAGATCGGGAATGCTGCTGGCGACCAGATGCACGATCGCGGCGACCTGGTCGCGCTCCAGCTGGCGGCCCGGATAGAGCTGCAGCATCACCGAAGCTGAGGCCGGTTGGCGCGCGCGCGTGAACGCGCTGGGCTTGGGCAGGGCCAGGTGCACGCGTGCCTCACGCACCGGGCGCAGCTCGCTGACGGTGCGCGCGATTTCCATTTCCAGCGCGTGCTGGTAGCGCGCGCCCTCGACGAACTGGCTGGTGCCAAAGCCCGGGTTCTGGTTGATCGATTCGATGCCCGGGCGGGTGGTCTGCGGCAGGCCTTGCGTGGCCAGCAGCATGCGCGCCTCGCGCACCCGCGCCTCCGGCACGCGGATGGCGCCGCTGACGGCGTCGATCTCGTTCGGAATCTGTGCGCCGCGCAGCGCACTGACCACCTCTGCGGCATCGCGATCGGGCAGGCCGGAATACAGGGTCACGTAGTTCGGCGACAGCGACCAGAAGAAGCCGGCAATGCCGAGTGCGACCGCCGCGGCCAACGCCAGCAGTAGGCCGGCCTGGCGTACGGCCGGGATGTCCTTGACCTGGGAGAGGGTGAGCTGGGTATCCATCGCTGGGCGTCCGTGCTTACAGCGGCATGTTCATGACGTCCTGGTAGGCCTGGACCAGCCGGTTGCGCACCTCAACGGTGGCGCGAAAGCTGACCGAGGCCTGCTGCGAGGCGAGCATCACCCGCACCAGGTCGACGTTGGGATCACCCATCTCGAAAGCCTTGGCCAAGGCGGCCGATTCGTTCTGTTCGCCATTGACCTGATTGACCGCACGCTTGAGCGTGTTGCCGAAACTGCCCTCGGCCGCAGCCGGGGGCGGGGTCTCCACCGGGCTGGGCCGGCTGCTTTGCAGCTGCCCCTGCAGACTTCGGATCTGCGAGAGGATGGCGTTGATGCTGGCGTCGCTCATGGAGGGCCTGGACCGTCCTGACGGGATTCAGGCTGGACGAGGCAAGAGCTGTGCCGAGAGGCTTGTCAGGAATCTGGCGTCAAATTCAAGTCGCCGTCGCGACCCAGGCCGTACTTGCGCAGCTTCTCGACCAGGGTGGTGCGGCGCAGGCCGAGCAACTGGGCGGCGTGCGCGACCACGCCGTCCGCGCGCTCCAGCGCCGCGCGGATCAGGCTCATCTCGATGCGAGCGATGTGGTCCTTGAGGTCGATGCCTTCGGGCGGCAGGGTGTCGACGTTACTGGGTGATTCGTTCGCGATCGCCGCATCCAGCTCGTTCTCTTCGGGCAGCTCGATGCCGTCCCGGTAGCGGGCCGGAAGGTCGCGCGCGCGCACCAGCCCGCCCGGATGCAGCACCGCCATGCGCTCGATCAGATTGGAAAGCTCGCGCACATTGCCGGGCCAGGGGTAAGCCTGCAGCACCTGCAGCGCTTCAGGCGACAGTCGCACACTGCCGCGGCCCGCCTTTTCCAGCTGCTTGGTCAGCGAGGTCACCAGCTCGGGCAGGTCTTCGCGGCGATCGCGCAAGCTTGGCATCTCGATCGGGAAGACATTGAGCCGGTAGAACAGATCCTCGCGGAAGCTGCCCTTGGTGATGGCCTCTTCCAGATTGCGATGGGTGGCGGCGACCACGCGCACGTTGCAGCGGATGGTGTCGCTGCCGCCAACGCGCTCGAAGCTACGCTCCTGCAGCACGCGCAGCAGCTTGACCTGCATCGGCATGCTCATGTCGCCGATTTCATCCAGGAACAAGGTGCCGCCCTCGGCCATCTCGAAGCGGCCCTTGCGCGAGGTGATGGCGCCGGTGAACGAGCCTTTCTCGTGACCGAACAGCTCGCTCTCCAGCAGCTCGGCCGGAATCGCACCGCAGTTGACCGCCACAAACGGGCCGCTGCGGCGGGCCGAGCGCTCGTAGATGGCGCGCGCGCAGACTTCCTTGCCGGTGCCGGATTCGCCGAGGATCAGCACCGTGGTGTCGAAGCTGGCGACCTGTTCGATCATGCGCCGCAGTCGATGCACCGAAGGGCTGCTGCCGGTGGGGCCGCCGCGGGGCGCGCCGGCGTCGGCGATGTCTTCCATCTTCTTGATCGAGGCGCGCCGCAGGTGTTCGACCAGCTGCGGCTGCTTGATCGGGTAGTCGAGCGGCCAGAAGTTCGCGTCGTGCAGGCCGAAGGCCTCGGGGCCGTCGAGGTGATGTTCGGGCAGGGCCAGGATCGGCGGATGCAGCGGGTCGCGCTTCATCCAATCGAGAAAGGCTTTCCAACTCTTGACGTCGGTGACTTCACCCAACACCACGGCCAGCCAGTCCTGAGGGTCGTGCCGCGACAGGTGCAGCTCATCGGCATCGGTCACAACCCGCGGGGTGAGATCCATGAAATCCAGGATGGTGCCGATGCGCTCGCCGCGTCCGCGGTCGGCATCGATCACCAGCACGCGTGATTCAGACATGACCTCGCTCCCCGGCGAGACGCGCCAGGATGGGCATGACTTCCTGGACGTAATTGAGCTTGCTGATGAAGGCATCAGCGCCTGCGCGCGCCGCATGCTCGCGGTGCTCGGCGTCATCGAAATGGCTGGCGATCACGATGTAGGGCGGCGCAGTCTGTGCCTTGATCAGGCGTGTCGCCTGCAGGCCGCCCATCTCGGGCATGGCAAGGTCCATCAGTACTACGGCGGGTTTCAGCTGCTCGGTCTGGGCGATGGCCTCAAGCCCGTTCATCGCGCGGCCGACCACCTCCAGCCAACCGACGTTGCGGAAGTGCCGCATCGCCGCGTTGAGGAAGCCATCGTGATCATCGACCAGCAGGACGGTAAGGCGGTTCATTGGGCAGTTCTCGTAAGGTGGGGGACGCGTGGCGCACGGGTATCACCCATGGCCTGCAGACGGCGCTCCTTGGCGGAGCCGATGCCGAGCATTTCGCGGTATTTCGCAACCGTGCGGCGGGCAATGCTGACGCCCTGGCGCGCCAGCAAGCTGACGATGGTGTCATCGGCCAGCGGCGCCGAGGGGTTTTCGGCCTCGATCAGGCGCTTGACCATCGCGCGCACGGCGACACCGGCCACCGAGGCACCTTCCAGCCGAACGGCGAAGAAGTACTTCAGCTCGAACGTGCCGCGCGGGGTCTGCACGTACTTGCCGGTGGTGATGCGCGAGATCGAGGATTCGTGCATGCCGATCGCATCCGCCACCTCGCGCAGGGTCAGCGGGCCCATGCCCTCTTCACCGCGGTCGAAGAAGTTGAGCTGGCGCTCGACGATTGCCTGGGTGGTTTTCAGCAGGGTGTCGTAACGCATCGACAGGCCGCGGGTCAGCCAGCGCGCGTCCTGCAGCAGCTCGCGCATCTTCTTGGCGCCGGCGTCGTCCTGCGAGGCGCTCTCGAGCAGGGCTTCGCAGACCGGGCTGATCCGCACCTTGGGCGCGGTCAGCGGGTTCAGGCTGACCACCCAATTGCCATTGCGAGCTTTGCGCACGATCACGTCCGGCACCACGTACTGCTGCGGTTCCGGCGCCGAGTTCGAGCCGGGCTTGGGGTCGAGCGACATGATCAGGCGCTCGGCGCAGATCACCTCATCGGCGCTGACGTCGAGCGCATCGGCGATCGCGTTGTGGTCGTGCTCGGCCATCAGCTGCAGGTGCTCGGAGACCATGCGCAGGGCCAGGCCGTGGCCGGGTTCGTCGTGGTCGCGCTGCTCCAGCTGCACCAGCAGGCATTCGCGCAGATCGATCGCACCGTAGCCGGCAGGCTCAAGACGCAGCAGCTTCTGGCGGATTCCGGCCAGGCGCAGCGGGTCAATGCCGCGCGCGCGGGCAGCATCCGCGAGTGCCTGCAGCGACAGTTCCAGATAGCCGGCATCGTCGACCTGGTCAATCAGCCAGGCGGCGGCTTCGAGCTCCTCGGGCCGGTGCAGTTCAAGGCTCAGCTGTTCAAGAAGACGCTGACGGATGCCGCCGGTTTCACGCGCCACGCAGCGGGCCAGCGGGTCGTCGTCGTCGCTGCCACTGCCGCTGACGCGACTCAAACCGGCTTCGATGAAGTCACTGGGCAGGTCCTCGCGGGGGCCGTCCATTGAGTCTTCCAACTCAACCTGGGCCGCTTCGGCTGCCTCATCGGACGGCTCGTCGTCCGCGTCGGTCTCCAGCAGCGGGTTTTCGTCGAGGGCCCGGTTGACCTCGGCTTCCAGCTCGATGGCGTTCAGATGCAGCAGACGGATCGACTGCAGCAACTGAGGTGTCAGGCTGAGCGTTTGACTGAGCTGCTGGCGCATGCCCTGTTTCATGGGAACCCCTGAAGTATGCCGCAGCCCGACCAACGGGAACGTACTGAACATTCTCGGCGCGGAACGACGGAAACTTAATCAGGGTAAGCCCTACATGAGTAGGGGTATTCCCCACAAAAACGGAAATCCGGCGGTCTGGAAGGCAAAACAGCGGTGGTTTTGACGGACGCTTCGGGCAGGAATGGGCTCAAGTGCCGCGGTGTGCCCGGCCTGCGACGGGTGAATGGCGTCAGGCGTCCAGCGCGCGCTGCACCGCGAAGCGCAGCAGTTCGCTGGAGCGCCGGATTCCCAGCGTCTCCATCATCCGCGCGCGATGGGTCTCGACCGTCTTGACACTGATGCCCAGCATCGCGGCGATTTCCTTGGTGACCTTGCCCTGCGCGAGCAAACGCAGGATCTCGCGCTGGCGCGGCGGTAGCGCGTCGAGATCCTGCGCGCCGGGCACGCGCTGATGGCTGTTGCCGAGCATGCGCGAGGAAATCTTGGGGCTGAGGAAGGTGTCGCCGCGCAGGGCGGCGCGCAGGGCGATCTCAAGCTCGGCCGGCGCGGCTTCCTTGACCACAAAGCCCAGGGCACCGCGCTCAAGCGCGGTGCGCACATACGCCGGGTCGGCGTGCATCGACATCATCACGATCGCGGTTTCCGGAAACAGTCGGCGCATGTCGATCAGCACGTCGAGACCGTTGCGGCCGGGCATGGCGAGGTCGATCAGGGCGACATCGGGTCGGTGGATGGCGGTGAGGTCCAGCGCCTCCTGGCCATCCTGTGCTTCCGCCACGACCTCGATGTCGGGCTGCGATTCGAGCAGGCGACGAATGCCGGCGCGCACCAGGGTGTGGTCGTCGGCGAGCAGTACGCGCATGCGCAATTCCAAGGCAGAGACAGAATGAGACGAAACTTAACGCAGCGGGCGCGGATGCGAAAGCGAGAGGTGGTTCGCGCAACGCAGTTGATGTGCGTCGCGATCCGGATGCATCAGCCGCTGCCGCGACGGCTGGCGGCGATCTGGCGGCGGTGCTGACGGAATAGAAAGCGTTCGAGGGCGGCTTCCAGCCCGCAGGAGTCTGCCGGGAAAGCCAGCCAGAGGTCGTGTTGGCCCTCGGCGTCGTCGGTGCAGGCCAGCACCTCGACCGGAAGCCGCAGCGGCAGGCTCAAGCCCGTGGGCAGCTGCAGGCTGAGCAGATGGCGGCTACCCGGCCCCCGCGCCTGCGCCGCGCTGATCTGCGCTCCCAGACGCGACCAGCGCACCGGACGTGGCGGCGACTGCGGCTGCTCGGCGGCCAGCATGCGCCCGAGCAACTCCAGCGTCAGATCGACTTTGGCCTCGATCCGCAGCAGCGCGGTGTCCTGCGGCGAGTGCTCCGGATCCTCCGGTGTGGCGCTCTCGGCGAGGGTGGCGCTGCGCAGCAGGCGTTCGGCCATGGCCTGGTGGCGCTGGATCTCGGCCGCGGTGTCGGGGCCCGGGGTCAGGGTCCAGGCCAGTTCGTCGCGACACACAAGCGCTTGCCCGAACAGCTGCTGCTCGGCGGCTTCGGGACTCATTCCGCAGTGTCCTGCAGGTACTGCTGAAGCGCGCTGTGATGGCGGCGCTCCACACCCAGCTGCTCGCCGAGACGATCGCGTACCGACAGCAGCAGCGAATGCACTCGATGCTGTCGGGCCAGCAAACTGCGAGCGACGGTTTCATCAATCGGGCCGGCGTTTGCGAAGGCCGCGCGCACGGCGCGGTCATGTTCAGCCAGCGCGGCCTCGGCGCCTTCGATTTCACCGCGCTCAAGGCGTTCGGCGAGGGCTTCGAAGCGTTCCAGAATCTCGTGCATGGCAGGCGTCTCCGAGGTGCGGGCCGGGTCGGCAGGCGGCGACGGCACTGTTGTCGCGGACGTCAACCGGCCTTCTGCTGCAGCTCTGGTGGAATTGCCGCCCAGGCAGCCTGCACTTCTGCCAGCAGGGCGTCCACTTCACTGAGGGCGCCGGGATCGTTGGAGGCATTGCCTTCGACAAGACGGCGCGTGGCGTAATCGTAGAGGGCTTCCAGGCTGCCGGCTACGTCGCCGCCGGCAGCGTGGTCCAGCGAGCCACGCAGGCTGTCGATGATTGCGCAGGCGCGACCGATCGCTTCGCCCTTGGCGGCGATGCGGCCTTCGCCCATGGCCGCCAATGCGAGGCCGATGCGCTCGCGCGCGCCGGTCAGCAGCAGGCCGATCAGTTTGTGCGGGCTGGCGTCGATCACCGAACCTTCGAGCCCGGTGCTGCGGTACTGCTTCAGATACGCCTGTGCGCCGTGCATGGCGGTCACTCCTTCAGCTGCTGCGGTTCAAGTTGGAGAGCTGCGAAAGCTGGTTGGACAGAAAACTGCTGGTGCCCTGCAGCTGGGCGACGATCTTTTCCATCGCGGTGAACTGTGCGAGATACGTGCGCTGGACTTGCTCCATGCGCAGATCCAGCACGTCGCGCTGGCGGGTCACGTCGTTCAGGCGGTCATTGATCGACTTGTTCCGGCTGGTAATCACGCCGTTGGTGCCGGTGAAGCGATCCACCAGATCCGACACCTGCTTGCCGGTACTGCCGTCACCGCTGAACAGCTTGGCCACCGCCTGCGGGTTGGCGTTCATCGCGGCATCGAAGCGGGTGGCATCCAGCTTCAGGCTGCCGTCGGCCTGGAAGGTGATGCCGACCGAGTTCAGAGATTCGAAGCCCGCGGGTTGTCCGGCGAGTTGGGTACCGACCGCGTTGCGCAACTGCGTAACCAGCGAGCGGGGCAGGGCGTCACCCGTCAGCGGCGAGCTCACGCCCGTGGTCGGGTTGGCAAGAGTTGCCACCTTAACGGTGCTCAGTACGCCGTTGATGGCGGCGACGAACGCCTCCGCCTGTGTGCGCGCCGCGCCGTTGTCGCGGCCGATGGTCAGCGTGGTGCGGGTGCTGGCGGGATCGGTCTCCGACTTGGTCGCGGTGAAGTTGACGCCCGGAATCACCGATGCGAAGACATTGGTGCCGGATGAGGCGAGGTTGCCGTCCACCCGCACCTGCGCATCGGCGGCGCTGGTGTTCACGCTGAAGGCCGTGGCAAACGCATCGAGGTCGCCGCTGCCAGTGATCGCCAATGCCTTGGCGGCGCCGGTGTCACGGCCGGTCAGCACCAGTCTCACGCCGTCATCGGTGGTGACCAGGCTGGCCGAAACACCGGCATTGTCGCTGGCGTTGTTGATGGCATCGCGCAGCCCTTCGAGGGTGATCGGGTCGCCACTGGGGTTGACGGTGAAGCTGGCACTGCCGACGTTGAGGGTGAGGCTGCCGCTGCCCAGCGACGTGCCTGCGGTAGCCTGCGCGGTCGAGCTCATCTTGCCGGCACGGGCCAACTGCACGACCTCGATCTCGTAACTGCCTTGCTGGGCCTGCGGGCCGGCGCTGGCGCTGAGATAGTTGGGGCTGCTAAGGCTGACCGTGCGCGCGCCGAAGCCGCTTGCGGTGCTGAATGCAGTGGCCGCGGATTTGAGTTGCGCGAGCACGCTGCTGATGCTGCCCAGCGAACTGAGTTGCGCGCGCGCGGTGGATTCGATGCGCGACAGGCGCTGTGCTTGGGGCGCGCGCTCCGCTGCCACCAATTGGCTGACCAGGCCCTGGATGTCGAGGCCCGAACCGACGCCGCCGATACTGGACATGGTTGCCGTACTCCCCTCGCGCTAGGCGCTTTCGTTGATCATGCCCGAGCCGAGCTCGGCCATGCGCTGAGCGATCCGCAACGAGACTTCCGACGGGATCTGCTGGATTACATCGCCCGACGCCTGGTCGACGATGCTCACCACGACCCGATTGGAGTCGTCGTCGACGCGGAAGCGAAGCGATGTCTGCACATCCTTCATGACCTCGTCGAGCTGACGCTGCAGGTCTTCCTTGTTCTCACGCCCTGCAGTCGGTTCCCGTTCCGCGGTGCCCGCCTTCAGCGCGTTCGGTGTGTTGGCCTGCAAAGCCTGCGCCTGCGCCTGCGCCGGCGCAGCGATGGCGTTGGCCACGGCGGCGCTCGGCGTCGCCGGCTGGACCGCGCCTGAAAGCGCAGAAGCCCCGCTGCTGCGCGGGGCGGCGGCCGGGCTGTAGGCGGTCAGCAGTGGATTGATCGTGTTCATGGCGGCTCACCTTGTAGCCAAGGGGAGTGCAGCTTGCGCTGCACTCCCCGGCCTGGAGCCTGATGCCTTTCCTTAACGGAGCAGGCTCAGGACGTTCTGCGGCAGCTGGTTGGCCTGGGCCAGCATTGCGGTACCGGCCTGCTGCAGGATCTGGCCGCGAGTCAGCTCAGCGGTTTCCTTGGCGTAATCGGCGTCACGGATGCGGGAGCGTGAGGCCGACAGATTCTCGGAGCTGGTCTGCAGGTTGGTGACGACCGAGCTGAAGCGGTTCTGGATCGCGCCGAGTTCAGCGCGCGAGGAGTTCACAGCGGTCAGGGCGTTGTCGATCTGGCCGATCGCCAGCTGGGCGTCGGTGAAGCTCGACACATTCACCGAGGTAATGCCGGTGCTGGTCGCCGCGGTGCCGGTGAAGGCGTTAGTGATACCGGCGATGGTCGCGTCGTTGGTGGTACCGGTGACCGCGACCAAGGCGTCGCTGACCAGGGTGATGTCACCGGTGGTGGCATCGTAGGAGGCACCGACGCCGGACTGCGCCGACACGCGGTTGATCGCTTCCACCAACTGACCGGCGCGTTCCTGCGCATTGGCCGCTGCACCGATCGCACCGACGTCGACGCCGTTCAGCACGAGGCCGCCCGCAGCGACGGGAGTAGCGAAGCCGGTCAGCGCGGTGGCGTTGAAGCTGCCGGTGACGCGGGTGAACGCTCCGCCGATCGCGCCGACCTGGGCATTGGCGATGCTGGAGATGCTGATCGTCTCACCGGCGTTGGCGCCGACCTGGAAGGCGACCGCGGTGAACGAACCGTCGAGCAGCTTGGTGCCGTTGAAGCTGGTCTGCTCGGCCACGCGCTGGATTTCAGCTTTCAGCTGGGTGACTTCGGCGTTCAGCGCGTCGCGGTCGGTCTGGTTGTTGGTGCCGTTGGAGGCCTGCACGGCCAGCTCGCGGATGCGCTGCAGGTTGTTGCCGACTTCGGCCAGCGCGCCTTCAGCGGTCTGCGCCAGCGAGATGCCATCGTTGGCATTGCGGGCGGCCTGGTTGACGCCGCGGATCTGGCTGGTGAAGCGCTCGGAGATCGCGAGGCCGGCGGCGTCGTCCTTGGCGCTGTTGATGCGCAGGCCGGAGCTCAGGCGCTGCAGGGAGGTGGCCAGCTGCGAGCCGGAGGTGGACAGGTTGCGCTGGGCGTTCAGGGAGGCGGTGTTGGTGTTGATGACTTGCATGATGACTCTCCTCGGGGTTCGGGTTCCATCGGCCGATTTGGCCTGGATTCCGCAGGGGGGTTGGCCTGTTGCCGAGGCCCCGGTGCCTGCTGAAACAATTAACGGTCGCGCCGCCGATTTCTTTAGGGCCGGTCTTCATGAGAGTCGTGTCAGGGCGCTCCTGACACTCCCGATCCTCGTTCCACTTTCCGCAACCCGACACGACAACGGGCCCCGCAGGGCCCGCTCTTGTCGACGCTGCTGACAAGACCTTATGTCAGCGCATCAGGGCCAGAACCGTTGCCGGCTGCAGGTTGGCCTGCGCGCTCAGCATCTGTGCGCCCGAGGTCTGTGCCTGTTCGCGCAAGCGCCCGGTGCTTTCGTTGATGCGCTGGGCCGTGTCGGCGCGGGCTGCGTCCAGCCGGTCGGCTGGCGGAGGTGTGCCGCCTTGCGTGGACTGCAATGCTTCGGTGCCGCCACTCAGCGGGCGCGGTCGCGCGAGGAACTCGGCGCTGAGCGCGAAGCTGTCCTGCCCAGGCTGAACGCGCTGATCTGTCTGCAGGCCCAGGTTTGGCGCCTGCTGAGTCGCGGCCGAGCCCGTTGGGCTCAGAGCCTGGCCGGTGTCCAGGCGCTGGGTCGCGCGCGATTGAGTCTCCAGATCGACAGCGCGGGTGGTCTGGGCGGCGAAGGTGGGCTTGGCATTGATCTGCATGTCGGCCTCCGGCGGCGCAACGACCGCGGATTGCGTAGGTTCGCGAAGTGTAGGCCCCGACTTGAGCGGCATACGTCAACGCGGACACGGAACGCTGTCAGGGCGAACCTGACACGGGCGCGCCGAACCTCGCGAACTTCAAGGCTTGGGTAGTCGTACCGTCAGCGTGCCCGAGGCCAGTTCGTGCCAGCTACGCCGCTCGCGATCGACCAGCACCCATGCAAACCCAAGCCCCGCCGCCGCGAGCGAAATCAGGCCCACGCAGAACCGGATCGCGATCGCGCGCCAGCTCGGGCGTTCGCCATCGGCGTTCACCGCGCGCAGGCGCCAGGCGCGCATGCCCAGCGTCTGACCGCCGAAGCGCCAGGACAGGCCCGCGTACAAGAAGGTCACGCCGAGCAGGCCGATGAATTCGATCCAGGCGCTCACGCTGCCGGGGGTGACGGGTTCGCTGCCGTTGGCGGCATAGCTGAGCGCGGCCACGCTCAGCCACAGCGCGAGCATGGGGAAGAAGTCGTAGACCAGTGCGAACAGGCGCGGCCAGAGGCTGGCGGTTTCGACTTCGGGGCGGTTCGCGGGGCGGGGCTGGGTGAGTGTCTGCGTCATCCAGCAAGGATACCGGGCCGACTCGCTAAGCTTGCGTCCATGCCCAAGCCCGCTGGATCCACCCCTAGTTCGCCCGCGGATCGCCGAGAGCGCACCCTGGCGTTGCCGCCGCCGCGCGAGTCCGATCAGCGCCTGATCGAGACGTTCATTGAGCGCGCTTGGGCCGAAGACGGGCTTTCGCGCAACACCCAGGACAGTTACCGCCGCGATCTTGAGGGCTTTGCGCGCTGGCTGGTGGGGCCGGGGCCGGGCCTGCTGGAGGTCACGCGCAGCGAGATCTACGCCTATCTGGCCTGGCGCAGCGCGCAGGGCTACAGCCCACGCAGCGGTGCACGTCTACTGTCCAGCCTGCGCCGCTTCTACGCACAGGCACTGCGCCTGAACCGCATCGCGGTGGACCCGTTGGCGCTGGTGGAAAGCCCCAAGCTGGGCCGGCCGCTGCCGAAGGCGCTGACCGAGGCCGAAGTCGAGGCCCTGCTGGCGGCGCCGGACCTGGATTCGCCATTCGGCCTGCGCGACCGCGCGATGCTGGAGCTGATGTACGGCACAGGGCTGCGCGTGTCCGAGCTGGTGGAGCTGCCGGCCGGCGCGGTCAATCTGCGCCAGGGCGTGCTGCGCGTCATGGGCAAGGGCAGCAAGGAGCGCCTGCTGCCGATGGGCGAAGAGGCCCAGCACTGGCTGCAGCGCTATCTGGACGAGTCACGCCCAAGCCTGACTGCCGGCCGCCAGCCGCTAGCCCTGTTCCTGTCGCGGCTGGGGGAAGGCATGAGCCGGCAGATGTTCTGGTATTCGGTCAAGCAGTTGGCCCTGCGCGCGGGGATTCCGACGGCGCGGGTCAGCCCGCATACGCTTCGCCACGCCTTCGCCACCCATCTGCTCAACCACGGCGCCGATCTGCGCGCGCTGCAGATGCTGCTAGGTCACAGCAGCCTGTCGACCACGCAGATTTACACCTTTGTGGCGCGGGAAGGCTTGAAGCGCCTGCACAGCCAGCACCATCCGCGCGGCTGAGGCCGCCTTCGATCCGGTACGCAGCGGGGCAGGGCTCGGGGCAGGGCGCGCTCGGGTACACTCGCGGCCGCCCGGGCATCCTCCCGGCACTGAACTTTTCGGCCCGGGCCGCGGTCGCAGCGCATCTGGCCTGCACGCCCGCCGGCCCCATCCTGCTTCGAGGAACCGCATGACCCGCATCCTTGCCGGCGCCGTGATCGCCGCCCTGAGTTTCGTGGCTACCGCCACGCCCGTCCTTGCACAGTCCGGCGAGTCCGCGGTGCGCGGGGCCATCGAGACCCTGGTTCCGAACGCCAAGATCGACAGCATCATGGAATCGGTGGTGCCGAGTCTTTACGAAGTCACCATCGAAGGTCGCGTGGTCTACGTCACCGCTGACGGCCGCTACCTCATCCAGGGTTCGCTGTTCGACATTCCCAACCGGGTCGACATCACCGAGGCCAGCCGCTCGAAGGTGCGCCGCGACGCGCTGGCCAAGGTCACCACCGGCCGAATCGTGTTCGCGCCGCCGAACCCCAAGTACACGCTGACCGTGTTCACCGATATCGACTGCGGCTATTGCCGCAAGATGCATGAGCACATGACCGAGTACAACAGCGCCGGCATCGCGATCGAGTACCTGTTCTTCCCGCGCGCTGGTATCGGCTCGGACAGCTACCAGAAGGCAGTGTCGGTGTATTGCTCGACCAACCAGCAGAAGGCGATGACCGACGCCAAGGCCCTGCTGCCGCTGGATCGCAAGGAGTGCGAGAACCCGATCGCCGACCAGTACACCCTGTCGCAGCAGATCGGCGTCACCGGCACCCCGGCGGTTTTCACAGGGGACGGCACCCAGCTGGGTGGCTACATGCCGCCGGACCAGCTGCTGCAGCGGCTTGAGTCGATGGCGGCGACGCCGAAGCAGTAAGCACGGCGCGACCCTCGACGCAATTGAACGGCGACTCCGGTTTTGGAGTCGCCGTTCACGTTTCAGAGCGCGCGTTCTGTACGGCCGGCGACTTTGAGCCGAGCTGCGCCTCAGCCGACCCACCGGAAGCGGCAATCGCTGAGGGGTCTCGACCCTTCGAAGCCAGCGATCGCCCAAAGGGGGGGTCTTGACCCACCAACGCAGTCAATCGCCCACGGGGTGGGTGTTGACCCACCGAAGCCTGAACCCACCGCGGTCCTGTGGTGGCGCGCAAAACGGTGAGCTCTTTCCGCGGCGCGCTTCGGCCGCCTCTCAGCGAGCCCGGCTCTGAGGCGCCGCGCGCGTCCGCTACCGCGATCGCCCGGGCTCGGCGGAAGCAAGCTGGTAGAATTTGCGCCCCGCATTCCTCGCGCCTTGCGCGCGTGACAAGGTCAGCATGATCGTGTTCGAGGGCCAGGCGGCCCTGTCGTCTTTCCGACTGGCGGCGCTGGCCGCACGCGTCGC
Organism: uncultured Aquimonas sp.; assembly: GCA_964586455.1. GTDB lineage: Bacteria > Pseudomonadota > Gammaproteobacteria > Xanthomonadales > Xanthomonadaceae > Aquimonas. Next base: position 27,412 of record CAZPHV010000004.1, read on the forward strand.
CACCGTGGCCCCGGGTCTTGGGCTCGCTTCGTCGCGCTGGCTGTACTTCGTCGAGGCCGAAGCCGCGCTCGCGCCCGCGGATCTGGCGCAGATCGCGCGCATCCTGCAGGCCGAGCCGGCCACCGCCCAGCCGACGCAGACGTCACCGTGGGTGCTGCCACGCCTGGGCACGCGTTCGCCGTGGTCGACCAAGGCCACCGAAATACTGCGCGGTGCGGGCTTGGCGGTGGCGCGGGTTGAGCGTGGCCTGAGCTACGGGCTCGACTCACCCATACCCGCAATGGCCGGGCTCGGCGCATTGCTGCACGACCCGATGACCCAGAGCCTGGTCAGCGGGCCCGATCGCTTGAGCGGTCTGTTCGAGGCGCAGGTTCCGGCGCGCGCCGAGCGCATCGCGCCGACCGAGCTGTCCGAGGCGAACACCCGCCTCGGCCTCGCACTGTCCGAAGACGAGATCGAATACCTGCAGCTGCGCTTTGCCGAGCTGGCGCGAGCGCCTTCCGATGCCGAGCTGATGATGTTCGCGCAGGCCAACTCCGAGCACTGCCGGCACAAGATCTTCAATGCCAGCTGGCGGATCGACGGCGAGGACAAGGCGCTGAGCCTGTTCGGCATGATCCGCAACACGCAGAAGGTCTCGCCGCAGCTCACGCTGTCAGCCTACAAGGACAACGCCGCGGTCGTCGAAGGGTTCGCAGCACGCCGCTTCGCGGCGGGCGCGGACGGCGTCTACGTTGAACGTGCAGCCGCGCCGTCGGCCTTCGCGATCAAGGTCGAAACCCACAACCACCCAACCGCGATCTCGCCGTTTCCGGGTGCGGCCACCGGCTCCGGCGGCGAGATCCGTGACGAGGGCGCTACCGGCCGCGGCGGCAAGCCCAAGGCCGGCCTGACCGGTTTCACCGTCAGCCATTTGCGCATCCCCGGCCTGCCGCGACCCTGGGAGAACGAGCGCCCGCTCAATCCGCGTATGGCCACGGCCTTCGAGATCATGCGCGACGGCCCGATCGGCGCTGCGGCCTTCAATAACGAATTCGGTCGGCCGGCGCTGACCGGCTATTTCCGTAGCTTCGAGCTGGCGACGTCCACTCCGGGCCTGCATCGCGGCTACGACAAACCGATCATGCTGGCCGGTGGCGTCGGCAGCATCGAGCGCGATCAGGTTGAAAAGCGCCGCCTGCGTCCTGGCGATGCGGTGGTGGTGTTGGGCGGCCCGGGCATGCTGATCGGCCTGGGTGGCGGTGCGGCTTCGTCGGTGGCTTCGGGCCAGAGCAGTGAAGATCTCGATTTCGCGTCGGTGCAGCGCGACAACCCCGAGATGCAGCGCCGCTGCCAAGAGGTGATCGACCGCTGCTGGCTGCTCGGCGATGCGAACCCGATTCTGTCCGCGCACGATGTCGGTGCCGGCGGGCTGTCGAACGCCTTGCCTGAGCTGCTGAACGATTCCGAGGTCGGTGGCGAAATCGATCTGGTCCACGTGCCCTCGGACGACCCTGGCCTGTCGCCGATGCAGCTGTGGTGCAACGAGGCGCAGGAGCGCTACGCGCTGGGCGTGGCTGCCGAGCTGCTGTCCGAGTTCGAAGCCCTGTGCCGGCGCGAGCGCTGCATCTATGCCGTGGTCGGGCGCGTCACCGCGCAGCGCCATCTGCGCGTTACCGACTCGCGCCCGCAGGCCGTGGCCGTCACCGGCGCAGCCGAGGCGGTGATCGACCTGCCGATGGACGTGCTGTTCGGCAAGGCACCGAAAATGCACCGCGACACCCAGAGCCCGCGTTCCACCGCCTGGCTGCGGCTCGACCCCGCCGCGATCGACCTGCGTGAAGCCGCGCTGCGGGTCTTGTCGCATCCGAGCGTGGGCGCCAAGCAGTTCCTGGTCACGATCGGCGATCGCAGCGTCGGCGGCCTGAGCGCGCGCGACCAGATGGTCGGGCCGTGGCAGCTGCCCTTGGCCGACGTGGCCGTCACGCTTGCGGACTTCGAGGGCTACACGGGCGAGGCGATGGCGCTGGGTGAGCGCAGCCCGCTGGCCCTGATCGACGCTGCGGCGTCGGCCCGGATGGCGGTGGGCGAAGCCCTGACCAATCTGGCGGCTGCGCCCGTGGCCTCGCTGAAAGAGGTGAAGCTGTCGGCCAACTGGATGGCCGCGGCCGGCTTCGAGGGCGAAGACGCCTTGCTGTTCGAGGCGGTGCAGGCGGTCGGCATGGAGCTCTGCCCCGAGCTCGGCATCGGCATTCCGGTCGGCAAGGACTCGCTGTCCATGCAGGCGCGCTGGCAGGCCGAGGGCGAGACCCAGACGGTGGTGTCGCCGGTGTCGCTGGTGACTACCGCCTTTGCCCGCGTCCAGGACGCGCGCGCCACGCTGACCCCGGTGCTTGCCACCGACGAGAGCGAGACCGAGCTGTGGCTGATCGGTCTGGGCGCCGGCAAGCAGCGCATGGGCGGTTCGATCCTGGCGCAGTGCTACGAGCGCATCGGCGGCCAGAGCCCGGACATCGAAGAAGCCGAGACCCTGCGCGAATTCTTCGACTTGATTCAGGCTGCACGTGCGGAAGGGCTGATCCTTGCCTATCACGACCGCTCCGACGGCGGCGCCTTCGCCGCGGCCTGCGAGATGGCCTTCGCCGCCCACTGCGGACTGCAGATACAGATGCAGGGCTGGTCCGAGCAGGCGATCCCGGCCCTGTTCAACGAGGAACTCGGCGCGGTGGTGCAGATCCGCACCGAAGACCGCGCGGACTTTGCCGATCTGGTCGAGCGGCACGGTCTGATCCATTGCGCGCAGCGTATTGGCCGCCCCAGCCGCCGCCCCAGCGTGCGCGTGCTGGATGGCGACGACACCCTCGCCGAATGGACCTGGCAGGAGCTGTTCGACGCCTGGTGGTCGACCAGTCACGCCATTCAGCAGCGCCGCGACGAGCCGGGCTGCGCTGACGCCGAGCGTGCCGCCGCCAGCGATTTCGAGGCCGCACCTCTGGAAGCGGTGCTGAGTTTCGACCCCGAGAACGACATCGCCGCGCCCTACCTGAACACCGGCGCGCGGCCACGGGTGGCAATCCTGCGCGAGCAGGGCGTCAACGGTCAGATCGAAATGGCGGCGGCCTTCCACCGCGCCGGCTTCGAGGCGGTCGACGTACACATGAGTGATCTGCTCGAGGGCGGCGGTTCGCTGGAATCGTTTCGTGGCCTGGCCGCCTGCGGCGGCTTCAGCTACGGCGACGTGCTCGGCGCGGGTCGCGGCTGGGCGACCTCGATCCTGGAGCACGCCCGCTTGCGCGGCGAGTTCGAGCGCTTCTTTCGCCGCACCGACACTTTCGCGTTGGGCGTCTGCAACGGCTGCCAGATGCTCAGCCAGCTCAAGGCGCTGATCCCCGGCGCCGAAGACTGGCCGCAGTTCCACCGCAATCTGTCCGAGCAGTACGAGGCGCGGCTAGTGCAGGTGGAAGTGCTGGATTCGCCCTCGATCCTGTTCCGCGGCATGGCCGGCTCGCGCCTGCCGATCGTGGTCAGCCACGGCGAAGGCCGCGCGGTGTTCGATTCGGCCGAGCAGCAGGGTCGGGCTGAGGTGGCCTTGCGCTACGCGGTCCGCGGCGGCGGCGCGGCGACCGCGTATCCGCTGAACCCTAACGGCTCGCCCGAGGGCATCACCGGCCTGAGCAGCCGCGACGGCCGCGTCAGTCTGATGATGCCGCACCCCGAGCGCGTGTTTCGTAGCGTGCAGATGAGTTGGCACCCGGCGGGCTGGGGCGAGGCCTCGCCCTGGCTTCGGCTGTTTCGCAACGCAAGAGCATGGGTGGGCTAATGCAATTCTCGCCGCTGCGTCAGTTCATCCTCGCCGCCACCCTGTGGCTGCCGGCCTGCTTCTTCTTTTGGGCGCTGTTGATTTCGCCGATTCTGATGCCGGTCGCGAAGATCGCGCAGTGGGTGCTGGTCTATCTGATGCCGCAGACCATCGAGCTGATCGAACAGGACGGGCAGAATTTCGAGGTGGTCACGCGTCTGCTGACCGAGGCCGATGCCACGGGCCGGATTGGCCAGTTGATACTGACCTCCACGCCCATGGTCTACGCCTGGTGCCTGCCGCTGTTCGCGGGGCTGGTCATGGCGGCGCCCATCGAGACGCGCGAAAAGCTCAAGCAGTTCGCGATCGGTGTTCCGGTGTTGTGGCTGGTGGTGAGCTGGGGCGCGATCTTCGATGCGCTGTACCTGCTGCAGTTTCGTGCGGGCCCGCTGGGCGAAGCGGCGCTGCAGCAGGCGGGGCTGGGGCCCGACTTCGTTGGAATGGGCTACCAGTTCGGCTATCTGATCCTGCCGCCGGTGATACCCATCGTGCTCTGGATCGGCATGAACAGCGTGTTCCTGCAGGAACTCGTGGAGTTCACGCGGGAACCCCCGGAGCCGCCCGCAGTCTGACGCCTGCTTCCGCACCTGCGGCAGCCCCGTCGCCGGCCTTGGGGTTATCCTTGTCGGCCCGATTCCCTGGCTGCCCGAGGCAAACCGCTTGAACGCAGTGCTGGCCGAAAACACGCCCATCGACGATTCCGCCGAAGCGGGCGTGGACGCGCTTGAGAACCGCATCAGCGAGGCGCTGATTGCGCGCGGCCGGCTGAAGGAAGCCGACCTGCTGCGCGCGCGCCGCCTGCTTGAGGAGTCGGGCGGCTCACTGATCGCGCTGATCACCCGCATCGGGCTGGCTTCGGAGCGCGACGTCGCCGAAGCCGGCGCCGAGGTGCTCGGCCTGCCGATGGTGTCCACCAAGGACGCCCCCGAGCAGCCGCCGCAAAACGTGCAGCTGTCGCTGCGCTTCCTGAAGCAGCAGCACGTCTGTCCGATCGGTGAGAGCGACACCCACATCGACCTGCTGACCGCCGACCCGCAGGACCACTACCTCGTGGACGCGGTGCGGCTGGCGACCGGCAAGGACGTCAAGTTGCACGTCGGCCTGCGCTCGGAGATCGACGACCTGATCGAGCGCTATTACGGCGCCGGCCGTTCCGCCATGGGCACGATTGTCGAAAATCTCGCTGAGGGCGATGTGCGCAGCGAGGACGATGTCGAGCACCTGCGCGACCTCGCCTCGGAAGCGCCGGTGATCCGACTGGTGAATCTGGTGATCCAGCGCGCGGTCGAGCAGCGCGCTTCGGACATCCACATCGAACCCTTCGAGAGCCGTCTGAAGGTGCGCTACCGCATCGATGGCGTGCTGCACGAAGTCGAGTCGCCGCCTTCATCGAGCACGGCGGCGGTGATCTCGCGCATCAAGATCATGGCCAAGCTCAACATCGCCGAGCGCCGACTGCCGCAGGACGGCCGCATCATGCTGCGCGTGCAGGGCAAGGAGCTCGACCTGCGCGTGTCGACCGTGCCGACCGCGCACGGCGAGTCGGTGGTGATGCGTATCCTCGACCGCGAGTCGATCGTGTTCGACTTCCACAAGCTCGGCTTCACCGACAATTTCCTCGACAAGTTCATGAAGGTGCTGGAGCTGCCGCACGGCATCCTGCTGGTGACCGGCCCGACCGGCTCGGGCAAGACCACCACGCTCTACACCGCGCTGTCCAAGCTCAACCGGCCCGATCTGAAGATCATCACGGTCGAAGACCCGGTCGAGTACCAGATCGAGGGCATCAACCAGATCCAGGCCAAGCCGCAGATCGGCCTCGACTTTTCGCACGCCCTGCGCTCGATCGTCCGTCAGGACCCCGACGTCATCATGATCGGCGAAATGCGCGATCTGGAAACCGCGAAGATCGCGATCCAGTCGGCGCTGACCGGCCATCTGGTGCTGTCGACCCTGCATACCAACAACGCCGCCGGTGGCATCACCCGCCTGCTCGACATGGGCGTGGAGGACTACCTGCTGACCTCGACCGTCAACGGCATCCTGGCCCAGCGCCTGGTGCGCCGCCTCGATGCCGAGCATCGCGAGCCCTATGCGGCGCTGGCGGAAGTGGTCGAGGAATTCGGCCTGCGCCGCTACACCGACGCCGACCCGGTCACCCTGTACCGTCCGGTGGCAAGCCCGGGTTCCAGCACCGGCTACCACGGCCGCACCACGATCATGGAATTCCTGGTCATGAACGACCCGCTGCGCCGGCTGGTGATGAAGCACGCCGGCATGGGCGAAATCGAACAGGCCGCGCGCGACAACGGCATGCGCACCATGTACGAGGACGGCCTGGTCAAGGCGCTGGAAGGCGTGACCACGATCGAGGAGGTCCTGCGGGTGACGCAGGAGGGGTGATGGGGAGCCGCGATTGGGGATTCGGGATTCGGGATTCGTTAGAGCCGTGTTCCGCGAGGGCCGTGCTTGCGCTTCGGTCGCTGGTCCAGAGCATTTCGGGAATGCCGTTAGCTGGTGCGATGCCGCACTGCTTTTGCGAATCCCGAATCCCGAATCCCAAATCCCGGCCCTAACCCATGCCCCAATTCCGCTACAAAGCCCTGAGCCCCGCCGGTGAGGCGTTGGATGGTCTGATGGAGGCCGCCAACGCCGACGAGGTGATCGCCAAGCTGCAGGATGCGGGCAACATCCCGCTCAAAGCCCTGCCTGCCGATCAGGCGAACGGCGCGGGAATGGGCGCGCTGTTCCAGCGCTCGCCGATGGGGCCGACCCAGGTACTGCAGTTCACCCAGCAGCTGTCGACCCTGCTCGGCGCTGGCCAGCCGCTGGACCGAGCCCTGCAGATCCTGCTCGACCTGCCCGAATCCGAGCAGGCACGGCGGGTGATCGATCGCATCCGTGAATCGGTGCGCGGCGGCACGCCGCTGTCGCAGGCCATGGAAGCGCAGAGCGGCGTGTTCTCGCGCCTGTACGTGAACATGGTGCGCGCGGGCGAGATCGGTGGTGCGCTGGATGACACGCTCAAGCGTCTGGCCGATTACCTGGAGCGCAGCAAGGCGCTCAAGGAAAGCGTGATCAACGCGATGATCTACCCGACCATTCTGGTGGTCTTGGTACTGGGCGCGATCGGTCTGCTGGTCGGTTACGTCGTGCCGCAGTTCCTGCCGCTGTTCGAGGACATGGGCGCTGAGATTCCATGGCTCACGGCTACGATCATGAGCCTCGGCATGTTCGTGCAGGGCTGGTGGTGGTTGATTCTGGGCTTGATTGGCGCCGGCGTCTGGTTGGTGGTGCGAGCGCTAGCGGACCCTGCAAAGAAACTCGTCTTCGACAGTTGGCTGCTGCGTCGCGGCCTGATCGGCGTGCTCGCGGTCAAACTCGACACGGCTCGACTTGCGCGCACGTTGGCGACACTGGTGCACAACGGCGTGCCTCTGTTGAACTCGCTCGCCATCGCTCGCAACGTGCTATCCAACTCAGCACTTTCAAAGGCGGTAGGCGAAGCCACCGAAGAGGTGAAGACCGGTGGCGGGCTTGCGACCGCCCTGGGTCGTAGCAGGCTGTTCCCGCGCTTGGCCCTGCAAATGATCAGCGTCGGCGAGGAGTCCGGTGCGCTCGATACGATGCTGGGCAAGGTTGCTGACACCTTTGACGTGGAAGTGCGGAACACTATCGATCGCCTGATGTCTGCCTTGGTTCCGGTCATCACCGTGCTGATGGCCCTATCCGTCGCCCTCATCATGATGGCGATCCTGGTCCCGATCTTCGAACTCACCAACACCGTGGGATGATTGCCAATGAATGCTTCAAGAACAGTTAGTGCTGCCAGCCAGTATCCCTTTCGGTCGCCGAGCCAGACCGGCTTCAGCTTGATCGAGATTCTGATCGTGATCGTGATCATCGGCGGCATCATGGCCTTGGTCGGGACACAGATTTTCGGTGGCAAGGATCGCGCCGACGTGCGTCTGACGGAGACTCGAGTACAGATCGTTGCCCAGAAGATCGAGCAGTACCGTACCGATGTCGGTGCCCTTCCAAGCACCCTTTCGGATCTTGTGCAGCAGCCCTCGGGCGCCGGCGGTTGGCTTGGCCCTTACGCCAAGGCCTCTGATCTGAAAGATGCCTGGAACCGCGATTTCCAGTACGCAGCGACCGGCTCAGGCGCCACTGATTTTGCGCTGACCAGCTTTGGCAAGGACGGTCAATCGGGCGGCACTTCGGTGAACGCCGATATCAAGTACGAGCCTTAAGCGAGATCGAACGGCGGTGAAGCCTTCCTCACCTGCGTCTTCGCGTGGCTTCACCTTGGTCGAGATACTCGTGGTGATCGTAGTCATGGGCGTCGCCATGGCTGCGATTGCCAGTGCCATGGGCTACAGCCTTACTGGCCAGCAGATGCGTAGCGCCAGTCGCGATCTGGTGGCAGGCCTGCGCTACACCCGCGGCCAGGCGATCGTGAAACGCGAGCCGCAGGTGCTGATGCTGAACGTTGATGAGAAAAGCTACCGCGCCGCGAATCGAGCGCCGGTGCAGCTGCCGCCGCAATTTGATCTCGCCATCGAGACTGCGCGGCAGGAAATGATCAGCCAGGGCGAGGGTGGCATCCGCTTCTATCCGGATGGTTCGTCCACCGGGGGCAACATCGAGCTCTCGCGCGGCGACACTGTCTGGCGCATCGACATCAACTGGTTGACTGGCGAGGTGACTCTGCGTGAACCGGGCAAACGCTGAGCGTCGCCAGCAAGGCTTCACATTGATCGAAGTGGTGATCGCGCTCGCGGTGTTCGCCGTGGCGGTAGGCGTGTGCATGCAGATCGCCACCGCCGGGCTGCGCCAGGCCCGCGTCGCCGCGGAACAGACCCAGGCTGCACTGCTGGCGCAGTCGCTGCTGGATCTGCACGGCGTCGGTGAACGTCTGCAGCCGGGCCGCAGCAGCGGGCGGCTCGAGGGCGACTACAGCTGGGAGCTTGATGTCAGCCCGCACGAGCCCGCGCTTGAATCGGCGAGTCCCTTGGTGCCGGGCATCAGCGCGGTGCAGCTGTTCAAGCTGGACCTGACGATCCGCTGGCCGGCCGGCCGCGGCGAGCGCAGTGCGCAATTTTCCACGCTAAGGGCAATGACGCCGGATCCCAACGTGCCGGTCAGCCCCATGGGCGGTGCAGGGTGAGGCGCGCGCAAGCGGGGTTCACTCTGGTGGAGATCCTGGTCGCCACCAGTTTGCTCGCGCTGATGATCCTCGGTGCGATGGCTGCGCTGTCGAGCAGCGTGCGCTCAGTGCGCTCCGGCGAGGCCTTGGTCAGCCGCACCGACAGCGTGCGCATTGCGCAGGAATTCATGCGTCGTCAGCTCTCGCAGGCCTTGGCGCTGCCGTTCGAGCGCACCGACGATCTTGGCATGGTGTTCGTATTCGAAGGTGGTGACCGCGACCTGAAGTTTGTGGCGCCGATGCCGGGCCATCTCGCTCGCGGCGGACCGCACGTGCAGCAAATCAGCATCGGCAGCGGAGAGCGCGGACTGAAGCGCATTGAGTTCACGCACGCCCTGCTGAACGGATACGACGACCCCCAGAGTGGCTCGGACCAACGACCCCCCGTCGTGGTGCTTGAGGGGTTGCAGGACGCCCACTTCGAATACCGTTCGGTTGACGAGAATGGTGAACTTCTGCCGTGGACGCGCAACTGGGATTATCCGCAGTTCGTTCCAATGATGGTGCGTGTGGTCGCCGAGTTTCCCAGCGATCGCCCGCAACATTGGCCGCAGTTCGAAGTTCCGGTCCATGCTGGTGCGTCCGGGTCGGTCGGAAGCTTCTACAGCCGTCTGCAGTCCACGCGCGAGCGGCGTGACCGCGACAGCGACTCGCCAAGCAGGCCCCCGCAGTGAGCGCAGTGCGCTCTGTCCTCGTCAAGCCGCGCACCCGCGGCGTTGCGTTGATCTTCGTGCTGTGGCTGTTGGCGCTTCTGACGTTGTTGCTGGGCAGCTTCGCCCTGATCACCCGCACCGAGTCCCTGCAGGCACGGCATCTGTTTGACACAACCCGCGCGCGCTATGCCGCCGAGGCCGGCATCAACCAGGCGGCCTGGGCGCTGGCGCTGCCAGACCCAACCCTGCGCTGGCTGCCCGACGGTCGCGAGTACCGGGTGCAGTTCGAAGAGGCGGAGGTCTCGATCCGAGTCACAGACGAGTCCGGTCTTATCGACCTGAATGCCGCCGACGTGCAGACCTTCGTCAACCTGTTCGTGGGCGCGGGCGTTGAGTTGACCCAGGCTACAGCCATCGCCGAGTCCATCCTCGACTGGCGTGATGGCGACGACCTGAAAATGCTCAATGGGGCAGAGGATGCCGATTACCGGGCCGCCGGCTACCCCTACGGTGCCAAGGATGCGCCGTTCGATCTGGTTGCAGAACTCCAGCAGGTGATGGGCATGAGCCACGAGCTCTACCTGCACGTCGCGCCGGCCTTGACGGTGTACTCAGGGCAGGCCGTACCCAATCTCTCGTTCGCGCCGGCCCTGGTCGTTCAGGCCCTCCTTGGAATGGGCCCCCCTGAAGCGGCGAGCCTGGTGCAGCAGCGGCAGAGCTGGGTGCCCGGAGTCGACCAAACGAACTTCATCCTGCCCGACGGTACCCCCCTCGTGGCGGAGGGCGGCACCGGGACGTATAGTATTGAGTCGCGCGCCACCCTTCCGAACGGTGCCTACACGGAACTTCGGGTGACTCTGCGACTCGGAGGCTCCGGCATTTCCGGTCGTGCTTTCAGCGTCCTGCGCTGGCAGGACAGAAGCGCGCTGTGAGGGCCCTGGCCCTTTCCCCGATCAACTCACGTGAAGCTGGCGCATGACCTTGGCGGATGCCCTCAACCCGCTGCTTGCGCGACTGCGGTCGCGCCTGGCCCAGACACCCTTGCCACAGTTCTGGCAGTGGTGGTCGGGCGAGCTGCTGTCCTTTCTCCCCCCGCGCTGGCGTGAGGCGCTGGCGGTCGAGCACGCCTGCCTGCTGCTGAGCCGATTCGAGACCGGCTGCGACGTCCAGCTTGAGCGCGCCGGTGTGCGCAGCTCTCTGCTGCAGCTTGCGGACGATCAGCGTGAGAACTGGCGCGAACAGCTGTCGCGCGGTATCGACGAGAATCTCCGAAACTTGCCGCAGGTGCTGGGTCTGCCAGCGGCGCGTCTGCTCCGTCGCAGCGTGCAGCTGCCGGCAGCGGCGCTGGACAATCTCGACGCCGTGCTGGGTTTCGAGCTGGATCGCCAGACCCCTTTCAAACCGGATCAGGTCTACTTCGCCAGCCGCGTGCTGAAGCAGGACGCAGGCGGCAAGCAGGTGCAGGTCGAACTGCTGGTGGTGCCAAGACCGGTGCTGGACGAAGCCGTCGCAGCGCTCGGCTCGCTGGCGCAGGGCTTGGCGGGTGTCGACGTGTTGGACGCGCACGGGCGTCGAGTCGGGGTCAATCTGCTGCCGGTCGAGCGCCGAGCCAGTCAGCCGCGCACTCAGCCGCTGATCCAGCTTGGCCTGCTGCTCGCCAGTGTGGTGCTGGTGTTCTTCGGCATGGGGCAGATTGTCGAAAACCGCGTCGGCGCGGTGGAGTCGATGCAGGCGCAGGTGCAAGAACAGCGCGAGCGTGCGCGCGAAGTCAGCGCGCTGCGCACCCAGCTGGAGGACTCCGCGGGCGCCGCCAATTTTCTCGCCGTACAGAAGCAGACTCAGGCCTCAATGGTGCTGCTGCTTGACGAAATCACCCGGCGGCTGCCCGACGACACTTTCTTGACCCGGCTTTCGGTCAGCGGCAATCAGGTCAGTCTGAGCGGCTACAGCGCGCAGGCGCTGAAGCTGGTCGGCGAGCTGCAGAAGTCCGAGTTGCTGAAAGACGCCGCGCTGAACGGCGGCGTGCAGCAGGAGCCCAGGGTCGCGCGCGACATGTTCACCATCAACGCCAGTTACGGCCCTGATCCGAAGGCCAATCCGTGAGCCTGTCCACTCTGACTCCGCAGCAGAGTCGCTGGCTTGCACTGGGCCTGCTCGGCGCGGTGCTTGGTCTGTTCTATCTTGTGTTCGTGCACTGGTGGTTCGTGGTGCCCTTTATCGAGGCGCGCAGCGCATTCATCGAGGAGCGTGCACAGGAGCAGCGCCTGCGTGCGAATGCCAGCCAGCGAGAAGAGATTGAAGCTCGGCTTGCCGAGGTGCGCGCTTTTGAGGCAGGCAACCCGGGATTCCTGTCGGAAACCAGCTTCGATCTGGCTGCCCCTTCGCTGATCATGCGCATCCAAAGTGCCGTCGAACGCCAAGGCCAACCGGAGCGCTGCCTGATCATCAACAGTCAGCCGGTGCGTGGCCAGCAGGCTGAAAAGTTTGAGCGGGTGACCATCCAGGTGCGATTGCGCTGCGAACTGGAGCACCTGTATCCGGTGCTGCATGAGCTTGAAAGCGGCAGCCCGCAGCTGTTCCTCTCCGAGCTCAATGTGGTCGCGCGGCGCATGCCCTCGCATCCCGGTGGTGAGGTTTTCATCGGCTACGTCGACATTTCCTTCAACGCGCACGGCTATCTGCGGCCACAGGGAGGACGCTGATGGCCAGCCGCTCGCAGATTCTGCTCACCTCGGCACTGGCTGCCGTCACAGCATGGAGTGCTCTGTTCGCTCTGTCAGGCGTGTTCGGCCTCGGCGGTCGCTACGGGCTGCTGCCGGACGATCCCTTGCTGGTTTCTGAGCTTCCCGAAGTGAATCTTGAGCAGGCCGTCAGCGCGCTCGAAGGCCCCGGCACCTATGCGGCGATCGGTGATAGGCCGCTGTTCAATTTCGACCGTCGGCCGCTGCCGCCCGTCAACGTCCCCAATTCGGACGCTGGGGTCGTGGCGCCACCGCCGCCGCCGCCCGAGTTCATTCTCACCAGCATCATCAAGAGCGCTGACAGGCAGATCGCAATCGTCCAGCACACGCCCTCGGGCAAGAGCCAGACGGTCGTGGTCGGCGCTGAAATGCAGGCCGAGCTGGCGGGCTGGACCCTGGTTGAACTTGCGCCGCGTGGTGCGGTGTTCGAAGGCGGCGGCGGTCGCAAGTCCTTCGAACTGCGCGTGTTCGATGGCACCGGCGGCCAGCCGCCTACACCCATCGATGTGCCTCCGGCGCAGAATGCAGTGGCTCAAGACGGAGCTGCACCCACCGTGGGTGCGGACGGCCAGCCACAGGCGGCCGATACGCCTGAGGCGCGCGCCGAGATGATTCGACGCCGAATCGAAGAGCGCCGCCGGCAGATGCGCGAGGAGGCCGAGCGTGCGCGCCAGTGAACCCACCGCCCCAGCAGCCGGCCAGCCAAAGTCCGGCAGGCTGCTCGGCGGGAACCTTTATCGGGATGTGTGCTCTGTCGCCGTCCCCCGTCCGGGGCGGCAATTGCCGCCCCTGCAGCAGGAGTCATTCGCGTGAGCCAACGCATCATCGGACTGCTCGCCTGTGCGAGCTTCGTATTCCTCAGCGGTTGCGCCAGCACCGGCGGCAGCTATGCGCCCCTGCAGTCGCGGCCTCAGCCTAGCCAGCCGGTCGCGCAGTCACTGGCGCTGCCGCAGGGGCTGGAAGCAGAAGACGCGAAAGACGGCCTGGCGACAGAGGATCCGACATCGGGAGAGACGGTTCGTCTTGGCACAGGCAGCTTCATCAACCGTGATCTTGCCAGCCGCAGCCCCGCCGGCGCCGGCTCGACCGGAGAGGTGACTTTCAACTTTGAAGGCGAGTCGCTGCATGCTGTAGTCAAAGCCATTCTCGGTGACTTCCTGCAGGAGAATTACGTGATCGCCCCCGGAGTGCAGGGGACAGTCACCTTCTCCACGGCCAAGCCCCTGCGTGGCGACCAGGCGTTGTCGATCCTTGAAATGCTGCTGCGCTGGAACAACGCCACCGCGATTTGGCAGGACGGTCGCTACACGATCCTGCCGGTGGCCCAGGCTCTGCCGGGCAACTTGACCCCGCGCACCGGGCCCGCCGCCAGCGCCCGCGGCTATGAAGTCCGCGCTGTGCCTCTCCAGTTCATCTCAGCGGTGGAAATGGAGAAACTGCTCAAGCCCTACGCCAAGCCGGAAGGCGTCGTCACCGTTGACCCCGCCCGCAACTTGCTGGTGCTTGCCGGCACGGCCGCCGAGCTGGCGAACTACCAGCAGACCATCGAAATCTTCGACGTCGACTGGCTGGCGGGAATGTCGGTGGGTACCTACCGCCTGGAGCAGGCCGAAGCCGCGAAGGTGGTCGGCGAGCTCGAGAAGGTGTTCGGCGAAGGCTCGGGCACCCCGCTGTCCGGGATGTTCCGGTTCATTCCGCTTGAAGGCGTCAATTCGATCATCGTCATCACGTCGCAGCCGCGCTACCTGTCCCAGGTAAAGGAGTGGATCGAGCGTCTTGATGATGGCGGCAGCCAAAGCGGTTCGCGCCTGTATGTGTACGACGTCAAGAACGTCAAGGCCACGGATCTGGCTGGCACCCTGGGTGAGATTTTTGGCGGCCAGCCTCGCCAGCAGCGCGCAAGTCAGAGCGGTGCGGTAGCCCCGGGGCTTGAGCCCGTCCGCGCAAGCACCTTGGGCCGAGGCGAGCAGCCGCGCTTCGACAATACTCCGCAGGCGGGCACGGAGGTCGCCGAGTTGACGCTTGGCGCCGGTGGTCAGTCCAGCGGCGGCGGAGTGCCAGGCGCCACGGGTGTCTCAGGACCGGTTGTGGATGCAGCGGGCGGCATCGCCCTGGGCTCGGAAGAGAACGTACGCGTCTCAGCGATCGAGGAAAACAACCAGCTGCTGGTCAAGGCGACCAGCCAGCAGTGGGAATCGATACGTCGGGTCATCGAGCGTCTGGACCAGATTCCTCTGCAGGTGCACATCGAGGCGCGAGTGGTGGATGTCACGCTCAACAATGAGCTCAACTATGGCGTGAGCTGGTTTGTGGAAAACGCCATCGAGGACGGCGTGATCCGAGGAATCGCAAGCCGCAGGAACAGTTTCAGTTCTCAGGAGGTTTCCATCGTCAACGGTGCCACCAACTGGAACTTCATCGCAGGACGAAGCATCCAGGGCATCATGGATCTGCTCGACAGTGTCACTCGAACCGAGGTGCTCTCGGCGCCTTCTGTCATGGTTCTGAACAACAAGAGTGCAAGTGTCAATGTGGGCATCCAGATCCCGATCCAGAGTGTCTCCATCGGGGGGCTGCCTGGCACTGGCATCGGCAGCGGGACGACACAAAATTCGTTCACGCAGTTCCTGCAGACCGGCGTCACCCTGACCGTCACGCCGCGGGTGAACCCAGGTGGACTGGTCTTCATGGAGATCGAGCAGGAGGACAGCAGCCCCGGTGCCACCCCTGCTGGCGGAGGCAATCCACCGATCAACAACAAGACGATCAGCACCGAAGTTGCGGTTCAGTCGGGAGAGACCCTGATCCTCGGTGGCCTGATCAAGCAATCCGACGCGAGAAGCAAGGCAGGCCTACCCTTCATCAGCCGCATACCGGTGTTTGGAGCGCTCTTCGGAAGCCATGCCACTCGGTCGGATCGGCAGGAGCTGATCGTGCTCATCACGCCACGTGTAGTCGCCAGCCCGGAAGAGGCTCGCCGTGTCACGGATGAGTACATGCGTCAGTTCCGCGGAATCCAGCCCTTGCGCCCGACTGGCACAGCGGACTAACACAGAACAGGAGTCAACGATGTCGATGAAGCTCATTACCCACCCACCCACCCGGTCCCGGGGCCGGGCTGTCCGCGCAGTTTTCGCGGCCTGCGCTCTGCTTCTACTCGCCGCCTGTGCTTCCACGGGCACCACCTCGCAGGCCATCTCTACCGGCTCGGAGCCGCTGGAAACTCGTGCCAAGCAGCGCTGGGACCTACTCATTGCTGGCAAGGCTTTGGAGGCCTGGGAGTACCTGAGCCCCGGTTACCGGCAGACCAGGGACGCCCAGCGCTACGCAGACGACATGCGCAACCGTCCTACTCGGTGGTTGTCGGCGGGGGTCAACAGCGTCGAGTGCGAGGACGAGGATGTGTGTGTAGTGGTGGTTCGCATGGAATTTGAGGCTCCGGTGCCCGGCCGCAGCGGCGGCGCGCGGGCCGAGGGCTGGGTTCGCGAGAACTGGTTGCGTATAGACGGCGCGTGGTACCATGTTCCTTAATCCGGCGCGCGGATCCCGTCCCTTGCATGTGGTGCGGTCTTCTCGTAGCCTTGGAAAATGTGTGACTTAGACTGATCCGGGAGGGTAGGGCTCGGATCAGAGCGGCGCACAAAAAACACCCTGCCAAGCAAAGCCCTGTGATTGAATCAACTTTAGGAGTGAGTCCATGAAGAAGTCCTCGCTGTCTGGCGCCGTCGCGGCAGCCATCGTCGGCGCCGCCGGCCTGGTGTCGTTGGCGCACGCCCAGTCGGTCAACAGTCGCCTGTTCCTGAACCCGGATGGTCTGGGTCAGGTTCTGGTGTACCCGTACTACACCGTCAACAAGAACCAGGCCACCCTGATCTCGGTCGTCAACACGACCGACCAGGTCAAGGCCGTCAAGGTTCGCTTCCTCGAAGGCCGCAACTCGAAGGAAGTGCTTGACTTCAACCTGTATCTGTCGCCGTTCGACGTGTGGACTGCTGCCATCACCGACCAGGGCACCGCCACTGGTCCGGGCGTGCTGAACACCTCCGACACCTCCTGCACCGCGCCGGCCATTCCGGCCGCTGGCGTGCCCTTCCGTAACTTTGCCTACGCTCAGGGCAGCGGCAAGGACGACGGCCCGCAGACTCTGGATCGCACCCGCGAAGGCCACATCGAAATCATCGAGATGGGCTCGGTTGTCGACAACGGCAGCACGCTCGACCTCGTGGTCGAGACCTCGGGCGGCCAGCCGATCGCGCGTCGCCTGGCTTCGGCGGCTATCCACGACGCCACTGGCGTGCCGGCCAACTGCAATGCTCTGCGTTCCGCGCTGAGCACCGGCGGTGTGTGGGCGTCGCAGAGCCTGAACATCGACATGCTGCCGCCCAGCGGCGGCCTGTTCGGTGCGGCCAACATCGTCGACGTCGCGCTGGGTACCAACCTCAGCTACAACGCCGATGCGATTGGTGGCTTCTACCAGAACCAGGGCGTCGACAGCGGCGGCCGTTGGAACACCCTGCACACCCTGACCGGCAGCGTGCTGCCGTCGCTGGGCCAGGCTGCGACCAACGCCACTGGCGCTGATGCTGAAGTGTTCGTCGATGGCAGCTCCGTGGTGCTTCCGTTCACCGCGCGCGGTGCAGCTCCGGTTTCGGCCGTGTTCATGTACGACGCGATCTACAACGAGTTCGTCACCGGCGAAGGCCTGGGCGCAACCTCGGAGTGGGTGATCACCTTCCCGACCAAGCGTCTGCACATCGACCGTGCGACCTTCGTGCCGGGCAGCACCTCGAATGCTCGCAACCATCAGGTCCTGCAGAACCTGCGTCCGTTCACCGACTGGGTTGACAGCACCAACGACGGTCGCGTCTACGACACCAACGGTTCCTGCGAAACCATTTCGGTCGCGTACTTCGACCGTGAAGAAGGTCCGTTCGGCACCCCGAGCGACATCGACTTCTCGCCGCCGCCGGTCACCTCCACCCCGGGCCTGAACCTGTGCTACGAAGCTCAGGTTGTCAGCTTCAACCAGCCGACCACCGGCGAAGCCAACGAAGCTTCCAAGGTGCTGGGCTCGCGTTACGCTCGCAACCTGAACCTGGCCGGTGCCCCCACCGGTTGGGCGCGCATCAAGCTGGGCGTGGACACCTTGTCCGATCCGTTCGGTCTGGGTAACAGCCGCGGTAACTACCTCCCGGACGGCGCGATCCTGGCCAACGGCGAGACCAAGACCGGTCTGCGTCTGTTCGGCCTGCCGGCCACCGGCTTCTGGGCGCTGCAGGTTGCCCGTACCGACGGCGGCAGCTCGCTGGCCAACTACTCGGGTTCATGGCGTCACCGCGGCAGCCGCCGCGCGGGCTCCTACACCGAGACGATCAGCCAGAACGGCTTCGTGAGCGGTTGCACCTTCATCAACGCCAGCGGCGTGACCGAAGCTTGCCCGAACTTCCGCACTGCAGTCTCTGCGGGCGTGCCGGTTCAGCAGTAAGCGGTCTGGTACAAAAGCAGCATCTGGAGAGGGGCGGCGTAAGCCGCCCCTCTCTTTTTGTCTGATCCCTTCCGAATGGCATGCGTCGCTCAGGAACTCCGCGCCAACCCTTCGCTGCGCCCAGCCCCCGCAGATCGGGTGCAGGCCTGACGATGAGGGGCGCGAGCGCCGCCCGTAATGGTGCTGGACGGCCCTGAACTCCGAGTCCAGGTGCGCCATCTCTGCGAAAGGTCGCGCGATGTGCCGGCCTCGATAGGCCTGACTCTTCGATGGATCGGCTGCCGCCGCGTCCGTGTACGCGGGCATCCACGCTCTCGTCGCGATCACGATAGGATGCAGGTTCAGCCTTCGCGCGTCTGACTGGTTTAGACTTGGCGGATCCGCGACTGCACACTGCGTCAGCGCGGACCACAGCCTTGGCGTCCAGCTTGGACTTCGCCGAGCCGTACCAGCCGTTGGGAACTCAGGTATGAAAATGAACCACATCAATAAACTCAATCTAGCCGTGGGCGCCAGCCTGCTGGCATTTGCCTTTCCTACGCTATCGAACGCCCAGACCCTGCTGGAGCTCCGCAAGGCGGGAACTACGCAGGTGCTCCACGAAGTTCAGCTGCAGTCGAACGCTCAGGTCGATCTCGATCCCTCCGGAAAGCTGATCGCGAGTTGCCTCGATACGAACAATGACACCGTTTGCGACGGCATCTCGACGGGGTTCGGCACCGCTCCCACCATCACTTCGATGAGCGTGAGCGTACCGGTTCCCGATGGTGGCACCCGGCCGCAGGCCGAGGTCGGCCAGACCTTCTATGTCAACTGGGCGACCTCGAATGCTGAGATCTGTGTGGCCTCGGGTACTACGGAGCTCAGCGGATGGACGGGTTTGCAGGCACTGTCGGGAACTGGGAATACCCCCAGTGGCGGCCTGCGCTTCAACTCGCTTCCTGCGAACCTGCCCGCCAACGTGGGCCTGAGCTGCTACGGCACCGGTGGGCGCGCCCAGCGCAGTGTGCTCATGGACGTGATAAATGCGACCGGCCCGGTCGGCTGCCCGATCAGCAGCCCCTACATCGCACCCAGTGGCTGGAACAACAGCGGTTTCACTTGGCAGCAGGTCGGTGGGAACGCCGCGTATCCGCCCAACGGGTCGACTCGTACAATCAACTTGCCCGCGAAATCCTATATCAGCCTGCCGTTCATTCCCCAGCAGGGCAACAGCTTGGAAATGGTCCTTGCTGAAGCACAAGGCACCGCGGTCCATTCGTGGGAAGGTCTGTACATCGCGATCGGTGAATGTGCTGCCGACTTCCGGTTCCCGCAAGGTTCGCCCCCACCCTCCGACCCGACCCTTTCGAGTGCGTGTCGCCGCACCGTGCAGGCCAACGCTCAGACTGTGCAATTGTTTGAAACCACCGGTGCTGCCAACGGTCGTTGTCAGCTTACCCCTGGCCGCACCTACTTCCTGAACATTATCCAGGCGGGCAGCCAGCAGGGCTTGAGCCAGGGACAGTCGGACTGTCCGTCGACACAGTGTGCAATCCAGCTGCGATTCTGATCAAAGATCGCGTACCTCAGCCCGAGCTTCGGAACTCCGAAGCTCGGGCTTTGTCTTTGTAGCGCCCTGAAGCACGCCGTCTACGCCGTGCGCTCAATCCTTGCCACAAGAAGACCCAATGAAAACACCCATCCTTCTGCTCTCCCTGCTCCTGAGCACCGTCGTCCTCGCGCAGCAGCCAACACCGCAAGGCTCACATGTGATCGCGCGCCAGGGCGGAGTCGAGGTCACAGTGGAGGATTTTCACGCCGCCATGCACGAGATTCCGGAGGCCGACCGGCTGGGCTTTGCCCAAGATCCCCAGCGTTTGACCCGCTTGGTGTCCAACACTCTGCGCACCAAGTACCTGTCTTCGCTTGCAGCCGAGGAAGGCAGCGAGCCGCCCTTTCTGGAAGCGCGCCTGCAGGCCACGCGCAACCGTCTCCTTGCAGAACATCAGGTGCAACAGATGCGAGCCAGCATCGAAGTTCCTGACTTCACGAATGCAGCCAGAGAAAAATTTCTGGTCGACCGAAAGGCCTATGACGTTCCCGAAATGGGCTCCATACGCTACATCGCCCTCTCAGTCGCCAAACGTGGCGACGAGGAAGCACGCGAACTCGCGATTCAACTCCAGGAGCGAGCGCAGGCGGGCGAGGACTTCGAAGCTCTGCTGAAGGAACACAGCGACGAACCCGAGCGCATCGGCAGCGCACGCGGCTCTCTACCAGAGTACGCACTCGACAAAGAGCCTGCTCCGGACGACTCTCTCGCCCAGGTCATGCTTGGCGTAAGCCCGGGTGAAGTAGCCAAACCCTTCAAGCAGCGCAACAACTACTACATTGCCAAGCTGGTCAGCCGCACGCCCGGCCGCCCTGCAACCTTTGAAGACGTTCGCGATGACATCGTGGCTGGACTGCGCAACGAGTACGTCACCAGCAAACTCCAAGAAATGGTCTCAGCGTACGAGAGGTCGCCTTTGGAACTCGACGAGGACCTTCTGCCCGAGATCCGCGATATGTACGTGACGCCGGCGCAATAAAAAGGGTAGCTCGTCCTTGCACCGGTCGGCGTGCTCGCTCTGAACGATGGAACGTGCCGCTTCGGCAGACGCATTCCTTCTGTGCGCCGCGCAGCGATGATCCTTCGCTCGATTCCCGCATATCTGCGCACCCTGACAAAGCCGCACAGGGTGCTCCGCTAGAGCCGATCTTGAGGCCCCGCGGATTCCGCTGCTGACTTCTGCCATGGCGATGGGGACGTGCGAGCCGGAGCGAACGCATCACGCTTCGCGCACGAATTGAGGCGCGATTGAACGGCAGGCTCACCTGTGTATCAGAAACCTCTGTCAGCAACGTCTCACTCTTGCGATCATGAGCAAGACGCGAGCCGATCTGAACGAGAATGGTCCGCTAGCCGAAGCCTCGGGGCGTGAGCACCCATCACGAGGATTGACGCTTCAAGCACCGTGCACATTACAGCGACGTGCTTCAACGTCGCCTCGGCCCCAGCCGCCCGCACGGTCAGGCTCCGCTGTTGAGACCCAAGCCCGTGAACCCACGCTTCGATAGACGCAGCCAGCAGCTTGTTCTGTTCATACGCCAGGACCTGCGCCAGCGCTTCTCCGGCAATTTGCTGGGCGTCGCCTGGGCCGTGCTGGCGCCCCTGCTGCAGCTTGCGGTTTTCAATCTCGTGTTCGTGCATATCCTCAAGGCCCGTGTGCCGGGTCTTGAGGGCGGCACGTATCTCGTGTTCCTCGCGCTAGGGTTCTGGCCCTGGTTTGCCTTCTCCGAAGCAGTGACGCGTGGCTGCACCGCGATCACCGACCACAGCGGGCTTGCGGGCAAAATTGCTGTGCCCCGGGCGATTCCCGTGTTGGCGGCGGTCAGCACGGCCTTCCTGCTCCACGGTGTCGGCTATCTGCTGGTGATCGCTGCGTTGGCAGCCTTCGGGCCAGGGCTTGCGTGGTCACAACTGCCGCTCGCTCTGCTGCACTGGCTCCCCTTGCTTGCAATGGCCGCAGGCCTGGCGCTGGCGTTGGCCGCTGTGCAGGTGTTCATCCGGGATCTAGCGCAGACCATCGGTCTGTTGATCACCCTGTGGTTCTTTCTGACCCCGATCATCTATGCACCGGAAACCGTTCCCGGCGGCTTGGCGCGCTGGCTGGCCGTCAACCCGATCACCGGCGTGGTCGACGCCCAGCGCGCGTTGCTGCCTGGCCTCACTGGCCTGCCCATGAGCGGTCTTGCTACCTGGCTCGGCGCGCTGATCGTGCCGCTGTTGGGCGCGCTCGTGTTCCAACGTTTGCGGCCGCATCTGGAAGAGTTCGAATGAGTGCGGCCCTGCTGCGGGTAACTGGCCTGGGCAAGAGCTGGCCCGTGGACGCCAGCCCGCGCGCTCGCGCCAGCGCACTCGTTCGCGCACTGCTGGGCAGACCCATCGAACGCACTCCGGTCTTGCGAGATATCGGTTTCGAGATTCGGTCCGGTCAATCGCTGGGCATCATCGGCGAGAACGGTGCCGGCAAGTCGACCCTGCTCAAGCTCATCGCGGGTGTGCTGACGCCGAGCGCGGGAAGCGTGGAGCTGAATGCCTCGGTCGGCGCATTGCTGGAGCTCGGCGCGGGTTTCGAGCTCGAACGCACGGGGCGCGAGAACATCGCCATCGCTGCGGGTCTGATGGGTTGGTCGCGTCGCGATATCGAAGCGCGCTCGCCGGAGATCGAGGCCTTCGCCGACATCGGTCGTTACCTTGACGAGCCCGTCAAACACTATTCTTCGGGCATGGTCGTGCGTCTGGGTTTTGCCATCATCGCCACGGTGCGTCCGCAGTTGCTGATCACCGATGAAGTGCTCGCGGTCGGCGATGAGAGCTTCCAGCGCAAATGCATCCGCTGGATCGAAGACTATCTCGAAGGCGGAGGCACGCTGCTGCTGGTCTCGCACTCCACCTACCACATCCAGAAGCTCTGCAAGCATGCGCTGTGGCTGCGCGAGGGCAGGGTGCAGGCCTACGGCGATGTGTTCGACGTGACCCAGGACTACCTCGCCTACCACGAGCGCAAGATCGCAGCTGAGCGCGGGCCTGAGCTGGATGCCGCCTACGCCGGAAACGACTACCGGCTGGTGCGCGTGCTGGTGAACCACAGCGAAGACGAGGGCGCGCGTCTGATCGCCGAGGGCGAGAGCCTGCACGTGGAAGCCGAACTGCATAGCCCGGACGGACGCTCACCCCAATTCAGCTTTGGCGTGATCCGCGCCGATGGCACGGCTCTGTACGGTCAGGTGGCGGAGATCGAAGGCGTGCGCGCCGAGCTGCTTCCCGGGCAGCGGGCGCGCTTCGCACTGGAAGTCGATCCGGGTGGCCTGTTGCCCGGCAGCTATGTGCTGCGCCTGCACGCGATGGACCCTGAGGGCCTGCGTGTGTTCGACACGGTTGAGCGCGCCTTCACCCTGCGCGGCGCCAGTCGTGAGCTCGGCTGCGTGCGTTTGCCCCATCGCTGGCTACACGCGGGCGCGCAGCCATGAGTCTGCCGTCGATGCAGGTCATCGTGCCGGTCTACCGGGCCTTACCCGCGCTGCGGCGGCTGGTGCAGTGCCTGCTCAATACCCTCGCGGATTCCGATCAAGTGCTGTTCTGCGACGATGCATCGCCCGAGCCCGAAGTTGCGGAATTCCTGGCCGGCTTGCCCGCCGTGCTGCCGTTTTCGGTGCGTGTGGTTCGGCGTGAACGCAATCTGGGCTTTGTCGGCAACGTCAATGCCGCGTTTGCTGAAACCGCCGGTGCGGATGTTGTTCTTCTGAACAGCGACACGATGCCCGGCGCGGGTTGGTTGGACCGGTTGCGCGCCTGTTTCGCGAGCGACTCGCGCATCGCCACCGCCACGCCGTGGTCCAACAACGCCGAAATCTGCTCGCTGCCGCATCTGTGCAGGCCCGGTCCGCTGCCAGACGATGCTGACCGTTGGGCACGGGCCTGTGCCGAAGCCTGTGCCGACGAGTATCCGGAGCTGCCGACCGGCGTGGGGTTCTGCATGGCCATCCGTCGCGCCTGCCTGGATCGAATCGGCGAGTTCGACGCCGAGACCTTTGGTCGCGGTTACGGCGAAGAGAACGACTTCTGCCTGCGTGCAGAAGGGCATGGCTGGCGCAACGTGCTGTGCGCCGACGCCTTTGTCGGCCATGAGGGCGGTGCATCGTTCAGCCTGGAAGGCTTGGCACCTGGCGGCGGCAACCTGACTCGGCTGCTCAATCGCTACCCCGACTACAACCGCCGCGTCGCCGAGTTCATCATGGCCGACCCGATCAAGCCCCTGCGCCTGCGTGTGGTCGAGCGCTATGCCGCGCTCGCCGCCGGCAAACCCGATGCCACGGGTCTGCAGGGCCAACTGTTTCACTGAACCCGAGGATGCCCGCGATGAGCGATTCGAAGCCGGCGCTTGAATTCACCGGCGAGCGCTTCACGCCCGAATGCCTGCGCGAGATCTGGTACGAGCACTACCATCGCTACGCCTTCGCGCAGCCGCTGGCACGCGGCCTACGCGTGCTGGATGCTGCCTGCGGTGAGGGTTATGGCTCCGCGCTGGTGGCCGGTGTCGCTGAGTCCGTGCTGGGTCTGGATGTCTCACGCGAGGCCATCGCGCATGCGCGCGCGCGCTACGCGCAGCCCACCCTGCGCTTCGAGCAGGCGGATGTCACCGCACTCGATCAGCTCCCTGCGGCCAGCTTTGATCTGATCCTGAGTTTCGAGACGCTGGAGCATCTGCACGCTCAGGAAGCCATGCTGCGGGGGTTCCGACGCCTGCTGGCGCCAGGTGGCTTGTTGCTGGTGTCGACACCCGACAAGCGCAACTACAGCGACATCCCGCAGTTCCGCAACGAGCACCACGTGCGTGAGCTCTACCGGGAAGAATTTGAAGCCCTGCTGGCGGGAGTCTTCCCGCACCGTCGCCTGTACGCGCAGAAGCTGCTGTTCCAGTCGGCGCTGTGGTCGCTGGATGCCTGCCAGACAGCTCCTTCGGCCGCGACCTTGAGCCGCAGCGGGGAGCTGGTAAACGAACTTGCCTATCCACCGCTGTACTACATCGCCGCCTGCGCGCTTGAGCCGTTGCCAGAGCTGCCTTCGCTGCATCTGTTCGGGGATGCCGAAGAAAGCGTCTACGCGCACTACAACCATGAGATCCGCACGAACATGGCCGCCGGGCGTCGCATCCAAGAGATCGAAGCCGAGCTGGAGCTGGCTCGCCGGCGCCTGCACGAACTAGGGCAGCTCTGACGCACGAGCGCCCAATCAATACCACCTGCCAACCACGGACTTCCCATGCAACCCGGCTACACCATCAACCTCGGAACCCAACGTGCTCCCCAGGGCCCACTGTTTGCATCGGTCGCTGCGACGGCCAATGCTCTTGGCAACACCGAAGCGGTGATCCGCGAAAGCGACAATGGCCGCACTGCGATCATGACGCTGCAGGTGCTGGAGGCAATGGATCTTTGCCGCGAGTTCCAGCCGCTGGAGCAGCACGTGCAGGCGGTCTGCCGCGGACTTCAAGGCCTGCAGGGCCAGGAGACCGCGGTGCGCAGCGTGCTGCACAACCTGGCCTCGCGTGGACTGCTGATCGAAGCGGATGCCTGGCTCGCGAGTCTTCGTCAGTCAGACGGGGAAGACCCCGCTCCGTTCCGGACCGTGATCATTCGTACTGCCGACCGCCCGCAGTGTGTTCGCGCTCTGCTCGACAGCCTGCGGGCCTATGAGGCGCAGTGGCGTCCAGGCCATCGATATCTGTTGGTTGATCTGTCCAAGGACAGCGGCGCACGCGCCGAGAACGCAGCGGCGCTCGAGTCCTTCAGCAGTGACAGTGGTTGCCGCAGCCTGCACTTCGATCGCGCGCAGATGGCAGAGCGCCTGCGAGCGCTGCAGCAGGCGATGCCTTCGCAGGGCGCGGCACTGGCCTATCTGCTTGATGCCGAGCGCTATTCCACCGGCTATCACGGCGCCTACGGCGTGGGCTTGAACTGGGCCAGCTTGCTCGGCGCCGGCGAGCGCTGTGTGTTGCTCGACGACGACCACCTGCTACCGATTCGACTGCATCCCGACTGGCAGCGCGGACTGAAATTCGGCCCTCAGCCGGCCCTGGATGGTCTTTTCGCGGACATCGACCAGGCCCTGGCTCAGGGTCTGGACTGCGAACAGGACCCGCTCGGTCTGCATGCTGAGCTGTGTGGTCACAGCCTTGCGACGCTGCTGAGCCAGCGCCCCCTGCTGGCCCTGAGTGCAAACGACCTTCGTGGACTGGCGCCGAGTCGTCTGCCGCTGCTGCGCGCGGAGTCACGCGTCATCGCCACGTCCCACGGCCATCGCGGCGACTCGCTCAGCATGGGCTTGAACTGGCTGCTGATGCAGCCACCGGTGGTGCTCGAAGCGCGCCTGAGCGATCCCGATTTCTATCTCGGTCAAGTCCAACGTCCGGCGATGTGGGGCGGCGGCGCCCACTTCCAGCTGGTCGGACAACGCAGCTTCGCCGGCTTCATGCTGGACGGCGCGCGACTGCTGCCCCCCGCGCCGCCGGTGGGTCGAGGTGAAGATGCCTTGTTCTCGGCCTGTCTTGAGGCTCTGCATCCGCGGGCGCTGCAGATGGAGCTGCCGTTGGCGATCGGCCATCGCCGGCCGAACGTGCCAGAGCGCCGCGATGCGTTCCGCCAGCCAAGCACCCCGTCCTTTGCGCAGATGATCGCCGCACAGGTGCGCTCATGGGCCCCGGAAATGCTCGGTTCCGGCGCAGGTCAGCGGCTCAATCTGCTTGCTGCACAATTGGCAGATCTGGCCGCCATGGAGGTGCGCGATGCGCACGCGTACATGGACGCCTATCTGCTCGATCACCGCGCCAACCTGATCTCCGCCATGCAAGGCATGCTGTTGGAATCGCCCAAAGGACCGATGCACTGGGCAAACGATGTGCGCAGCCAGGTCGAGGCGAACGGCCGTGCCCTCACCGCAGGTGATCCACCGCGCTTCGCGGAGTGGCCTGACAATACGAACATCGAACAATCGGCAGCGCTGTTTCGGGATTACGTGCATCCGCTTTCGCTGGCCCTGCCGGCTTGGGCGGACGCCTTCGAGTGGGCGCGACAGCACGCGCCTCGATGGATCGAAGGCAGCTGAGCGTGAGCTCGCCGCAGCTGTCGGTTGTGGTGGTCAGTCATGACAGCGATTCGGTGCTGCCGCGCTGCATCAATGCTCTACGCGCGCAGCGTGATCTGCAGACGGAAATCGTTCTGGTCGACAATGGCTCGCGCCTACCCCCGAGCGCTGAGCTTGGCGTCGATCAGCTGCTTTGCAATGCGGACAACCCTGGTTTTTCTGTCGCCTGCAACCAGGGCGCGGCGCGCGCCCGCGCTCCCTGGCTGTTGTTCCTCAACCCCGACTGCTTTCCTGGCCCAGACGATCTTGCGCAGTTGCTTGCGCTCGGGGAATCGGCTCTGCGCGACGGCGCGGTCGGTGCGCTGGGGGTGCAGCTGCTCGACGCCGACGGTGCGGCGCAGGCGGCTTCCTTCCGGCGCGATCCCCGTCCGCATCGCGTGCTGGACGCGCTCCTGCGTGGGCGAGCCGCCATCGAGTCCGTACCGGCATCCGATCGCGCCGTGCTCGAGGTCGAAGCCATCTCCGGCGCCTTGATGCTGATGCCGCGCGATTCCTTCGAGGCCGTCGGTGGATTCGACGAAGGCTATCGCCTGCATTTCGAGGATCTGGACCTGTGCCGGCGGCTGCGTCAGAACGGCTTGCGCGTGCTGTTCGCGCCGGGGCTGCGCATCACCCACCTGAAGGGCACCAGCAGCCGCAGACGACCGCTGTGGGTGGCCTGGCAAAAGCACCGCGGCTGGCGGCGCTATTTCGAGCGCTTCGATGCCGCCGATTTGAGCGCACCCGCGCGCCTTGGTTTCCGGTGCCTGATCTGGTTGGCGCTGCCGCTGCTGATGCTGCGTGCGCTGCGGCCGTCCTGATCGCGATCGCGCCAACCACCGAAGCAACGACCGAGTACGCCGCCCATGTCGACCCCTGCACCCACCGATATCGTTCTGCACCAGCGATCGCGCGTTCTCGAAGTCGCTTTTGACGACGGACTTCGCTTTCATCTGCCCTGCGAGTACCTGCGTGTCGAGTCGCCCTCAGCCGAAGTGCAGGGGCATGGTCCGGGGCAGAAAGTGCTGGTGGCCGGCAAGCGCGCGGTGGGTATCGACGCGATCGAACCCGTCGGTCACTACGGCGTGCTGCTGCGTTTCGACGATGGCCACGACACCGGCATCTTCAGCTGGTCGACCCTGTACACCCTCGGTCGCGAGCAGGAACAGCGCTTCGACGCCTACCTGCAGGCCTTGGCCGCAGCGGGGATGTCGCGCGAGACTGGCTGAGAGCCTCGGCACGTTGCGCGCGCATTGGGGGTCTACGCGCGCGGCGCACCTGCCGGTGAACTCGTTGCGCACGCTGCGCGTATCAGCAGCCTCAGAAGCCATGGCAGCAGAGCCTCAGTCGAGACCGGCGCGCAGACGAGCGGAGCGCAGCGACAACGAATGCGAGGGTGCATGAACATTCGATCGCAGGGTGGGCGGCCGATCATCGCTGTGCTTGCTACTGAAAGGGTACGGAGCACAGCCCAACCTCAGAACAC
The DNA here is from genome assembly GCA_964586455.1 of uncultured Aquimonas sp. Lineage (GTDB taxonomy): Bacteria > Pseudomonadota > Gammaproteobacteria > Xanthomonadales > Xanthomonadaceae > Aquimonas. Next base: position 55,534 of record CAZPHV010000004.1, read on the forward strand.
CAGATAGCTGATCGCCAGAACCCAGGCGATGTACAGGGTCGATACCGGCAGCCCGACCTTGAGCAGATCGACCATCCGATAGCCGGCCGGGCCCGCAACCATGGCCAGGACAGGATTGCTGCCGGTCAGAAAATTGTTCGACGCCGACAGCGCTACCACCACCGCGAACTGGATGGGCGCCGCACCTGTCGAGATCGCGATGTTGATCGCCATCGGCACCATGATCACCGTCGCGCCGACGTTGCTGATGACCATGGCCAGCCCGGTGGTGATCAGGCCAAGCACGCCGAGCAGGGCCCAGCTGGGCAGATCGCCGAAATGCTCCAGTGTCTGGCTGGCGACGAAGTTGGCCACCCCCGAGCTGTCCACGGCCCATCCCAGCGGGATCAGAGAGGCCATGATGAAGACGGTCTTCCAGTTCACCGAGGCGTAGGCCTCGTCCATGTTGATGACGCCGAGCAGCAGCATGCCGACCACGCCGGTCATCAGCGCCACCGGCACCGCGACCTCGCTGGACAGCGCAAGCGCGAGCGCCACTGCGAAACAGAGCAATGCATGCCAGAGCTTGTGCGGGCGCTGCTCGTCCTTCGGGTAGTCGGTGACCACCACGAAGTCGCGGTTGCTGGCGGCGGATCCGAGGTCGCGCCAGAAGCTGTGGAAGACCAGAAGGTCGCCTGCGCGTAGCGGAGTGTTGCGGATGTCCTCGCGGAAGATTTCGTTGCCGCGGTTGATGGCCAGCACGCTGATGCCCAGCCGCTTGCGCAGATGCAGCTGTTCCAGCGTCTGTCCGATCAGCTGTGAGTTCGGCGGGATCACGGCTTCCGAAATGCCGGCGCGGCTCGGGTTGAACAGGTCGGCGAAATTGCGCAACCGCGCCTGCATGCGCAGCAGCTGGTTCTGCGCGAAATCCGCCACCTGCTCGCGGGGGCCCATCACGCCCAGCACGCTGCCGACCCAGATCATCTCGTCAGCCGGCGGTGCCAGCCGGGCTTCGTTGCCGCTTTTGAGTGCTAGCAACAATGGCGCGCCGCGCATGGATTCTGCTTCCAGCACCGACATGCCAACCAAGGGGCTGTCGGAAGTCACGGTCAGTTCGTAGACATCACCATCAATGCCGTAGGCGCGGGCGAAATAGCTTTCGGTGCGGCCCGGTGCGACGCCCTTGTCCTCGCCCTGTCCCAGTAGACGCGCCCCAAACAGTCGGAAGAAGACCAGCGCCAATATCAACAGACCGAGCCCGATCGGCAGCGGCGCGAAGATCGGCAACGGCGTCAGCGAAGCCACGCCCGAGGGCAGGTTGCGATTGGAGGCCACCAGCAGATCGTTCAACAGGATCAGTGGCGAGCTGCCAACCATCGTCAGCGCTCCGCCCATCACCACGCAGACCGCGATCGGCAGCAGCAGCCGGCCCAGCGACACGCCGGTGCGCGCCGACAGGCGCGCCGCCACCGGTAGGAACAGTGCGGTGACCGACGGATTCTGCATCACCGATGAGACCAGGCCTGCAACGCCGCTCGACAGCAGCACGAGGCGTTCCTCATAGCCCTTGGACTTGCGCAACAGCCAGACAGCGACCCGGTTCAACAGGCCGGTGCGGTCAAGCCCCGCGCCGAGGATCATGGTGGCGATCACGCTGATCACGGCGTTGCCGGCGAAGCCGTCGAACAGTTGGTCCACCGGCACCAGGCCAAACAGACCGAGGCAGACCAGCACAAGCAGGGCGGTCACGTCCTGGCGCACACGCTCCCAGATGAACATGCCCATGGTGAAGGCCATCAGGCCAATCACCAGCCACATGTCGGTGGAGATCGCGGCCACCCGCTAGCCGCCCTTTCGGTGCGGATTCACCGCGTGGGTGAATGGCGGACGGGCAGCGCTGATGCTCACCGGAGTCTAGCTCCTCCGATACAGCAGGTCCCAAACCCCGTGTCCGAGGCGCAGACCGCGGCGCTCGAAGTGGGTCTCGGGACGCCAGTCAGGGCGCGCTACGTGTCCACCCGGGCCTTCGGTGTTGCGAAAGTGAGTGCTTGCGTCCATCACCTCCCACATCTGCTGCGCGTAGGGCTCCCAGTCGGTGGCCAGATGCAGCAGGCCACCGGGGGCGATCCTGTCAGCCAGCAGTTCGACGAAGCCGGGCTGGACCAGTCGCCGTTTGACGTGGCGCTTCTTGTGCCAGGGGTCGGGAAAATAGATCCGCACTTCGCTGAGCGCGCCTTCGCCGATGCACTGCTTCAGCACCTCGACCGCGTCTTCGGCATACAGGCGAACATTGCCGAGCGCCAGGGATTCGATCGCATTGAGCGCTCGACCGACGCCGGGCTTGTGCACCTCGATGCCGATGAAGCTCTTATCCGGCGAATGCTGGGCGCCGTGGATCAGGGCCTCGCCATTGCCAAAGCCGATCTCCAGCACCAGCGGAGCACTGCGGCTGAAGCTGGCCGTGGCATCCAGCGGGCCTTGCGCGATCTCCAAGCCGAACCTGGGCCACAGCTGATCGAGCGCCCGCTGCTGCGCCGGTGTCAGCCGACCGGCGCGCTGTACGAAGCTGCGCAGCGGGCGAGTGGCCGCTTCGGGCAACTCGCGCGTCACCGCGGTGTCTGCAACGTTCATCAGAAGAACAGCCCGTCGACCGGCGACGACGCGCTGGCGTAGCGCTTGCGCGGGATACGACCAGCCAGGAATGCCTCGCGGCCGGCTTCGACCGCCTTGCGCATCGCGCTGGCCATCAGTACCGGCTGCTTGGCGCTGGCGATCGCCGTGTTCATCAGCACGCCATCGCAGCCGAGCTCCATCGCGATCGCGGCGTCGGAAGCGGTGCCGACGCCGGCGTCGACGATCACCGGCACCTTCAGCGTTTCAATGATCTCGAGCAGTGTGTAACGGTTCTGGATGCCCAGGCCCGAGCCGATCGGCGCCGCCAGCGGCATCACCGCTACGCAGCCGATCTTCTCCAGCTCGCGCGCGACGATCGGATCGTCGCTGGTGTAGACCATCACCTCAAAACCGTCGCGCACCAGCACCTCGGCGGCGCGCAGGGTCTGCACCACATCGGGGTAGAGGGTCTTCTCGTCGCCCAGAACTTCGAGTTTGACCAGGTTGTGACCATCCAGCAGCTCGCGAGCCAGCCGACAGGTGCGCACGGCATCGTCCGCGCTGTAGCAGCCGGCGGTGTTGGGCAGCAGGGTGTAGCGCTCGGGTGGCAGGAAGTCGAGCAGGTTGGGTTCGCCGGCGTTCTGTCCGAGATTGGTGCGGCGAATGGCGACAGTCACGATCTCGGCGCCGGCCGCTTCGCTGGCGCGGCGGGTCTCGTCGAAGTCGCGGAACTTGCCAGTGCCCGTCAGCAGGCGGGAGGAAAAACTGCGAGTGCCGATCACAAGCCGGTCGGCGGCGGTCTGGGGTGCGCTGTCCATCACGCGATTATCGACTGAACGCGCGAGCCCTGTCGCGACGCGCGGCGCGATCGGGTGGGAATTTCTTCAGCCACCACCCAGTGCATGCACCAGCTCAACGACATCGCCCTCGGCCAGCGCGCGTTCGCCATGCTGGCTCTTGGGGACGATTTCGAGGTTGACCTCGACCGCGACTCTGCGGCCCGCGTGGCCCAGCAGCGCGATCAGGTCAGAGACGCAGGTGCCAACCGGCACTTCGCGCGCTTCGCCGTTCAACTGGATGCGGATCATCGGGGGCGTGCTCATGCGGAATGGGCCTTGGTCGTGTGCGTCCTCAGGTCGCGCTGTCGCGCGCGTTCGCATCCGCGACCAGGTGCGCCTTGGGGCTTTGAGGAAGCAGGAGTGGCGTGTGTGTGCGCCGCCTGAAGACTGCGATGGACCGCGTTCGGAGTGCCATTGCCTGTGCAGGCCGCTGAGGGCTAAGCTCTCGCACCGAACGCGGGTGTAGCTTAATGGTAAAGCAGTGGCTTCCCAAGCCACCGACGTGGGTTCGATTCCCATCACCCGCTCCACCCTACTCGCCCCCGAGCCATGGTCGAAACCCCTCCCATCGTGCTCGGCTGGTGCGAAACGCTTGCGCTGCCGGAACTCGCGATCGACGCCATCGAGGCGAAGATCGACACCGGTGCGCGCAGTTCATCCCTGCATGTTGATGAGCAAGTACTGTTCGAGCGCGAGGGCAGGGCATGGGTGCGCTTTCGACTGCATCAGGACGGCGCCGCGGCGCAGCTCCAGTTTCAGGCCGAAGCGCGCGTGCACGACCGACGTGCCGTGCGAGATTCCGGCGGGCATGAAACCGAGCGCGTGTTCATCCTTACCACGCTGGCGATCGCGGGTCGCCGCTATCCGATCGAGGTCAATCTCGCGGCGCGGCGCGGCTTGAAGTTTCCCATGCTGCTGGGGCGTACGGCGCTGGCAGGGCATTTTCTTGTCGACCCCGCGCGCAAGCACGCGCTGGCCGCGCTGCAGCTGTAACCCTCTGGCCTCGACGCCTCGCTAAGCTGTCGACGACGCTCGTTCCCAGATTCGAGATCCCACCCTCCCGCCTCGTATGAAACTTGCCATCCTCTCGCGCAACTCCAAGCTCTACTCGACCCAGCGGCTGGTGGAAGCCGGCCGTGTGCGCGGCCACACGGTGCGCGTGCTGGATCCACTGCGCTGCTACATGCGCATCGCGCCCGGCAGCTTCGAGATGCACTACAAGGGACGTGAGCTCACCGATTTCGATGCGGTGATCCCGCGCATCGGCGCGTCCGTGACCTTCTACGGCACGGCCGTGCTGCGCCAGTTCGAGATGATGGGCAGCTATACCCCGAACAACTCCGAGGCGATTCTTCGCGCCCGCGACAAGCTGCACTGTCACCAGTTGCTCGCCCGCCAGAAGATTGGCTTGCCCAAGACGGTGTTCGGCGACAACCCGGATGACACGGCGGATCTGCTGCGCATGCTCGGCAAACCGCCGCACGTCATCAAGCTCACCGAGGGCACCCAGGGCACCGGCGTGATTCTGGCCGAGCGCGCGGCGGCCTCGCGCAGCGTGATCGAAGCCTTCCGCGGCCTCTATGCCAACTTCATCGTGCAGGAGTTCATCGGCGAGGCCAAAGGCGCCGACCTGCGCTGCTTCGTCGTCGGTAGCCAGGTGGTGGCCGCGATGCGCCGTCAGGCAAAACCTGGCGAATTCCGTTCCAACCTGCACCGTGGTGGCACCGCGAAAGCGGTCGAGCTGAGCGACGAAGAGCGCGAGATCGCAATTCGCGCAGCGCGGGTGATGGGGCTCGGTGTCGCGGGCGTGGACCTGCTGCGCTCGAAGCGCGGCCCGCTGGTGCTCGAAGTGAACTCGTCGCCGGGGCTGGAGGGTATCGAAGGCGCGACCGGCGTGGATGTCGCAGGCCAGATCATCGACTACATCGATCGCCGCCTGCGAGCGCGCCGCAACAAAAGCTGAGCGGCGAGGTGGCGTTGGGCCGCCCGGGCGCGCGATGTTGCGCGGCTCAGCCCTCGCGCTTAACACGCACTCAAGCTCGGCTTAACTCATATTTAATCGCGCGTGTCGCAGCCTATCCCTACCGTGTCCTCTGCTCGGCACTCCTAAAGTCTTGGCGACTAGCAGAACCATCGGTATCGGGGCAGTACCTCTTCAGCCCGCCGTGCGCAGCTCCCCCTGCGCCGGTGGGCTTTTTCTTTTGTGCACGGCTCTGCTGCACCGCAGCGAAAGGGCGCGACGGCGCGTGCGTTGAGTCGACGGGCGCACTTAACGCTTTTCTTCCAAATGCTGCGAGGGTACTATCCGGCGGTCCCCGGGGGCCGCCCACAGGCGGATTCGATGGGATGTCCCGAGTATCGAAGTCACGACGCAGGAGAAACCCTTATGAAGTTGAACCAGAGCAAGCTTCGCACCGCGGTGCGATTTGCCCTGTGCTTCGGCGCTACCGGCCTGATGGCCGGCACCGCGCTGGCCCAGGATGAGGCCACCGAACTCGAGCGCATCGAGGTCACCGGCTCACGTATCCGGACGGTTGAAGTCGCGACGCCGGCCCCGGTGCTGTCGATCACCCGTGACGAGATCGAGAAGCAGGGCTTCCAGTCGGTCGCTGACATCGTCCAGAACGTGTCGGCATTCGGCACTCCGACCATCACCCGTGCGTCGCCGCTCAGCGCCGGTGAGGCTGCTGGTGGCGTCTTCGTCAGCATGCGCAACCTGGGTGCAGCGCGTACGCTCGTGCTGGTGAACGGTCGCCGCCTCGGCATCACCACCAGTGGTCTGGCCGACCTGTCGACCATCCCCGCTTCTGCGGTCGAGCGCATCGAGATCCTGAAAGATGGCGCTTCCTCGCTGTACGGCTCGGATGCCATCGGCGGCGTGGTCAACATCATTACCCGCCGCAACTATGAAGGCCTGGCTGCCAGCACCTACTACGGCCAGTACAGCCAAGGTGACGGCGATACCACCCGCGCCGACATGGTGATGGGCTTCACCGGTGAGCGCGGCTCACTGACCATCGCCGCTGAGTGGGCCAAGGAAGAAAAGGTCAAGGCCACCGATCGCAGCTTCTCCGCCTTCCCGCGCGGTGCCAATCACCCGAATGATGGCTGGACCACGGTTGGCCAGTTCGGTGGTTTCCAGACCACCGCCGGGACCGCGATCCCGAATGTGGCGGCGGGCACGCATGTTTTGCTGCGTCCGAACGGCGACCCGACCAATCCTGCCGACTTCATCGCGCAGAACCGCAACACTGGCGCCTGCAACTTCCTCACCGGCGTCTGCACGGACGGTTCGCCTGCCGACAAGACCAACACGCTGGAGCAGACCGACCTGCGCACACCGCTGCAGAGCCGTGGCCTGTTCGTTTCGGGTCACTACGACCTGCACGACATGGTCCGCTTCACCTCGGATCTGACCTACTCGAACCGCTTCTCCGAGCGTCAGGTGGCCGGATACCCGATGCAAGCGGCTCCGTTCAGTGCGCCGATGTCGGCCGACAGCTACTTCAACCCGACCGACGGCGCGATCAGCAACTGGTATCGCCGTACCTGGGAAGTGCCGCGTGATTCCACCAGCGAACTCACCACCTACCGCCTGAATCTCGGCTTCGAAGGCAGCTTCGATATCGGTAGCCGCTACTTCGACTGGGATGTGGGCTATACCTACATCGAAAACAACCTGCTGCAGGCGACTTTCGGCAACCTCAACCTGGAGCGTACCCGCCAGGCCGTGGGCCCCTCGTTCCTGAACCCGCAGGGCCGGGTCCAGTGCGGTACGGAAGCCGCGCCGATCGCGTTCACGCAGTGCGTGCCCTTCAATCCCTTCCTGCCCTCGGGTCGTGAAGGCCAGGGCGGCTTGACCAACAACCCCCAGCTGCAGAACTACCTGTTCCAGCGCGAGCATGCGGTCGGTGAGACCAGCACCGAGATCATGTCGGCCAACCTGTCCGGCAACCTCTTTTCCCTGCCGGCCGGTGACCTGCAGTACGCGGTGGGTTTCGAGCACCGCAAGGAAGACGGTGCGTTCGTGCCTGACGCCATGGCGCAGACCGGCAACTCGACCAACCTGTCGGCCGGCCCGACCGGCGGTGGCTACAAGGTCGATGAGTTCTACGCCGAGCTGCAGGTTCCGCTGCTCAGCCAGGTGGCCTTTGCCGAGGAGCTGAGCCTGCAGCTGGCCAGCCGCTACTCGGACTACAACACCTTCGGTGACACCACCAACGACAAGTTGGGCCTGAAGTGGCGTCCGATCGAGAGCCTGCTGTTCCGCGGCACCATCGCCGATGGTTTCCGCGCGCCGACGATCGCTGACCTGTTCGGCGGCGGCTCGCAGACCTTCTCGTTCTTCACCGACCCCTGCGACACCAACTTCGGCAGCGCGGCCACCAATGCCACCACCCGTGCCAACTGCGCGCGTGATCTGGGTGCACTGGCTGCCAACTTCCGTCAGCTGGGTCAGGGCTTCAACCCCGCTGGTGCGCCGAACACCCAGACTCCGATTGCCTTCACCTCGGGCTCCAACCCGACCCTGCAGCCGGAAACCTCGCGTTCGAAGACCGCCGGTATCGTCTGGAGCCCGGGCTTCGTCGAAGGTCTGAACCTGTCGCTGGACTGGTGGAACGTTCGCATCGACAACACCATCGTTGCCGACGCGCCGACCACCATCCTCAACGACTGCTACGTCCAGAACATCGCCAGCCGTTGTTCGGCGCAGCTGTTCACGCGTGACCCGACCCTGGGCTACGTCAACTTCCTCTCGTTCGGCGGCCGCAACGCCGGTTACCGCGAGATCGAAGGCTTTGACTTCGACTGGACCTATCGCTTCGAGATCGGCGACTACGGCCGGATCCAGATCGCGAACAACACGACCTACACTTCGAAGGACGTGTTCATCAGCACCAACGATCCGCGTTATCCGATCTCCAGCGTGGGCGTGGCTGGCTCCGGTTCGACCACCTTCCGCATCCGTTCGAACTTGAACGTCGGCTGGGAGCTGGGCGACTTCGGCGTCAACTGGACTACCCGCTACTACTCGTCGATCTCTGAAGGTTGCACCTACGCCACCGAGTGCAACAACGAGCGGATCCGTCCGACCGGCGCTCTGCTGGCGAACGGTGAGCCGGCCAGCGCGCTGTCGCGTCGCAACACCTTTGGCTCGAACTCCTTCAACGACCTGCAGGTCCGCTGGAGCGCGCCCTGGAACGCAACGATCGCTGTCGGTGCCAACAACGTGTTCGATCACGAGGGTCCGACCATGTACAGCCAGCCCAGTGCCAACGTCTCCTACTACGGTGGGTTTGACATTGGTCGCTTCTGGTACCTCAAGTACAGCCAGCGCTTCTGATCCAGCGACGCTCTATGCCACACCACTACGGCCCCGCAAGGGGCCGTAGCTTTTTGGGTTCGAGGCAACCGAGGGTCCGCTGCCATCCGGGCTCTCCGCCTCGAGAGGCCCCAGTACGACGACAGGACTGCCCTCGTTATGCCTCGACGATGCCCGCCCGATCGCCGTCGGGTCCATGTGCGCGAGCAGCCATCCTTGCGCCGAGCACGTTGACCCGCAATCCCGGCTGGCTTGCCACGGTTGCGCGTTCACCCCCGCCAGAGCCAAATCGATCCCACCAACAGCCTGTCGGGCATTGGGGGGCGAGGCGGTAGTCGACTGCGCGAGGACAGCTTTTCGACGATCTGCAGGCCGAGTGGGCTCTCGGTCAAGAATCGGCGGATTGTGGACCGCGCAGGCGGATTTGCAGCCCGGCCAGCCAAAGTCCGACAGGCTGCTAGGTCCGCCGCCGAAAGCCCAGCTGCAGCAGCGGTTCGGCCTCAGTGATCGTGAGCTCGGGAAGTGTTGGCCCGAGGCCCAGCGGGCGACTCAAGTCGACAGGAAGAAGGCGCTAGCCGCTCGTGCGCCCCTTGCCCGGTGACCAGCGAGAAGTGGTGCGTACTTCCTAAGCACTGGCCATGTTTGGCAAGCCACCGAGGCCGGCACTCGCGGCCCGTTGAGTTCCGGGGATGTCGGTCATCATTCGACGGACGTTCGCCGGTGCCTACCTGCTCAGCAAGCCCGGCGGTATCGATTCACAAGTTCGCCGTTTGCGTTGGTGCCTTTTCGCTTGGAGCCTGTTGGACTTTCGGGCCTTCCTTCCGGGTCAGGAAGCTCGGGCATTGAGGGGGCGTCTGTAACCTGTATCCCGCCATGAGCCGCTTCATTGCCATTGACCGGGTCCTCGCTTACCTGCGGCCACTTTCGGTAGACGAGGGGCTGCCGACGATTACCTGGGGCGTTTCGTGGTAGCGGTCTTCGATCATCTGGATCTGAGCGCACGGACTTGGCAATACCGCGGACGCGACTCCGCGGCAAACTACCTGGCGACGCTTCTGGGGTTGCTGGTCTTTGGCCGCGCAAGAAACGTGCACTCCAGCCGCAAGATCGATCGGAACAAATACGAGTCGCTGGCATTCGGGCTTGTGGCGGCCAATACCAGTCCTGATTGCGACACGCTCGCCTGAATACCCGCCTGATCCAGTCGATCGCCCACCTGACCGACAAGGCTCCGCCGGCAGTCCGCGACAGCATCAGTTCGACCACAGCGAACAGCGGCAACACCTTCCCGCAGTTCTACAACACGATCGGTCGCTTCTACACCGTGGGTGTGAAGGTATCCTTCTGATCGTTCAACGACTGGATGTAGAGTCAAGCAGGGGCGGCGCGACCGCCCTTCCGCTTTGCGATGATCCGCATGCCAACTACACGTCAAGAGCCAATCCCGAGCTGACCCAAGCGGGCGGGCAACAGAGTGCCTTAAGGGCGGTACCGCTCGCGCCTGAACGAATCCTTGCAGGGTGGTTGGCCTTTCCAGGGCCTTAGGAGTCGCGAAAACGCGGTGCGCAGGCAGTATAGGCCGCCATCTCCGCTCAACGCTGCATGCCGCAATCTCAACGTCAAGCAGCTGCGCCGCGACGTCGTAGCTGAGATGTCCCGGCCTGTCTGGCATTCTTGTCAACAGGAGAAGACCTCGGACGCGCCGCACTTGGGCACGGCTGCCGGTTTGCGCATCATGGGTATCCACTGAGATGCATAGCGCTCAATGCATCATTGCAAGATGGATCACGACACGGTCGACTTGGAGTAGGTAGTGAAAGACATATTGAACTTCGGGTTCCTATGCGCGCTGGGAACTCTCGTGCTTGTCGAAATCGCGGCGGCAGGACAGCACCCATGCGCCAGTGTGTCTGAGCCAAAAGAACGTCTGGCCTGCTACGACGGGGCGTTTCCGCCCACTACTGGAGCGGTGGTTCGAGCGGACCCGCCTCGCCGCAGCGAGGACGAACTACGAGCTGAGTTTGGACTGTCGATAAGGGAAGTGGATGAGCGCAAGCCTGCGGCCGATCGGGAGCCACAGATCGAAAGTCTTGAAGCCCTGATCGTGAGTGTCCGTGCGGTCCAAGGTGGGCAGCGAGTTCTCGGTCTGGACAATGGCCAGACTTGGCAGCTTACCGAGGGTGGAACACGCGGCCCACTCAAGCCGGGGGATCAGATCTCGATTCGACGCGGCGCGTTCGGTTCGTTCCTGCTACGCACGCCTGCCGGGGTGGGCTTGCGCACGCGTCGCGTCAACTGACGATTGAGCGGGAGTGCGAGGCATGTTCGGAAGACGCAATCTGCCGCTGACGAATGAGGCGGGTCCGCTGTCGACCGGCCCCAATGTGTTTTCGCTGCGTGCACTTTCACAGGCGGGGTGACCGAAGCGAAATGGCTGCTCAGTCGTGTGGCGTGTGGGCTTGACGGTGGGCATTTGATGCTGCACTTGCGCAGGCTCCTGCAAGCTGTTCCATTATTGTGAACGTCCGGCAAAAGTGAGGTGTTCCAAAATGAAGTGGTTGATCTTCCCTGTGCTCTTGACTGTTCTGTTGGCTTCCAATTCCGCCTGTGCAGACGCTCTCCGGGGTGAAGCCGCCTCGGAGGCAGAGCCGTCCGCCGCTGCACTCATCGAGGAGGCTGAACTCTCGATGGCGCTCGCTCGGGACGGTGAGTATGGACGTATAAAGACGCGAGACATGGAGCGACTAGCCTCCGCGCATGCCCGTGTCGTGGAGCTTCTGACTCCTGTCGAGTCACTTGATCAGCTGACCGCGGACCAAAGACAATCGTTGGCGCAGGCTCAGTCCGAGGTGGTTCGTATCTTGCAGCCGGGTGATCAAGACAGAAGGATCTGCAAGCGCGTCCAAGCGACTGGAACTCGATTGGGCGCGATGGAGTGTTTGACGCTGGCTCAACGTCGTGAGCGAGCGCAAGCCTCTCGCCGCATGGTTGAGGATACTCAACGGGGCTTTTGTCTGACCGGCGAAGGCCAAGACTGCGGCGGATAGTCTGAAGAACGAGGTTTATGCGTTATGAGGGCGCTCAATCGCTCAGAAGCGCTTCGCGCCACTCGAATCCTTCACCACGTATCCAAAGGCGAGGGCGCCACAGTTCTGGCAGAGGCGCGGCTACTGGCCGAAGAGGCACCGGATTCGCCGGATGCTTGGCATGCGCTGGCTCTGTGTCTTGCTCAGAGCGAGCGCGTGGAGGAGGCAGACCAAGCGTTCCTTCGGGTGTTGAGGATCGTGCCTCGGCAGAGTTTGGTGCTTGCCAATCGAGCGCGCTTTCTCAAGCAAGCGGGTCTCTGGAGTACGGCCATTGAGTGTTGGCGTGAGTTGATAGATCTGAGGCCGAGCGATCCTCAGGTCTGGCTCGAACTTGGCCTGCTTCAGCTTGATCTTGCGATGCGGCCGCCGTTCTCGGGTTCAGCGGGCTGTCGAGTGGTTGAGAAGCGTTCAGACGCGATCGCATCCCTTCGTCGAGCTGCTGAGCTGGATCCGAGTTTGGTTCGTGCATGGCAGGCCCTCGCGCACGCTTTGTCTAGTGAAGAGAAGGTCACCGAAGCAGAGGCCGTGCTACGTCGTGGGCTGAGCTTGGATCCTGGGCAGGCCACACTCTGGGTGAGCTTGGCCAAGGTTCTGCGCCTTTCAGGCCGCCCCGAGGAGGCCGTGGCAGCTCATTCCGAAGCGGAACGTCTTGGCGCGACTGAGCCCGCCGCGATGGATGCGTTTATTGGTGCACTCGTGGACTGTCTGCGCATTGAAGAAGCGCTTGAGCGTGCTCACCGGCTCGTGGAAGTGAATCCGGAGTACATTCCAGGCTATCGAACCTTGGCTCAATTGAACTGGGAGTACGGCGCGGAATTCGGTGGGGAAGGACCGCCCGATCAATTCTTTCACAGCGCAGTAGACGAGCGCCGAAACGACGTTCCCCTTGAGCTCGGCTTGGTCCGATTCCTGATGGAGACCCACCGGGGTGAGGAAGCGTTCGACCGTCTTCAGCGCCTCCGAGAATCGGACGATAGTCCTCGCTTGGTCGCGCTGCAGGCTGTGGCACTTGAGTCCACCTCCGATGTTGACCGTGCGGCACGACTGTTTGCGGAAGCTGAGTCACGGCTCCCGGAGTGGGATATCAGCTTCAACAATGCGTACGTGCGCCACCTCCTGCGAACAGGACAGGAGCGCCTTGCCGCTGAGCGCGCGCAGCGTACACTCGAAGTCGACCCGTTCAACCAGGAAGCCTTGGCGTACTTGGCCACTTCCTGGCGCTTGCAGAATGATACGCGCGAGGACTGGTTGTGCGGATACGACCAGCTAGCCGATCTCGTTGCGGTGGAGGTTCCAAAGGGGTGGTCGGACATGAACGCCTTTCTTGCAGATCTGCGCGAGGCGTTGGAGCCGCTACATCAGGCACGCTCGGAGCCGATGTCGCAGAGCGTGCGGAGCGGCTCACAGACACCCGGGCGGTTGTTTGGGCGTCCCGACCCGAGGATTTCTGCACTCGAAGTCTCGATGAGGAACACAGTTGAACAGTGGGTCGCCGATCTCCCGTGCGACACCAGTCTTGCTCACCCGTTTCTTTCGCGGCGGGCAAGAAGCGTGCGCTTTACGGGCTCCTGGTCGGTCAGGCTGCGAGGATCAGGCCATCACGCCAACCACTTCCACAGCGATGGATGGCTGAGTTCGGCCTTCTATGTGGCGCTGCCGCCTACGGTGCAAGGCATAACACTTCTGGGAGGCTCGAATTCGGACTTCATCTCAACGTCAAGGCCGGGCAGCCTTCAGCTCGGTCAGCCGCCGGATGAATTGGGTTTGGAGTTAGGTCCACGCAGGGTGATCCATCCCGTAGCGGGCTTCCTTGCTCTGTTTCCATCCTTTCTCTGGCACGGGACGCTCCCGTTTGAGGATCCCGAACCGCGCGTTACGGTCGCGTTTGACATGCTTCCATCCGCCTAGACTCGCCGGAAAGATCAGCTCAGAAGGCCCGAAGCGGTCAGGTTCGAAGAGTGATACGGGCATCCCTCCGCTGGATCCCGCACATTGACTTCAGTGACCAGCGAACCGAAGGAAGACAGCTGAAGCGCGATGTCTCAGGTACAGGCCTCGTGTCGAAACGCTCCAAATCCCAACTCTCCACCGCCAACCTTCAATCGGCGCTTCTCAGGTGTCGATGCGCAAGAGCCAGCCCACGAGATGGTTGGTTCGGTGAAACAGGGGGCGGCGCTCTGCGACACAAAAGCCTGCGGACTTGGCGTGAGTTTCTATCCCTTCCATGCCCGACTCATCCACTGCATGACGGGTGAGATCACTTAGCCTGCGCCACGCGGTACGCAGCTCCGCCTCAGCTCGATCAACCTCGAGCCCGGCTGCACTGGGGCGTAGGGAGCGTCGCGCCTGCAACAGTTTTCCGGCGGCGTCCAGCGCCACCGAGAGAATCCGTCCGCCGGAGCTCGACTGCGCCGTGGCCAACGATTGTTTCACATGTCGAAGCGCCGAGGTCAACTCATGTTGAGCGTTGCGCAGGAACTCAGGGCTAGGCTCTTCCGCCGCTAGTAGCCGATGCAGCTTTCGGTACAGTCGAGTCTGCTTGAATACAAGCTCGCACTCGCTCATGGATTGGCGAGCGGAAACAAGAAGCTCCGAACTTGAATGGTGAAGAACGAACTGCGCGGAGCCGCCGGGAATCAGAACCCGCGCCAGCTCACGCAGGCTGCTGGCTGGATCGCTGTACTCAAGCGCGTAGTGTCCGGTGACTGCGTCAAAGCTCTGGTCGTCGAAAGGCAAACGCTCACTGGGGACCCCGGGATGGAAGCGAATGCCGGCAAACCGTGCGTCACCACCACTGACAAATCTGATTGGGTCAATGTGCGCCAGGTCAGTCGCATCGATCTGCCATCGGCACTGGCGGCGCGTCGCTGCTGCGAGCGCCATGAGTGGTAGCACACCGTTGCCCGTGCCGATATCAAGCAATCGGGCTTCGATCGGAAGCCTGTCGAAGAAGGATTGCCATACCTCGGCCACTTCCAGGTCGTAGAGGCCGTCCGGACCCGCCGGGCCCGTGGCAATCATGCCGCCACGGTAATAGGTCTCCCATTGTTCAACAGTCAAAATGCTACTCCTCGTTTCTGCTTCACAGGATCTTGTAGGGGGGTGAAAGGTGCGCTGCGGAGGGCGGTGCAAGCGTTCCATCATGAGCGCTTTCGTGCCAAGGGCTTGGCAGAGGAATCG
This sequence comes from uncultured Aquimonas sp., assembly GCA_964586455.1. GTDB lineage: Bacteria > Pseudomonadota > Gammaproteobacteria > Xanthomonadales > Xanthomonadaceae > Aquimonas. The sequence goes on from CAZPHV010000004.1 coordinate 70,554, forward strand.
TCCCGGTCGTCCGCCGGCTGATCCGTCAGTGGCCCGGCAAGGTTTTCAATCGCCTCGTCCATGGCCGAGGTACCTGGCCCTTGTCCAGCAGCCGGCCAACCGGTTCCCGCAGCAGGTGGGGATACGCATGACGTCCGCGAGTATATAGGCTCGTAGAAGCAGGGCTTATCAGTGAACACCTTGGCGCAGGCGCTATCCTTCTCTGACCTCAACGGATCGAACCGCATCATGAATTCACGAATCGAAGCGTTGGTCCAGGCAGCGGTGCGCGCGGCTCAGCAGGGTCATTGGCGTGAAGCGGAGCAGCTCTGGACTCAGGTACGTCACTTCCAACCCAATCACCCACAGGCGCTGCACAGCCTAGGTATGCATGCGCTTCGAAGCGGAAGACTGAATGAGGCGCTCGACCTCATTCGGAAGGCGCATCTGGCGGCGCCCGCGGAGCCCATGATTCTTGTTTCTCTGGCGGGCGTGTGTCGAGAGCGGGGCGACTCAGCAGGCGAAGTTCAGGCGATCGAACTGGCGCTTGCGGCTGAGCCGTATTGCTGGCCAGCACTGCTCGCGAAAGCGCGCGTCTTTGAGCGCACTGGTAGCGTTCGTGCTGCCGCCGCCGTATATCGGAACGTACTGAAGATCGCTCCGCCGGAACCGCAGTGGCCGGTCGCGCTTCGTGAATCCTTGCAGCAGGCGCGGGCGTGCGTTGAGCGAGACAAGCGGGAGATGTCCGACTTCCTGGCGTCGCGTCTGGGCTCTAGGTTCGATCAGCTCAATCACAAGCACGTGGCTCGTTGGCGAGAGGCAGCGGCTATCGTTTGTGGAGAGTCGCGCCCCTATCCCTCCGTTCCCAACAAGTTGTTGGTGCCGCGATTGCCAGCGCTGCCGTTCTTCGAGCGTGACCTGTTCCCGTGGGTGGGGGGCCTCGAAGCGAGAACGCCGGAGATTACCGAGGAGATGTGCGCCGTACACGCAGGGCAGCCTGAAGCGTTCCGGCCCTACGTGGCGTACGAGCGCGGCACGCCGGTCAACCAGTGGCAGGAGCTGAACCATTCCGCGCGCTGGAGCAGTTTCTTTCTCTGGCAGAACGGAAGTCCGGTTTTGGCCAATATCAACCAATGCCCGCAGACGGCCGCGGCATTGGCAGAGGTGGAGATGGCCGACATCGGTGGGCTCTGCCCGAATGCGATGTTCTCAGCGCTGGCGCCTCGCACGTCGATTCCGCCTCATCACGGTGAAACCAACGCGCGGTTGGTGGTGCATCTTCCGCTGGTGGTTCCCGAGAACTGTATGTACCGCGTCGGATACGAACGTCGTCGTTGGAACGTGGGTGAAGCACTCATTTTTGATGACAGCATCGAGCACGAAGCGCGCAATGACAGTGACGAACTGCGGGTGGTTCTGATCTTTGACGTGTGGAACCCGCTGCTGTCCGCCTCTGAGCGCGAAGTGGTGCGCGAACTCAGCGCAGCGCAGCTGGAATTCGAGTCAAACGGTTGAGCCCGGGCCTCGTCAACGACTCGGCTGCGAAGTGCGATAGGGCCGTGCCCGCGGGCTCGTCACGTGACTTCATGTGCAGACCCGTCCACAGCGCGACAGCTGGGAGTGTCCACTCCAGCCATGCGGTAGCGATCAGCGGCGCTTGCGCGGGAAGGGCCTGAGCGCCCCCGCTCGCTTGAAGGCAACTTCGCGGCGCTGAAAAGTAGTTCTTGCTACCTGTGCGCATGCGAGTGGCGCTGCTTTGTTCACCCAGGGTTGGGCGGTGATTGCGCAATGCCCCCTGTGTTTGGCAGCTACTCGACAGGGTTTGCGCGTCGAGTCAGCTATCCGCACAAAAGAAAACGGCGGGCCCTAAGGCCCGCCGCAGATCTTCCGATACCGCTGACTGATCAGAACTTCAGGCTGATGCTCGTGAAGATATAGCGACCCATCTGATCGTATCCGCCCGGCGCATTCGCGTTCAGCGCATTGCCAGCGCCGACCAGCGGCGGTTCCTTGTCGGCGATGTTGTTGATGCCCAAGGTCAGATCGATGTTTTCGGCAAGCGCCAGCGAGCCGGAGAGGTCGAAGTAGTTGTAGGCGGGCAGGCCGCCGCGAGCGGCGGTCAGACGATCCGTGTCGAAATCGTCCTCGTCAACCTGCACGATCGGACGCCCCTGATTGTCGACGTAGTCCAGCTCGCCGAAGTAGCGCCAGCGCAGGTTCAAGGACCAGTTGTCGCGCGAATACCGGACGTTCGCGATGTGGCGCCATTCCGGACGCGTGTCCTGACAGCTGGGGTTGATCCGGCCAGCACAGTCAAAACTGGTGCCCTCGACGCCAGGCAGTGGCGAGGTCTGCTCTTCCAACAGGTAGTTGCCTACGAAGTTGGTGAAGAAGCGGCCGCCCAAGCCCTCGAACGCGTAGGTCGCGTTCAGGTCGATTCCGCGCGCACGCAGTTCGCCGAAGTTGGCGGTCGTGTTGCGGACGTAGTTGTTGGGGTCGAGCCAGATGTCGCCGTCGGGACCACGCTGGATCAGATCGCAGACCTGACGCAATCCGGTATCGAGACAGGTGCTGAGAATCGTGTTCGCACCGATTCCGGTGATGGTGTCATCAATCCGGATGTCGTAGTAATCCAGTGCGATCGCCACGTCGTCAACCGGATTCAGCACAAAACCGACGGTGTAGGTATCAGCCTGTTCAGGCTGCAGGTTCGGGTCGCCACCAATGAACTGATTGTTCTGACTTGCAGGGTTGGCCGGAATCGCGCCGTACTGAGCCGGGCTCACGCCCGTGCGCTGGCACTCTGCAAGGGGGCGGCTGGGGCTGGGGCCAGCGCACGGGTCGGAGCCCGAAAACAGGGCTGTCCGCTGCAGCGAGAACAGGTCAGTGATGCCTGGGGCGCGGATGGCGCGATTGTATCCCGCACGCGGGCGCACCATTCCGATCTCGCTGGTGAACCCCAGCTTGTAGGTGTTGGCGCCGCCAGAACGGTCGTAGTCCGAGTAGCGATAGCCCAGGTCGATGTCGAAGGAACGGAACAGGCCATCCCCTGCGAACACCGGGATCAGCGCTTCCATGAACACTTCGTTGACCTTCGTTTCGCCACTGACCGGCGGTGCCGAGGAGCCAGCGCCGGCGAAATTGCCAGCCGCGCTGTCGTTGTCCGAGACGGAAGCATACGACTCACGGCGGTGCTCCACACCGAACACGCCGAAGATGGTCGAGCCGCCGGCGCTAGGCAGACCAAAGCCAAAATCACCGGTCGCGAAGGCGTTGAACACTTCCATTTCGGTGTCGGTCTTGTTGAAGCTGGTGCCTGCCAAAGCGTTTGCCGCTTCCGTGGTCACGCCGCCGTCCCGCCACACATTCCAAGGCAGACAGCCAGTGAACGACCCGGCCGGGCAGCCCAACAAGCCGCTCGTTACGCGCGAAATCAGGAAGTCGTTGTAGCCCTGGGTGTCGTTCGAAGTGCGAGCGAACAGGTATGAAGCGTCGTAGTTCCAGGTTGAGCCAAGATTGCCCTTGGCGCCGACCACGAAGCGATAGGAAAGATCGGACGTCTCGGTACGACGGGGGCCACCCTCCACATTGCGACGCAGGACGTTGACCTGGAAGGGCAGATCGGGGTTCAGGCCGAGATCCGAGCACAGGCTGCCAAAGAGCGGGTTGGCGCAGTTCTGGCCTCGCAGTGCGACGTTGAACGCACCGGATTCGGCGATCTGGACGCTGTCCTTCCGGTTGACCAGCATCGCTTCGAAGTACGGGGTGAAGAACTCATTCACCTCGTAGCTGATGGCGGTGCCTGCGGTGTAGCGCTCGTCTGGGCGCTGATAGTAGTTGGGTGGTGCGTAGTTGTAGAGCTCACGAGGCCCGTTTGACCAGCGACCAGCGTTGTTGAAAGCGGCGAAGCCCAGTGGGCGAAGGGTTGAGACGGTGCCATCCGGATTGGTCCGAGTCTGGCCGACCAGGAAGTTGCCGGTTGCGCTTGTTGCCGAGCCACCGCAGTCGGTGCCGTCTTCGAACAAGGCGCAGGAAGCATAGTCACGCTGCGCGTGGAACAGCGCGTCGTTTTCACGGTAGGTCACCCATGCCATGGCGTGACCGGAGCCGTCGCCAAGCCGACCGCCCCATGCAAGGTCAATGGTCTTCGAGGCGCCGTCAAAGCCGGAGTTGCCGTCTTCGTAGGCAAACCCTGCATCGTCCTGCAGGCCCTGCATATATTCGTTGCGGTTGTTGTGCTGGTAGGCCGAGTAACCGCCACCGATGCGGAATCCTTCAAACTCGGTATCCAAGATGAAGTTCACGACACCCGCTACGGCATCCGAACCATAAACCGCGGAAGCGCCGCCGGTGAGGATGTCGACGCGGCTGACCAGGGCGGCTGGAATGATGCTGATGTCGCGCAGCTCGCCGGTAGCGCCTGGCGGCAGGCGACGACCGTTAACCAGGGTGAGAGTGCGCTCGGCGCCGAGGTTGCGCAGCGACACGGTCGCGTAACCCGTAGACGGGTTGTTCGTCTGCGAATCGAACACAGGGGTCAGCTGCGGGTACTGGTTGACGAGGTCGTCAACGCGGGTCGCGCCGGAGAGCGCGAAGTCTTCGCGCTGAATCTCGGTGACCGGGGCGGAAGCAGTCACGGTCTGGCTCTGGATACGCGAACCGGTGACTACGATCTGGTCAAGGGAGGTGGGCGCCTCTTCCTGGGCGAAGGCGGGCATGGCCACGAGGGACGCGGCGCCAGCGACGAGGGCGAAACGAATCGCGCCCGACAGCGGGTTGAACTTTGACATCGGCTATGTCTCCAAACAGTTGGCTGGGATCGGGCGGGCCCGAGACCTCAACCGCCCCCGGAACTGGGACAGCGGTCACCGGATGCTAACACAATGTTTACAAGGCGCTGCCAGCGTTTCGGGGGGCAACGCGGCGTCGATTCGCTCGTATCCCCTTTCGCACAGCGAATCGTGCGCGTCGCCCATGCGCGAGCCGTGGCGCGAGGGAGTAACATCCCGCGAGCTTGAACGGACGAGTCATGGGGCATGAGGGTGGTGGGCGACAGGGGACATCGCGGTGGCGATTGAGGAACGCAGTCTCCCGTTGGATGCGCTGCAGCCGGGTATGTTTGTCTGTCGTATCGACCTGCCCTGGAGCGAGACACCTTTTGCCCTCCAGGGGCTGCAGATTGCGTCGCGCGCTGATATCGAGGCGCTGCGTCCGTACACCACAACCGCGGTGGTCGATTTTCGGCGCAGCGTGTTGCCCGAGGGGCGCAGTCTGCTGCTGACCTTGGGCTACAGGCCGCCACCCGGTGTGCGACTGCCCGAACTGCGTCCTTACCCCGATGCCCTCCCGGTTGAGCAGGAGCTGCCGCGTGCGCGAATCGCTCGGCGAAGCGCGCTGGAACTCGCGCGCCGGCTTCAGGACGACCTGCGTGCCGGTCGGCCGCTCGATCTTGAGCAGCTCGGCGAGGTGGTTCGGCCAGTTGTCGCGAGCGTGCTGCGCAGCCCCGACGCCTTCTTCTGGCTGGTGGCCCTGCGTCGCCGGGATCCGTATGCCTATGCCCATGCGCTCAACACCGCGGCGCTGTCGGTGGCGCTCGGCCGCCAGATCGGCCTCCCGGCTGATCTGTTGATCGAGCTCGCGGGCGCCGCCCTGCTGATGGACATCGGGATGGCGCTGCTGCCGGATGGCCTGTGCAATCACGGCCTGCTGCTGTCGTCGGTCGAGCACCGGCAGGTACAGCAGCACGTGTCACTGGGCCTGGATGCTCTGAGCGAACGTCCGGGCGTCAGCGCGGCTCAGCTGCAGTGGATCGCGTCCCACCATGAGCGTCACGACGGCAGCGGCTACCCGCTGGGCGTATCGGGCGCCGAGATTCCGCTGTTCGCGCGCATGCTCGGCCTGGCGGATACGTTCGACGCACTCAGTACCGATCGCCCGCACCAGAAGGGTCTCTCGCGCCATGACACAACCCAGTGGCTGTACCGCGAGCGCGATCGCTTGTTCCAGGCCGAACTGGTTGAGCAGTTCGGGCAGGCGCTGGGGGTGTATCCCACTGGCACCCTGATCGAGCTGTCCAGCGGCGAAGTGGCCGTCGTGACGCAGCAGAACGGAGCCCGGCGGCTGTTTCCCAAGGTCACCGTGCTCACCCATCCGGACAAGTCGATCAATCCGGCGTTTCCGCAGGTCGACCTGTGGCTGGATGAGGGTGCAGACGGTGGGCGTCGCACCATCCTGCGCGGGCTGCGGCCCGGCGCGCACGGCATCGATCTCGGTCAGCTGTTCCTCGCTGAAGACCCGACCGAGGTGACAGAATGAGTCCGGCCGTGAGGCAGGCATGCCCGAACTGAGCCCCGACTGGTCGCGCCTTCGGACTTTCATCGACAGTCAATGCGTGTCGGCCGAAACGGCGCCGCTGGCGCTGCTTCATTTGCACTTGCGGCGACACCGCAGCCTGCGCGCGCGGCTGGGCGAAGCGGTGCTGCAGGAGCTGTCGGAACGCGTGCTGCAGAAGGTGTGGCGGGTGCTGCGTGCGCAGGACCATGTGCTGCGATTGAGCGAATCGGACGTGCTGATTGCCCTGCCCGGGATGCTCAGCGCCGGCCATGCGCGACTGGCAGCGCAGGCGCTGCAGCGTGCCCTGATGGAGCCGGTGCAATTTGACGAGCTGATCCTGCGGGTGCAGCCCGAGATCGGGCTGGCGCTCGCACCCCTGCACGGACGGGACGCGACCAGCCTGCAGCGCGCCGCCAGTGCCGCCGCCGAGGCAGCCCGCAGCGCTGCCGGCGGGATCGCCGAGGCGGCCAGCGCTTCGCCACTCCTTCTTTATGCGGATCTGGCCAGCGATCTGCGCGCCAATGCGTTGCATGTGGAGTTCCAGCCAATCGTGCGCCTAGGCGATGAGCGCCGTATCGGCTTCGAGGCGCTTGCGCGATGGCGCCACCCGCGTACCGGCGAGTGGGTGCCGCCCTCACAGTTCGTGGTGCAGGCCGAAGAGGCCGGGCTGGTGCCCGAGCTGACCCGTTGGAGCCTGCAGGCGGCTCTGCGTGAGTTTCATCCGCTACACGTGTCCGACCCGAGCCTTCACTGCGCCCTGAACCTATCGGCGCGCGCATTTGAAGACAGCGCGCTGGTCGAGCAGATCGAGTCCGCACTGGCGATCTGGAACCTACCGCCGTCGGCGCTGGTGCTCGAGATCACCGAAACCGCCTTGCTGGAGGAGCCCCAGCGCAATGCGCGCCAGCTGTCGCGCTTGCGTGGGCTGGGCGTGGGCGTGGCGCTGGACGATTTCGGCCAGGGCTACTCCTCGTTCGGCTATCTGCAGTTTCTGGAGCTCAGCCTGCTGAAGATCGATCGCCGCTTCCTCGAGCGCCTCGAAGGCAGTCGCGACCTTGGCCTGGTGCAGTCGATGATCCAGCTGGCCTATCGCCTGCAAATGCAGGTCGTGGCCGAAGGTGTGGAAACCCCTGAAGTGGCTCGCGTGTTGACCCAGCTGGGCTGCGATTTCGCGCAGGGCTGGCACTTCGGACATCCGCGTCCAGCCGCGCACTGGCTCGCCGGCAGCTGACGCGGCTTCGGCGGGTTCGATCAGATCCGCCGGCGCGCGGAAAGAGTTTCGTTTGCCCCCCTTCCGGGCCTCGGCGACAATGCCCGGCTTACCGCCCCGTCGCCTTTGGAAAACCCGATGCCCAGCCGCCGCGAACTCGCCAACGCCATCCGCTTCCTTTCAGCTGACGCCGTCGAGGCGGCCAAGAGCGGCCACCCTGGCATGCCGATGGGCATGGCCGACATCGCCGAGGTGCTGTGGAACGATTTTCTGAAGCACAGCCCGAGCAATCCGAAGTGGGCCGATCGCGACCGCTTCGTGGTCTCCAACGGCCATGGGTCGATGCTGCTGTACTCGCTGCTGCATCTGTCGGGCTACGCGTTGCCGATGGACGAGCTCAAGCGCTTTCGCCAACTGCACTCGAAGACTCCCGGACATCCCGAAGCGCACGAGACCCCGGGCGTTGAAACCACCACCGGCCCGCTCGGTCAAGGCCTCGCCAATGCGGTCGGCATGGCGCTGGCGGAAAAAGTACTGGCGCGCCGCTTCAATCAGCCGGGCCACGCCCTGGTTGATCACCATACCTATGTGTTCCTCGGCGACGGCTGCCTGATGGAGGGCATCAGTCACGAGGTGTGCTCGCTGGCCGGCACGATGAAGCTGGGCAAGCTGATCGCCTTCTGGGACGACAACGGCATCTCGATCGATGGCGAAGTCCACGGCTGGTTCACCGACGACACGCCGGCGCGCTTCGAGGCCTACGGCTGGCAGGTGATCCGCCGCGTCGACGGACACGATCATGAGGAAATCACTCAAGCCATCCGCACCGCCCAGGCCGAGAGCGAGCGCCCGACCCTGATCTGCTGCCGCACCACGATCGGCTTCGGCGCGCCGACCAAAGCCGGCAAGGAGTCCAGCCACGGCGCGCCCTTGGGCAAGGACGAAATCGCCGGCGCGCGCGCCGCGCTCAAGTGGCCGCACGCGCCCTTCGAGATTCCGCACGACATCTATGCCGGCTGGCGCGCGCGCGACCTGACGGCTGTCGAGGCGCAGTGGAACGACCGATTCCGTGCTTACGCTGTAGCCCATCCTGAGCTCGCCGCCGAGTTCGAACGGCGCATGCGCGGCGAGCTGCCGGCGGGTTTTGCCGCCGCCTCGGACGCCTATGTGGCCAAGCTTCAGGCCGAGGGCCCCACGGTCGCGTCGCGCAAGGCATCGCAGATGGCGCTGGAAGCCTTCGGTCCACTGCTGCCGGAGTTGATCGGTGGTTCGGCTGATCTGGCCGGCTCCAACCTGACGATCTGGAAGGGCTCGAAGGACGTCAACGCCGAAGACCCCAACGCCAACTATGTCTACTACGGCGTGCGCGAGTTCGGCATGAGCGCGATCGCCAACGGCCTGGCTCTGCACGGTGGCTTCCTGCCGTATGACGCCACCTTCCTCGTGTTCAGCGACTACTCGCGCAATGCGCTGCGCATGTCGGCGCTGATTCCGACGCGTGCGATCCACGTGTTCACCCACGACTCGATCGGCCTCGGCGAAGACGGCCCGACCCACCAGCCGGTCGAACATCTGGCCAGCCTGCGCTTCATCCCCCACAACCACGTCTGGCGCCCCTGTGATGCGGTCGAGAGTGCAGTCAGCTGGAAGGCTGCGATTGAGCGCAGCAATGGGCCGAGCTGCCTGATTTTCAGCCGCCAGAATCTGCAGCATCAGCAGCGCACGGCCGAGCAGGTCGCTGACATCGCGCGTGGCGGCTACGTGCTGAGCGATCCGCCGGAAGCGCGCTTCGACCTGATCCTGATCGCCACCGGCAGCGAGGTTGAACTCGCCATGCAGGCTGCTCGTGCGCTGGAGGCTGAGGGGACGAAAGTGCGCGTGGTGTCCATGCCCTGCAGCAACGTGTTCGATGCGCAGCCGCTGGAGTGGCGCGAAGGCGTGCTGCCGAGCTGGTGCCGCAAGCGCATCGCGATCGAGGCCGGCGTGTCCGATTTCTGGCGCAAGTATGTGGGCCTCGACGGCGCGGTGATCGGCATCGACAGCTTTGGCGCTTCGGCGCCCGCCGATCAGCTGTTCAAGCACTTCGGGTTTACGGTGGAGAAGGTGGTGGAGGCTGCCAAAGCGCTCTGATTAGGAGCGGGTGCGCGCGCCCGCCGCAACCCCGTAGGGCGGGTGTTGACCCGCCGGGGATGTGCGCCGCCTCGGTGCGTGTGCTGACTCAAGGGTGGCTGCAGTCCGCTTCGGTCCTTGCCGCGCTCGCCCGCGATGTCGCGGGACTGGGGCGGCGGTGGGTCAAGACCCACCCTACATAGTTCGGCTTTGCTTGGATGCCTTTCGCAAGATCGGCAGCGCGCACACGTACCGGGGGTTTCGATGAAGCTTTCCTCGTCATTCGAGTGTGCTGGTTTGGAAGCTTTGAACAGCGCGCACAGCTACTGGGGGTTTCGATGAAG
>CAZPHV010000004.1:80628-92530 GCA_964586455.1 uncultured Aquimonas sp.
TGCTGGTTTGGAAGCTTTGAACAGCGCGCACAGCTACTGGGGGTTTCGATGAAGCTTGCTTCGTCATTCGAGTGTGCCGGTTTAAAAGCTTTGAACAGCGCGCACAGCTACTGGGGGTTTCGATGAAGCATTCCTCGTCATTCGAGCGTGCTGGTTTGGAAGCTTTGAACAGCGCGCACAGCTACTGGGGGTTTCGATGAAGCATTCCTCGTCATTCGAGCGTGCTGGTTTGGAAGCTTTGAACAGCGCGCACAGCTACTGGGGGTTTCGATGAAGCATTCCTCGTCATTCGAGTGTGCTGGTTTAGAAGCTTTGAACAGCGCGCACAGCTACTGGGGGTTTCGATGAAGCTTTCCTCGTCATTCGAGCTTGTAGGCTTCGACGCCGATGACACGCTGTGGCATAGCGAGATCCACTTCGAGCAGGCCCATGCCGAGTTCGAGCGCATCATCGGGCGGTATGTCGACCTCGGTGACGCCGGCCTGCACCAGCGCATGCTCGACACCGAACGCCGCAACATCAAACTGTTCGGTTACGGCGCAAAAGGCATGTGTCTATCGATGATCGAAACCGCGATCGCGCTTACGCAGGAGCGGATCAGCGCGGCCGACATCCATCGCCTGCTGGATCTCGGCAAGGGCATCCTGACCCATCCGGTCGAGCTGCTGCCGGACGTGCGCCTCGCAGTCGAAGCCGCAGCGACGATCGCGCCACTGGTGTTGATCACCAAGGGCGATCTGTTCCATCAGGAAGCCAAGATTCGCCAGTCGGGCCTTGCCGAGCTGTTCCCACGCATCGAGATCGTGTCCGAGAAAGACCCTCAGACCTACGCGCGGGTGCTTGCCGAATGTGAAGTCGCTCCGGCGCACTTCGCGATGGTCGGCAACTCGCTGCGTTCCGACATCGAGCCGGTGCTCGCGCTGGGCGGTGCGGGCGTGCACGTGCCCTATGCCGTGACCTGGGCGCTTGAAGCCGAACACGCGGTCGACCCCTTGCATCCGCGCCTGCGCTCCGTGCAGCGCGCTGTCGATCTGCCTGCGGCCCTGCGTGAATTGGCAGGCGACTGAGCGCAGCCTGCGGCGAATGCGCTAGCCTCTTTGCGCTTCGACGCCCGAACGCCAACCGCCATCCCGCCATGTACACCCAATGCCCGCATTGCCTCACCGTACACGCGCTCAATGCCGCGCAGATCGCGCTTGGTCGCGGCGAGCTGGTATGCGGTGTTTGCGAGAAGAACTTCAACGGCCTGGAGCGGCTGGCTGACAGTCCCGCGCAGGCGTCAACCGGCTATGGCCGGGGCAGCCTTGCGCAGGCGCCAAGGGTCTTGCCCGAGGGCATGACGGACCCACGCGATAGAGGGTTGGAAAGCGCGCCTTCCGGTTCAGCCGCCCCGCAGTTCGTACTGCGTCGCCCGCGCAGCCGGGCCCTGCCCAGTGGCCGCTGGTGGGCGGCCTGTACGCTGTTGGGCGTGCTGCTGGCCGGGCAGATCGTGCTGGCCCAGCGCGCCGAGTTGGCTCAAGACGCCACACTTCGCCCTTGGCTGCAGCGCCTGTGCACGGCACTGTCCTGCGATCTGCCGGCGTACGCGGCGCCCGAACGGATCGCGTTGCTCAACCGCGATGTCAGTCCGCACCCATCGGTGGCGGACGCTCTGCTGATCACCGCCAGCTTCCGCAATGAGGCCGTGTGGCCACAGGCATGGCCGGTACTGGAACTGAGCATGGCTGACCTCGATGGGCGACTGGTCGCGCTGCGCCGCTTCACCGCGGTTGATTACCTCGGACAGCCACCCGAGCGCACGGTGCTGGCGCCAGGCGAGTCGGTGATGGTGGAGCTCGAAGTGGCCGACCCCGGAAACCAGGCGATCGCGTTCGAGTTCAGCTTCCTTTGAATCGCGAGCGCGACTCGAGGGAGTGCCCGAAGCCGCCATTGCTGCGCGACGTTCCCGCATCGTCTCGTATCGGCCAAGACCGCAGCCGCTGGCGCTGAGGTGGGCGACGGAGCTGCTGCTACACTCGGCCGCTCCCGCATAAGGCCCCGTGCAAGAGAGATGTCTCGCTAATGAACCCGCGCCCCCCGGAACCCGAGCTGCCCGCCATGGACGACGAGGCCGGGCGCAATGCGCGCCGGCTCTCCGACGAAGAGCTGAGCTTGTTCGGGCGCGTCGGCGAACGTCGCGTGGTGGCGGCCGGCGAGCTGATCTTCCGTCGCGGCGAGCTGGGTCGGACGATGTTCGTAGTGGTGGAGGGTGAGGTCGCACTCGAGTTCGGTGACGGAATGCGCGACAAGCGCATCGGCGCCTCCGAGTTCTTCGGCGAACTGGCCTTCTTCATCGGCAACCACGCCCGCCTGGCAAGCGCTGTCGCGGTCGGGCCCTGCCTGCTGGTGGCGGTCTCGAACGGCGACTTCGATGCGCTGCTCGAACACGAGCCGGCGATGATCGCGCGCTTCATGCGGCGCAGCTTCGCCTATCTGGTGTCGAGCGAGCAGCAGTTGATCCTCAACCTGAAGCGTCGCAACGAGGAGCTGTTGCTCACGCTTGACTCGCTGCGCCAGACCCGCACCCGCCTCAACAACGCCGAGACCCTGGTCCAGACCGACGAGCTCACCGGCCTGCGCAACCGCCGCGGTCTCTACGCCCACCTTGACGAAATCGAGCACTTGCCGCGGCCGGGCGCGCTCGGCCTGCTGCTGATCGACCTCGATGACTTCAAGGCCATCAACGACAGCTTCGGACACATTACCGGCGATCGCGTTCTGGAAGCGGTTGCCGGACAGCTGCGCCGTGCCTCTGGCGATCAGGATGTGCCCGCACGCCTGGGTGGCGACGAGTTCGCCCTGCTGGTGCGTGTGGAGCGGCCTGAAGAGGTCGAGCTGCGCGCGCGCGCCTTGGTCGACAGCGTTCGTCTGCTGGCCCTGCCGGAGCCGCTGCACGGAACCACGCTGACGATCAGCGTTGGCGCAGTGGTCTGCGACACCGAGGCCGGCTGGTCGGTGTGGTACAGCCAGGCGGATCGTCTGCTCTATCGCGCCAAGGCGGAAGGTGGCGATGACTTCCGCTTCCAGGGCCTTGACTAGCAGCCTGTCGGACATTTCTTGGCCGGGCTGCAGATACGCTCGCGCTTAGACCATCGCAGCATGCCCCCGCACGTGGGCTTGACAAAGCTGCCGCAGCGCATCAAGACTCGCGGCATGCCTTCGAAGCCGATCCACCTCAGCCTGAGCCATGACCGCCTGCCGGCGGCGTCGCTGCTGCTTATCGGCCTTCTTCTTCGACCGCACAGGTGCGGACTCGAAACCTAGGGCGCGCGAAGCAGACTGAGCCCAGATTTCCGAGAACCCCGCACCGGGAAACCGAGGCGGGGTTTTTCTTTGCCTGCGGTTTCCCCTCCGAAGTTCCTAATCCCGCCTGCAAGACGCACGAGCCGCTGGAGCCGACATGACCGACCGCATTCGCATCTTCGATACCACCCTGCGTGACGGCGAGCAGTCGCCCGGCGCCAGCATGGGCCCGGCCCAAAAACAGGTGATGGCGCGCGCGCTCGCCGAGCTCGGCGTCGACGTGATTGAAACCGGATTTCCGGCCAGCTCGCAGGCGGATCGCGACTCCACCGACGCGATCGCGCGTGAGATTGGCAGCCAGGTCACCCTGGCCACCCTGTCGCGCTGCACCGAGTCCGACATCGAGGCCTGCGCGCGCGCCATGGAGAAGGCACACAAGCCGCGCATCCATGTGTTCATCTCGACCAGCCCGCTGCATCGAAAATTCAAGCTGAGCATGAGCGAGCAGCAGGTGGTCGAACGCGCCGAAAGCGCGGTCGCGTTTGCCCGCCGCTACTTCGACGACGTCGAGTTCTCGGCAGAGGATGCGATCCGCACCGAGTTCGAAGTGCTGGTGAAGGCCTTCGAGGCAGCGGTACGTGCCGGCGCCACCACGCTCAATGTGCCGGATACGGTGGGCTACACCACGCCCGAGGAAATCCGCAGCCTGTTCCAGCGCCTGCGCGCCGCCGTGCCCGGTGAGCATCTGATCTGGAGCGCGCACTGCCACAACGATCTGGGTCTCGCCGTAGCCAATTCGCTGGCGGCGATCGAAGGCGGCGCACGCCAGGTCGAATGCACGGTCAATGGTATCGGCGAGCGCGCCGGCAACTGCGCGGTGGAAGAGCTGGTGATGGCGCTGAAGGTGCGCAACGCGTTCTACGGCGCCGACACTGGCATCCGCACCGAGCGCCTGGTGCCGACCTCGCGCCTGCTGCAGCGCCTGACCGGCATGATGGTCCAGCGCAACAAGGCGATCGTCGGCGTCAATGCGTTTGCGCATGAGGCGGGCATTCACCAGCACGGCATGCTGAAGAACCGCGAGACCTACGAAATCATGCGGCCAGAGGATGTCGGCTGGCCCAAGTCCGAACTGGTTCTGGGTCGTCACAGTGGCCGCGCTGCGCTCGGCGAGCGCTTGCGCGCGCTGGGCTTCGTGTTCGAAGACGACGAGTTCGAGCACGTGTTCGCCAACTTCAAGGCGCTGACCGAAACCCAGCGCGTGGTCGGCGACCGCGATCTGGAGCAATTGATTCTGGGCAGCGCGGCCAGTGCGGGCCAGGGCTATCGGCTGGCCTCAATGAAGATTTCCGATCGCGGCGAGTCGGCCCGCGCCGAAGTCGAGCTGTCGGACCCGGAAGGCAATCGCGTCGCCGAAAGTGCCGACAGCGACGGCCCGGTCGCCGCCCTGTTCGCGGCGATGTCGGCCGCGACCGGGATCGAACTGAAGCTCGAGAGCTACCAGGTCCACAGCATCGGCATGGGCGCGCACGCGCGCGGCGAGGCCAATCTCTCGGTCAGCTTCGAAGACGAGGAGTACAGCGGTGTCGGCGTCAGCCGCGACATCATCGAGGCCAGCGCGCTGGCTTGGCTGGATGTCGCCAACCGCCTGTTGCGCAAGCGCGAGATCGCGCCGACCGCGGCGACGGCCTCGGCTTGATGCGGAGCGCCTCGTCCATGAAGCACTGAGTTGAGCGACGAGGTCGTTCGGGTGTGTTTCATTCCATGGCAACGCCCGAAGGGCTCGATTCCCGCGACGCTCTCTAGCCCCTCTCCCCTTGTGGGAGAGGGGTTGGGGAGAGGGGGTAAAGCTCGCCGCAAGTGTCCTACCCCTCTCCCCCGGCCTACCATCGCTTCGCTCGGGCTCCGGACAGCGTCGGCTGCCACCGGCAGCCGACAAACACTCTCCTCCGCTTCCCACAAGGGGAGAGGGGAGCGAAGCGGCTCCGATTGAATGATCGAAGTGCGCTCTTTCGAATCCCGAATCCCGAATCCCGAATCCCGAATCCCGAACAACGAATCCCGGCCCTCCAATGCTCCGCACCCTCTTCGAAAAACTCTGGGACGCCCACGTCGTCGTTCCCGAAACCGAGTCCGCACCCGCGGTGCTCTACATCGACCTGCATCTGCTGCACGAGGTCACCACGCCGCAGGCCTTCTCCGAGCTGGAGTCGCGCGGCCTGTCGCCGCGCTGTCCCGAGCGCTGCATGGCGACCATGGACCACAGCACGCCAACCCTGCCCGCAGATGCGCAGGGTCGCCTGCCGTATGCGACGGCGGCGTCCGAGAAACAGGTCGACCAGCTGCGCGAGAACTGCGCGCGCCACGGCATCGAGCTGTTCGACATGGGCGACTCGCGCCGCGGCATCGTGCATGTGGTGGCGCCCGAACTGGGCCTGACCCGGCCGGGCATGACCATCGTCTGCGGCGACAGCCACACCAGCACGCACGGTGCCTTCGGCGCGATGGCGTTTGGTATCGGCACCAGCGAAGTCGGCCATGTGCTGGCGACGCAGTGCCTGCTGCAGCGCCGGCCGAAGACGATGGCGATTGAAGTCGATGGCGAGCTTTCGCCCGGTGTCGGCGCCAAGGACGTGATCCTGCATGTGATCGGCGTGATCGGGGTCAACGGCGGCACTGGCTACGCGCTGGAGTACCGCGGCTCGGCGATCCGGGGCATGGACATGGAAGCGCGCATGACCCTGTGCAACATGTCGATCGAAGCGGGCGCGCGCTGCGGCATGGTCGCGCCCGATGCCACCACCTTCGAATGGCTGCGTCGCGCGCCGCGGGCGCCGAAGGGCGCCGCCTTTGAAGCTGCAATGATCGAGTGGTCGAAGTTCGTCAGCGACGAGGGCGCCGAGTTTGATCGCGTGGTTCGCATCGACGCCGCCGATATCCGCCCCACGCTCACCTGGGGCACGCATCCGGGCACGGCCATCGCCGTCGACGCGGTGGTGCCCGAGCCGGCCGATGCCAGCGCCCGCAAGGGTCTGGATTACATGGGCTTCGAGGCGGGCTTCGGCCTGGTCGGCCAGCCGGTGGACGTGGTCTTCGTCGGCAGCTGCACCAATGGCCGCCTCGCCGACCTGCGCGATGTCGCGAGAATCTTGAGCGGGCGCCGCGTGCATCCGCGCGTGCGCATGCTGGTGGTGGCCGGCTCCGAGAAGGTCAAGCGTGAGGCGGAAGCCGAAGGCATCGATGCGATCGTGCGCGCCGCCGGCGCCGAATGGCGCGAGCCGGGCTGCTCGATGTGCATCGCCATGAACGGCGACATCGTGGCCCCCGGCCAGCTCGCGGTCAGCACCAGCAACCGCAACTTCGAGGGCCGGCAAGGGCAGGGCGCGCGCACCGTGCTGGCCTCGCCGCTGTCCGCGGCCGCCGCCGCAGTTGCCGGCCGCATCGCCGATCCGCGCGAATTCCTGAACACCGCCGCCGAGGTCGCCTGATGAGCGCCATCACCCATATCCGCAGCAAGGCCGTGCTGCTGCGCGGCGAGAACATCGATACCGACCAGATCATTCCGGCGCGGTTTCTTTCCACCACGACCCGCGTGGGTCTGGGCCAGCACGCGTTCACTGACTGGCGCAAGGATCCCGCCTTCGCGTTCAACCAGCCGGAAAATGCGGGCCGCCAGATCCTGATCGCCGGCCGCAACTTCGGCTGCGGCAGCTCGCGCGAGCACGCGCCCTGGGCGCTGACTGATCTCGGCCTGAAGGCCGTGGTCAGCAGCCAGATCGCCGACATCTTCCGCAACAACGCGTTGAAGAACGGGCTGGTGCCGATCGTGCTCGACGAGCCTATTGTTCAGCAGCTGATGCAACACGCCGACGGCGAGTTCGCGGTCGACATCGCCGCCTGCACGCTGACCACGCCGCAGGGTCGGGTGCATCGCTTTCCGCTGGATGCCTTCGCGCGCACCTGTTTGCTCGAAGGCGTGGATGAGCTCGGCTATCTGATCGCGCGCGAGGCGGCGATCAGTGCGTTTGAATCCACCCGTACCCGTGATTTCTCCCTGCCCACACCTGCTTCCGAGGAACCTGCCCATGCGCGCTGAAATCGTTCTGTTGCCGGGCGATGGCATCGGCCCTGAAGTCACCGCCGCCGCCGTTGATGTGCTGAAGCGCGTGGCGCTGCGCCACGGGCATGATTTCCAGTTCAGCACCCATCTGATCGGCGGCGCTGCGATTGACGCCACCGGCGAGCCCTTGCCGCCGGCCACACTTGCCGCCTGCCGAAAGGCAGACGCGATCCTGCTCGGCGCGGTCGGTGGGCCGAAGTGGTCGGACCCGAAAGCCAAGGTGCGGCCCGAGCAGGGCCTGCTGGCGATCCGTCAGGCGCTGGGCCTGTACGCCAACCTGCGCCCGGTGACGCCGCACCCGGCGGTGCTCGACCGCGCGCCGATCAAGCCGCATCTGTTGAACGGCGTCGACCTGCTGGTGGTACGCGAGCTCACCGGTGGCATCTATTTCGGCGAGCGCACCCGCAGCGAGCATGGCGCTTCCGATCTGTGCGTGTATTCGGTGGCTGAGATCGAGCGCGTGATCCGTCGCGCCTTTGGCTTCGCCCGCGCACGCCGTGGCTATCTGGTCAGCGTCGACAAGGCCAATGTGCTCGAGACCTCGCGCCTGTGGCGCGAGATCGCCACCCGCATCGGCGCAGACGAGTTTCCGGATGTTCGGCTGGAGCACCAGTTGGTCGACTCGATGGCCATGCATCTGATTGCGCGGCCGCGCGAGTACGACGTGATCGTCTCCGAAAACATGTTCGGCGACATTCTCACTGATGAGGCCTCGATGCTGGCCGGCTCGCTGGGTCTGCTGCCCAGCGCCTCGCTGGGCGAGGGCAAGCGCGGGATCTACGAGCCGATCCATGGCAGTGCCCCCGACATCGCCGGCCGCGGCATCGCCAACCCGATCGCGACCATCCTGAGTGCGGCGATGCTGCTGCGGCATTCGCTGGGCCTTGACGACGAAGCCCGCGAAATCGAGCGCGCGGTCAGCGACACCCTGGACGCAAAGGTCTTCAGCGCCGACATCGCCGGCAGCGAACGTGCCTACTCAACGCACGAAGTGGCTGACGCAGTGCTTGAGCGGTTGCCGGAGCGGCTGCCGGCGGTGGCGATGCGGGATTGAACTTGAGCCAGGATTCGGGAATCGGGAGCGAAGAGGCGCGTTTGCGGACCATCGGTCCGCGCGCGGATGAGCGCCCGAGCGCTATGCGCGAGGGCCGGGATTCGACCGAAGGTCGCTGTCGTCTCGCGTGGTCGATACTGCGTCTTCGCTGACCACGGTCGTGCGCCGATGAGCTGGAAACCCTGCGGAGCACAGCCCTCGTGAGGGCTCAGAAGCGTTGGCCACAGTGATGCGAGGTGGCTTGGGCCAAGCGCAGCGCGCCCCAACGCCGTGCACTCGGATCTTGCGGCGAGTGTTGAGGTGACGACGTCGGGCCGCGCTGCGCTTGGCGCCAACCTACGCGACGCTTGCGGCGCGCCGCAGCCCACCATGCTCGCGTGTGTCCCTTCTCCCCGCGGGAGAAGGTGGCGCGCAGCGCCGGATGAGGGGCCGTGCGCAGCGTAAGCTTGTCGTTTGCGGCAGGTCTGGCGCTTCCACGTTGCGGCTCGAAAGACTGCATGGACGGCCTGCCAAGCCGCGCTTCCGATTGCTTGCGCGTCTCGCGGGAGCCGATGAGCCCGCGCCCCCGGGGGCCCTTTGCCTCGCCCGCTTCCCTTGACACTGCCCCGCCCATGATCCGAATCCTCGCCGTGCTTGGCCCGCTGGTCTTCTTGTTCAGCGCCGTCACCGTGCAGGCGCTGCACCCGAGCTATGACTGGGTGCAGGCGCCGCTGTCGTTCTACCTGTCCGGTCCGCAGGGGCTCTGGCTGCAGATCGCCTATGGGTTTCTCGCCGCTGCAATATCGGCGCAGGCCTGGTTGGGCTGGTACGCAGAGCGCGCGGGAGTGCTGAACACCGGCGCCCTGCTGCTGTTCTGGGGTGGAGCGATCGCTCTGGTTATCACGGCGCTCTACCCGGGCGGCTCGCCTGCGGGTTCCGTGCCGGGCTTCGAGCATCGGCTTCACGTGATCAGCGCGCTGCTGGCCTTCGGCCTGACCGGGCTCGGCCTGCTGCTGCGCGGCGCGCTGGACTGGGGGCAGGGCGAACGCCTGTTCCTGCCGTTGGCCCTGCTCGCGGTGGCGGCGCTACTGCTGCACGTGTTCGTGCGCGAACTGCCGCGCGGGGCCAGCCAGAAGTTGACCATCGGGCTGTACCTGCTGTGGCTGGGGCTGCACGGCTGGCGGGTGCCGCGGGCGTCGGCGGCCCACGCGCCTGTCTGATTGAGTTCGGAGTCCTGTCGGGCCTGCCGCCTCCGGTGCCCGCGGGTTCACGAGCTTGCGGACGCGCTGGAGGCGCCTCGTCGGAAGCCATCGGCCCCGCCTTCTTGTGACTTCTTCACCGCTTCGCCACACTTGCGAAGGCCCCAGTGGCGGCCCTTCCCAAGACTACGGAGTTCGACCCATGCGCTTTTCGCGCCGTCATCTGCTGATCCTGCTGCCCTTGCTTCTGCTGCTGATGGGCGCCCGCCAGGCGCCGCTCACGGATCCCGATCCGATCGCGGTTCCCGCCGGCCTGGAGCTCAAGACCGTCGAGCGCGAGATCAAACGCGCGCTGATCGGCCGTGGCTGGACCATCACCGGCGAGTCGGTCGGCCAGATCGATTCCACCCTCAACGTCCGCGCCCACAGCGCGCGCGTGCGGATCAGCTACGACGCGCAGCGTGTGGCCTTGAACTACGTCTCCAGCGACAACCTCGCCTACGAAGAAAAGCGCGGCCAACGTTTGATCCACAAGAACTATCCGAGCTGGATCAATAACGTGCTGACCGATCTGTCGCGCGGGCTGCAGATGGCGGCGATCGAATAGGCCACGGGTGACGGATGCGCGCATCGTTCGGCTTCTTCCGAGGCGTGGCGTCTATCGAGGCGGTTGGTGCGCGACACGCGCACCCTACAGCTACGAGTGACGCCGGCCCCCGAACGAAGCCAAAAGGCCCGCTCGCATAGGGTGCGCCTGCGACGCACCACGCTCGCGCCGGGCCATCGAAACCACTCGTAGCAATCGGGAGCGCTCAGCCCCCGCGCAGCGCTTCCATCAATGCCGCCCTGGGCAACTTGCCGGTGGCGTTGCGGGGCAGGGCATCGACGCGTTTCAGCGGGCGCGGCAGGTAGACCGGGTCGACGACCTCGCGCAGCGCCGCGAGCACCGCGGCTTCATCCAGATCTGGCGCGACCACCAGCGCCGCCACACGCTGAATCGGGCCGTCGCTGTCGGGCAGGAACACCACGCCATCAAGTACGCCCGGCACCGCCAGCAGGCGGCGCGTCAGCTCGCCCAACGAGGCGCGTTTGCCGGCAATCTCCAGCAGATCCGAGGCGCGCCCGGCCAGTCGGAAGTGACCCCCGGGCAGGAGTTCGACCAGGTCCTGCAGCAGCACGGGCGTCGGCAGCCAGTCTGCCTCGATCAGAGCGCCGTCCGGCCGCGGCTGGATACCCACGCCGGCATAGGCGGTCCAATCCTCTTCGCGGGCAGTCTGCCGATGTGCGATCACGCAGGTTTCGGTGCTGCCGTAGAACTCCAGCACGCGGGCGCCGCAGGCGGCTTCCGCTGCGCGGGCGAGGGCAACGGGCAGCGGTGCGGTGGCGCTGATGACGGCCGCGATCGGCGGCAGCGCGAGGCCGGATTCGATCAGCGCGCGCAGGTGCACCGGCGTGGTGACCAATACGCGCGGGGCTTGCAGTTCGTTTAGCGCGCGCACGATGTCGGCCGGGAAAAAAGGCCGCACCGGATGAATCGGAAAGCCGCCGAGGAGAGGCAGCAGCACCGAGGTCTCCATGCCATACATGTGCTGTGCCGGCACGGTGGCGAGAATCTGCGCGGCCGCGCCGGCGACCTCGCGCAGCAGGGCCGCGTTGAGCGCGGTGCTGCGGCTGAAACTGCCCCAGGTCTTGGGCTGGGCCTTGGGTGGGCCGGAGCTGCCCGAAGTGAATCCAATCACCGCCAGCACATCGGCCGGCAGCGTCGGCAGCTCGATCAGGCCCCGCCATTCCGGCAGCTCGGCCGGCAGCGCGGTGTAGCGCGGCGGCAGACGCTCCAGTGCGCAGCCGTTCAAGCCGTCGTCACCCACGCAGTGCGCTTCGGGATAGCGCTCCAGCATCTCCAGGATCACGCTGGGCGCCCGCGAGGGCGGCAGCAGGGTTGGCTGACCGCGCAGCAGGGCCGCGCACAGGTTCAGAATGAAGCGGTAGCGGTCTTCACACAGGTTGAGGCAGTGGCTGCCGGTCGGTAGCAGGTCGGCCAGAGCTCGCGCCTGGCGCAGGAACCGCTCCAGCGGAACCGGCTTTTCGTCGCCCACGGCGAAGCCCCGGTCGAGCGGCCCGCAGGCGAGCGGCAGGGGCGGTGAGGCAAGGCTGGGATCGTTTGGGACAGCCGACATGCAGTGAAGAACGCGTTAGGAGACCGCCAAGGCTCCATGAAAACGCGGGGGGACTCAATAGAGCGGGGAATCGGGGTGAGGCGACGCGTTC
>CAZPHV010000004.1:92630-152355 GCA_964586455.1 uncultured Aquimonas sp.
GCGCGGCATGCCGCGCGCGTTGCCGAACGCCCGAGCGCTGTGCGCGAGGGCCGGGGCCGGAGGCAGGCGACGCGTTCGCGCGGCATGCCGCGCGCGTTGCCGAACGCCCGAGCGCTGTGCGCGAGGGCCGGGAGGGGGGTCGGGAGTCGTCCAAGCCCGAGCCAAAGCCGCGCCTTGCAGCGTGGAAGGCCGGCATGGGGCGACGCCGGGACTCGGATTCACGACACCCCAAACGACGACGGGCCGCACAAGGCAGCCCGTCAATCGACTTCAGCGGGGTCGGACTGATCGGAGCGCGGCGTCCCAGTCCGCGACGCTCATACGATTCCCGATTCCCGATTCCCGATTCCCGATTCCCGGCTACTTATCCGCAATCGAATACGCCGGTAGCTTCTTCGGCACCGCCACGTTCTTCAGAGTGATGTAACGCGGCAGACCATCTTTGCCGAAGGGCGGGAACGCTTCGCCCTGGATCAGCGGGGCCAGGTACTTGCGGCAGGCTTCAGTGATGCCATAGCCATCGCGGCGGATGTAGTTCTTCGGCATCTTCTTTTCGTGGTTGGCGACCTTCGACAGCGGCGCCGCTTCGATCTTCCAGCGGTAGGGCGCGTCCGACGTGCGCTTGATCACCGGCATTACCGAATTCTTGCCGGCCAGCGCGTACTCCACCGCGGCGCGGCCGACCGCCTGGGCCTGCTCCCAGTCGGTCTTCGACGCGATGTGGCGCGCCGAGCGCTGCAGGTAGTCGGGCACCGCCCAGTGGTACTTGTAGCCAAGCTTGTCCTTGACCAGGGCGGCGATGGTGGGCCCCACGCCGCCAAGCTGGCTGTGGCCGAACGCATCCTTGCCGCCGGCCTCGGCGACAAAACGGCCGTCCGGGTGGCTCAGGCCTTCGCTGACGACGACCGTGCAGTAGCCGATCTTCTCGACCGTGGCTTTCACCTTGGCCAGGAACTTCGCTTCATCGAAGGCGATTTCAGGGAACAGAATGATCTGCGGCGGATCATTCTCCTCGCGCTGGGCCAGACCTGCAGCGGCGGCAATCCAGCCGGCGTGGCGGCCCATCACCTCCATCACGAACACCTTGGTCGAGCTCTCGCTCATCGAGATCACGTCCAGGCTGGCTTCCATCACCGACACCGCCGTGTACTTCGCCACCGAGCCGAAGCCGGGGCAACAGTCGGTTACGGCGAGGTCGTTGTCGACCGTCTTCGGCACGCCGATGCAGGTCACCGGATAGTCGAAGGTCTTGGAGATCTGCGACAGCTTGAGCGCGGTGTCAGCACTGTCGTTGCCGCCGTTATAGAGAAAGTAGCGGATGTCGTGCGCGCGGAACACGTCGATCAGGCGCTGGTACTGATCGCGGTTTTCCTCAAGCCCCTTCAGCTTGAAGCGGCAGCTGCCGAACGCGCCGCCCGGGGTGTTGGCGAGATCACGCAGGGCCGCGGCCGACTCCTTGCTGGTGTCGATCAGATCTTCGCGCAGCGCGCCGATGATGCCGTTGCGGGCTGCCAGTACCTTCACCTTGTGCTTGCGCGCGGTGTCGATCACGGCTGCAGCGGTGGCATTGATGACGGACGTAACGCCGCCTGACTGTGCGTACAGCAGTTTTCCCTGGCTCATGCGGGTTTCCCTTGGAAGTGGTCGGGCTGCAGGAAGATCGCGGGCTGCAACAGGCAGCGCGGCGCATAGTGTAGCCGCGCCCGGTCTGGCCTCGGCAGCGGACACGGCTGTGCCACCATCCGCGCCTTGTCCGCCTGCCCGACGTCCCATGAGCTCACTGCCAGACAGCGCCCGCGCGCGCGCCGATGCCTACCTGCCCGCGGTGACCGGCCTGCGCGGCGTGGCAGCGCTGTGGGTGCTGCTGTTTCATCTGTACGACCTGAGCCATCGCGCCGACATCAGCCTCGGCGGTTTCAGCCTGGCGCCCTGGCTCACCAGCGGCTATCTCGGCGTGGACCTGTTCTTCGTGCTCTCGGGCTTTCTGCTGGCGCCGGCCTTCATCGATGCACAGCGTCGGGCGCAGGGCCTGTGGCCGTTCTGGCGCAACCGTCTGCGCCGGGTGCTGCCAGCGCTGTGGGCGCAACTGTTGATCCTGCTGGCGATCGCCGCGGTCTGGGGCGCAGGGCTGCCTTCATGGGGCGACATCGCCGCGCACTTCACGCTCACCTTCAACCTGTGGAGCAACGAGTCCTCGATCAATGCGGTGTACTGGTCGCTGCCGGTCGAGTGGAACTTCTACATGCTGCTGCCGGTGCTGGCGCTGGCCTTCCAGGGCAGCGCCCGGCGCGCACTCGGCGGCGTGCTGATTCTGCTCGCACTGGCGATCGGCTTCCGCCTGCTCTGCGTCTGGGCGGTGCATCGCTACGGTGCCGACGGCGTCGTCTTGACCCGCTGGATCACCCAGCTGCCGGGGCGACTCGATCAATTCGCGTTCGGCATGGCCGCTGCCTGGCTGCTGCTGCGCCACCCGCCGACCCCCGCGCAGGCGCGCCGGCTGGCCTGGCTGGGCCTGATCGCCGCGCTGGGGCTGGCGGCACTGGCGTCCGAGCTTGGGTCCTTTGTCGTGCAACTCCGCATGCCCTGGGTCTGGCTGTTCAATGCGCTGATCGCGCTGGCGTTTGCCGCACTCGTGCTGGGTACTTCGGCCGAACCCGATGGCTTTATCGCGCGCGGCCTGCAGTCGCGGCCGCTGGCCTGGTTGGGAATGGTCAGCTACAGCCTCTATCTCTGGCACGGCTCGGTGATCGAGCTGTTTTTCCATATCGCTGCGCGCCCTGCGGGTCTGCTCGACTGTTTGGGCCTGGCCGCGCTTTCGATGGCGGTGGCCTGGCTGTCGTACCGCATCGTCGAACGGCCATTTCTGGGCGCGCGGGCGCGCCGCTCTGAACGTGGCGACACAATCCGCTGAGCTCTGCCGCGGCGTCTGCAGCGGCTGGTGCGGGCCTTCCGCCTTGGTTGAATTGACTTGCCTGGGGGCAGCGGGTACGTTGCCGGCGACCGCACGCTCGGGACATCAGCGGGACACGCAGCACGTCAGCCTCCGCTTGCGAGCGCGGTCCGCCCAGCCCAGCCTCCCGACGTCGCCCCCGATTTCCCCTCACTTTCGGATCTCCCATGCGACTGGTACTTCTCGGCGCGCCCGGCTCGGGCAAAGGCACCCAGGCCACGCGCCTCAAGGAACAACTGGGCGTGCCGCACATCTCCACCGGCGATCTTCTGCGCGCGGCCGTCGCGGCCGGCACCCCCCTCGGGCTGCAGGCCAAGGCGGTGATGGAGCGCGGCGAGCTGGTCTCCGACGAGATCGTGCTGGGCATGCTTGAAGAGCGCTTCAGCCAGCCCGACATTGCCCGCGGCTTCATCCTCGACGGCTATCCGCGCAACCTGGCCCAGGCCAGCGCACTGGACGCCCTGCTGCATCGCCTCAACCTGCCGGTCGACGTCGCCGTGCAGCTGGATGTCAGCACCGAGCTGCTGGTCCAGCGCATTGCTGGCCGTGCACAGGCGGAAGGCCGCGCCGACGACACCCCGGAAGCGGTGACCAACCGCCTGCGCGTCTATTCCGACCAGACCGCACCGGTGATCGACTACTACCGCGAGCGCGGCCGCCTGGTCTGCGTCTACGGCGTGGGCGCGATGGAGGAGGTCTCCGACCGCATTCTCGCCGCGATCCGCAGCGCCACGGCCGACGAAGCCTGATCGCGATCGCTCCGCTACCGGGGCGGGTCTTCTGTCCCTCCGCGCGCTGCGGAGGGACATCGCCCCGGACGACGAACACATCCGCGTGAACCCACTCCTCGCGCGCCTGGTCGCCCTGATCCTGCTGCGCTGCGGGCCGCAGGAGCTGCCCTTCGACGCTCGGCTGCTGCTGCGCCTGCTCGCGCTCTGGCTGCTTCTTCAGCTGTCGGTGCAGTTCTTCCTGCTGGACGGCGGCGGCGGCCCGCTGCAGCTGCCGCTGGTGCTCGGCTTCCTGTTGCTTCCCATTCACGTGCTGCTGACGCTGCGCGGGCGCCGCGAGCGTTTCGTGCAAACCGCGCTCGGATTCGTGGGCGCGAGCCTGCTGATCGGCCTGGCCTCGCTGCCGGCGATGCTGGTGCTCGACAGCATCGATCCGGCACGGGTGCAGAGTGAGGGCGTTACCGCGCTGCAGATGCTTGCGTTCTGGGTCGCAATGATCCTGACAGCATGGAAGCTCGCGGTCGATGCGCACCTCTGGCGCCACGCCCTCGACGTTTCGCCGCCGCTGGCGATCGCCACCAGCCTCACCCTGTTCCTCGCCGAGATCGCCGTGCTGGGCCGACTCGCCGGAGTCTCCGAATGAAACTGCACATCCTCGGCATCTGCGGCACCTTCATGGGCGGCGTCGCCGCGCTGGCGCGCGAACTCGGCCACGCGGTCGAAGGTTCCGACCAGAACGTCTACCCGCCGATGAGCACCCAGCTGGAAGCGTTGGGCATCGCGCTCGCCAGCGGTTACCGGCCCGAACATATCGGCGCCGACGTCGACCAGGTGGTGGTCGGAAATGCGCTTTCGCGGGGCAACCCGGCGGTCGAGGCGGTGCTGGATGCCGGCCGCGATTACAGCTCCGGCGCGCAGTGGCTGGCCGAGCGCGTGCTGCGCGGCCGCCGCGTGCTGGCGGTGGCCGGCACCCACGGCAAGACCACCACCAGCTCGCTGCTGGCCTATCTGCTCGACTGCGCCGGCGCGGATCCTGGCTTCCTGATCGGCGGCGTGCCC
Organism: uncultured Aquimonas sp.; assembly: GCA_964586455.1. Taxonomy (GTDB): domain Bacteria; phylum Pseudomonadota; class Gammaproteobacteria; order Xanthomonadales; family Xanthomonadaceae; genus Aquimonas. The sequence continues at coordinate 97,368 of CAZPHV010000004.1, forward strand.
GAGAACTTCGGCATGTCCGCGCGCATCGGTGCGAGCGCGGCCTTTGTGGTCGAGGCCGACGAGTACGACACCGCCTTCTTCGACAAGCGCTCCAAGTTCGTCCACTACCGGCCCGAGATCGCGATCCTCAACAACCTCGAGTACGACCACGCCGACATCTTTCCCGACCTCGCCGCGATCCAGCGCCAGTTCCACCATCTGGTGCGCACGGTGCCGGGCCGCGGCCGGCTGATCGTCAACGCCGAGGACTCAGCGCTGGCCGAAGTGCTGGCGATGGGCTGCTGGACACCGGTGACGCGCTTCGGCATCGAGGTCGCGGCCGACTGGCAGGCGCGGCTCCTGAAGCCCGACGGCAGCGCCTTCTCGGTGGTGCAGGGTGGCGAGGTGATCGGCGAGGTGCACTGGGACCTGCTGGGCCGGCACAACGTGATGAACGCGCTGGCCGCGCTGGCGGCGGTCGATGCCTACGGCCTCGACGTGCGCCCGCTGCTGCCGAAACTGGCCGACTTCGTCTCGGTCAAGCGGCGCATGCAGAAACTGGGCAGCCCGCAGGACATCCGCGTCTACGACGACTTCGCCCACCACCCCACCGCGATCCGCACCACCCTTGCCGGGCTGCGCGCGCAGGTCGGCAGCGCACGCATCCTGGTCGCGATCGAGCCGCGCAGCAATTCGATGCGGCTCGGCGCCCACGCCGCCGAGCTCGCGCCTTCGCTCAGCGATGCCGACGTCGTGGTCTTCCTGCACCGGCCGGAACTGGCCTGGGATGCAGCGTCCGTGGTCGGCGCCCTGCGCGGCGAGGGCCACACCGTGCCGAGCGTCGACGCCCTGCTCGACCAGCTCGCCGCCCTCGCGCGCCCGGGCGACCATGTGGTCTTCATGTCGAACGGCGGCTTCGAGGGCGCGCCGCGGCGGATGGTGGAGCGGCTGCAGGGCTGATGCCATGCCACTTGCCGCGCGCCAACAGTCGCTGCACGCGCGCTCGGTACTCGTCCGGAGGCAGCGGCTCTTTCGCTTTGTGGCGAGTTCGATTGCAGAAGATGCAGGCGGCGACGATATTGTGGCTGGCGTCGCGACCACCGGCCTGTCGCGCGAAAAGGTGCTCTGCAGTGCACTGGAGCACGCGCAGTCTGGCCGCTTTTCTGGGTGAGTTGGCATTCTCGTGCCGACCAAGCCACATGAGGCAGCCGCAGTAGAAACAGCGGCCGTCCTGTCGGAAAAATGCGCGCTCACGTAACGTTTGAAGTTTGGACATTGGGCCTCCGGTTGAGTTGGGAAGTCCCGACCACCTCCGATGGAGGTTGATGGGGCACCCGGACCCGGAAGGCCAAGTGTCAGGTGAGGGGCGCGCGGAGCGCCGGGCGCTGTCAGCGCTGAGGCACTTTGCCGGAGGAGGCCGCGCCGTCGCAAGTGCTCGACCGGAGTCAATCGCTAGCGATGCAAATGTTCGCTGAACCAGCTTTACCAGCCCGAGCCCCAAGCACCCGCGCCACCCCAGCCTCCGCCGCCTCCACCGCCCCGGCGAGATAGCCGGGAAACTGCGCCGACCACTCGCTGCCAATGCCGATCAGGCGCGAGCGCCAGGGCGCCGCGCGGGCTTCGGCCTCGGGCGCTGCGGCGTGATGTGCGGCGGCGTCGAGGTCGGCGGCGTCGGCGGTCAGCGGGTCGGCGGCCCAGTCCTTGAGGAATTCAGCGACGGGATGGGCGGCCCGCTCGCCGAACAGCCGCACCAGCTGGTGGCGACAGGCGTCGCGTAGCGCGACCTCGGATACACCGCGGCGGGCGCGAGCGGGAACGCCGATGAAGCCGAACAGGGCGGCGTCGCCATCCGGCAGGCTGGCGTCGTGGACCTCGGCCATCGGTCCGAGGCTGCTCTGCGCCGTGCCGGACAGCCCCTGCTCGCGCCAGAACGGCGACTCGAACACCGCCACGTACTTGGCGTGCGGGGCCATCCAGGTCGGCGTGGTGCGCCAGGCCGACAGCAGCGCCGCCGGCAGAGCCGGCTCGAAGTGGATGCGGCTCGCGGCCAGCCGCGGCGGCAGGGCCAGCAGCACGTGTTCGGCGCGCCAGTGGCCAGCGCTGCCGTCGGCCTGTTCGACCAGAAGGGACAGCCCGTCGTCTGCCGCCTCGATGCGCTGCACGCGCGCGCCGACCTGCAGGCGCGCGGGGTCGATGCGTTTTTGCAGGGCATCGACAAGTGCGGCCATGCCGCCAGCGAGACGCATCGAGCCCGCCATGCCGATCGACCCTGCGTAGCGTTGGGCCGGATGATCCGGCAGACGCTCGACCAGCACGTCGCCGGCGTGATGCTGCTCGAAGGCCGGCAGACCGAGCTCGTTGATCAGCCCTGCGAGCTCGGCTTGATGCGCGGGCCAGAACCAGGTCGGGCCGAGGTCGACGCGGCTGTCGGCAGGCGCTTCGTCGCGGCTGTGCAGCGACAGGATCCGGCCGCCGACGCGCTCGCGCGCTTCCAGCACAACGCAGTCGTCGATCCCCGCCTGCTGCAGGCGCCAGGCCGCGTACAGACCCGCCAAGCCGGCGCCGACGATCACCACGCGGGCACGGCTCATGCGTCGCTTGCGCTTGTCGTGGACGCGGGCTGTGGGCCGCCGAGTGCGCCGAGCTTGAGGTAGAGACAGGCGCCCTCGGCACCGGCGATGGGCTCGGCGTGCTCGCCTGCAGGCAGGCGCAGCCAGCTGCCGGCGGCGAGCGCGCGGCCCTGCCACTGAAGATCGCCCTCGAGCACCAGCATCTCGGCGCCCGCGACGGCGCCGTCCAGCACCCGCTGGCCGGGGGGCAGGCGCAGCAGGCGGACGCTTTCGAAAGGGTCGTCGTAGAGCGCGCAGACCGCGGCCTGCGTCAGCGCCTGCCAACGCTGCGGGTCGCGCGTGTCGACGCGCACTTCGGCGCTCTGCGCGGGATGCATCTGCCACAGCTTCACGAAGATCCGCGTGCCCTCCACGCTGTAGGGCCGATGCGCCGAGCCCGGCGGATTGCGCAGATAGGTGCCCGCCGGAAAGTCCTCGCCGTCGGCGGAGAACACGCCGTCCAGCACCAGGATCTCCTCGCCGCCCGGATGCGCATGCGGCGCGAACTCAGAGCGCGGCGCGTAGCGCACCAGGCTGGTCGCCCGCGCCTTCTCCTCGCCGATGCGGTCCAGCATGACCCGCTCGACGCCGGCCTGCGGCGAGGGGATCCAGACGTGCTGCTCGACGGCGACGCAGGCGGGAAGATCGAAATCGGCGTGGATGCGCACGAGGGTGTCCTCGAAAGACAGGGACGCGATGCGGGGGCGTGGCGCCAAGGCAGGCGATGCGCGCGCCTGGGCTGCACTTCTGACGACAGGAGCGCTCTGCGCAGCTCACCGAGCGCGACGACGGCGCCGCGATCGAAGGCGATGGACTACTCGCCGTTGACCAGCGTGCCCTTGTCGAGGTGCACGGTGCGTCGCGCGTACTCGGCGGCCTTGGGGTCGTGGGTGACCATGATGATGGTCTTGCCGAACTCGCTGTTGAGCCGCTGCAGCAGGCGCAGCACCTCGTCGGCGGTCTTGCGGTCAAGGTCGCCGGTCGGCTCGTCGCAGATCAACAGGCGAGGATCGGAGACCAGCGCGCGGGCGATCGCCACGCGCTGCTGCTGGCCGCCGGAGAGCTCGTTCGGCCTGTGGCCACCGCGGTCGGACAGCCCCACCAGCTGCAGGGCGATGCGCGCGCGCTTCGCGCGTTCGCCGGCACCGAAATCCGTCAGCAGCAGGGGCAGCTCGACGTTCTTCTGCGCCGACAGCACCGGCATCAGGTTGTAACTCTGGAAGATGAAGCCGACCGTGCTGGCGCGCCAGGCCGCGAGCTCGTCCGCGCTGTAGTCCTCGATGCGCTCGCCGCCCACCTTGAGCACGCCCGAGGTCGGCGAATCGATGCCGCCGATGAGGTTCAGCAGGGTGGTCTTGCCCGAGCCCGAGGGTCCCATGAGCGCGACGAAATCGCCTTCGGCGATGTCGAGGTTGATGCCGTGCAGCACCTCGACGCGCTGGCTGCCGCGCACATAGGTCTTGGTGAGCTGGCGGATCTCGACCAGCGGGGTGGAGGCGGCCACGGGCGTCAGCGGCTCGTCTTGCGGTTGACGCGATCGCCGTCCTGCAGGGTCTCCGGCGGCGACAGCACCAGGGTCTCGCCGCCGCTCAGGCCCGCCAGGACGCGACGCTCACCGTTGGCGGCCTCGCCCAGCTGCAGCTCGACGCGGCGCACGGTGTTGTCCTCGCCGAGCACGAAGGCGTGCGCGGCATCGCCTTCGCCCGCGACCACCGCGCGCTCTGGCGCCAGCGCGCCGCTGGGCGGCGCCGCATTCGGGTCGGGACGCTTTTCCAGGAAGCTCACGCGCACGCCCATGTCGGGCACGATGCGGGGGTCGCGGCTGTCCAGCGCGATGCGCACCTTGACCGTGGCCTTGCTGCGGTCGGCGGCCGGCACGATGGCGATGACGCTGCCGGGGATCTTCCAGTCCGGGTAGGCGTTCAGCACGGCGTCGACCGGCATGCCGGGCTGCACGCGGCCGATGTAGGCCTCGTTGACGTCGACATTCACTTCCAGCGAGTCCATGTCGACGACGGTGCCGATGCCGGTGCGGGTGAAGCCGCCGCCGGCCGACAGCGGCGACACCATCTCGCCGGGCTGGGCGGCCTTGGCGATGATGACGCCGCTGAACGGTGCGCGCACTTCGGTGTTGGCGAGGTTGAGTTCAGCCACCGCGACCTGCTCGGCGGCGACCCCGGTCGCGCGCTGCAGCGAGGCCAGGCGTGCCGCGCGCGCATCGCGATCGCTCTGCGCCTGCTCCAGCGCGGCATCCGACGTGAGCTTGCGCGCGGCCAGCTCCTGCTGGCGCGTGAGCGTGCTTTCGGCCAGCGCCAGCAGCGCGCGCGCCTCGGCCAGCTGTGACTGGCTCGACGCCAGCTGGGCGCGGGCCAGTTCGAGCTGGGCGGCCGCGTCGATGGGATCCAGCCGCGCCATCAGCTCGCCCTCGCTGACGCGCTGGCCTTCTTCGATCAGCACTTCCAGCACGCGGCCGGTGACCTTGGAGGACACCGTGGCGATGCGCCGCGCGGTGACGAAACCCGAGGCATCCAGCAGCGAGGTTGGCCCGGCTTCGGCGGCACTGCGCGCGCTTCCAGTCTCGACCTCGATGGGACGCATCGCGCGCAGCGCGAAGAAACCGATCGCGAGCACGATCAGCACCAGCAGCCAGATCGGAACGCGCCGACCGCGCTTGCCGCGTCCCCCCTCACCGCGCGGAATGCGCAGGGCTTCCAGCAGGGCATCGGAGCGTTGGGCGTCCTGGCTCATGGGTGGGTCCGTTCGGGCAGCGGGTGGGAATTGGCAGGCGCCAGTGTGAGGCATCGGTCGAGCGGCGCGCAGGCTGCGCCGCATGCCGCCAAGCCGATGTGTTCAACGCCGGTAGCGCTGCTCCAGGAAGGCCCAGGCCGCGCGCAGGCCCTGCGCCTCGCCGCCGGCCGGGCGGCCCGGGCGGTCGCTGTCGTTCCAGCTGTAGACGTCGACGTGGGTCCAGGCCTGCTCGGCGGCGACGAAGCGGTCCAAGTAGAGCGCCGCCGTGATGCAGCCGGCCATGCGCGAAGGCCCGGCATTGGCGAAGTCGGCGATGCCGGACTTGAGATAGCTCATGTAGGGCCGCCACAGCGGCATGCGCCAGAGCGGGTCGCTCTGCCCTTCGCCGGCGGCCAGGTAGTCGTTGGCGATGTCGTCGCGGTTGGCGAACAGCGCCGGCAGGTCGGGGCCAAGCGCGATGCGCGCGGCCCCGGTGAGCGTGGCGAAGTCCATGATCAGGTCGGGCTTGGACTCGCCGGCGTAGGTCAGCGCGTCGCACAGCACCACGCGGCCTTCGGCATCGGTGTTGTCGATCTCGACGGACAGGCCGGCGCGGGTGGCGATCACTTCGCCCGGGCGGTAGGCATCGGCGGCCACCGCGTTCTCGACGGCGGGGATCAGCAGCTGCAGGCGCACCGGCAGCTGCTGCGCCATCACCAGCTGGGCCAGCGCAAGCGCATGCGCGGCACCGCCCATGTCCTTCTTCATGTTGCGCATGCCGTCGGCCGGCTTCATGTCGAGGCCGCCGGTGTCGAAACAGACGCCCTTGCCGACGATGGCGAGGCGCGGATGGCTGGCGTCGCCCCAGTTCAGCTCGATCAGGCGCGGCGCGCGGTGGCTGGCGCGACCGACCGCGTGGATGGCGGGGAAGCGCTCGCTGATCAGGGCCTCGCCGACGATGCTGCTGAACGCGGCGCCCTGCGCCTGCGCCAGGGAGCGCGCCGCCTGCTCCAGCTGTTCCGGGCCCATGTGCTCGGTCGGCGTGTTGATCAGGTCACGGGTCAGCAGGCTCGCGCGCAGCAGGGCCACTGCCTCGGCCAGCGACGGGTCTTCGAGATCGATGGCGAGACGCGCGGCGGCGCGCGCCGGCTTGCGGTAGCGGCTGAACTGGTAGGCGCCCAGGCCCCAGCCAATCACCGCCGCGCCGCGCTCGATCTGCAGCCCGCGCGCGTCCAGCGCATAGCTGCCCTCGGGCAGGGTCAGCGGCAGGCCGGCCAACGCCCAGGGGTCGTCCGCGCGGACCACGCCGACCAGCACCGCGGCCAGCGCGCCGTTCGACTCGGGCAGGGTGAGCTGGGTGCCCGGCAGGCCGCGAAAGCCCTGCGCCTGCGCCCAGCGGCGTGCGGCCTCGCCCAGCGTATCGAGCAGGGCGTCGAGGCTGGCCTCGGTGCACAGGATCAGGGGGCAGGCATGGGCGGCCTCGGCCGCGGAGGCAAAACCGTTCATTCGGAGGTCCGCTGGGAAAAATCCGGTCAATGCTAGCAGGCGGCCGATGCGCGCCCGCGTGCAGGTTTCCCCAAGGTCCGATACCTGCGCTGTCCGCGCCTGCCTATGCTGTCCGCTGCACTTTCGTGGCGAAGGGGGATGCCATGCAGCGCAGGGCCAAGGGCAAGATCGTCAGCGCCGCCGAGGCGGTGGCCCTGATCCATGACGGCGACACCGTCGCTACCGGCGGCTTCGTCGGCATCGGCTTCGCCGAGAACCTGGCGATCGCGCTGCAGCGGCGTTTCCGCGAGACGGCCGCGCCCCGTGAGCTCACCCTGGTCTACGCAGCCGGGCAGGGCGATGGCCGGCTGCGCGGCCTGAACCATCTGGCCGAGCCGGGCCTGCTGCGCGCGGTGATCGGCGGCCACTGGGGCCTGGTGCCGGCCCTGCAGAAGCTCGCGCTCGACGGCGCCATCGAGGCCTGGAACCTGCCGCAGGGGGTGATCTCGCACCTGTTCCGCGACATCGCCGCCGGCCGGCCGGGGCACCTGACCCGGGTGGGCCTCGGCACCTTCGTCGATCCGCGCCACGGCGGCGGCCGGGTCAATGCGCGCAGCACGGCGGAACGCGTCCGGCTGCTGCCGATCGACGGCGAGGACTACCTGTTCTATCCGGCGTTTCCGATCGACGTGGCGCTGGTCCGCGGCACCACCGCCGACCCCGAGGGCAACATCACGTTCGAGCGCGAGGCGCTGACCCTCGAAAGCCTGGCGATTGCTATGGCGGCGCGCAATTCCGGCGGCGTGGTGATCGTGCAGGTCGAGCGCATCGCCGAAAGCCACAGCCTCAACCCGCGGCAGGTGAAGATCCCGGGCGTGCTGGTCGACTGCGTGGTGCTGGCCGAGCGGGCGGAGCTGCATCCGCAGACCTTCGCCGAGAGCTACAGCCCGGCCTTCGCCGGCGAGATCCACGTGCCGCTGGAGCGCATCGCGCCGCTGCTGCCGGGCGCGCGCAAGGCGATCGCCCGGCGCGCGGCGCTGGAGCTGCCGCCGAATGCGGTGGTCAACCTTGGCATCGGCATGCCCGAGGGCGTGGCCGCGGTGGCGGCCGAGGAGGGCGTGCTCGACCTCATCACGCTCACCGCCGAGCCCGGCGTGATCGGCGGCATGCCGGCCTCGGGGCTCAATTTCGGCGCGGCGGTGAACGCGCAGGCGATCATCGACCAGCCCTACCAGTTCGACTTCTACGACGGCGGCGGCCTGGACGTCGCCGTGCTCGGCCTGGCCCAGGCGGATGCCGCTGGCAACGTCAACGTCAGCCGCTTCGGCACGCGCCTGGCCGGCGCCGGCGGCTTCATCAACATCAGCCAGTCGGCGCGCAGGCTGGTCTTCGTCGGCAGCTTCCTCACCCCTGCCGGCGAGGGCCGTGCGGCCGCGCGCAAGTTCGTGCAGATGGTCGAGCAGGTCACCTTCAGCGCCGCACAGGCGCGACGCAGGGGCCAGCAGGTGCTGTATGTCACCGAACGCTGCGTGTTCGAGCTGGGCGAGCGCGGCCTGCGTCTCATCGAACTGGCCCCTGGGCTGGATCTTGAGCGCGACGTGCTGGCGCTGATGGACTTCGCGCCGGCGATCGCCGAGCCGCTGGTGCCGATGGACGAGGCCCTGTTCGGCGAGGCCGCGCTCGGCCTGCGCCAGCGCCTGCTGGCCCTGCCGCTGCCGGCGCGGCTGCAGCTCGACGCCGCGCGCGACCTGCTGTTCATCAACTTCGAGCACTACCGCATCGCCCGGCCCGAGGACATCGACGCGGTCGAGCATGCGGTGACGGCCCTGCTGCAGCCGCTGGGTCGACGCGTGAGCGCGGTGGTCAACTACGACCATTTCGCGATCGCGCCCGAGCTTGAAAGCACCTGGGCCGACATGGTCGGGCGGCTGGATGCGCTCTGGTACAGCGACGTGCGTCGCTACACCACGCCGGCCTTCCTGCGCGCCAAGCTCGGGCAGGCGCTGAAGCAGCGCGGGCTGGCGCCACACATCTACGTCAGCGAGGGTGAGGCCTGGGGCCATCTCGGCGAGGGCGACTGAAGGCCCGCGGCGCCGCATTTCACATCCGTCTGCAGCGGGCGCGGGCTAGGCTGCCGCCATGTCCGAGACGTTCAAGCCCATCCACGCCGCGCGCGCAGCGCTGTTCGCCTTGCTGGCAGTCGCCTGTGCCTGCGTGCACGCGCAGGACGCCGCATCCCCGCCGGCACCCGAGGCCGAGTCGGCGCTTGCGCTCGATACCGTTGAAGTCATCGCCGAAGTCACCGGCCCCGGCCTCTGGGCCCTGCGCCGTGATGGCCATGTGGTGTGGGTGCTGGGCGTGCAGTCGCCCCTGCCCAAGCGCTTCCGCTGGGAGTCGCCCGAGCTCGATGCGCGGCTGGCCGAGTCGAGCTTGCTGATCGCCCCGCCGCGTTTCGATGTCAAGGGCGTGAACCGCTTCAACGCGGTGTTCCTGCTGCCCAGTCTGATCCGCGCGCGCCGCGACCCTGAGGGGCTGACGCTGGCCGAGCGCGTGCCTCCCGAGCAGCACGCGCGCTGGCTGGTGCTGAAGCAGAAGTACTTTCCGCGCAAGCGCGGCACCGAGAAGTGGCGGCCGTTGATCGCCGCGCTCGAGCTCTACAGCGAGGCGATGGAGGACGTCGGCCTGAGCTACCGCCGCCAGGTCTGGGACGCGGTCGAGCGCAAGGCGCGGCGCCAGCGCATCGAGATCGCCCGGCCGGAGCTGGCGATCGAGGCGGGTCGCCCGCGCGAGCTGATCCGCAGCTTCGCCGACAACACCCTGGACGATCTCGAATGCTTCGAGCGCACCCTCGATCGTCTGGAGGCCGACCTCGCCGACATGGCCGAGCGCGCCGAAGCCTGGGCGATTGGCGATGTCGCGGCGCTGCGCACGCTGCCGTTCCGCGACCAGGCCCAGGCCTGTCGTGATGCCTTCCTCAAGGCGCAGTTCGCCGAAGACCGCGGGCTCGACGAGATCCCGCAGCGCCTGCGCGCGCTGTGGATCGCGTCGGTCGAGTCCGCCTTGGCTGAGAGCGCGAGCAGCGTGGCCGTGCTCGACATCGCCCTGCTGCTCGACCCCGAGCTCGGCATGTTCGAGGCCCTGCGCGCGCGCGGTATCGAGGTGGTCGAGCCGGATGCTGCGGATGCCCTGGACGATGCGCCATCTGCTGAACTGTCGGCAACCCAGCGTTGATCCATCGGCGCGCTTAGCGAAGGCCTAACACCTCGCCATCGGCCTGCGGCGTAGAGTGCGCCGCCTTCACAGATGCGAGCGTCCTGCATGCCAAGCCCCGTAATCGTTTCCCGCGCGTTGCTGCTCGCTGTGCTCGCGCTCGCCTTGCCGCCTCTGCCGGCACAGGCGCAGGCGCAGCCCGTCGAGGCGCCGGTGGCCGAGGCGACGCAGATGGAGACGGTCGAAGTGGTCGCCCGCATCAGCGGGCCCGGCCTGTGGGAGGTGCGCAATGGCGAGAACGTGCTGTGGATCCTCGGCACGCAGTCGCCGCTGCCGCGCCGCTTCGAGTGGGTGTCCGACGAGGTTGACGCGCGGCTGGCCGAGTCCAGCCTGCTGATCGCGCCGCCGAGCGTCGAGTTCGGCGCGGGCATCGGTCGCTTCCGCGCCCTGACCCTGCTGCCCAGCCTGCTGCGGGCGCGCCGCAACCCCGAGGAGCGGACGCTGGAAGACGTGGTGGGCCCGGAGCTGTATGCGCGCTGGCTGCCGCTGAAGCAGCGCTATCTGGGTCGCGGTCGCAAGGTCGAAACGTGGCGGCCGCTGTTCGCCGCGATGGAGCTGTGGCAGGAGGCGATCGACGACGCGCGCATGACCGGCTCGGGCCCAGTCTGGCGCGCGGTGTCGAAGTCGGCGAAGAAGCTCAAGCTGCCGGTCGAGACGCCGCAGGTGGCGGTCCAGATCGCCGACCCCAAGGCCAGCATCCGCCGCTTCGCGCAGAGTCCGCTCGACGATCTGGAGTGCTTCAGCCGCACGCTCGAACGCCTTGAAAGCGATATCGACACGATGCGCGAGCGTGCCGAGGCCTGGGCCGTGGGCGATCTGGAAACGCTGCGCGCGCTGCCCTTCAGCGACCAGAACCGCGCCTGTCAGGACGCCTTCCTGTCAGCCAGCGTCGGCGATCAGAACCGCATCGCCGATGTGCCCGAGCGTCTGCGCGACGCCTGGCTGGCCTCCGCTGACAAGGCGCTGGCCGAGCATCGATCCAGCGTGGCGGTGATTTCCATCGCCAGCCTGCTGGATCCCGAGAGCGGACTGATGCGCGGGCTGCAGGCGCGTGGCTACGCGGTGCGGGCGCCAGGCGATCCGGACGCCGGCACTGCCGCTGAAGAGGCGGCGCCCACGGACCCGCAGACGCCTTGATTCAGCTCACTTCGGCGCTGGTGCGGTGTTCGCCTCGGCCTGCAGCAGGGTCGGCGGATTGCCGCTGTCGATGCGGCGGGCGATGAATACGACCCAGTAGTCGATGTGCTCCGAGCCGGGGTTGCGCGCATAGCCAACGGCGATTTCGTCCTGCTCGGCGTAGAAGGGATGCTCGGCCAGCAGATGGGTGCGGTGCGGTCGGGAGTCGAGAAAGGCCTGCAGGGCATCGGCTGCGGTGGCATAGCCGCCGGACACGGCTTCGACCTGGTTGTGGATGGATCCGGGATAGCTGCTGGGCAGGGTGTAGCCGGCCTGGCGCAGGCGCCGGTTGGGCGCCATCACGCCATAGATGTGGGTGACCTGGCCACGTTCTGCCATTTCCCTGGCCTTGGCGTCGGCAACCGCGGCGAGCACCGGGTGACAGGTGAGCCGCATGCGGCGCTGTAGGGGATGATCGCGGATCAATTCGGCCAGCTGCTGCGCCTGCAGGCTGTAGCCGCAGGCTGACGCCGAGCGGTCGGCGAGGTCGCCTGGTGTCTGCAGGGACGGCCGCGCGCGGAACTCGTGCACATCGGCCACGGCAGGCGCGGCACTGGCGCCCGCCTGCAGCGTGGGCAGGGCCAGCGACAGCAGCAGCGTCAGGGTGCGCAGGCGGTTCAGACGCATTGGCAGGCTCCGCAACGGTTGTCGCGAAACCCTACCCGCTCGGGCCGGCGAGGGGAAGCCAGCGTCGGCGCTATTCGCCCTGCGCCAGCGAGTAGCCGCGCTGTTCGCCGAAGCGGTAGAGGTTCTCGGTCTTGACCGGTTCCAGTCCGGCTTCGATCAGCCGCGCCAGCAGGGCGGGCACCGCGCGTGCGTCCTCGAAGCGGAAGCGCAGGCGCCAGTGGTCGCTGCACCAGGTGTCGGGATGGCCCTGCGGCCACACGCGGACGCCGCGGTTGGTGATCAGGCTGAGCTTGGATTCGCCGGCTGCGGCCTGCGCGCGTTCGGCCAGTCGCTGCGCCGGGCGGCCGGCCTCGTCCCAGTGCAGGAACACATCGACGCCCTCGAAGGCCTTCTGCGCGCGGGTGGCGATCGTCTGGGCGATCGGGGCACGGGGCTCGGCGCGCGGGCTGGTCTCGGGATAGCGCACGGGCGCGAGCCGCGTCGGCTCAGTGCCCAGGCGCGCGATCACCGCGCGGCCGAAGGCGCGGGTGCCGACGCGCTCACGGCTCAGGCCGTCCTGCCAGAGGTCGGCGGTGTGGACGCCGTCTTCCAGGGTGCGCAGCCAGGCGTTGTGCAGGGCCTCGGCGGCGCGGCTGCGGCCGACATGCTGCAGCAGCATCACCGCCGCCAGCAGCAGGCCCGAGGGGTTGGCGATGTCCTTGCCGGCGATGTCCGGCGCCGAGCCGTGCACCGCCTCGAACATCGCCGCGCGCAGCCCCAGGTTGGCCGAAGGCGCCAGCCCGATCGAGCCGGCCACTTCGGCGGCAACGTCGGAGAGGATGTCGCCGTAGAGGTTGGGCGTGACCACCACGTCGTAGTCCTGCGGCCGGCTGGCCATGCGCGCGGTGCCGATGTCGATGATCTGGTGCTGGCTGCGGATCTCCGGATAGTCCGCCGCGATCTCATCGAAGACCTGATGGAACAGGCCGTCGGTGAGCTTCATGATGTTGTCCTTGCTCATGCTGGTGACGCTGCGGCGGCCGTTGGCGCGGGCGTACTCGAAGGCGTGGCGGACGATGCGCTCGCAGCCCGGGCGGGTGATCAGCTTCAGGCACTGCACCACCTCGTCGGTCTGGCGGTGCTCGATGCCGGCATAGGTGTCCTCCTCGTTCTCGCGGACGATCACCACGTCCATGCCCGGCTGCAGGCTGCGCACATAGGGCGCGTAGGACACGCAGGGCCGCACGTTGGCGTACAGTCCCAGCGTCTTGCGCAGGGTCACGTTGACGCTCTTGTAGCCGCCGCCCTGCGGCGTGGTGATCGGGCCTTTCAGCAGCACGCGGTGCTGGTCGATGGCTTCGAATACCTCGGGCCCGAGCCCGGCGGCGTGGCCGTCGCGATAGGCGGAAAGGCCGACGGTCAGCGGCAGGAAGTTGAGTGAGGGGTCGAGCGCGCGCAGCACGTCCAGCGTGGTGGCCATGATCTCGGGGCCGATGCCGTCGCCCTCGGCGACCGCGATGGTCAGCGGAGCGGGGGCGGGCGTTGCGGCGGCGAGGTCGTCGAAGCGGGGCAGGACGGACATTTCGGCACTCCAATACATGAAATACAGTTCATGAAAAATGCTGCAGTAAAAAACGTGAAGCCCGCGTCGAAGAGCGTTCGGAAAAGCCTGCCCGAGGCGGCGGGCAAACCGGCGAAGTCGGCGCCTGCTGCAGCGCTGAAGACTGCCGATGAGGTATCGCCCAGCCCCGGCTGGACCTTCCTCAGCAACCACACCCACGTGCTGGTGGCGCTGGCCGCCGAGCCCGACCTGACCCTGCGCGACATCGCGCAGCGCGTGGGCATCACCGAGCGCGGCGTCATCCGCATCGTCGAGGAGCTGGAGCAGGCCGGCGTGCTGAGCCGTGAACGCGAGGGCCGGCGCAACCGCTACGCGCTCAATCTCGAGGCCTCGCTGCGGCATCCGCTGGAGCAGCACTGCCGGATCGGCGAGCTGTTGGATCTGATTCTGCGCAGGTAGTGCTGCGGAGATGGGCCCGGGCCGAGACGCGCATCAAAGGCCGCAAACGCAGAAGGCCCCGCGTGGCGGGGCCTTCTGCATTCACACCGGAGCGTTCGCGATCAGTCGCCGCGACGCGAGGCCTGCTTGCGCTCGTTCTCGGTGCGGTGCTTCTTGCGCAGGCGGATCGCCACCGGGGTGATCTCGACCAACTCGTCGTCGTCGATGAACTCAAGGGCTTGTTCCAGCGAGAACTTGATCGGCGGGATCAGGCCTTCGTCGTGGTCCTTGCCGGACGCGCGGAAGTTGGTCAGCTGCTTGCCACGCAGGGCGTTGACGGTGAGGTCGTTGTCCTTGGAGTGGATGCCGACGACCTGGCCTTCGTAGATCTCTTCGCCCGGATCCAGGAACAGGCGACCGCGCTCCTGCATGGCGATCTGCGCGTAGGCCGGCGAGGGGCCGGTGCCGTTCGAGATCAGCACGCCGTTCTGGCGCTGACCGATCGTGCCTTCCGCCTTGGGGCCGTAGTGGTCAAACACATGGAACAGCAGACCGGTGCCGGCGGTGATGGTGCGGAACTCGGTCTGGAAGCCGATCAGCCCGCGTGCGGGGATCATGAAATCCATGCGCACGCGGCCCTTGCCGTCGGGCTCCATGTTCTGCAGCAGCGCCTTGCGCTCGCCCAGACGCGACATCACGCCGCCCTGGTACTGCTCTTCGAGATCGACCACGAGGCTTTCGATCGGCTCCATGGTCTGGCCGTCGACTTCCTTCAGGATCACTTCCGGGCGCGACACGGCAAGCTCGTAGCCTTCGCGACGCATGGTCTCGATCAGGATCGACAAATGCAGCTCACCACGACCACTGACCTTGAATTTGTCGGCGTCCTCGGTGTCCTCGACCTTCAGCGCGACGTTGTGCTGGGTCTCGCGGATCAGGCGATCGCGCAGCTGGCGGCTGGTGAGGAACTTGCCGCCGGAGCGTTCCTTGACGCCGGCGAAGGGCGAATCATTGACCTGGAAGGTCATGCTGATGGTCGGCTCATCGACCGTCAGCACCGGCAGCTGCTCGGCGCTGCCCTGCTCGCAGACGGTCTCGGAGATGCCGAGGCCCTCGATACCGGAGATGGCGATGATGTCGCCGGCCTGCGCCTCCTTGACCTCATGCCGCTGCAGGCCGTGGAAGCCCAGCACCTGCAGCACCTTGCCGTTGCGCGCCTTGCCCTCGCGGTCGATCACCGTGACCGGCATGTTGGTGCGGATCTTGCCGCGCTGGACGCGGCCGACGCCGATGATGCCGACGTAGCTGTTGTAGTCGAGGCTGGTGATGCGCATCTGGAACGGGCCGTCCATGTTCACCGGCGGCGGCGCGACGTGCTTGATGATGGCCTCGAACAGCGGGGTCATGTCGCCGCCGCGCACGTCGTCGGTCAGGCCGGCGTAGCCGTTCAGGCCCGAGGCGTAGACGACCGGGAAGTCGAGCTGCTCGTCGGTGGCGCCCAGCCGGTCGAACAGGTCGAAGGTCTGGTTCAGCACCCAGTCCGGACGCGCGCCGGGGCGGTCGACCTTGTTGATCACCACGATCGGCCGGAAGCCCATCGCGAAGGCCTTCTGGGTGACGAAGCGGGTCTGCGGCATCGGCCCGTCCATGGCGTCGACCAGGATCAGCACCGAGTCGACCATCGACAGCACGCGCTCGACCTCGCCGCCGAAGTCGGCATGGCCCGGGGTGTCGACGATGTTGATCCGGAATTCCTCGCCGGCCGGCGAAGTCCAGCGGATCGCCGTGTTCTTGGAGAGGATGGTGATGCCGCGCTCTTTCTCGAGGTCGTTCGAGTCCATGACCCGGTCGGCGACTTTCTCGCGCTCGCCGAAGGTGCCGGACTGCTTCAGCAGCTGGTCGACGAGGGTGGTCTTGCCGTGGTCGACGTGGGCGACGATGGCGATGTTGCGCAGGTTCTGGATCATGGGGCACGGCCTGAAGCGAGCCACGCAAGCGTCGCGGATCGCGGATGGAAAGAAGTGTTCGGGCAGGTCTCGCGCACACTGCGCAGCTGGCACTCGGCCAGGGCAAACGGTTGTGGGGGAACAACGCGCGCTGGAGAGAAACGGCGACCTGCCGCCCGCGGCCAGTCATCACTGGCGCTTGACGCGGCGCGGCATTATACCGGCCCGCGGCTGACAAGCCAGTTGCAGGGCGGCGGGATGGCTTATCCTTTGCGGCTGTCATTCATCGGGAAGCCCCCATGTCCGAGCTGATCGCCCATTTCGACACCTCCAAAGGCCCGATCCGCGTGCGTCTGCATGCCGACGCCTGCCCCGTCACCGTCGCCAACTTCGTCAACCTGGCCAACCGCGGCTTCTACAACGGCCTGAACTTCCACCGCGTGATCGCCGACTTCATGATCCAGGGCGGCTGCCCCGAGGGCAGCGGCCGCGGCGGCCCGGGCTACCGGTTCGAGGACGAGTGCACGCCCAGCCTGCGCCACGAGCGCGGCGTGCTGTCGATGGCCAATGCCGGCCCCGGCACCAATGGCAGCCAGTTCTTCATCACCCACGTGCCCTGCGGCTGGCTGGACGGCAAGCACACCGTGTTCGGCAAGGTGCTCGACGACGGCGACCAGAAGGTCGTCGACGCGATCGCCGGCGGTGATGCCCTGAACAGCGTCAGGATCGAAGGCGATGCCTCGGCCCTGCTGGCTGCGCAGGCCAAGCGCGTCGCCGAGTGGAACGCCGTGCTGGACGCGCGTCGTCCCTGAGTCCAGCGCCACGCAACGTCCTCGACAGATCCCGGCCCGCCCCGCGCGCCGGGATCTGTCGTTTCAGGCCCCCGCAATGTTCGGAATCCTCTGATGCTCTACCTTACCTTTGCTGCAGGTCTGGTCCTGCTGATCCTCGGCGCCGACGTACTGGTGCGCGGCGCTTCCAAGCTGGCGCTCAGCTGGGGCATCAGCCCGCTGGTGGTCGGCCTGACCGTGGTCGCCTTCGGCACCAGCGCGCCGGAGTTCGCGGTGTCCCTGCGCGGTGCGCTCGAAGGCCAGGCCGATATCTCGCTGGGCAATGTGGTCGGCAGCAACATCCTCAACATCCTGCTGATCCTGGGCGTATCGGCGCTGATCGTGCCGCTGGTGGTCAACCGCCAGATCGTCCGCCAGGAAGTGCCGATCATGGTCGGCGCTTCGATCCTGCTGTTCGTCCTGTCGCTGGACGGCACGATCGGTCGCATCGAAGGCGGGCTGATGTTCTTCGGCCTGTTCGCCTATATCGGCCTGCTGTACTGGCAGAGCCGCCGTCGGCCGGCCGATGAGCTGGACCTGGAACTTCCGCCCGAATCGAACTGGGACCGCCACTGGGCGGTTCAGCTGCTGCTGATCGCCGTGGGCCTTGGCATGTTGCTGCTCGGCGCGCGCTGGCTGGTGCAGGCCGCGATCGTGTTCGCGCAGTGGCTGGGCGTAAGCGAACTGATCATTGGCCTGACCGTGGTCGCGGTCGGCACCTCGCTGCCCGAAATCGCGACCTCGATCATCGCCGCCCTGCGCGGACAGCGCGACATGGCCGTTGGCAACATCGTTGGCAGCAACATCTTCAACATCCTCGGCGTGGCCGGCCTGACCGCGCTGGTGGCACCCATGGCCCTGCCGGTCTCGCAGGCGCTGATCACCTTCGACATGCAGGTGATGCTGGCGGCGGCGATCGCCTGCCTGCCGATCCTGTTCTCGGGACACCTGATTGCGCGCTGGGAAGGCGCGATGTTCCTCGGCTACTACTGCGCCTACACCGCTTTCCTGATCCTCGCCTCTGCCGAGCACGACGCGCTCGACGAGTTCGCCACGGTCATGCAGTGGGTCGTGCTGCCGATCACCGCCGCCACCTTGCTTGCCATCACGATGCGCGAGCTGCGCAGGCGGAAGCAGGGGGTTCGGCCGGGGTAGGCCTGCAAGACTCTGCCGCGTGAGCCGGCGATCCTAGTGAAGCCGGCCCTTTGCGTTGCTCGCAGCACAGCGGCGGGATCGCGGAGCTTTGTGCGACGAGCGGCGGGCGGCATCTCCGTGGCGTCGAGGGCCGGCATGGGATGACTGCGTCGACATTTCGGTCTCACGTGTCGATCAATCACCTAATGATCGACACGTTTTGGAGATGTGTCGATTCGATCGGCGAAACCTCGTGGCTTCCTCGCAAGTTCACGCCAACGAGCAGGGAAGGCGCAGCCGGGGCAGCCGATGCGGCAATCAGAGGGCGATGAGCGCGAGCTTCGAGTCTTTGCTCGGGTCTAGGTCCGACGCGAAACTTCGACACGAAGCGATGGCAGGCGCTATCGCCGGTGCTGCCGCTGCGCACGCCATGCTCACGGGCATGCTGTGAGATCGCTTTGATCGCGAGCCGTGGCGCCCACGGGTTGCCTCACGGCATGAGTGACAGTGCGTAAGTGGTGGGTCGTGAAGCCACCGAAAAGACTGCTGAAAACCTTGATTTGCCGAGGTTGGTCGAGAGGTCTTCCGAAAGATACCCCCACGAATACCCCCGGAAGAATCCCGCTTAGGACGGAGGCAGCGGATGTTAGGGCGCCGCGTTCGGCTGGGGGCTGACCACTTGGAGAGGGTGTCGCCATAAAAAAGGGCGCGCGCGCTCGGCGGGGAGCATGCCGCTGAGCCGCGGCCAGCCACCCCTGTTGACCCTGCGCGCCGCTCGCGTGGAGACTCATGTCCCCTGTTAGGAGCGGACCGCCTTCGGCTTCAGCCGGGGAGCCCCGCACAGGCCCAGGGGTTTGAGCCCCGGCCTTGGTCGGGGCTCTTTTGCTTCTTGCCATGCTGCTTGATTCGTCCGCGTGCGCTACACCTGCACTGAAGCCTCATGAGACCGCTCCGACACTCGGGTGAGCGACTTTGCTAGCCTGTTGGGTCAGCGGCTGCAGGCTCAGGGCCCCCTCATCAAGGCGCCGAGGCATGTATCAGGTCACCCCCGAAACTTGGAACGAGATTTCAGCGGAGGGCGCGCTCGTCCACCCAACATGGGCGCGGATCATGTCGCTGCCGGAGTCGGAGATGATGAGCGCGCTCGATCAGTTGGCCGAGGTGTGGGAGCAGAGCTATCCCGCGCGATCGGTCCGCGCTGCGCTGTTGGTGGCGCCCTTGCTGGCGGAGCACGTAGCGATCACCGCCCATCTCGAAGATCACCCCATGGCGTGGGCGCTGAGGTCGGCCATGCCGGAGATCCTGTCCGTCGGTGAGGCCGTCGCGGTCGCGGAATCCGAGTTCATGCTGGAGCCGTCCCAGGCTGAAGCCCTTCAGCATCTCCTCGTCAGTCACCTTGCCGAATGCGACAGTGCGCCGTGCATGGAGCAGGCACCCGAATGAAGCAATCCCCGCCCTACGTCATCTTCCCGATGACCGCAGCCCTGGAGCTCGCCGAGCGGATCTCGCCGCAGCGCGACTGCGATGAGGTGCTTGCCGCATTGGAGGCGAAGGCTGAGGAGATCACCGCGAAGCCGCTCGATGCCCCAGAGCGACAGCTACTGGCTGCCCTGCGTTGGCGCGCACGCTGGTTCTCCGTTCGATCGCCGACGCGTCCGCTGGAACCGCGGGAGAACGACGTGCACTACTGGCTGATCATGCAGAGCGGTTGTCCTTTGAACGCCTGATGCCTCAGGGCAGGCTGCCCGCGCTAGGCCCGCCAGCGGCGGTTTGCTTCTCGCTTCTCGCCCCTCGTGCTTTGGCAGCTCGCGCCCTTGAAGGCAGAGACCTCGGCAGCATCTCCGCGGGATACCCCATCGCTGGGGAAGTAAAATTGGCGAATGCCAGGGTTTCTGCATGCTTGCTCCGGGGCTGCCGCGTCTCGATCAAGAGGGGCGCCATGGCCCGGAGGACATCACTGCCATGCGATAAGTGGCGAGCCCGTGCCTGCGATGGAGAGAGCCTGCAGAGCCGCGCCGCGGGATGCCGAAACGTCGAAGTCGGTGCTGTCGCCCGGTTCCAGCAGCGCCGCCTTCGGAAAGTAGGCGGCCAAGGCGCTCCGCACCTGCGGTATGAGGCTGCTGCAGCCGCTGATCAGCACGAGGCCTATTTCGTCGGCCTGCAGCTCACCGCAAGACAAGGCGTGCAGGATGGGCGCGAACATCGATACGCGCGCACCGCTCTGCGGCTCGAACGAACCGTTGCTGCTGAAGCCGACTATGGGGGCAAGCATCGCCTCGAACGCCTCGCAGCGGAGGCTGGGGTCGCAGAGGTGGAGTGAGCGCCCTCGCCAGTGCACCTTGAAGTACCCGTCCAAACTCACGTCGAGGTCGGGGTCATCGCTGTCCGGATGGGCCGCGGCGCGCAGACGCAGACAGAGCTGTCGCTTCAGCTTCTCTGCCGGGGCGAGCAAAGCCGGCTCGAACACCGTGAGCCTGTCCTCGTCTGAAACCTCGCATGCGGCGATACCGCAGCGCTTGAGCAGCTCGGGCATGAGGTGATGCCGGACGATGGCGCGATCGATGTCGACGCCGCCGATTCGTGCGTCACGACAACTGGCTCGAAGTCGCGGCAGCAGCGTTGCATCGCCGGTGTCGAACTCGTAGATCGCAACGTCGCAGGCCGTTCCGCCGAAGTCGAAACTGAGGCAAGAACCACCGCAACGCAGTTGATCGATCACCTCCGGTCGACGGAAGCACAGGTCGAGCAGCACCGCGAGCGGCTCGTCGATCAGGGAGACGTGGCCCGGCGCGATCAGTCCGGTCGAGACTGCGGCGCGCAGGCTTGCAGAGCGCTGCGAGGCATCGAAAGAGGCAGGTACGCCTAGCACCCAGTGATCGGCGTGGGGACGATCGCCAATGCTGGACCCGATGATCAGTTGGTCGATCAGGAACCCTGCGATCTGCGTGGGCGTTCTGAATCCCCGCGGCGCTGCCGGGTACTCGCAGCCATGGCCAATCTCGCTCTTCGTCAACGCGAAGAAGTTCTGGCCCTGCTTGAACCCCTTGTTGAGCTTGAGCCGTTCTGCCGCATGGCCGACGAGTACGCGGGTGTCGGTGAGAGCAAGCACGGAGGGCATGGCGAAGCCAGCGTCTGTTCTGCCTTCATCGTTGATCTCCGAAGCCTCGCAATAGATGTCGTCTCCGTCCTGCTCGGCGATGGCCAGGCGGCTGTTGCTGGTGCCGAGGTCGATGCCCACGCCGCACCCGTCGAACAGAGCGGCGCGAAGCGACTGCAGCAGACTGGCGAAGGGGTCATGTGCCAAGCGTGTATGCCTCTGGGTGCGCGAAGTCGCCGCTGTTGCGTCGATCAACGGCTCATTGCTTTGTGCGCCTAAGCGCGGGCGCCAGCCCTCGCGAAGTCTCCCCTCACCGCCCGCTGCCAGACATGGGCGTATACGCCTGCAGCCAAGGACTCCTTGTCCTCCTCGCTATACGGCGGTGACGGCAGGTCGGAGTAAATCTGGTCGAGGATGAAGACGCGAACGTCGCCCTTGGTCTGCTCCTTCTCCCAGAAACGATCGAGCTTGCTCAGGCGGGATTCGATGGCGGCGAGCAGGCCCTTGCTGGCGAGCTTCAGCTTCTCGCGCGCTGTCTTGTCCAGGCTGTCCAGCTTGTCCTTCCGCAGCAGGTCGAAGAGCGCCAGCTCCTCTTCGCTGAGGCCCTCTGAGGCCGCGCGCTGTTGCTCCGCGTCGAGATCCTCGATCAGGCCGACAAGGCGCCTGAAGGTCTCCTCGATGGTCGTGCGGTCCTTCTCCTGGTTGTATTCCGCAACGATCCGCTCGTACCTCTCCTGATAGTCGATCCGCGTCGGGTTCTTCGCCAGCAGCTTGGCCAGCTTCTGCTCGATGACCTCGGTGATGTCCTTGAGCGCGGTCGCCTTGCGTTTCACCTTCTTCGCGAACTCGTCCCGCAGGCGATCAAGATTGAGCCGGCTGAGGTCGAAGGTGAGCCCCTCTTTCTGGTCCTCGCCGGGTGCCTGCGTGAGGATGGCCGCGTTGACGATGCGGTGCAGCTCTTTCAGAAGCTCGGTCACGTCCGAGGTGTCGCGACGCTCGGTCAGCTTCTTGTAGATGGCCTCGATGTTGTCGTGACGTTCGGCGTACTGGTACACCGTCGGCTCGACCAGCAGCGCCTTGAAGCGACTGAACACCTCACGAGCCAGGATCTCGAAGCGGCGCTTGGCGTCCTCCGTGCTATAGACGGCCTCGACCGCGTCCGCCAGCCCCTGAATGCGCGTGAAGCCCTTGCTGCCGATCAGCGCAGCAGAGTCGAAGCCGAGGCTCTGCAGATGCGCCTCGGTGGCGACCAGGGACTCCAGCAGGGCCTGAACGCGCTCCTCGATCGGCGCGACGATCTCCTCGCCGCTGCCGGCGCCGTCACCCAGCGCGTATTGCGCCAGCGCCTGACGCAGGCTCTTGAGCATGCCGTTGTAGTCAACGATCAGGCCGAAGTCCTTGCCCGGGTAGACGCGGTTGGCGCGAGCGATCGCCTGCATCAGCGTGTGCGCCTTCATCGGCTTGTCGATGTAGAGGGTGGACAGCGACTCGACATCGAAGCCAGTCAGCCACATCGCGCAGACGATGGCCACGCGGAAGGGATGCTTCGGGTCCTTGAAGGCGGTTTCCACGTCAACGCGCTTGCCGTCTGCCGTCGCGAAGCCCTTCTTGATCAGCTCCCGATGGGGAACGATGTCGAAGCCCCAGGCCTTGTAGTCAGCGACCTCGTTCTGCGCTTCGCTGACGATGATCTCGATGCGGGTTTCGTCCAGCCAATCCGCCTGCGACTGCAGCTGGCGGGCGTCCTGCTGCAGCTTCGCCTGTACGGCAGGGTCCACCTCCGCTGCCGCGCGTGCCTGCGCATCGGCCGCGGCGGACCTCACTGCTGCCGCTTTGGCCCGCCAGTGCGGGCCGATGCGCTGATACATCCGCGCGCAGGTGATCTTGTCGATGCACACCAGCAGGGCCTTGCCCGACTCCCAGCGGGTAGCGCAATGCGCGACGAAATCCGCCGCGACTTTGTCGAGGCGCGCGTCGGCGGTGATCACCTCGTAGTCCTTGCCCAGCAGGCGCTGCAGCAGGGCCGACTGGTCGGGGTCAAGATCGGCCTGCTCCACCTTCTCGGCGATCAGGTCGTTCAGATCCGGCCGCGCCACGCCCAGCTTCTCGCCGCGGTTCTCGTAGACCAGCTTGACGGTGGCGCCGTCTTCTTCCGAGCGCTTGAAGTCGTAACGCGAAACGTAGTCGCCGAAGATGCGCTTGGTCACTTCGTCCTGGGTGAACAGCGGCGTGCCGGTGAAGCCGATGAAGGCCGCATTCGGCAGCGCGATGCGCATGTTGCGGGCGAAGCGTCCGGCCTGGGTGCGGTGAGCTTCGTCCGAGATCACGATGATGTCGTCGCGCTCGCTGTAGGGCTCACCGGGCCGCAGGTCCTGGTGGAACTTGTGGATCAGGCTGAAGACGTAGGGGTGGTTCTCACGCAGCACGGCCTGCAGGTCCGGGCCGGAGGCCGCGCGCGGCGCCTGGTCGCTGACGATGCCGCAGCCGACGAAGGTCTTGTAGATCTGGCTGTCGAGATCGTGGCGGTCTGTCATCAGCAGAAAGGTGAAGCTGCCGGGCAGCCTGCGGCGCACCTTCTCGGCGAAGAAGGCCATCGAGTACGACTTGCCGCTGCCCTGCGTATGCCAGAACACGCCCAGCCGGCCCAGGTCAGGGTGGGCGCGCTCGATGATGTCGATCGGCCCCTTGGGCACATAGCTGGGCCGCGCATCCGCCACCGCGCGCGCGGGCCCCTCTGGCGTCTGGCGCTTTGGCTTGGGCTCGGGGCGCTCCAGCGGCAGCTCGACTACCCGGTAGCGCAGGCGCTCCTCGGGTGGGAACTCACGCTTCAGCGCCTCCTGGCGGGCCACCGAGGCGACCGCGCGGTTCACCCCCAGCACCTGATGGTTGCGCGCCACCACCTTGCGCGTGGCGCCCGCCTTGCTCTCATCGAACAGGATGAAGTTCTCCAGCAGGTCGAGCAGGCGATCGTGGCGCAGCATGCCGTTCAGCAGGGTTTCGGCGGCCAGGCTGCCGGCGTCGGCCTCGTCCTGCCGCTTCCACTCGTAGAAGTGCTCCCAGCTGCTGGTGATCGAGCCGTAGCGGGCGTGATGGCCGTTGGAGACCACCAGAAACGCGTTGTGGTGGAAGGCATGCGCGATGACGTTCTCGTCCATGTAGTCGCGCAGGTTGTTGTCGAAGCCAGCGCGGATGTTCTTGTGCACCGCCTTCAGCTCGATGAACACCAGCGGCAGGCCGTTGACAAAGCAGACCAGGTCGGCGCGACGGTTGTAGTTCGGCGTGCGCAGGCCGGTCAGCTTCAGCTCGCGCACGGCGAGGAAGCGGTTGGCCCCGGGCGCGTTGTCGAAGTCGATCACCCGCGCTCTCGCCGTGTGCTGGCGCCCGTCTGCATCGCGATAGCTCACCGGCACGCCGCTGCGGATCAGTCGGTGGAAGTCGCGGTTGTGCTGCACCAGCGACCGACTGACATCGAACACGGTCAGCGCGCGCAGCGCCTCGTCGATGGCCACCGCCGGCAGCTGCGGGTTCAGGCGCTCCAGCGCTGCGCGCAGGTCGCGCAGCAGCACCGCCTGTTCGGTGCTGTCGCGGCCCAGGGTGCCGGTCGGGCCGAAGCTTTCGTCGTTCCAGGCGTAGACGCTCTCCCAGCCCAGCGCGTTCCGCAGGTGGTCGGCAAAGGTCTGCTGGACCAGACGGTCCTCACTGTTGATGCCAGTCACCGCCATGCCGGGCTCCTGATCAGGCGAGGGTCAGACTGCGATCTCCCCGCTCATCAGGCGGGGGAGGAGGATGTCGCGGGCTTCGGAGAGCTTTTCACAGTAGGCAACAAGGGCTCTGATCTGATCGAACATTGGGGCGACTGCCTCATTGAATTGCCTCCGGATCGCTGCCGAAGGAACCGTCAAGTTCCGACTGTACGCAAAGTCTCGATTGAGTCCCGGAACCCCGGCATCTGTGTTCAGAAAGCCCACTGTGGGCAGCGTGAGGTACAGCCAGAAATCAGACTGCTTCTTGGGCACAAAGTAGACGGTGTCGATGGGCCAGAAATCGTTCCATGACCAGTACACGCTGCCCACGTTGCCCTTTCGTCCAACAACCAGGGCCGGACCCTCTGCGATCGCTGAGGCATGGGTTCCTACCACTCCACTGGAACCGTACACAGGCACCGAGCCGTCGAGCCGATCTTCCTTCTTCAGAGCTTTGCCATAGCGAAGCTCCGCGACTTGTCCGAAAGTCTCAGACCTCCATTCATCCGGTAGACCTCTGACAATCTTGACGTGCTCGTGGCCGGGGAAGCGGAAGTGGACGAACCACTCGCGGTAGAGCAGCCGCGCCGACTCCTCCAGCAGCGCAATCCGCCGCCGATTGTTCTCGATCAGGTCGTCGTAGGCTCCGAGCGTTGCCGCGATACCCCTCTGGACTGGCAACGGTGGAACTTCGACCGTTACCAATGCCAGCTTTTCACGAGGCAGATGCTTGATCGTCGATCCAGTGAAGTACCCCGAAAGCTCGTTGTTGGCGCGCTTCTTCAGGAAGCTGTAGTAGAGGAATCGACTGTCCAAACACGCATGTGGGCGGACGCGGTGGAGGGCCTTCTGGATCATCATGCCGGGTAACTGGTTGTTCCAGAGCGCGCAGCGCCCCGGCTCGCCTCCCTCGCACATGACGATGTCCCCGGGCCTCAGACCATAGCGATCCTCTTCGTGTTCTTCGAAGCGCATTTCGCGGAGGTTCTCGAAATCGAACTCACCCCAGCGCACGTTCACGTTGGCGAGGTACGGCCTGAGTTCGCCGCGATTCTTCTTTTGGTCGAGCATCTTGCCCAGACTGAAGTCAGCGACATCCGCGAGGCGTCGAATCGGCCAACTCACACGCCCAGCTCCTCAAAGTTCCGCGCAATCCGCGCTGCCAGCTCGACGGCCTCTTCGTTGAGGCCCTTCAGGTCGATATGGATCGAGCGCAGCGCCTCCTCGAAGTCGAAGTCCTCGTCCACTTCCTGCGGCGCCACGCCGACGTAGCGGCCCGGCGTCAGGCTCCAATCGTGGGCAGCGATCTCGCTGCGGTAGACGCGCTTGACCAGGCCCTCGATATTGCGGAACTCCGCCTCGGGAAAGCGCTCATGCAGCCAGTCAGCCTGCTTCACGAAGTAGCGGGTCTGCCGCAGGGCTTCCACCGCAGCGGCGCGCGCGGATTCCAGCGCCTTGCGGGCGCGGTTGATCTCGGCGCTGGGCCACAGCTCGGAGTCCTTGGCGGCCAGCTCCTTGACGGCCACATCGACCACGCGCCCTGTCAGCTTGATGGCGTGATCGAGCTGGCGGCTCAGGTCGCGGCAGCGGTCGGCCAGAGGATGCAGCGCATGTCGCGCGGATTTCAGGCGGTTGTTGCTGAGCGCTGATGCCTGCATTTCTGACCACTCTTGCGAGCGATCGGAGACCTCCCAACCGAGGCTTGCAACGTCGTCTGCGATCAGGGCTCTCGCGCCTTCGAGCTCGGCCCAGGCGTCCTTCAGCGGATCGACCTCGCGCGGCACCTGCGCAAAGGGCGCGATCAGCGCCTGCAGCTGCGCCAGCGTCTGCTGGAATTCGGCGAGCGGCGCCGGCATGGCTTCCGCACGCGCAAGCGCGGTGCCCAGGTAGGACTGCAGCAGGCCCATGAAGCGCTGCGTCTGCCCGCGGTACAGCCAGACGATGGCGGCGAGGTTTTTCTGCTGCTCGGGGCTGAAGTCGTAGATGGCGCGGGTCACCTTTCGGAAGATGCCGCGCGCATCGAGCATCAGCACCTGGTCGCGGCGTTCCTCATCGCGCTCCTTGGCGCGGTCGAAGAACCACAGCTGGCAGGGCACCGTACGGGTGTAGAAGAAGTTGCCGCGGATGTCGATCATCACGTCAACGGCGCCGGTCTCGACCAGCTTTTGCCGCACCACGGCCTCATCTCGCCCTGCGCTGGAGGCCTGGGACGACATCACGATGCCCGCGCGACCGCGCTCGTTGAGGTAGCTGTAGAAGTAGGACAGCCACAGGTAGTTGGCGTTGGAGACCTTCTTGGCCTTGTTCACCCCTGGCAGGCCGAAGGGCAGTCGCGGGTCGTTCTTGACCTTGTCCGCATCCACCTCGTCGACATTGAAGGGCGGGTTGGCCATCACGAAGTCGCACCTGCCGCGCAGCTCGTGCGGGTCCTGGTAGTAGGTGATGGCTTCATCGCCCGAACGGATGCTGCCCTGCAGGCCGTGAACGGCCAAATTGATCTGTGCCAGCTTGGCGGTGGTCTCGTTCTTTTCGTGGCCGTAGAAGGTCACCCGCGACATCGTGTCTTCGCCAGCGCTCTCGATGAAGTGGCTGGACTGCACGAACATGCCGCCGGAGCCGCAGGCCGGGTCGAAGACGATGCCGTGGTCGGGCTCGATCACGTTGACGAGGGTCTGCACGATCGAGGGGGGAGTGAAGAACTCGCCGTTGTCGTGTGCGGCGAGCTTCGAGAACTCAGCGAGGAAGTATTCGTAGATCCGGCCGAACACGTCGCCTGAGGCCGTACGCAGGGCCTCGGCATCGAACAGCCGCAGCATGCGCTCCAGCACTTCGTCCTTGAAGCGCGCGTAGTCCTTGGGGAGCTGGCCCTTCAGTGGCGGGTAGTGCGCCTCCACTTCCTCCATGGCGCGAGTCAGCGCGCTGCCCAGCTGGCCATCCTTGGGCATTGCCATAAGCACGTCGAAGCGCGCGGCTTCGGGCAGGAACATCGCCCGGCGTCGGTGGAAGTCGGCATCCACCAATGGACGGTTCGGCATCTTGCCCGCCGCTTTGTCCGCCTCGATGGCCGCCATGGCCTCGTAGTAGCGATTGCTGGCATGGCGCAGGAACAGCAGGCCCATGATCGGCATGAAGTACTCGTTCGACGCGAGGCCCGTGTTGGCGCGCAGGTCGTCGGCGATCTTCCAGAGGTCAGCCTCGAACTGCTCAAGGCCGGCGAAGTGATCGGCGATCATGTGAATCAGATTCCTCGTGAGATTTTGCGGACCAGAGCTCGGATGAGACAGAGGGTGGGCCGGTGCGGGACGCCCGCTGATCCATGCCCAGCAGTCGAAGCGTGCGTCTCGATCGGGATCAGCCTAGGTTGCGCGTTTGACGTGTCGGACAGCGCGGTGGCCCGGCTTGTAGAGACCGCCCACCGCGCCATCCTTGGAGCGACAGCGGACGGCATACCCATGCTCGAACACCTTGCGGATCATGGTGGCCTCGTCAACCTCTTCCCCCGCTTCAAGCGTGTTGCCACCGGTGCCGCCGGGAGACACTCGGAACGCTATGTTGCCGGTGTCCCTGCGCTTCATCTGGACGGGAAAGACTTCCACGCCCGTGTCGAGCACGAAGCTGAATGCCGAAGAGAATCGATCCTGCCTTGCTGCCATGGCTCTGTCCTAAGGGGTGACACGAGGTGTCTTGAGGCTGCCTGCGTTCTTGCGGAAATTGCACTCATAGCACTCGGCCTGGATGTTGCTGATTTCGTCTGAGCCGCCGTGATAAATCGGGTTCTTATGGCCCTTGGTCCACGTGTTTCGATAGCGCGTGTCTGGCCGGGGAGGAACCTCGTGCCAGGCTCTGCCGCAGACAGCGCACGTCGGACTGCGGGCAAGCTGGTCGGCCCACTCCTTGCGGGTGTGACTGCCTCCGTTGGCCTTGATTCGCGACTGCCGCACCTTGGCCCGCTCATTGCGGCAGTCCATGCAGCGGTTGCAAGCGTTGAACCGTGTGCTGCCGCACTTGCTGCATTGCCTCATCGATCACCGGCTCCGGAATAGCGCGCGACTTCATTGGCGTCGCTGGTCAGCAGGCGCAGGAACGCGCTATGCAGGAACAGCTTCTCGCGTCCGACCTTCAGCTCGTCGAGCATACCGGTCTCAACCAGCTGCTTGAGGTAGATCGAGGCGGTCTGGCGCTTGGCGATGCCCGAGTCGACCAGATTCTGGATGCGGCAATAGGGCTGCACGAACAGCGCATCGACCAGCTCGCGGCTGTAGATTTTCTCGGCGTGAGCCTTCATGTGCTCGGCTGCGGCCGCTTGCAGGCGCTGTATGGCCAGCACCTTGTCCCGCGTCCACTGCGCGGTCTCGCGCACGGCGTCGAGCATGAAGAGCGTCCAGGCCTGCCAGGCGCCTTCGCGGGTCACCGCCAGCAGCAGTCGGTAGTAGTCGGTGCGCTGGCGCAGCACGTAGCGCGAGAGATAGAGGATGGGCTGATCCAGCAGGCCCTGCTCGACCAGCATCAGCAGATTGAGCACGCGACCCGTGCGGCCGTTGCCATCCAGAAATGGATGGATGGCCTCGAACTGGTAGTGGGCCACGGCCATGCGGATCAGCGGATCGATCTCGGTCGCTTCGTGGATGAAGCGCTCCCAGTTGGCCAGCTTCTGCCTGAGCACGGCTTCACCCTCGGGCGGGGTGTAGATCAGCTCGCCCGTGGCGGCGTTGCGCAGGGCCGTGCCCGGGATGCGTCGGATGCTCATCTCGCTGCCCTTCAGGCGTGAGCAGACCCGCACGGCGGTGTTGACGCTCAGCGGGCGCTGCGCCAGCGACTCGAAGCCCTCGCGCAGAGCGGCGCGGTAGTTCAGCGCCTCCTTGGTGGCCGGATCGGCGCCGTGTTCGTCCTGGGCGAAGCGGAACAGGGCGTCGCTGGTGGTGACGATGTTCTCGATCTCGGTGCTGGCCTGGGCTTCCAGCAGCGGCAGGCTGTTGATCAGCACCGTGGGGTTGGGCAGGGCGGCGCCCACGCTCTTCAGCTCGGCCAGCGCGGCGCGCGCTTCGATGCAGGCCTTCAGCACCGGACGGGTTTCCAGTTCCGCGCTGGGCGGCAGCTCGGGCAGGTCGTTA
This sequence comes from uncultured Aquimonas sp., assembly GCA_964586455.1. Taxonomy (GTDB): domain Bacteria; phylum Pseudomonadota; class Gammaproteobacteria; order Xanthomonadales; family Xanthomonadaceae; genus Aquimonas. The sequence goes on from CAZPHV010000004.1 coordinate 127,080, forward strand.
TAGGGGCGACTCGGATCGAAGCGCATGGAGGGCGAGCTCTGGCAGGCGTCGAGGGCCGGCATGGGATGACTGTATCGACATTTCGGCCTGATGTGTCGATGAAAGACGGTTTGGTCGACGCGTTTTGGCGATGTGTCGATTCCATGGCCGTATCGCCGATGCGTGGCCGTGGAGGCGGACTGCGGGCGGTGGGCTGCGGCTCCCTGAGTCGATCTGAAGCAGCGCGGGCGCGGCGAATCCTGCGAATCTGGCGAATCTGAGGCCCGGATCAGCAGAGACCCTTTGAGATTCGCCAGATTCGCCAGATTCGCCGCTGCCGTACTCTTTGTCGTGAGCGTCAGGGCCGCGCGGTTCAATCGGGGGCCTTGGGCCGGATGCGCCACGCATGTCGGCGATGGGCACCGTCGAGCAGGGCGCCACCCTCGACTCTGGCGGCCCATCCATGCTGCTCCAGCAGTTTCATGGCTGCGTGCAAGGCCTTCGCATTGCGTACTGGCCTTGGCCCAGAGTTGGTCAGCACGGCGCTGTGCACCACGGTCAGCTCTCGATCCCAGCACCAGCTCAGCACGGACTCGGCGTTCTGAGTTTCAGGCGAGGCGCTACCGACATCGCGCAGCCTGACGGCCTCGTGCAGATACCAGTCGACCAGCTCGGCCGCTGCATGGATCTCCGCAGCTCGAATCTGCTGGGGGGCTTCCTGCCCGAGCACGGTCAACACACCCGCCACACGGAGGATCTGCTCGGGCGCCTTGCTCGCCCACGGCCTGATCGATTCGTAATCCCCACCGGGGCGCTGCGCCTGCTCGATCGCGTCGTGCACGCCAATCCACAGGGCCTTCGCCTCTTTGTCCAAGCGGAGCGGGGGCGGTTCAAGCTGGTTTCTCTCGCCTCGGTGCAAGGGCTCGCGTGCTTGCAGCAGTTGTCGGATGCGAGCCGCAAACGCCTGCATGCCCGGTTCGCTATAGACGTCGCCCTCCCGGTAGCGGCGATGGCCTGCGGTGCTGCTGGGCCAAGCCAGCAGGCAACGCGCCAGGAACCCTTGACCGCTGGCTTTTGGGTTGGAGAGCAGTTCTTCGGCGAACACCGGCTGCATCATCAGGTGCAGGGCCAGGCGCTTGCCGTAGAGCTTGGCTACTCCGTCGCCGCCGCGCACGCGGTCGGCCGTACCGTTGTCCCAGAGGCTGGAGAGCCCCGCCACGGTCCTGCCGATGTGGTCTCGGCCCATTGAGTGCCCGCCCACGAACATGCCGCCCTCATCGCTGAACAGGCCGGCCCAGCCGCGGTTGATGAGCAGCAGCTTGTGCAGCCCTTCGAGCGTCGGATCGCCAGCAAACACCGTCGCCTGGAGCGGCTCCTCGGGAGTCTCACCTGAACGCAGGTTGGCTTTGCGCTCTGCCTCGAACGCGGCGTAGCAGGACCGCTCCCAGTCGCGCGCTTCGCGGCACAGCACCGCGTCTGCAGCGCTCTTGCGCTCGCCTGAGTCTGCGACGGTCAGCAACCACAGCGACAGTGGGTGTGTTCGGCCGTCGATTTCGACGTTGTAGAGCCGCTGCGCCACGAGTGAGGCAACCGCCAGCGTGGACTGCGCGCAGAGCGCCAGAGGGGCCTGAACATAATGGTGCACGGCTGCCGCAGCCCCGTGCAGCAGCGAGCCCAGGGCATGCCCGGGGTAGGGCTTCGGATCACACGCCATGCGCCGCAGGGGCTCGGGGCCTTCATCGCTCCAGGGGTCAGGAGCGCTTGAGGCCTCCGCCGCGTCGGATACGAGCGGCAGCGCCAGGACATCGTCGACTACTGCATCGGGATAGCGACTGAGCCAGTCGATGCAGTCGCCTTTGGCGGGCAGGCCGAGGGCTGGCACGTCGATCCACGTGCATTGGGCTTTGAGCGCTTCCAGCCTCTCGTACACGGCCCTGGCGTAGGTGCGCCCTGCCTCGTCGTTGTCCGGCCAGAGAACGACCTGTCGCCGTGCAAGGGGTCGCCAGTCCGCACCGTTGGCGGACGTGGCGCCGCCAGACGTGACCGCGACCACGCCCAGTTGCTGCAGGGCATCGGCGCAGGCCTCGCCTTCCACCACGAACACGGGCGCAGTCCGTGGGGCCTGCAGCAGTGCGCTCAAGCCATAGAGCGGCCAGCCTTCTGGCGGTGGCGTTGGTCTGCCCGGAACGTAGATCGATCCGAGCATGTGCATGGGGCGAATGATCTTGCCTGACTCGTCAGGCTTCAGCTTGCCAAGCTGATCGGCGATGGCTGCTCGCTCGTCGCTAGACAGGCTGGGCCAGTCCGGATGCTTGAGGCGCACGACCACGAAGAGCTCGCGGCCGTCCGCGTCGGTGTAGGCGTGGAGGCTGAGCTCGGTGAAGCCCAAGGTCGCAGGTCTGCCGAACAGCCGGCGCGCGGCCGCCGTCCGCCCTTCGGACGGATGTTCTGGAGTGCGCATGTTCAGCCCCTACCCAGCAGTTCGGTTCGGGCCTGAACGAAAGTCAGTCCCCGCAGCCGCATGTGAAAGCTGAGCAGGTCCCCCGCGCCGCAGCCCGCAAAACACTTCCAGCCGCCTCGCGGGTTCGTGAAATTCACGCTGAAGGAGGCGGTCGTGTCTTCGTGGAAGGGACAGCAGGCCTGCGCCCAGCCGGCGGCATTGGGGTTGCTGAGCTTCTTCAGGTGCTGCGAGTAGTAGGCCTCCGGGCGCGGCAGTCGCTCGCGCCAGTCAGACGGCACGGTCGGGTTGCTGCGCCAGAGCTTGCGCTTTGCTGGGGAAGCGGTAGCCTCGGGGAAGCAATACGAGCCAAGCCGGTTTGTGATGCGCTCCGCCACGGTTGCTGCCGTGGCGTTTTTCTTTGTGGGCTTCATGCTTCATCGCCCTCCCTGCGCTCTTCTGCAGCAAGGCGACGGAGGCAGCGGGCGACGCCCTCGCAGTCTGCTGCGATCGCCTCCAGGAGCATGGGGTCCGGGGTGAAGGCTGCATCGCTGAGGCGATCAGCCAGATGCGCCGCGTAAAGGTGCAGGCGTTGGCTCAGAGGGCTCATTCCGAATCCCTCCCTGCCTGTTCCATCCACGCCGCGACGTCTGATGCTCGCCACGCTGTTGTCATCGGACCCAGCTTGATGGGCTTGGGAAAGCGCCCGTCTCGCACCCAGCCCCAGAGGGTGGAGCGTGCTACGGGAATACGTTTCAGCACTTCCGGGAGACGCCACAGCGCTCCAGGTGCAGGGAGGTTGGCGCGGTGCGCTGTCGTTTCAGCGGTCTTTTTCGGTGCAGATTCCATTGCTCTCGTCCAACGCCGGCGCGGTGGGGCCGGCGTGGTGCAGAGCGTGCGGGCAGGGGGAGCCGGGGCGCGGAATTACGCGCAATATGGTTCGCGTGCGCGGCTGTCGAATCCAGTCGCATCCCGTCTCAGTTATGCCGACCTGCGAAGTGGGACTACGTTCGTCCCTTCCCTGAGTGCATCGAGGAAGTCCGCCCACGCTTGCATCATCTCGACCCGCTGAGGCAGGTGCTGGGCCTTGTTGTAGACCCCTTCGACGCCAGGCAGTACGTGGGAGAGCTGGGCTTCGCAGACTTCACGGGGCCAGCCCATCTCTGCCAGCAGCGTGCGGGCCATGTGGCGGAAGCCATGTCCGGTCATCTCGCCCGCTGCATACCCGAGGCTGCGCAGCGCGACGTTGATCGTGCCGTCGCTCATCGGGCGGGAGCTTGTCCGCACGCTGGGGAACACGAAGCGCCCAGCCCCGGTAAGCGGCCGCAGTTCGCCGAGAATCGCGACCGCTTGCCTGCTGAGCGGGACGATGTGCGGAGGCGTGTCCATGTGCTCCTTGAGCCGCTTCCGGAGTTTGCGACGCTGTGGTGGGATGACCCAGCGAGGGCCATCCGGATGTTCGAGGTGAAGCTCCTGCCACTCCATCCCCCGCAGCTCTCCGGGGCGACAGAACAGAAGCGGTGCGAGCCTCAGCGCGCAGCGCACCGGAAACGTGCCTCCGAAAGAATCGATCGCGCGCATCAACTGCGCTACTCCGGCCGGGTTCCGGATGTTCCCGTAATGCGTCTTGCTGGCTTGCGGGATGCAGCCGCGTAGGTCGGCTGCGGCGTCGCGGTCCGCTCGACCGGTGATCACGGCGTGCCGGAGGATCAGGCTTGCCATTGCTCGAACGCGGTGCGCGGTCTCGATGTGTCCTGCTTTGGTGATCCGGTCGAGGATGGCTTTGAGTTCGCTCACTCCGACCTGCCGTACTGGCAACTGCCCGAGCCAGGGCAGCAGGTGGTTTCGGAGCCGCAGCGTCTCCTTCGCGGTCTGGCCAGGGGCCCAGCCAGGTGACTTGAGGCTCAGCCACTCCTCTGCGATGGCGCCAAAGGTTTCGCGGCCCTCCAGCTTTACCCGCGCGGCCTCCGCCTTTGCTCGGGCCTCGGCCGATCGACGTTCAGACATGGGGTCTTTGCCATCGCGAAGCTGCGCGCGCGCAACTTCGGCTGCATCCCGCGCCTCCGCCAGTGACACCTCCGGGTACACCCCCAGAGCCAGCAGGCGCTCAACTCCCGCAAATCGATATTTCAGTCGCCAGAGGCGCGACCCTGAGGGTTGGACGTGCAGGTAGAGGCCGCCGCCATCGAAATGCTTGCCAGCGCCGAGGCTCCGGCACTGCAGGGCCGTGAGCTTGTTCTTCGCGCCTGCCATCGTCCGCTCCGATACCCCCAGTGCGGGGTGTGTGCCCTAGATACCCCGGACGATACCCCCGTGCTGGACAGGCTCGCAACGGTCAAACTTGGACGGGGCTAGACGCGTTGGGCACAAAAAACCCCGCAAATACGCGGGGTTGGATGGTGGCTCTGGGCTGTGTCGGTCGAGTCTGGAGGGGAATATGGTGGGTCGTGAAGGATTCGAACCTTCGACCTACGGATTAAAAGTCCGCAGCTCTACCGCTGAGCTAACGACCCGGGGTGTTCCTCGGTTTCGGCGTGCTACGCGGTGTGGGGCTGGTGACCAGCCCTCGCGCAGAGCCGCGCAGTGTAGTCATCGCGTGGCGGCGGCACAAGTTCGGACGCGCGCGTCGTTCACCCGACGTAGCGCGTCGGGTCGGGCACGCCAGCGGCTTCGAAGCCGGCTGTGCGCAGGCGGCAGGCGTCGCAGTGGCCGCAGGCCCGGCCTTCCGCATCCGCCTGGTAGCAGGAAACGGTGTCCGCGAAATCCACGCCCAGCTCGATGCCGCGGCGGACGATGTCGGCCTTGCTCATGTCGAGCAGCGGTGCGCGCACCTGCAGGCGGTGACCCTCGACGCCGGCCTTGGTCGCAAGGTTTGCAAGCTGCTCGAAGGCGGCGATGAACTCGGGACGGCAGTCGGGATAGCCCGAATAGTCCACCGCGTTCACCCCGCAGAAAATCTCACGTGCTCCGAGCACCTCGGCCCAACCCAGAGCCACGCTGAGCATGATGGTGTTGCGCGCTGGTACATAGGTCACCGGAATGCCATCGCCGCCATGCTCGGGCACATCGATGTCATCGGTCAGCGCGGAGCCGCCGATGCTGCGCAGGTTGATGGTCACCACCTTGTGCGCAGCGGCGCCGAGCGAGGTCGCTAGCCGCGCGGCTGCGGCAAGTTCGGAGGTATGCCGCTGGCCATAGGCCACGCTGAGCGCATGCACCTCGAAGCCTTCCGCGCGCGCGATCGCGAGCACGGTGGCGGAGTCCATGCCGCCGGACAGGAGCACGACTGCTTTCGCTGGGTTCATTGGCGGGAGGCTCCTGTCGGTAGAAGTAGGCGAGGCTTCGGAAGTCGGAGCACGGCGTCGGGACCGTCGTCCGGAAGAGGCAACTGTAGCGGGCGCGAGCGCGGCCGGAGGTCACTGCAAACGCCAAGAGGTCGGCAGAGGGGGGAGGGCGGCCGCTGCGAATCCCGAATCCCGAATCCCCAATCCCGCGCGCGCAAGCGCGGCCCGCTCAACGCCCCTGCGCCTCTCCCCACAGCTGCTTGTGCAGCTGCATCTGGAATCGGATCGGCAGTCGCTCGGCAAGCAACCATTCGGCGAGATCGCCCGGCGCCACCTGCCCGAAGCTGGGCGAGACCAGCACTTCGCAGCGTTCGTGCAGGCGGTGTTCGCGTGTGGTCTGCATCGCCCAGTCAAAATCAGCGCGGTCGCAGACGACGAACTTGATCTGGTCCGAGGCCTGCAGGTGATCGAGGTTCTGCCAGCGGTTCTTGGCCAGCTCGCCCGAGCCCGGAGTCTTCAGATCGATCACCCGCTGAACCCGCGGGTCCACCGGCCCGATGTCGATCGCGCCCGAGGTTTCCAGCGAGACCGAATAGCCGGCGTCGCAGAGCTTTTCGAGCAGCACCAGACAGCGTTTCTGCGCCAGCGGCTCGCCGCCGGTCACGCAGACGTGTCGCGCGCCATGGCGGGCAACCTCGCCCAGGATGTCGTCGATTTCCCACCACTGCCCGCCGTGGAAGGCGTAGGCCGTGTCGCAGTAGCCGCAGCGCAGTGGGCAGCCGGTCAGCCGCACGAACACGGTCGGCCAGCCCACGCTACGCGATTCACCCTGCAGGGACAGGAAGATCTCGGTGAGGCGTAGGCGGTCTTGAGAGCCGGGAATCTGGATTTGGGATTCGGGATTCGTCAAAGCGGGGTACCGCGAGGGTGGGGCGGCTGAAGCGAAGCACGCGTGCTGGGGCCGACGATGTGAGCCAGTCAGCGGGCGAGGCTGCTTTCAAGAAACAGAAACGCAAGTGCCTGCTTTTCTTGGAACGCCTGAGCTTCTACTCGGGCTGAGTAGCCTTTGTAGAGCCGAGCTTGCTCGGCTGCCGCCGTAGCGATGCGACGCCCGAACAGCGGCGGAGCACGCTCCGCTCTACAGAAAGCAGCGCATCTCAAGAATCAGAGGCTTCGCCCGCACGACGTTGTGGTGTTTCTTCAAGAACACCTGCGCCGCGACGAGGGGCGGCGAAGCTTCCAGGTTCAGGCGCTCACGCCCTGATCTGAGCCACGCATGACACCGAGCTCGGGGGGGGGGGGACGCAAACCCTCGTCGCCCGAGGAATCGAGTGGCCCTAAGGCCGACTTCACGACTCCCGATTCCCCGCTCCCGAGTACCGGCCTCTCAGCGCCTGCTTTCCAGCCGCATCGCCCGCAGCCGGCCCTGGGCCAGTCGCGCGACGGTTGTGTCGGGGTATTGCTGCATCACCCGATTCAGGGTGGCCTCGGCTTCGTCCCATTGGCGCAGCTCGTACTGGCAGTAGCCAAGCTTGAGCAGGCCATCGGGCGCCTTGGTGCTGTTCGGGAACGTGCGCAGCAGGGTTTGGAAGGTTTCCAGTGCGATTTCGTAGTTCTGGGTGACGTAGTAGGACTCGCCCAACCAGTACTGCGCGTTCGGGGCGTAGTCGCCATCCGGGTACAGCTGCAGGAAACTCCTGAAGCGGCGCGCGGCTTCCGCGTAGCGACCCTCCTTGAGCTCGTCGAAGGCAGCGTCATAGCCGCGACGCTCGTCTTCCGGGTTGCCACGCACGCTTTCGATGGCGGCAGGGGCAGTGTCGCTGCCACCCAGTGCGGCGGTGCCTACCAGGCCTTCGACCGGGGCGCGCACTTCGGGTGCTTCAAACTCGATGGTGCCAGAGCTGCGATCGCCGTCCAGCGCGATCTCGTCTACGGGCACCCTTGCAGGGGCATCGCCATCGACCGGTGCGTCGCCGACGCGGGCGCCGCCGCCTTCGAGTCGACCGATACGGCTGTCGAGGTCGAGGTACTGGTCGCGACTGCGTTTGGACAGCGCTTCGATCTCGAAGGCCTGCCGTTCCACCAGCCCGCGCAAGCCGGCTATCTCTGCCTGCAGCTCGCTGATCTGGTTGAGAAGTTGAATGTTCGCCTGGGCCTGGTCGCCACCGGTCTGCTGCTGCTCAAGCCGCGAGACGCGGTCGGCCAGCGACAGGCGGGAACCTTGGGCAACTGCCGGAGAAGCAACGGCGACCCAGAGGGTCGCCGTTGCCAGGCAGCCTGCGAGGAGGCTGTATGCGCGCATCAGCGGGCGGTGTAGACGATCTCGACGCGGCGGTTCTGGCTCCAGCAACCTTCGCTCGAATCGGTGCAGGTCGGACGCTCTTCGCCGTAGCTGACGACGGTCAGCTGGCTGGCCGAGCCACCGTTCGACAGCACGGCGCTGTTCACGGCATTGCCGCGGCGCTCGCCCAGGCCCAGGTTGTACTCGCGCGAACCGCGCTCGTCAGCGTGACCTTCCAGGGTGATGCGGGCCGACGGACGATCGGTCAGGTACTTGGCGTGGCAGGCCAGGATCGACGCGAACTCGGACTTGATGTCCGCACGGTCAAAGTCGAAATAGACGACGCGCTTGACCAGGCAGGGGTCACGGTCGAGGTCTTCCGGGGTGTAGCGGCCGTCGCTCGGCGGCTCCGTGGTCTGGGTGGTCTGGGGCGGGGTGGTATCGGCGGGCGGCTGGACAACTTCTTTCTTGGCGCAGGCGGCCAGGGCGGCCACGGTCGCGGCGGCGATCAGCAGGCGGGTCATCGTGTTCATTGGAGCAGGGTCCTTGGAGTTGCGATCGGATGCAGTCGTTATGGTGTGTGGCGGTGACATTGAGCCCATCCTCGAGCGGGTTCTCCGGTTCACACGCTTTCCAGCGCTTGGAACCGAGCGCAGACCAGACCCTCGCCTTGCGGCTCAAACCTGACTGCTCCCGCTGTCCTTTGGCCTCACGGCCGTCGGACCATGCCCTACGACGTCCTGTCGTGAGGGTGGCGCTGGCCCAAGGGCCGCGCCGGGGTGAAACGCACTGGGGCCGTGCGGGCCTTCAGCGCTGCCGATACGGCGACCAGGCGGGCTCCCGGACGTCACCATCGGCTAGAACAAGACGCTGGCGCACACGCGCATCAGCTGATACGGCGTACAGGACACCACGGCGGCCCTCGCGGGCGGCGTAGAGCAGCATGCTTCCGTTCGGGGCGAAACTCGGCGATTCGTCCAGGTTGCCGACCGAAACCAGATTCTGGACGCCGGGGTTGCCCACGGTTCGGTCCAAAACCGCAATACGATAAACATTTCCCTGCCCTTGCGCCATCGCCAGCTTCTTGCCCTCACAGCAGACGCTGGCGCGGGCGTTGTAGTCGCCGAGGAAAGTGATGCGGCGGGCGTCACCGCCGGTCGCTGGCACTTCGTAGATCTGCGGCTTGCCGGCGCGGTCGGAGGTGAAGAAGATCGAATTGCCGTCCGGGGCCCAGGTCGGCTCGGTGTCGATGCCCCAGTGATTGGTGAGCTGGGTCAGCTGCTTGCTGCCGAGGTCCATCACGTAGATCTCGGGGTTGCCGCTGCGCGACAGGGTCAGTGCCAGCTTGCTGCCGTCGGGCGAAAAGCTCGGCGCACCGTTGATGCCGCGGTGGCTGGCCACCAGCTCGCGCTGACCGCTGCCGATGTCCTGGATGTAGATCGACGAGTTGCCCCGCTCGAAGCTGACGTAGGCGACACGGCGACCGTCGGGGCTCCACGCCGGCGACAGCAGCGGCTCGCGCGAGCGCACCACCGGCTGCGGGTTGAAGCCGTCTGCGTCGGCCACCATCAGCGCGTACTGCATGTCGCGGTTGAGGCCGGTGGCGGTGATGTAGGCGATGCGGGTCCAGAAGGCGCCGCGCACACCGAGGATGCGCTCGTAGATCTGGTCCGACACCTGATGCGCGACATCGCGCAGGCTGCCGGAGCGGCCGATCATGGCGAGGCCCAGCATGCGCTCCTGCTTTGCAACATCGAGCAATTCGAACTCGACCCGGTAGCCGCCATCAGCGCCATCAAGCACGCGGCCGATGACCAGGAAATCCTGCTTGAGCAGACGCCAGGTCGCGTAGTTGACGTCCGCCGAGCGAATCGGCTTTTCGACGACATCGCGCTCGGCCAGCGCGCGGAAGGAACCGCTGCGGTTGAGGTTGGCGCCGATCACGGCGCTGATGTCGGTGTCGGGCGAGGCGCCTGCACCGAGATACTCGAAGGGCACGACCGCGATCGGCAGGGCTGCAGGGTTGCCATCGACGATATCGATTTCAAGCCGCTGGGCATGCGCTGTGGACAGCGCAAGCAGGGCGTAGGCGGCGAGCAGAAGGGCGGCGAAGCGGGGCATCGTCGGGGTCATGTCGGGCCTGGAAGGGGGTGAAGCGCAGCCGCAGCCAGCCAGTCGTAGAGTCCGGGCCGGAACAAGGGTCGCGTGAAGCGCGAACATTACACGAGGGGCCGCCGCGAAGCTGAACGGAGACCCTAGTGCCGTCCTGAATGACCGCGGGCACACCGCGCCGACGTTGACCTGCATCAGGCTTGCAAGAAGGCTGGTCATCGATCCGGTCGATGTCCTCGATCCAATCGAGCCGTCCAGTGACGCCAGGACTCGAACGAAGCCCAAGCCCTCGCTACGCGTAGGGTAGATAAGCGCAGCGCATCTACCAGCACTTGGACGTGCTGTCGTGCTGTCGCGCCGGGGCCATGTTCTGCGCAGCGCCCATGCCCAGAGGCTCCGCTGCGCGCATCGCTTCTTTCGCGTCAGCTGGTGGATGCGCTGCGCTTATCCACCCTACGGCCAAGGGTGACGCTTAGCCGCAAACGAGGCCAACCGCCGCGCTACGCGTAGGGTAGATAAGCGCAGCGCATCTACCAGCCTTTCCATCGCGCCTCAGCCATTGATTTCTCACTCCCGCTCAGCCGTCGAAGCGGAACGTGAAACGCACCTGGCGGCTGAACACCGACTGGAACCCGTCATAGGGCAGCGGGTTGGCCTTCATCACGGCCGCTTCAATCGACCGGCGCGTCAATTCGTCCGCGTTGCAGGGTGAAGTGACGCTCGCGCTGATGACCTCACCGCCGGGGATCTGCACGATGTCGATCGTGCAGCGGATGCCCGGACGGGCAGTTTCCGGGCGCAGCCAGTTGCGCTGCACGCTCTGCTGAATCGCCACCTGATACCGCCCCAACAGGCTGTCGTCCGTCCCCCGATTGCCCACCTCGCCCGCATTCTGCGTCGCCGGCTGCTCGCGGTCGGCATTGCCCGGGCGGGTCTGCGGGGTCTGCGCATTGCGCATGTCCTGCAGTTGCTTCAGCTTTTCTTCCTCGATCCGGCGCTGGCGCTCGGCGGCTTCGCGCTGCTGGCGGATCGTGTCGAGCTCGGCCTGCTGCTCGCGCTGCTGCTGCTCGCGCAGACGCTGCAGACGCTGGGCCTCTTCCTGCGCCTGCTGCTCCAGCAGCACCTGCTCCTGGCGTCGCTTCTCGCGCTGTTCCTGCTCCAGCCGCTGCGCTTCCGCCAGCGCATTGCGGGCGGCGCGCTCGGCGTCTTCGGTATCGGGGGTCTGCACCGGCGCCTGCGGCGCGGCCTGCGGCGGGGCTTCCGCGGTCTGCGGGCTGGGTGCAGGCCTGGGCTGCGGCGCCGGCGCGGTTTCGCGCTCGGCCTGGCGCGGGCGTTGTGGTGGCGTTGACGCCGCAGGCTGCGCGCCACCCATCACCAGGGTCGCGGTGATCGGCTCGCCGCGCACTGACGGCGATTCAGCCGGCTTCTGCCACAGCATGCCGACGAACAGCAGGCCGAACAGGGCCAGATGCAGGCCAATCGCCAGCGACAGTGAGACCAGCTTGTCCGCGCGGGTTTCCATGGGTTCGATGCGGGCCTGTCAGTCCGACTCTGGCCGGCTCATCAGGCCGACCTTGGACACGCCGGCCTCCTGCAGCAGCACCATGCCCTGATAGACCGTGCCGTAATCGGTGCGGCGATCGCCGGCCACCATCACCTGCACCTCGGGGTTGTTGCGCACGAAGGCGCCGACCTTGGCGACCAGCGCTTCCGGGTCGATCTCCTCGGCGGGCGAGCCCTGCAGGGTCAGGAAGAAGCGGCCATCCGAGGTCACCTCGACCACTACCGGGTCCTTCTGGGTTTCGACTGGACGTGCGTTGGACTCGGGCAGCTCGATTTCGACGCCCAGGTTCAACAGGGGCGCGGTGACCATGAAGATGATCAAAAGCACGAGCATCACGTCGATATACGGCACGACGTTGATCTCGTTCTTCAGCTTGCGCTTGGTGCGCTTGCGCATGGGGTGCTCGCTCCTGGGGTCGCGCGATCAGTCGTCGACGTGGGCGTGACGCTGCAGGATGGTCGAGAACTCTTCAGCGAAGGTCTCGTAGCGGGTGTGGATGCGCTCGACGCGGGTGGCGTAGCGGTTGTAGGCCCACACTGCGGGAATCGCCGCGAACAGGCCCATCGCGGTCGCGATCAGGGCTTCGGCGATACCGGGCGCGACCGTGGCGATGGTGGCTTCCTTGACGTCAGCCAGGCCGATGAAGCTGATCATGATTCCCCAGACCGTGCCGAACAGGCCGACGTAGGGGCTGATCGAACCGACGTTGGCGAGGTATTCAAGGTTGTGTTCCAGCGCGTCCATCTCGCGCGAGAGCGAGGTGCGCATGGCGCGCTGCGCGCCTTCGAGCTGGGTGCGGTTGTCCATGTTCTTCTTCTGGCGCAGCCGCGCGAACTCGCGAAAGCCCGCCTCGAAGATCGCCGACAGCCCGGTCGCGCGCTCGTCCTGGTTGCCCAGCTCGCGCATCAGCGCGCTCATGTCGGTGCCGGACCAGAAGCGCTCTTCGAAGTCGTCGGCGCCCTTGTAAGCGCGGTCAAGCACGCGCTTCTTGACCAGGATGATCACCCAGGACGAGATCGAAGCGATCACCAGCAGCACCATCACGAGCTGCACGGGGAGGCTGGCGTGCAGGATCAGATCCAGCACGTTGATGTTGTTCGACATGGCGGCCGTTTACTCCGAAGCCTTGAACAGGGAATGGGTTTCAACGTGGGTGAACAGATCGTCCGGCAGCGGTTGCGGCCGGAAGCCGCTGGCGGTCAGGCAGACCGCACGGACTTCCGCGCGCAGCAGCAGTTCCTCACCGCGCCAGATGCCCTGCTCGAACACCAGGCTGGCGCCGCGCCGCGATTTCATCGAGGTGCGCACTGCAAGCATGTCGTCGAGTCGGGCCGCGCGCAGGAAGTCCAGCTGCATGGCGCGGATCGCGAACAGCAGGTCGCGGTCCTTCGCGAGCGCCTGCTGGTGGATGCCGAGCGCGCGCAGCCATTCGCTGCGGCTGCGCTCCAGGAATCGCACGTAGCTGGCGTGGTACACCACCCCACCAGCGTCGGTATCTTCCCAGTAAACCCGTACCGGCCAACTGAATTCGCGTTGAATGTCACCGCTGCTGGACGAATGCATCATTCGCCCGCGAACAGATCGGGCGGCGGGCCGCCCTGGGGTTTCAGGCCGAGCATCTTCCAGGTGCGGTTGGTCGCCATGCGCCCGCGCGCGGTGCGCACCAGATAGCCCTGCTGGATCAGATAGGGCTCGACGACGTCCTCAATGGTGCCGCGGTCTTCGCTGAGCGCGGCCGCCAGCGACTCCACGCCGACCGGGCCACCGTCGAAGTTCTCGACGATCACTTTCAGAAGCCGGCGATCTAGCTCATCGAAGCCTTCGGCATCGACCTTGACCATCAGCATTGCCGCCTGCGCGGCCTCCAGCGTGATCACGCCCTCTGCGCGCACCTGGGCGAAATCGCGGGCGCGGCGCAGCAGGCGATTGGCGATGCGCGGCGTGCCGCGCGAGCGCCGCGCTATCTCGGCCGCGCCCTCCGGCGCGCACTGGATGTTCATGATGCGTGCCGAGCGCCGCACGATCGCGGTGAGCTCCTCCGGCGAGTAGAACTCCAGCCGCTGGACAATGCCGAAACGGTCGCGCAGCGGGCTGGTCAGCAGGCCCGCGCGCGTGGTCGCACCGATCAGGGTAAACGGCGGCAGGTCAAGCTTGATCGAGCGCGCGGCCGGGCCCTCGCCGATCATGATGTCGATCTGGTAGTCCTCCATCGCCGGGTAGAGGATCTCTTCGACCACCGGCGACAGCCGATGAATCTCGTCGATGAACAGCACATCGTGCGGCTGCAGATTGGTCAGCAGCGCGGCGAGGTCGCCGGCGCGCTCGATCACCGGGCCCGAGGTCTGGCGCAGGTTCACGCCGAGCTCATTGGCGATGACGTGGCTGAGCGTGGTCTTGCCGAGGCCCGGCGGCCCGAAGATCAGCACGTGATCCATCGCCTCGCCGCGCTTCTTCGCCGCCTCGATATAGATCTTCATCTGTTCCCGCACCGGCAGCTGCCCGAGATAGTCATCGAGCACGCGCGGGCGGATCGAAGCCTCAAGCCGGGCTTCGTCCAGGGATTCCTCGGGGGAGACGATTCGATCGGACACTGCTTTGGAGCCGGGATTCGGGACTGGGGATTCGGGATTCGCAGCCGGCAGGGTGCAGGCTGAGGGCGTTGTACGCAGCGCGGCAGTTTACGGGGTTGGGGGGAACTGCGGAGCGTTGCGTCGGCGGGCCTCGCGGGTGCAGGCAGCAGCGCCGGGCTCCGCTTCTGAGTGCTCACCCGCTGGGAGGAGGGCTCGGAGCCCAAAGTCACCGATCTGAGCCCCTCTCCCGTCGGGAGAGGGGTTGGGGTGAGGGCTGGGTGTCCTCAACAGATGCTTCGAGACGCCTATGAGGATGTCTGGCCCGAGGTGTGGAGCTTGTGCTCCGCCCGGACCCTCTCCCCAACCCCGTCCTTCGCTTTGCTCGGGCTCATCGGCCCGTGGGCTGCCACCGGCAGCCCACAAGCGGGCCGCTTCGCTCCACCGGGAGAGGGGCTCAAACTCCAGTTCCGACCTCAGTTCCAGGTCCCAAAACTGCTCAGCTTCAGCCACTGCAGTCCGGAGCCGCCGCTCTCACCCCGCTGCAGCGGCAGGTGCCCGCAAACGAATCCCGAATCCCCAATCCCGAATCCCGGGCTCTCAAGTCCGCAACGCCGACTTCAGCGCCTTGCGAATGATCGCCTCCGCCGTATCGCCTTCCTCGCGCGCTTTCTCGGCCATGCGCTGGGCTTCCACGCCCTTGTAGCCCAGTTGCTGCAGGGCGACGATCGCCTCGCTCAGCGGGTCCGCCGGCACCGGTGTGCCGGTCGAGGGCACGAAGCTGATTCCGCTGCCGCCAAAGCCCGCGGCCTTGTCGCGCAGCTCGACCAGCATGCGCTCGGCGGTCTTCTTGCCGATGCCGGGGATGCGCGTCAGCGCGGTGACATCGCCGGCCTGCAGCAGGCGCGCGAACTCGTCGACCGACACGCCGGACAGCACGGCGAGTGCGATCTTCGCGCCGATGCCGGTGACCTTCTGCAGATCCCGAAACAGCCGGCGCTCGGCGTCCTTCAGAAACCCGTAGAGCGAGACCGAGTCTTCCTTCTGCGCGTAGTGGGTGAACAGGCTGACTTCGCGGCCCAGCTCGGGCAGGTCGTAGAAGGTGCTCATCGGCGCCTCCAGCTCGTAGCCGACGCCGTGCACGTCGACCACGATCTGCGGAGGGGCCTTGTGGATCAGGGTGCCGCGCAAGCGACCGATCATCGTCTGTTGCCTCGACGTCGAATGAGTAGTGAGGCCGCCACGCCGGTGCGGGCGGCCAGGGTTCGGGTGTGCGCATGGGTGATCGCCACCGCCAGCGCGTCGGCGGCGTCGGCCTGCAGTTTGCCGTCGATGGCGAGCAGCACGCCGACCATGTGCTGCACCTGGGTCTTGTCGGCGGCACCGCGGCCGACCACGGCGGCCTTGATCTGCATCGGCGAGTACTCGTGCACGCCGATATCGCGCGCCACCACCGCGCAGATCGCCGCGCCGCGCGCCTGGCCGAGCTTGAGCGCCGAGTCAGGATTGCGCGACAGGAACACGCGCTCGATCGCGACCTCGTTCGGCGCGAAGCGATCGATCAGCGACCACAGCCCGTCGAGAATCCCGCGCAGGCGCTTCGGAAACTCGTCCTCCAGGCCCACGTGCAGAGCCTCGTGGTGCACATGCACGCAGCGGCCAGTGCCGTCGGCGTCGACGATGCCGACGCCGGTGCGGACCGAGCCTGGGTCGATGCCGAGGATGCGGGTGCTCATGGCGCGGCCTTGATGGCCGCGCCGGGATTCGGGATTCGGGATTGGGGATTCGCAACTCGCAAGGCGTCGGAGCTCGTTGCGTGCTGGGCGTGTGCTCCGCAACCAAAAGCGAGCCGCGCGCAACATCGGTTCCCGTCGCCCCCGCGAAGGAAGGGGCCCAGACTCACTTGCCTCGGTCGCAGAAGCACTGGATCCACGCCTTCGCGGGGATGACGAGTGAAGAGTCTCGATGGTGCTGCGGATTTGCGTGAAGCCAGCACTGGCAATCTCAGATGCGCTAAGCGGCGACCAGTATATCGACGCGCACCGGCTGCCCAGCCTTCCGCACTGGTTGTTTCCGGGTGCGCCGCGCATCGTTGCTGTCTGCGCATCCAAGGAGTCCCCCATGCCCACCACCCCGCTTCCCCAACGCCGCCTCGCCGCAGGCCTCGAAGTCAGCGCGCTCGGCTTCGGCGCCATGGGCATGTCCGATTTCTACGGGCCGTCGGATCACGCCAGCAATCTCGCGGTGCTGCATCGGGTGCTGGACCTGGGCGTCAACTTCATCGACAGCGCCGACATGTACGGATGCGGCGCCAACGAGCGCTTGCTGGCCGAGCTGCTGAAGGCCCGTCGCGATGAAGTGGTGCTGGCGACCAAGTTCGGCAACGTGCGCGCGCCGGATGGCCGCGTGGTCGGTATCTGCGGGCGGCCCGAGTATGTGTATGTGGCCTGCGAGGCCAGCCTGGCGCGGCTCGGCGTGGACTGCATCGATCTCTACTACCAGCACCGCGTCGATCCCGACGTGCCGATCGAGGACACCGTCGGCGCGATGCAGCGTCTGGTCGAGGCCGGCAAGGTGCGGCATCTGGGCCTGTCCGAGGCCGGCGCCGACACACTGCGACGCGCCTCGAAGGTGGCACCCATCGCCGCCCTGCAGACCGAGTACTCGCTGTGGTCGCGCGATGTCGAGGCCGAGGTGCTGCCGGCCTGCCGTGAGCTGGGCATCGGCTTCGTGCCCTACAGTCCGCTGGGCCGCGGTTTCCTCACCGGCGCGATTGCCAGCGCCGAGCAGCTCGATGCCAGCGACCGTCGCCGCGCGCACCCGCGTTTCCGCGCCGACAACGCCGCGCGCAATCAGGCGCTGGTCGAGCAGGTGCGCGCATGGGCGGGCGAGCTTGGCTGCACGCCTGCTCAGCTCGCGCTGGCCTGGCTGCTGGCGCAGGGTGAGGACATCGTGCCGATCCCGGGTACGCGCTCGATCACTCGACTGCAGGAGAACCTCGGCGCGCTGCAGGTCGCGCTGTCGCCGGCCTGGGTCGAGCGCATCCGTGCTGCGCTTGATGCGACCGAGATCAGCGGTGGGCGCTATCCGCCCGAGGGCATGGCTTTGGTGAATCGCTGAAGTCGAGCCCGATGTAGCGTGCGCGCTCGTTTGCAGATAGACGAGAGGCGGCGAGTTCGGATTCGACGGATCGCGATCTACGAATTGCGCGGCTTCATCCGCGGCGGCTGGTGCGCGACACGCGCACCCTACAATCGAGAGAGACGCCGCGCGCTCGATCGAAGCGGCACGCAACGTCCGTAGGGTGCGCGTGCCGCGCACCAAAGGCATATCGAATCGCGAGCCAAAGGGCTTCGCCGACACTTCGGAACCCGTGTCCCTCATCGCGGACGCGCGCTCCAACGAGGCAAGTAGGGTGCGCGTGCCGTGCACCAAAGGCGTATCGAATCGCGAGCCACAGAGCCTCGCGTGCGCTTTGGAACCCAGCGCCCTCACCTCGCAGAAGCGCGCTCCAACCAAGCAGCCAGCTCATCCAGGCTGCGCACTTCCAGATCCGGCCGTTCCGGGTGTTCCCAGACCTCGTCGCGGCGGTTGATCCACACCGCGGGCAGGCCGGCGCGACGGGCGCCGAGTACGTCCATGTGCGGATCATCGCCGACATGCAGCACTTGATGCGGCGGTAGGCCGAGTCGGGCGCACGCCGCATGAAAGATGCTCGACTCGGGCTTGGCCGCGCCGTGCTCGCGCGCGCCCAGCGAAAACCGGAAGTGCGCCGACAGACCGATGCGATGAATGCAGGCATTGCCATTGGTCAGCGCTGCCAGCGGTACGCGAGCGGCGAGACGTTCAAGCGCGGGCAAGCTGTCGGCGAACAGTTCAACCCGATTGCGCGCGGCGAAGAACACCTCGAAGGCTTCTTCAGCGCGGGCCGGATCATCGCCGCTTTCAGCCAACGCTGTGCGCAGAGAAATCATCCGCTGCTCGCAGTAGTCGTGCGCCAGATGCGGATGCGCTTCGGCGACCTGTGAGCGCAGCGTACGCATGCGCTCCACCGGAAACATCAGCGCGGTGCCGGGCGCGTTGCCCTCCAGCCACGCCTGCAGCTCGCGCTCGGCTGCTTCGATGGCCGGCCAAACCGGCCACAGGGTGTCGTCGAGGTCGAGCGTGATCGCGCGGATGTCGTTCAAGCGTTCTGGTTTCGCGAATGTCGAGAAGTGCATGGTAGACACCACGCGCCGAAGTCGCGCGTGAGGGGCCGTTGAGGTCCATAGGGTGGGCCCTGGCCCACCATGAGCTCAACGCTTGCCCAAACCCGACCCCATCAGAGAGCCCACGCGATGCGCGTACCGGCGGCGGGTCAAGACCCGCCCTACGCTGGGAGTGTGTAGGGCGGAACAAGACCCGCCCTACGTGTGCGCATCGCGGTGGGGTGCGCGGCGGCGGGTCAAGACCCGCCCTACACGTTGTTCGTACCGAGGCGGGCTCGACGCGCGCAGGTCGAAGCCCGCCCGGTGATGTGAGGCCTGTAGGGCGGATCTTGATCCGCCGCGCGTGCTTTCGTCGCCACGCGTGGCTTCGTCGTCGCACCTGTCATCGTCGTCGCGCATCACAGCTGCTTGGTCCAACCGACGCCGCACCCGCGATGCCGCGCCAGATCCGATGCCCGACGCCGCACCCGCGACGCCGCGCCAGATCCGATGCCCGGCTCCGCGCCCGCGATGCCGCGCAAAGACCGACGCCCGGCGGCGGCGGGTCAAGGCCCGCCCTACGGATTCGTGGCGCGGTGGATTGCCTGGCGGCGGGCCGCCCGCCCTACGTCCGCCCAGTTCCAATCGCGTTCGCTCCCGGACTCCGCGCCTACTCCATCACCACCACGCCGCTGCGCCGTCCGCGCACCACGCTGAGCACCAGCTGCTGCGGTCGCGCTTCGATCACTTCGCCAAAGCTGTCGAGGCTGTCGATGCGGATGCGGTTGATGCCGGTGACGAGGTCGCCGGCGGCGAGGCCGTTGCGCGCCGCGCGACTGCCTTCGGCTACGCGCTCGACGCGCACGCCGGCCACGCCCTGCTGGCGCGAACGCTGCGGCAGGGCGACGAACTCGGCGCCATCCAGGCGTGCGTCCAGCGCACTGCCCAGCAGCAGACTGGGGCGTGCTTTCAAGCTCAGCTCGATACGTCGCGCCCGCCCATCACGCAGGTATTCCAGCGTCACCGCTTCGCCTACCGGCAGCAGGCCCTCGCGGTTGTACAGGGTCTGCGGGCTGTCGACCGGCTGCTGGGCGATCGCGGTGATCACATCGCCCGGCTGCAGACCCGCAGCGGCGGCGGGCGAGCCCGGGCGCACGCGCGTGACCACTGCGCCGCGGGCAGTGCCGACGTCGAGCATCGCGGCCAGCTGCGGCGTGATCGCCTGGCTCTCGATACCCAGGCTGCCGCGCTGCACGCGGCCGCCGTCGAGCAGCTGACGCATGATCTCGCTGGCCAGCTCGGCGGGAATCGCGAAGCCGATGCCGACATTGCCGCCCGAGGGGCTGAAGATCGCCGTGTTGATACCGACCAGCTCGCCGCGCAGGTTGACCAGCGCGCCGCCGGAGTTGCCCGGGTTGATGCTGGCGTCGGTCTGGATGAAATTCTGATACGCCAGCCCCTGCAGCCCGGAACGGCCCAGCGCCGAGACGATGCCCGAGGTCACCGTCTGGCCGAGCCCGAAGGGGTTGCCAACCGCCACCACGAAATCGCCCACGCGCAGCGCCTCGGAGCGCGCCAGCGGAAGCTCGGCCAGGTCGTCGGCCGGAATGCGCAGCACGCCGACGTCGGTGTCGGGATCCGCGCCAACGAATTCGGCGGTGACCGTGCGGCCATCGGCGAGCGTCACGCTGATGTCGTCGGCGCCTTCGATCACATGGTTGTTGGTCAACACCAGGCCGCGCCGCGCATCGACGATCACGCCCGAGCCCAGCGACTGCTGCACGCGCTCCTGCGGCACCATCGGCAGGCCGAAGAAATGCCGGAAGAAGGGGTCCTCGGCCATCGGGTTGCGCACCCGCACCACCGTCTTGCTGTGGATGTTCACCACCGCCGGCATGACCTGTTCAAGCATCGGCGCCAGCGAGGGCAGCGGCTGGCCGTCGACCACCGCCGGCAGGGCGGCATGCGCCGGCCGCAGGACGTGGCTGGCGAGCGCGAACAGACCGATCGCGGCGAGGGTAAGCAGCGCGCCGAAGGCGG
Source organism: uncultured Aquimonas sp. (assembly GCA_964586455.1). Taxonomy (GTDB): domain Bacteria; phylum Pseudomonadota; class Gammaproteobacteria; order Xanthomonadales; family Xanthomonadaceae; genus Aquimonas. Next base: position 147,531 of record CAZPHV010000004.1, read on the forward strand.
CACTGTGCAGTCGAAGCTTGGTGACGGCGCGACGGGTGTCGCGGGTCTGCGAGGGGTGATGCGACATGCGGGTCTCCTCTTGACGGGGCTCGACACGGTTCAGTGTGTGCAAGGTGCGGGGCAGGCAGACCGGCGCAAAGCGCGCGGGTTCCGCAGAGGGGCGCAGCCAGCCGACGCGTGTTCAGCGCCTGCGCCTGAGATAGGGGCGAGGCTTGCCGTCGCCAAGGTGGATGGCAGCGCGCAAGGCGCAGCGAGGCCGAACCGAGGCTTGCGTCCAGCTCACGGTGGACCCCGTCCGCCGCCCCCGGCCGCACGGCCCACCCTATGTGGGCTCGCGGAATCCATCGCGCATCAGCGTGCGTAGGCATTGATTGCCGGCTCGATCGGCAAGCGGCAAGCGGCCCCCGTCCGCGCGGCCCATAGGGTGGGCCCTGGCCCACCATGGCCTCGATGCTCGCGCCAGTCACGACCGAGGCCAGCGTGGAGCTCACGGTGGGCCAGGCCTTGATGCTCGCGCCAGTCACGACCGAGGCCAGCATCCCGCTCACGGTGGGCCAGGGCCCACCCTATGTGTATCGCGCAAACCGCAAACCGCAACCACCGGCCGCAACCACCGGCCGCGCGTTCGAGCGCTGTTGGCACCCCCGAGCGCCGGTCATCTGCATGCGCTCTTCACAACTTCAGCTTGGACCTGCCTGTACTGCCAAAGGCGCGCATCCGCGTGCCGCAAGCGCTTCATAAATCGCCGCCTCGATCAAGCGGTTTTCCACAGATTTTTGCGTTGACACCCGTTTTGACCGGGCGTAGCGTACTGGGTCGTTGTCCACTAGATCTTGTGGTCTCGCTCGATGCGAAGCCCTACAGATTGGGGTCGCCTCGAAGCTCCACCACAACGCGCCGGCACGGCGCGGGCAATCTCGCAGGCAACACGCGGGCAGGTCAGGCAGGGGCGGGTAGCAGCGTCACCACGCGGCACAGCGGCAGTACGGAGGGCAGCACATCGGCCGGGGGGCGGTGGGTGGTCACTCCAAGCGACACGGGTCCTTGTGGCCCGGCGCACACACAAGAACCCATCAGTCGAGGCGCCAGGGCAGCCCTAAATCGCCCGGACCCCAGCACGTATCGCGACCGGAGCGCCCGAAGCGCCCCATCCCGAGCGTGCTGTTCATCGCGTGCGTCACGCGCTGAACGGTCCGGAGCCATGCAAGCCCCGTCGTCACGATCACAAGAAGAGGCGAATTGGATGAGCAGCGTCAGGCTTGAAACGGTACGTAACGTGGCAACCCCCATCGAACTGCAGCCCGCGTCCTGGGACATCTGGGACAAGAAGTACCGCCTCAAGACCAAGCAGGGCGAGGCCGTCGATACGAGCATCGACGACACCTACCGGCGCGTCGCGCGCGCTTTGGCCGACGCCGAGCCCACCGTCGAAAAGCAGAAGTACTGGTTCGAGCGCTTTCTGTGGGCGCTGCGCCGCGGTGCCATTCCCGCCGGCCGCATCACCTCGAACGCCGGCGCGCTGGAGCACAAACCCGCCACCAGCACGATCAACTGCACCGTCTCGGGCACCATCCCCGATTCGATGGACGGCATCCTTGAGAAAGTCCACGAGGCCGGGCTGACGCTCAAGGCCGGCTGCGGCATCGGCTACGAGTTCAGCACCCTGCGTCCGCGCGGTGCCTTCGTCGCGGGTGCGGGCGCCTACACCTCGGGCCCGATGTCCTTCATGGATATCTACGACAAGATGTGCTTCACCGTCAGCAGCGCCGGCGGCCGCCGCGGCGCGCAGATGGGCACCTTTGACGTGTCGCACCCGGACGTGAAGGACTTCATCAAGGCCAAGCGCGAAGACGGCCGCCTGCGCCAGTTCAACCTCTCGCTGCTGATCACCGACGAGTTCATGCAGGCGGTGCACGACGACGCCGAATGGCCGCTGGTGTTCCCGGTCAACAAGAAGGAAGCCGACGAAGTCGACCTCGCCAATGCCACCCAGGTGGTCTGGCGCGACTGGCCGGCGTCCGAGACCTACATCACCCGCGACGACGGCCTGGTCGCCTGCAAGATCTACGGCCACGTCCGCGCGCGCCATCTGTGGGACATGATCATGGTCTCGACGTATGACTACGCCGAGCCGGGCTTCATCCTGATCGACCGCGTCAACGAGATGAACAACAACTGGTGGTGCGAGAACATTCGCGCGACCAACCCCTGCGTCACGGCGGATACCTGGGTGCAGACCGCCGAAGGCCCGCGCCAGGTTTCCGACCTGCTGGGCCAGAGCTTCCGGGCGCGCGTCGACGGTGTCGACCACGCCACCGGCGCCGAAGGCTTCTTCAAGACCGCGACCAAACCGGTTGTTCGGCTGCAGACCGAAGAAGGCCACAGCCTGCGCCTGACCGCTGACCATCGCGTGCGGCGGATCAGCCAGCAGAACCGCTGGACCCAGCAGACCGAATGGTGTGCCGCGGGCGAGCTCAAGAGCGGTGATCGCGTGCTGCTGAACAATCATCGCAGCGGCAACCAGTGGAGCGGCGCCCGCACGCAGGAGCAGGGCTATCTGCTGGGCCTGCTGGTGGGCGACGGCACGCTGAAGTCCGAAGCCGCCGTGCTATCGGTGTGGCCGCAGGCTGCAGCTGTGAATGCGGGCGGCAATGCGCCCGTGGCCCTGATGGACGAGGCCCTGCGCTGCGCACAGAGCCTGACGCACCGCACTGACTTTGCCGGCTGGTCGGAAGTGCAAGGTCGCGGCGAGTTCCGCCTGAAGTCCGCCGCACTGCGCGATCTCGCCTTCGAGCTGGGCATGCAGCCGGGCGACAAGTGCATCTCGCCCGAGTTGGAGAAGAGCTCCAGCGCGTTCTATCAAGGCTTCCTGCGCGGTCTGTTCGATGCCGATGGCAGCGTGCAGGGCAGCCAGGAGAAGGGTGTCAGCGTGCGTCTGGCGCAGAGTGACCTGACGCGGCTTGAAGCCGCGCAGCGCATGCTGTTGCGTCTGGGTATCCATGCGCGTCTGTACCGTGACCGTCGTCCGGCCGGCAGCAGCCTGTTGCCCGACGGCCACGGTGGCCGCAAGGCCTACCCGACCCAGGCCCAGCACGAGCTGGTGATCAGCGGAGACAACCTGCCGCTGTTCGCCGAGCAGATCGGCTTTGCCGATACCAGCAAGGCGCTGCGTCTGAAGGCCCTGCTGGGCAGCTACAAGCGCCGCCTGAACCGTGAGCGCTTCACCGCCACTGTCGAGTCGATTGAGGCCGACGGTATCGAGGACGTGTTCGATGTGCAGGTTCCGGGCATCAACACCTTCGACGGAAATGGTCTGCATGCGCACAATTGCGGCGAGCAGCCCCTGCCGCCCTACGGCGCCTGCCTGCTCGGCTCGATCAACCTGACCACCTTCGTGCGCGATGCCTTCACCGACAAGGCGCGCTTCGACTGGGAGGAATACAAGGAAGTCGTGCGCGTGTTCACCCGCATGCTCGACAACGTTGTAGAAGTGAACGGCCTGCCGCTGCCGCAGCAGCAGGCGGAGATTCTGCGCAAGCGTCGCCACGGCATGGGCTTCCTCGGCCTGGGTAGCACCGTGACCATGCTGCGCATGCCCTACGGCAGCCCCGAGAGCTGCGAGTTCACCGAAGCCGTGGCCCGCGAAATGGCCGTGGCCGGCTGGGAAGTCGCACTGGCCCTGGCCGAAGAAAAAGGCCCCGCGCCGATCATGGACGAGGACTTCACCGTCAGCGCAGAGATGCTGCGCAAGCGCCCGGAAATGGCGAAAGACGGCTGGACGATCGGCCAGACCATCAAGGGCCGCGAGCTGCACGCCAAGTACAGCCGTTACATGCAGAAGGTCGCTACGGTGGCGCCCGAGCTGGTGGCCAAGCTCGCCGAGAAAGGCGGCCGCTTCACCCACCACAGCTCGATCGCGCCGACCGGCACCATCAGCCTCAGCTTGGCCAACAACGCCAGCAACGGCATCGAGCCCAGCTTCGCCCACCACTACAGCCGCAACATCATCCGCGAAGGCAAGAAGTCGAAAGAGAAGGTCGAGGTGCTGAGCTACGAGCTGCTGGCCTACCGCAACCTGGTCAACGCCGAGGCCATGCCGTATGCGCAGGATGAGAAGGCCAAGCTGCCCGACTACTTTGTTGCAGCGGATGACATCACGCCCAAGGCGCATGTCGACATCCAGGCCGCCGCGCAGATCTGGGTCGACAGCTCGATCAGCAAGACCGCGAACGTCCCCACGGATTACCCCTACGAGGACTTCAAGGACATCTACCGCTACGCCCACAGCAAGGGCCTGAAGGGCTGCACCACCTTCCGCTTCAACCCCGCCGCCTTCCAGGGCGTGCTGGTGAAAGAAGCCGACCTCGAAAACACCACCTACCGCTTCGAACTCGAAGACGGCAGCGTGGTGGAAGTGAAGGGCAACGAGCAGATCGAATACGACGGCGAAATGCACACCGCCGCCAACCTCTTCGACGCACTCAAGGAGGGTTATTACGGCAAGTTCTGAGGACCGCATGCGCTGAACACCATCGTCTTGCGCAACCCCAAAGCCCGCCAAGGCGCGACCCGAGCACGCAGGGCGGATCTTGATCCGCCGCTTCGAACCCACGTAGGGCGGGTCTTGACCCGCCGCCTGGGCCGCGACATCGAATCCATCGCAACACCACGGTGATCGCGGTGGCGAGACAAAGGAAGGCGCGGCAAGCAGGCAGGCACGACGACACGACCAAGCGCGGCGGATCAAGATCCGCCCTACACGAGCAGCACCGACCCACCGCAACACGCACCAACCCCACGTAGGGCGGGTCTTGACCCGCCGCCT
>CAZPHV010000005.1:0-148307 GCA_964586455.1 uncultured Aquimonas sp.
GGGCTTGTTCAACCACCGGATCAGATCGCGGCTGCGCGCGATCTATCCTTTTACGATAGGCGCAGCGCATCTACCAGCCGGTCCGATCGACGCTGCCTGCCGAACGAAGCCCGCGCCATCCGGCGCAGTCGACGTATCCCGCGAAGTGCTCGGACCTGCGCGTGGGTTGGAATTCCGGTGGATGCGCTGGGTTTGTCCGCACTACAACTGAGGGTGACGCCTTGCCTTGAACGAAGCGCAGCCGCCGGCTACGCCCCGCTCTTTGGCTTGCCTGCACAGCGCAGCAAACCCTCAGCGGCAGCTCTCCAGTGCCAGCGCGCTGGCGATGTCGCGCCAGTCGAAGGCGCCCACGCCCTGATCGTCGTGCACCGCGTAGAACACGCCCTGCGGAAAGCGCTCGCTGGCACTCTGGTCAAGCCAGACGCCATCGGTGTTGGCGACTGCCGCACCCGCGAAGCTGCCGCGATGCTGAAGACTGGCGCGGTCAAATACATGGAACAGCGAGCGATCCTTGTACTGATCGGTCGCCAGCCACCAGCCGCTGCCGTCGGGGCAGGCGTAGAGTGCGATGCCCTCGGCCTGGGCGCCGAACAAACCAAGGCCGAGGTCGGTACCGGCGTAGCCGTAGTCGGAGAGGCGATAGACCTTGACGCGCGTGCCGTCGGCCTCGTCCTCCTCCGAAATCAGCAGGCGATCGTGTGCTTCGTCGCCCCACAGAGACTCGGGAATGCGGATCGCGCCGGCCGCATCGGTCGCGCCGAAGCTGCCCAGATGACGCGCCTGCAGCGCATTGCCTTCAAGCGCGAACTGATAGCGCTGGAAGCGGCGGTCGAGCTGATCCAGCGGCGGCACCGTGTCTTCATCCGACGCGTCCATGTAGGCGTCGCTGACCAGCACCTCATAGCTACCCTTGCTGGGGCGCAGCCACAGGCCGTAGGGCTGCTTCAGTTCGCTCTCGCCGAAGCTGCCGAGGGGGGTGAAGTCCGGCAGGCGCAGCACCTGCACGCGGCGGTTGTCGCGCTCGACCGCAAGCACCAGGTCGTCCACGACGAACACGCCGTTGGGCCGATCGAACTGACCGGGAGCGGCGCCTTTTTCGCCCACAGCGCGCAGCAACTCACCGCTGTCGCCCCGATAGACCAGCAGGCGATGCGTGCTCTTGGCCGTGGCAATCAACCAGGTCTGACCGTCCGGGGCTGTCCAGCTGGCCGGCGAGTCGACGTTGTCCTCCGGCGACATCGTCGTGATGAACGCCTCGGTCACGGTGGAGTAAGCGAGCTTTTGCTCGCTCAGCAGCGGGTCCCGTTCGCCCTTCTCGTCGGGCTCCATTGCGATGACGGGTGCATCTGTTTTCTCTGCGACCTCGGTGGCCGAAGGCGTGTGCTGGAAGCTGCAGGCACCCAGCAGCAGCGCTGCGATGCAGATGGGAAGCATGCGATTCATGAACATGGGTCACCTCGCTGCGACTGCGTGCAGTCGCCTCTGGAAATGGAACGGCCCCGGCGCGAGCCGGGGCCGTGGAGCAGGGCTGCAGTCGATCAGTATTCGTAGCGCAGGCCGACCAGCCAGGAGCGGCCGAACTGTTCCAGCTCCAGCACGCGGTTGCGCTGGCCCTGGAAGCGACGCTGCTTGGAGTCGGTGATGTTGCTGACCTCACCGAACACCTGCCAGCCGCTGCCGACCTGGTAACTGGCCGAGAAGTCGAGCAGGGCGCGTTCATCCCAGAACACATTGAAGTCGCGGTCGGAGACGTCGAACTCCTGGATGTACTTCGAGCGCATGTTGTAGGCCAGGCGCGCGTTGAAGCCGTACTTCTCGAAGAACACCGCGAGGTTCATGTTGTCGCGCGAGGTGCCCGGCAGGTCGGTCTTGCCGATACCGAACGGCAGCTCGGCTTCGGAGTCGGCGTAGGTGTAGTTCGCGTACACGCCGAGACCATCGAAAGGCGAGGGCAGGCGGTCAAAGGTCTGCTGCCAGGCGAGTTCCAGGCCGGTGATGCTGCCGGACTTGCCGTTCTCGGCGCGGGTCAGGCGCAGCGCATCGTCGCCGCTGCCGAGAATCGAATTCACCACGAAGATCGGATCGTCCAGACGCTTGTGGAAGGCCGCCACCGACAGCAAGCCGAGCGGGCGCAGGTAGCGCTCGAAGGACACGTCGAGGTTCTGCGAGTAGGTGGCCTTCAGGTTCGGATTGCCGGCTTCGGCCTCGCGGTCGTCGTCGCTGATGACGAAGCGTGGCACGGTGTTGGTGTAGTTCGGCCGGCTCAGGCCCGTCGAGTAGGACCCACGCAGAATCGAGTCGGTGTCAAGCTCGTAGCGGAAGTGCAGGCTGGGCAGCAGCTTGTTGTACTCGCGGCCGACTTCCTGCAGCACGGCCTCGTCGGCGTCGAGCTCATACAGGAAGGCCTGGCCCGAGGTCTCGGTGCGCTCGAAGCGCAGGCCACCGACCAGGCTCAGCGCGTCCCAGCGCGCGTCCAGACGTGCGTACGTCGCGTAGATGTCCTCATCCGCGCTGTAATCATTGACCGTGGAGTCCACCAGCAGCGGCAGCAGGTTGGCGTTCTGCACCGTACCGCCGAAGCGCTCGAAGATGTCGCTGCAGAAGACGCGACCGAACTCGAACCGGCCGAAGTTGTTGGAGACGCGCGGACACAGCAGATCGGCGTAGGCGGGCGTTCCGGCGGCGACCGCGTTGCGGTTGCGGTCGTCGTTGCTCTCCTTGTCGCGCAGTCGCGCGCGCACGCCCACCTTGAGCGCACCGGACTCGCCCAGCCAGTTCTGCTCGCGCTGCAGGTCCAGCCGCACACCGGTTTCGGTTTCCTCGGCGTCTTCGAGGCGCTGGTTGTAGCGCCGGAAGGCGTACAGGTCCTCGGACAGATTGATGCCCTGCTGGCGCACGCTTCCATCGGAGTTGAGCAGTGTCCACACCGGGAAATCCGAATCGCTGAAGTCGTAGCGCAGCGGCGGACGCAGGGTCGAACGGAAGATCCACTGCTGTCGCGCCGGAATGTCGAACTTGCCTTGGCTGCGGCTGGCCTGCCAATCGATGCGGTTGTCGCCGAGGTAGTGCTCGCCGCCGAGGTTCAGCGTGCGGATGCGCTGCTCCTGGATGCGCTCGCGCAGCTCCTTGTCGAAGGTGGCACGGCCGGCCACGCCGCCGGTGTCGCTGGAGCCAGCGTCATGTCGCTCGTACTCGATCAGGAAGGTGTTGCGGTACTCCTTGTCGCGGTACTTCGACGCGGTGCCGATCGCGTACAGCAGATGGTCCTCGTTGATGCGCGCATCGAAGCGGGCGGTCAGGCCGGTGCGCGTGCGCTGGCCCTCGTAGTCCTTGATCTCGGTGACTTCCGGCAGGATGCGGCCGTCGTCGTCACGGAAGAAGGCGGTTTCAACATTGTCGGTGAAGCGACCGGCGCGGCTGCCCGAGGCCGCCAGCAGCAGGCCGACGTTGCCGGCCTCGCCAAAGCGCGTGCCGACGGTGACGTTGGCGCGATCGTTGTCGCCGTCGCCCAGTTCATAGCGGCCGGTGGCGGCGGAGGCACGCAGGGTGGTGCCGTCGCGGTCGAGCGCGCTCTGGGTAACGATATTGATCTGACCCGCGATAGCGTCGCCATCCATGTCGGGGGTCAGCGCCTTGGTGACCTCAAGCGCAGAGATTACATCCGCCGGAATGGTGTCCAGCTCGACCGTGCGGCGGCTGGCGTTTGGCGCGGAAAGCGGCACGCCGTCGACCGAAACGCTGGTGAACTCCAGCGGTGCGCCGCGCACGTTGACGTAGCGACCCTCACCCTGGTCGCGCTCGATCGACACGCCGGGAATGCGCTGGGTCGATTCGGCCAGGTTGGCGTCCGGGAAGCGGCCCAGCAGGTCGGCCGACACGACGTTCTTGTAGTTCTCCGAGCTGCGCTGCAGGTTCAGCGCCAGCGCCTGGCTCTCGCGGGTGGCGCGCACCTCGATCTGGTTCAGGCTGGTCTCGCCGGCGGTGCTGGTGAGGCGAACTTCGGCGGCGATCCCGCGCCCGTCGGCCAGGTCGATCTGGAAGGTTTGCGGCGCATAGCCGACGAAATCCACCTGCACCGTGTAGCTGCCGGGCGCAAGGCCGTCGAGGCGGAAGCGACCCTCGCGGTCGGTCGAAACCACGCGGCCGTCGACCTGCACGCGCGCGCCCTCAAGAAAATAGTTGCGCGCCGCTTCGCGCACGCGACCGGACAGGCCGGCACCAGAGCTGACTTCGAGCTGCACGGCTTCGGCGGCTTGTGCGTGGACCACAGCGGCGGTCGGGCAAAGGCCAAGCGCGATGGCGCAGGCGAGAAGGGTGGGGGACAAACGGGGCGAGCGCATGAGGCGACCTTCAGCGGGTGTTTAACAAGCCGCGAACTTTCGCGGCCCGGCGTTGCAGGGATATGACAGCTGTCACGAGGCCAAAGTCCGTGCGGCACTATCTATCGCTTGATCGCGATGAAAAGATTGACATGCTTCGGCTCGCTGGGCAGACTGCCCGCCAGCCATCGAGACCGGCAGAGGGACAGGCCCTTTGAAGCCGGGGCAACCTGCAGGCGCAGCACGCGTCGAACAGGTGCCAAATCCTGCGGCAGGCGTGGGTCAGCGTTGACCTGCGCCGCCGGAAGATGGGCATGCCGTGCAGGGTGCAGACCCGCCGCCATGAATCGCTTCCGCGCCGTCCGGGTTTCCGATGGGTGTCCTTTCCCACGGAGCGCGTCATGTCCCTTGCCACTGCCCAAGCCAGCGCCGCCGCGCACCCGGAGCCCGACTGTTTTGATTCAGAAGCGTTTCTTGGGCGTCCATCTGGCGGCCGTTCCGTTCTCGAATTCGAGCTCGTCTTCAAGTACGCCGGCCGCCGCCGCGTGCGCCTGGCAGTGGAATGGTGCGGTGATCCGGGCTTGCCGGCGCTGTGGCTGGCCGGCGGCATCAGCGCACACCGGCATGTATGCGCCAGTCAGGCAGACCTGCAGCCCGGCTGGTGGCAGGAACTAATCGATGCCCAGACGGCGTTTGATCCGCAGCGCTACTGTCTGATTGCCTGCGACTGGCTGGGCTCGGAGGGGGACATCGACGCGCCGATCAGCAGCGAAGACCAGGCCGATGCGATCGCCTGCGCCCTGGATCAATTGGGTATCCCGTCGCTGCACGCCTTCATCGGTGCTTCCTACGGCGGCATGGTTGGCCAGGCCTTCGCCGCGCGGCATCCGCAGCGACTGCAGCGCCTGATCTGCCTGTCGGCGGGGTCGCGTCCGCACCCCTTCGCGTCCGCCTTCCGCGCCCTGCAGCGGCAGGTGGTGGCGCTGGGCCAGCTGCAGTGCGCCGACGAGCTCGGCCTGTCGCTGGCGCGCCAGTTCGCGATGCTGAGCTACCGCAGCCCGGCCGAATTCGCGCAGCGCTTCGATGCACCGAGCGAGCTGTCGAATGGCCGCGCGCGCTGCGCCTCAGAGGCCTATCTGGCCAGCTGCGGCAGCCGCTACGCCGAGCGCTGGAGCGCGACCGCGTTTCTGCGTCTGTCTGAATCGATCGACCTGCATGCCGTTGAGCCCGCGCTGATTCGCACGCCCACCCATCTGCTGGCCGTGACCGGCGATTGGCTGGCGCCGCCGGAAGACTTGCAGGCATTCGCCGAGGCCATCGGCACGCCAGCGACGTACACCTGCATCGAGTCGCTGTACGGCCATGACGCCTTCCTGAAAGAAACCGACCGTGTGGGCGAGCTGATCGCGCACGCCCTGAACACTCCGATCGCCTCCGAGGTGCACTGATGAGCCGCCATGCCCCTGCCACTGTTGCCGCCCGCGCCGGCATCGATCGTGATCCCAGCTTCGGCGCTGTGGTCCCGCCGCTGGTGCTGTCGACCAACTTCAGTTTCGCCGGTTTCAACGACAAGCGCCCCTACGACTACACGCGCAGCGGCAACCCGACCCGCGATCTGCTGGGCGAGGCGCTGGCGGAACTCGAAGGCGGTGCGGGCGGCGTCGTCACCGCCAGCGGCATGGCGGCGATCACGCTGGCGCTCGCCCTGCTTGAGCCGGGCGACCGGCTGGTGGTGCCGCATGACTGCTACGGTGGCAGCTGGCGTCTGTTCAATGCGCTGGCGAAGAAGGGGCACTTCGAGCTGGTGGTGGCGGATCTGACCTGCCCGCGCCAGCTGGCGGACGCGCTGTCGACGCCGCCCAAACTGGTCTGGATCGAAACCCCCAGTAACCCGCTGCTGCGCATTACCGACCTGCGCTTCGTCATCGAAGCTGCGCACCGCGCCGGCGCACTGGCCCTGGTCGACAACACCTTCCTGTCGCCGGCGCTGCAGCGTCCGATCGAATTCGGTGCCGACCTCGTGCTGCACTCGACCACCAAATACATCAACGGCCACAGCGATGTTGTCGGTGGCGCGATCGTGGCCGCCACCAGCGAGCTGCACCAGTTGCTGGTGTGGTGGGCCAATTGCCTGGGTCTGACCGGCAGCCCCTTCGACAGTTTCCTGACCCTGCGCGGGCTGCGCACCTTGGAGCCACGCCTGCGCTGCCACGTCGAGAACGCGCAGGCGCTGGCCGAATTGCTCGACGAGCACCCCGCTGTGAAGGCCGTCCACTACCCGGGCCTGAGTTCGCACCCCGGCCATGCGCTGGCGGTGCGTCAGCAGAAGAACGGTGGCGCGATGATCTCGTTCGAGCTCGAGGGTGGCGAGGCGGCGGTGCGCGCCTTCCTCGATGGTCTTGACTGTTTCACCCTGGCCGAATCCCTGGGCGGCGTCGAAAGCCTGATCGCACACCCGGCCACCATGACGCACGCTGCGATGAGTGCGGAGGCCCGCGCCACGGCAGGCATCAGCGACGGTCTGCTGCGCTTGTCAGTGGGCATCGAAGCGACTGCAGACCTCGCCGCCGACATCAGCAAGGCGCTCAAGCGCGCTGCGCGGGCGCAGGCTGCATAGAGCCGACCCTGGCCCAACGCAAACTCAACGTCAGCCTAACCCCGCAAGCCCATAGGGTGGGCCCTGGCCCACCGCAGCTCGAAGCTTTCCGAACGCTGCGATCCGTGCGCACCGGCTCGCGCGACCTTGGGGGCTGTGCTGGGTGACGCCAAGCAACCTCACCCACGCAAGCAGGCAAGACGCTAGCAGACCAAAGTGGGGCTGGCCGGGGCGGGTGTGCGGCTTCGGTGAGTCAAGACCCATCCCATGAGACCGATGCCCTGAGGCGGGGGGCAGTTGCGGTGGGCCAGGGCCCACCCTATGGGATCGATGTACTGGGGCGAGGGTGCAGCTGTTGGTGGGCCAGCGTCCACCCTAAAACAGGTCAACTCCGCCGGTGCCCATGTCGGTTTGTGAGACCGGCTTGTGCGGCATCGGCTGCCAGTTGTCGCGCAGCTCGCGCAGGCGACGGTGCAGGTCGTTCAAGGCTTCCAGCTTGCGGTGGTTGCTGGCGCCGGCGCTTGAGGCCAGCAGCTGCTGCAGGCCGGTCGCGTCTCGGTTGATGGCCTCCAGGCGCTCCAGATGACGTTCGGCGGCGCCCAACGACTGGGTGACGATGTCCTCGAACTGCAGCGAGCGCACGGCTTCGGAGACCGACTGGTCGATCACCCGCGCGCTGCCGGCGACTTCGCTGATCCCGGCAGCCAGGCTGTCGTTGATCGCTTCGACCTGCGAGAACAGTTTGGCCGCCTCGCTCTTGGCCTGGGTCGAGCGGCTCTGGTCGCGCGTAGCCATGTTCGACACGGTGTCGCGCACCTTGTGCACGGCCTCCTTCGAGCTGTTGGCCAGTTTGCGGATCTGCTCGTTGAAGCTGGTTGAGCGCTCGGACAGGCTACGCACCTCATCGGCGACAACCGCAAAGCCGCGGCCCGCTTCACCGGCGCGCGCGGCCTCGATCGCGGCGTTGAGCGCCAGCAGATTGGTCTGGTCCGCAATGGATTTGACGTCCTCCAACAGCGAGAAGATGCCCTCAAGGTGCTGGGTCATCGCGTCGATATGGTTGACCGTGGCCGAGCTCTGTTCGCTGACCTGTTCCAACGCCGAGGTCAGCTCGCCCATGTGGCGGCTGGCTTCCTGCGCGAAGCGGCGCACGTCGATCCCATTGGTTTCGCCGCTGCGATCGACAATCTTGGCCAGGGTCTGGGTCTGGTGCCGCGCCGTTGCGTTCATGGTCTGGAAGCTGTCCGCCAGCTTGCCGATCGACTGGCTCAGCAGCGCGCGGGTGCGCTGGATCTCCTGCTGGCTGCCGCCGACTTCACGGCTGACGAACTCGCGCAGCTCGCCGAGCAACTGCTCCTGCTCCTTGAGTAGGCGCGTCTCGTCGGGCGACAGGGCGAAGGCATGTCTCGTAAACCACCAGGCGAATGCGGCCCAGGCCAGGAACATGGTGGTCATCAGCGCCAGTTCGAGCGCCAGCGGCCACTCGATGAACTGCGCGGCCACGTGCGCGACGCTGAGCAGCAGTGCGGGTGCGATTCGAATCAGTGTGCCGGTCTGCATTGCGGTGTTCCCTTGGACTCGTGCTTCTATCGGCCGCAGCAGGGCCGGGCTTGAGCGATACGCTTGGCCTCACTGGGCGAGGCGCGTTGAGCTGCCTGCTGCAATGCGTGTTCCACGCCGCTCGCTACCATCTCAAGCGCCCTCGCGCGGGCCGCGTTTCGACTCGTCCGCGGCCAGCTCAAGCAGGCGGCCTGCGATCCGATTCAGCGGCAGGATCTCGTCGACGCCCCCCATCTTCACGGCCGCACCCGGCATGCCCCAGACCACCGAGGTCGCCTCGTCCTGGGCCACGGTGGCAATGCCGAGCTGGTGCATCTCCAGCATGCCGGCAGCGCCGTCGTTGCCCATGCCCGTCAGGATCGCGGCCACGGCGTTGCGGCCGGCGGCCTGAGCGACCGAGCGGAACAACACGTCGACGCTGGGCTTGTGGCGGCTGACCGGGGCGTCGTCGCCGATCCGGCACAGCCAGCGCGCGCCACTGCGCTCCACCCGAAGGTGGTAGCCGCCAGGTGCGATGTAGGCGTAGCCGGTGACCACCTGCTGGCCGTCCTCGGCCTCGCACACGGCCATCGGCGAGCAGCGGTTCATGCGCTGCGCGAAGGCGCGGCTGAACTCGGCGGGGATGTGCTGGGTGATGACGATGCCCGGCGCATCCGGCGGCATCATCTCCAGCACCACGCGAATGGCCTCGGTACCGCCGGCAGAGGCGCCGATCGCGATCAGGCGGTCGGTGGTGCGAAAGCCCGCGGCGCCTCGCGCCTTCGGCCGCTCGGCGGCACGTGCGGGCGCACTGCGCGCCTGCACCTTGGCGCGGGCGGCGGCCTTCACCTTTGCAGCCAGCTCGCCGGCGTACTCCGTCAATCCTTTGGCGACTTCAAGTTTCGGCTTCGTCACGAAGTCGACAGCCCCGAGGCTGAGCGCGTCCAGCGTGACCTCGGCGCCGGACTCGGTCAGCGAAGACACCATCACCACCGGCATCGGCCGCAGCCGCATCAGGTTCTCAAGAAAGGTCAGCCCGTCCATGCGCGGCATCTCGACGTCGAGTGTCAGCACGTCGGGGTTGAGCTGCTTGATCATGTCGCGGGCGATGAACGGGTCCTGCGCGGCGCCGACCACTTCGATGTCGGGGTCTTCGCCCAGCACGCGGGTCAGCACCTGGCGGACCAGGGCAGAGTCATCGATGATCAGTACTCGAATGGCCATGTCAGTCGAACAGCTCCACGCCACCCGCTCTCGGCTGCTGCTTCAGCTGATTGCGGTAAGCGATTTCCTCGGACGCGACCACGGTGTCGTGCGCGTGCGGCAAACGCCGCACCAGCACCTTGCCGGTCGCAGGGATGTACCAGACTTTGCGCGGGTGGATGCTGCCCAGATCCTGGGCCACCACCGGGATGCGCTCTGCTTTCAGGTACGCGATGACGAACTCTGCATTGCGGGTGCCCACCGGGTTGGTGGTAAAGCTCTTGAGTACGTTGCCGCCGCCGAACACCTTGGCTTCGATCCGCTCGCGGCGCGCGCCTGCCTTCAGCAGCTCGTTGATCAGCAACTCCATCGCATAGCTGCCGTAGCGCGCCGAAGTGTCGTCGCCGTCGCCGCCGTCGGGCAGCATGAAGTGGTTCATGCCGCCGATCCGCAGCACCGGGTCGCGCATGCAGGCGGCCACGCAGCTGCCCAGCACGGTCGACAGGGCGATGTCTCGATCGGTCACCACGTAGTCGGCCGGCATCAGCTTCAGCGCATCCATTTGCAGCTGCACGTCGAAGTAGGGCATCGGGCCCTTCATGCTGCGCAGGCCGGCGTTCATTCGGACGCACCGATCGTAGCCACCGGCACGTAGATCGTGCGGCCGAGATTCTTGAACAGGTCGACGGCGTGGAAGAAGCTCTCGCTATGGCCGGCGTAGAAGAAGCCGGACGGCTCCAGCAGCGGTTTCATCCGCGCCAGAATGGCGCGCTGCGTGGGCTTGTCGAAGTAGATCATCACGTTGCGGCAGAAGATCGCCGCGAAGCTTCCCGACAGCGGATAGCGCGCATCCAGCAGGTTCAGCGACGAGAAGCTCAGCAGCTTCTGCAGGGCCGGGTTCACCCGCACCTTGCCGGCATTGGGGCCGGTGCCGCGCTGGAAAAAGGTCTTCTTGCGAACCTCTGACATGCGCTCCAGCCGCTCCAGCGGATACACGCCGCGCTCGGCGGTGAGCAGCACCTGGGTATCGATGTCGGTGGCGATGATCTCGACCGGCGGTGTGAGCGTGCCGAAGGCCTCGCAGGCGGCGATCGCGATCGAATAGGGCTCTTCGCCGGTCGAGGCCGCCGAGCACCAAATGCGTACCTTGCCGCCGCCGCTGCGCTTCATTTTCGGCAGGTGTTCGCGCAGGTGTTCGAAGTGATGTTCTTCGCGGAAGAAACTGGTGAGGTTGGTGGTCAGTGCGTTGACGAAGCTCTGCCACTCGTCGCCGCCCTCGCGCTCCAGCCAGTCGAGGTAGTCGCCGAAGTTCTCCATACCGAGCGCACGCAGGCGGCGGGACAGCCGGCTGTAGACCATGTCGCGCTTGCTGTCGGCGAGCGCGATGCCGGCGCGGGCGTGGATGAGGCTGCAGACGCGGCGGAAATCGCGGTCAGCGAACTCGAACTCGCGCTGGCCCTGGCCCTGGGTGTGCTCGCTGCTCATCGGCCCTCGACGTGGCTACGCCCAGCCGCGGAATGGCGGAAGAGCAAAATTGCTGCAGCAAGCCGCGTGCCGCAGCGCTGCGCCGGGATTACGCCGGTCTGGCGTGGAGTGGCCGGCGCTGTCCTGCCCCAAACGCACAACGGGCGCCTGGGCGCCCGTTGCATCGCACGATACAAACCGCCAGGCCTGATCAGAACTCCGTCCACTCCATGTCGTCACCGCCCGTCGGGGCGGCCGTTGCGTTGCGCGTGGGAACGCTCTTGGGCACCTGGCGCGGCGCCGGCGCGCTGCGCGTCGCGGGCTTGGCGGGCGCGGGCCTCACGGCCGACGCCAGCGGCTTTGCAGGCGCCGGTCGCGCGGCCGATTCGCTGCCGACCCGCAGGCGTCGGATCGCGTTCAGCGTGCGATGGGTGGCCTCGGCGAACTCGCTTTCCAGCCGCGTCCGGGCGCCGCTGTGATCGCCTCGTTCGTGCTGGCGCACCACGTCGCCCGCGATCTTGTGGAACTGCGCGTGTTCCTTGCGAAGTGTCTCGAATTCGGGCTGCCCCGCGTACTTCTGACCCGGTCCGTACAGCCACTCGCCGAGGTCGCATGCGCTGTCCGAACTGACGCGTTCAGGGTCGAGCGCATCGCCCTTGCCGGACAGGAAGCTCTGCAGTCGCGCCTTCCACGCCCGGTGGGCTTCCACCATAGCCTCGAAGTCGTTGCCGTTCGATTTCGGTGCCGACGCTGCAGCCGGGCTGCGCAGCGTTGCGGCCGCGCGCAGGCTGCTCTGATTCGCGCTCAGGCGGAAGCGCGAAACCGCATCGGCCAGCGAAGCCGCCTGGTCTTCGAGTGCGCGCGCCGACGCCGATGCCTCTTCCACCAGCGCTGCATTCTGCTGGGTCACCTCGTCCATCTGGGTGACCGTTGCGTTGACCTGCTCGATACCGCTGGACTGCTCGGCGGACGCCGCGCTGATCTCGCCCATGATGTCGGTGACGCGCTTCACCGAGGTCACGATTTCTGCCATGGTCTTGCCGGCCGAATCGACCAGGCTGCTGCCGGTCGCGATTTTGTCGACGGTGTCGCCGATCAGGGTCTTGATCTCCTTCGCCGCACCCGCCGAACGCTGCGCCAGCGAGCGCACCTCGCTGGCCACCACCGCGAAGCCGCGACCCTGCTCGCCGGCACGCGCGGCTTCGACGGCGGCGTTCAGCGCGAGGATATTGGTCTGGAAGGCGATGCCGTCGATCACGCTGATGATGTCGACGATCTTGCGCGAAGCGGCATCGATTTCGCCCATCGTGGTCACCACCTCGCCGACGACGGTGCCGCCCTTCTCGGCCACTTCGCCCGCGCCGATCGCCAGCTGGTTGGCGCTGCGCGCGTTCTCGGCGTTCTGCCGCACGGTGGAGGTGAGCTCTTCCATGCTGCTGGCGGTTTCCTCCAGTGAGGCTGCCTGCTGCTCGGTGCGGGCAGACAGATCGCTGTTGCCGGCCGCGATTTCGCGGGCGGCCGTATTGATGCCGTCGGTGGTGTCCTTGACCTGGCCGATGAGGTCGCCCAGCGACTTGACCGTGCTGTTTGCGGCTTGCTTCAGGGTGTCGAACTGACCCATGTATTCGGCCGTCACCGTCTCGGTCAGGTCACCCTTGGCCAGTGCATCCAGCACGCGGCCGACATCGCGCAGGCCGGCGTCGCTGACTGCCATGAGGCTGTTCAGCCCTTCGATCATGCGACGGAATTCGTGCTGGAACTGGCTGGCGTCGCCGCGGGCACTGAAGTCACCGGCGTTGGCTGCACCCACCAGCCGCTGGATCTCGGCGCTGATCGCCGAGAGGTTGGTCTTGGTGGTGCGCATGGCGTCGGTGAGCTGTCGCTTCTCGCCGGGCAGCTCGGGCATGTCGCCCGTGAGATCGCCTTGGCCGTACCGGTTCGCGAGCGCAGCAAGCTGCACTTTGACGTCGATGTGGCTCGCCACCACACCGTTGGTGCCCTCCGCCAGGCGCCTGTACTCACCCTCGAATTGTTCTGAATCAATGCGGTAGCTGATGGCGCCGGCCGTATGCTGCTCGGCCATCTCGGTTTGAGCGCCGGCAAAGCGACGCACCGCAGCACTCACCGACTCCATCGCATTGGCAATCT
Organism: uncultured Aquimonas sp.; assembly: GCA_964586455.1. Taxonomy (GTDB): domain Bacteria; phylum Pseudomonadota; class Gammaproteobacteria; order Xanthomonadales; family Xanthomonadaceae; genus Aquimonas. The sequence goes on from CAZPHV010000005.1 coordinate 13,270, forward strand.
CGCGCAATTCGTCGTTTGAACGCACGTTGACGCGCTCGCGGAACACGCCGCTGGCAAGGTCGTTGGCCGAGGCCGCGATTTCGCGAACGGCGCGGCCGACGCTCTGGGTGAAGCCCAGGAACAGGTAGCCTGCCAGCAGCAGGGCCAGCACAATGCCGCTCACCACAAGGGTGCGCTCACGCTGCAGGGCAGACAGCCGCTGTTCGATGCGTGCCTTCAGCATCGGCTCGACCACATTCAGCAGGGCGTAGACCGAAGCATCCGCCGCCAGGCCCAAGCCCAGCAGCTCGGAGTTGTCCATCTCGATTTCTTCAGCATCGAGCAGGCCTTCCTTCATACCTTGGCGAAGCGCTTCGAATGAGGTGTTGACCTGCTCCAAGCTCTGGCGCACCACATCAAAATCGGCGCCGAGGCTGGTGATCGCAGTGCTCAAGGTCGCCAACGCGCTGGCGATTTCGCGATCGGAGCTGGTCAGGTCGATGCGGTCTTCCACCCACACCGCGCCGCCGTCAATCACGAGGTTGCCCAGTGCGCGAATGCGCAGGGCGCGATCAAGCAGGGCGGGTGCGTGTTCGGTAACGATCTCGCCCATCAGCAGAGTCGCCTCATCGCTGTCCAGCGACAGATCGCTGGCGACTCTAAGGGCCATAAACACGCCTCGCACGCGCTCGATCAAAGCCATGTCGCGCTGCACGATCGTGTTGATGTCGTCGCTGTCCTGCATGGCCTCTGTAGCCGCCTGCTGCAGCGCCTGCAGGGCGGCGTCGAGGCGGTCGTCCTGCGGTAGCTCCGCTGCATTGCGAACAAGGGTCGCAACTTCGTCGGTGATTGCCTGCCGGAGACGCCCGGCTTCGGCTATCGACTGCGCGTCCCCCGAAAGGCCGCGGCGGCTAGCGGCTGCATGCCCCGAGACATCGCGCAGCAGATGGATGGCGTTGGGGAAGAGCGCCTCACCGGTCTGCACCTGCTGCAGGTGGGCGACCTTTTCGTTGATGTCGCGCACCAGCATCACCGCCAAGACCACGGACACCGCCACGAAGACCGCGGCGATCAGCATGAGCTTGGCGTTCAGGCGCAGCCGATCCATGAAGCGGGCGGAGGGCGCGGTGGCGGCTTGAAGCAGTTCAAGAGGCGTCATGGACTGGGCTCGGCATGGGCTGACGGGGCCCCACCACGGGGCCGGTGTCGTTCGCTGCGTCGGGCTGCAAGCGATGTGCCCACCGACGCGACGGTCTGTCGACATTCCGTCGGTGCAGGCCCGGTACGGGCATTGCACTGCAGACGCCGTTCGCAGTTTCGCGAGCGCCTGCACCGGAGGTCGGTGCGGCATTCCTCACCACAGCGCTGTTTCTGGAGACGCCGATGCGCCCCTCTGACTTCTCACCACTGGCACGCACTCTGCTACTGGCCTTGCCGCTGGCCGCACTCGTCAGCGTCGCGCTGCCCGCCCTCGCCGTGGCCGGCCCGGCCACGCCCTTGAAGACCGACCCGCCCAACTATCCGACGGAAGCCGCGCGTCGCGGCACCGAAGGCTACGTCGAGGTCGAAATCGTGATCGATGCCGCTGGCAAGGTCACCGCCGTCAACGTGATCAAGGCCGAGCCCGCGCGTGTGTTCGAGCGCGAGGCTGTCTCGGCGGTGCGACGCTGGACCTTCAACCCTGCCACCGAAGGCGGTAGCGCGGTCGAGTCGCGGGTGCGCCGCAAGATCGAGTTCAAGCTCTGAGGCGCTGGGGTTCGGGGCGAGGCGGATTGCTTGCGCGGCACTGCCGCGCGAGTCTCTGAACGCCCGCGTGTTGCGCGCGAGAGCCGGGCAGGGATTCGCTAGAGCAGGGCGCGGCGGTGATCAAGATCGCTGCGCCTCGTCATCTATCGGGTCGAGATAGATCAGCCGGCGTGCATGCGCCTGGCGAGCACCTGCTCCGGCGAATCCCGAATCCTCAATCTCACTGAAACGAAAAGCCGCCCCCGGGGCGGCTTTTCCTATCCGTACATCCCGGTTCTCACAGCCTGAATCGCGCCACGTTCCGGGCCAGCCGTTCGGCCTGCTCTTCCAGCGCGCGCGCGGCGGCGGTGGCTTCTTCGACCAGGGCGGCGTTCTGCTGGGTGGCTTCGTCCATGTGGGTGACAGTGGCGCTGACCTGTTCGATGCCGGCGCTCTGTTCGGCGGACGCGGCGGAAATCTCGCCCATGATGTCGGTGACGCGCTTCACCGAAGCGACGATCTCGGCCATCGTGCTGCCGGCGGAGTCGACCAGCTGGCTACCGCTGCCGACGCGTTCGACGGTGTCGGAGATGAGCTGCTTGATCTCCTTGGCGGCCGCCGCCGAGCGCTGCGCCAGCGAGCGCACCTCGCTCGCCACCACCGCGAAACCGCGGCCCTGCTCACCGGCGCGGGCGGCTTCGACGGCCGCGTTCAGCGCCAGGATATTGGTCTGGAAGGCGATGCCGTCGATGACGCCGATGATGTCCTCGATCTTGCGCGACTGCGCGTTGATCTGGCCCATGGTGTCGACCACCTGGCGCACCACCTGGCCGCCGCGTTCGGCGACGTCGCCGGCGCCGATGGCAAGTTGGTTCGCGGATCTCGCGTTCTCGGCATTGCCGCGCACGGTGGAGGTGAGTTCCTCCATGCTGGCGGCGGTTTCCTCCAGCGAGGCCGCCTGCTGCTCGGTGCGCGCGGACAGGTCGGCGTTGCCGGCAGCGATTTCGCTGGCCGCGCGGTTGATCGCCTCCACCGCCGCATGGATTTCCCCGAGGATGCCGCGCAGGGCCTCGGCAGTGGCATTGGTCGAGGCCTGCAGTTCGGCGAAGCGGCCGGAGGCTGCGCCCTCGATGCGCCGCCGCAGGTCGCCCTGGGCGATCGCACCCAGCACTTCGCAGGTGCGGCTGAGTCCCGTGTCGGCGTTCTCCATCAGCGCATTCAGCGCATCGACCATCTCGCGGAACGCGTGCTCGAAGCGATCGGCGTCGCCGCGCTGGTTGAAGTCGCCAGCGGCGGCGCCTCGCGAAAGCCGCAGGATCTCGTCGCGGATCGCCGCAAGCTTGCTGCGCACCCCGGCTACGGCGTCGCTGTAGCGGCGCATTTCGCCCGCGAGCTCGGGCAGGGTGGGGTTCAAATCGCCGCGTGCATAGGCCTGCACGACGTCGATGATCTGGCCGCTGGTCGCGATGTGCTGGTCCACCAGTCGATTGACCCCGGCGGCCATGCCGCCGAAGGCGCCGCGGTAGCGGCTGGCGTCGACGCGCAGGCTGAGTTCGCCATCGGCATGTCGACGCGAGAGCTCGCTCTGCTCGTGCATGAACGCACGCATCAGATCGCGCATCTGCACCAGCGCCGTGCCGAGCCGTCCGACTTCGTCATCCGCGTTGGCGTCGATGCGGACGTCGAAATCGCCGGCCGCAAGGCGCTCCACCGACTGCACGGCCGACGCCAGCGGCAGCCCGACGAGGCGACGGATGATCAGGGCGACCGCCACCACCAGCACCAGTACGCTCAACAGGCCGATCAGCAGGATCCGGTTGCGCACCTCGCCCACGCTGGCCATCACAACCTCGACCGGGGCCGACACCTGCAGCACGAAGACGTCGCTGCCGGCGCCCACGCGGAAGGGCAAGAACACCTGCAGGGCGGCCCCCCCAAGCGCGGGGTCATCCGCCTCGATCAGCAGGCGTTCTCCGCTGCCCAGCCGGGCGAGCCCTTCGCGCAGCGCCAGTTGCGGCCAGGCCTGGCCGAGCAGGTCGGTTTCTGGCGCCGCCATCACCTTGCCCGTTGGCGAGAACAGGCGCAGCACGCCGCTGCCGAAGGGCCTCACTTCGCCCAGCGCGCGTTGCATGCCGTCGAGAGTGAGGTCGGCGCCCGCGACGCCGCGATGCTGGCCGTCGACGAGGATCGGCACCATCAGGCTGGTCATCAGCACTTCGCGTCCGAACACCTCGTAGGGATAGGGCTCGAACATCAGTTCGGCGCCGCGCGAGCGCGCCGCGGCGTAATAGTCCTCGTCCGCGAGGTCCGGGTCTTCCTCGGGCCCTGCCGTACCCTCCAGCGCTACCGTGCCGTCGTCGCCGCGCACCCAGTAGATGGACACCCGTCCACTGTCCGTGCTGGCCGACGCCATCCCGGTGGCGAATTCGGCGTCGCGGCCGTCGAAGCCGCCGGGCTCGAATTCGATCCAGTAGCCCAGCGATTCGGTGTCCTGCGCCGTGTACTGGCGCACCACCTCGATGATGCGCGCGCGATCAGGCGCGCCGGTAGCCACCTCGGCGCGGGCGGAGGCGGCGAGCGCCCGACTCATCACCAGAGGCGCTTCGGCCAAACGCTGCACGCGGCCGGCCTGCGCTTCGGCGATCGCAGCCAGTTCGCGGCTTGCCGCCAGCGCCTGGGCATCGCTGGCCTTGTCCTGGATCAGCAGGGTGGCGAGCGCAAAGCTGAGCGTGGCCAGCGCTCCGAGGATGAGGGTCGAGCGGGCCTGGATACTGCGGCTCATCGGCGACTCCTGAACGCGGAGCGTGTTCGGGGATGGGGCTCAGCCGACGGCGGCGACCAGGCTCATGGCTTCGGCTTTCAGCATCTCGTCGATGTCCAGCAGCAGCACCATGCGCTCGCCGTCCATGCCGATGCCGGTCAGGAAGCGGGCGTCGACGGTCTTGCCGAAGTCGGGGGCGGGCTTGAGCTGGGCGGCGGTGAAGGCGCTGACGTCGGAGACGCTGTCGACGACGATGCCGACCACGGCACTGGCCATGTTCAGAACGATCATCACGGTGAAGGCGTCGTACTCGGCGGCGAGCCGGAATTTCAGCCGCATGTCGACCACCGGCACCACCGCGCCGCGCAGGTTGATCACGCCCTTCAGATAATCCGGGGTATCGGGGATGCGGGTGACGTTCTCGTAGCCGCGGATCTCCTGCACCTTGAGGATGTCGACGCCGAACTCCTGCGAGCCCAGCCGGAAGGTGAGGAACTCATGCCGCGCCTCGTTGGCGGCCTCGGCGGCCCGCGCCGAAGACGAGCGCTTGGTGGACAGGGCGAAAGACATGGCGGCTCCGGGCGGCAGTGACGGTTTGGCGGCGGTGTGTCCTGCTTAGGCAAGGGTTGTGCCTGTGAAGCCGGGATTTGTGATTCGGGATTCGTTAGAGAGCTGGGATTCGGGAGTCGGGATTCGGGATTCGTCAGAGCAGCTGGTCGAGAACGTCGCGCGAACGCTTCGAGTTCTGCCCCTAGCCGAGCTGAGGAGCCGCAGCGGTCTGGATCACAGCCGCACCCTGCTCCAGCGAATCCCCAATCCCGACTCCCGAATCCCGGCTGTCAAAGCCTAAACCGCGCCACGTTCTGCGCCAGCCGGCCGGCCTGGTCTTCGAGCGCGCGCGCGGCGGCGGTGGCTTCTTCGACCAGGGCTGCGTTCTGCTGGGTGGCTTCGTCCATGTGGGTGACGGTGGCGCTGACCTGTTCGATCCCGGAGGTCTGTTCGGCGGACGCCGCGCTGATCTCGGCCATGATGTCGGTGACGCGCTTCACCGAAGCGACGATCTCGGCCATGGTGCTGCCGGCGGAGTCGACCAGCTGGCTGCCGGAGCCGACCTTCTGCACGGTCTCCGAGATCAGGCCCTTGATTTCGCGCGCGGCTGCGGCCGAGCGTTGCGCAAGCGTGCGCACCTCACCGGCGACAACCGCGAACCCACGGCCCTGCTCACCGGCGCGGGCGGCCTCGACGGCCGCGTTCAGCGCGAGGATATTGGTCTGGAAGGCGATGCCGTCGATGACGCCGATGATGTCCTCGATCTTGCGCGACTGCGCGTTGATCTGCCCCATGGTGTCGACGACCTGACGCACCACCTGGCCGCCACGCTGGGCGACGTCGCCGGCGCCGATGGCCAGCTGATTGGCGCTGCGTGCATTCTCGGCATTGCCGCGCACGGTCGAGGTGAGTTCCTCCATGCTGGCCGCGGTTTCCTCCAGCGCCGCGGCCTGCTGCTCGGTGCGCGAAGACAGATCGGCGTTGCCGGCGGCGATTTCGCCGGCGGCGGAGCGCACGGTTTCGGACGAGGCAGAGATCTCGCCAATGATGCTGCGCAGCTGGTCGACCATGCGGTTTGCATCGTCGCGGATCTGCGCGAACACGCCGTGGGCTTCACCCTGCATGCGCTGCTTGAGGTCGCCATCGGCGAGCCCGCGCAGCAGGCGCGAGATCTCGGCCAGCTGGCCATCGGACGTCTGCATCAGCGTGTTCAAGCCTTCGACCATGCGCCTGAAATCGAACTGGAAGGCCTCGGCGTCACCGCGCACCGAGAAGTCGCCGCGCGCAGCGGCGCCGGCGAGGCTGCCGATCGCGGCATTGATGTCGCCGAGCTGGCGCTTGACCGAGTCCATGGCGTCCGAAATCGCCGCCTGCTGTCCGGGCAGACGCGCCATGTCGTGGCCGAGATCGCCCTGCGCGTACTGGCCCATGACCTCGGCCATGCGCAGCTGCACGCGCACATGGCCGTCGACCACGGCGTTGACCTCTTCGGCCATACGCGCGAAGTCGCCGGCAAAGCGGCTGGCGTCGATGCGCTCGTCGAGCATGCCGTCGCGGTGCTGCTCGGCCAGTCCGCGCTGGGCTTCGCGCACCGCATTCAGCTGGGTCTGCATTTCGGCCATCGAGCGCAGCAGCTGGCCGGCTTCGTCGCGCGAGCCCGAGGCGATCCGCTGGTCAAGCCGCCCGTGCGCAATGTCCTCGGCGGCGCGCGTGGCCTGCCTGAGCGGTACGGTGATCGAGCGCGTGATGGTCCAGCCGAATACCCCTGCAAACAACGCGATCGCGGCCATGCCGATGCCCAGCTGATACATCGCCCGGCTGGAAGCCACATGCGCCGTCGCGACCTGCTCTTCGAGAAGGCGGCTGGATTCATCGATCAGCGATTTGATCTCCTCCATCAGGGCGCGTCGCAGCGGGCGCGCCTCGTCGCTCGAGATCGTCCGTGCGGTGTCGAAGTCATCCGCGTCAATGGCGGAGCCGATGCGCTGGCCTGCGGAGAAGTAGGCGTCGCCGCCGGATCTGACTTTCTGGAACAGCGCGCGCTCACCGTCGCTGCGGATCAGTTCTTCATAGCGCAGCAGAGTCGATCCGAAATCCGTGCGCAGTCCGTTCGTGCGCGTGCGGTAGTCGGCGAGCTCGGCGGCCTGGCCCTGGTAGCCCAGCTGCGCGACTTCGAAGGTGCGGTACTCGCCGAGAATTCCGCGCAGTTCGAGCAGAGCCGTGCGCGCCGGCAGCGAGCGCTCGGTCAGGTCGCGGATCAGCGCGCTCTCGTCGCGCAGTTCCTTGACGCCAAAGCCGCCTGTGATGAGCGCAAGTGAGGTCAGCAGGGCAAACGCGATGGCCAACTTGCGGCCGATGGGAAGATCGGTGAACCAGCGCATGGTGGAGCTCCTTGCCTCTGCCCCTTGGAGCAGAAGCGGGTGGATGCAGGGGGTGCGGTCGCCGGGACGGCGGTTCAGTAGCTCAGCTGGATGCGGAACTGGAACAGATCGGGGTTGTCTTCGATGCCGCGTCGATCGCTGCGGGCCGCGGTGTAGTTGGCGAGCAGGCGCACGTTGGGGTGCACATACCAGGTCGCACCGACGGTCCAGTCGCGCTGACTGCCGCCGAGTACTGGCGCGTCGTCGAGATCGATGCGGCTGAAGCGCAGGAACAGCTCCCAGGGCATCTCGCTTTCGCCAGCCTTGGGCGAACCGACCACGCCGTTGCGGTAGCTGCGTGCATGTCCAGTGGGCGACCAGCTCAGCAGGGCGTAGCTTGCATCGGAGCTGAAATCCCCAGCGTCCGCGCGCGTGCTGAGGCCGATCGCGTGCTCGGCCTGCACCGACCAGGGCCCGTGCAGCCAGAGCGCTTCGGCGGCGAGACGCTGGTTCTGATCGACCCGAGGGAATGTTCCGGTGTCGATCAGTGAGCGGCTGGCGATTCCGGATTCCGGCCGTGTGCTCCAGCGCGCGCTGTCGTTGCGGGGGCTGTCGACGGCCAGCGAGCCGCCGACATGCAGCAGACCTTCGCTGGTCCGCTGCAGCACGCGGCTGTAGCGAGTGGCCAAGCCGGTGCCTTCGAAGCGGCCATCGAGGCGCTTGTCGAACAGTGAGATGTCAAAACTGTGGCGCTCGTTGGCCTGGCCATAGGCCACGCCGAGGCGGCGGCTGATCGCATACGCCGTTGCCAATGATTGCTCCATCAACGGCGTCTGCCGCTCGTTGATCACGTCGTCGAGCAGGAAGGGATGCTTGAACTGGCCGAAGCGCAGATGGCGGCCGCCCCCCAGGAACACCTGCAGGCTCAGCTCGGGTGCGGTACGTTCTTCCACGTCGTGTTCGCCGCGCAGCTGCCAGCGCTCTCCGCCCTTCAGGGTGAGCCCGATGCGGGCGCGGCGGAAATCGCGCTCATTCGGGAAGGGCCGGCTGTCTTCGTCGACGCGCAGCCAGTCATAGTTGGCGCTGAGCGTGGGGCTCAGGGTCCAGCCTTCAGGAAGCGCCTGGGCCGTGACGTCAGCAGCGCCGAGGCTCGCAACCAGCGCGAGGGTGGGCAGCGACAGAGAACTCTTCATGTGGCGCGCCCGCGACCTCGTTTGGTTTTGTGTGAGAACCATGTGCAAGAGCCAAGCCGTGCATTACGACTATCGTCCTTCGGCAGCGGGATTCCAGGTTTCGGGATCGAGCCGTAGTCGCAATGCTGGCTGCGATTCCCGATTCCCGATTCCCGATTCCCGGGTTCAGAGCCTGAAGCGCGCCACCGAGCTACGTAGCTGGGCGGCCTGTTCTTCCATCGAGCGAGCGGCTGCAGAGGCCTCTTCCACGAGGGCAGCGTTTTGCTGGGTGCCTTCGTCGAGATGGGTGATGGTCTGGTTGACCTGCTCAATGCCGCTGGACTGCTCGATGGCCGCAGTCGATATCTCGGCCATCAGTTCAGTCACGCGACGCACCGAAGTCAGCACCTCCTGCATGCGGCCACCCGCGGCGCCGGCCAGTTCGGCACCGCTACGCGACTTCTGCACGGAGTCGCCGATCAGGGTCTTGATCTCGCGCGCCGCGGTCGCCGAGCGCTGCGCCAGTGAGCGCACTTCGCCCGCGACCACAGCGAAGCCACGCCCCTGTTCGCCGGCGCGCGCGGCCTCGACCGCGGCGTTCAGCGCCAGAATATTGGTCTGGAAAGCGATACCGTCAATCACCCCGATGATGTCTTCGATCTTGCGCGACTGTGCATCGATCTCACCCATGGTGGCGACCAGCTTGCCGACCACCTGGCCGCCGTTGTCCGCGGTGCTGCTGGCGGTCTGGGCCAGTTTGTTGGCGGTCTGCGCGTTCTCGGAGGTCGCGCGCACGGTCGAGGTCAACTCTTCCATGCTGGCTGCAGTTTCTTCCAGCGACGCCGCCTGCTGCTCGGTGCGCGCCGACAGGTCGGCATTGCCCGAGGAAATCTCGCCGGCCGCAGTGTGGATGGTGTCAACCGAACCCTGGATCTCGCGCACGATCGTGCTGAGCGCATCAACGGTGGTGTTGGTGGCCTGCTTCATCTCGTCGAACAGGCCCTCCAGGTCTACTTCGATGCGTTGACTCAAATCGCCGTCGGCCAGCGCCAGAAGTACCCGGCGCACTGCGTCCAGACTGTCGGCGGTGCCGTCCATCAGGCCGTCGATCGATTCCGCAATCCGAAGCACGAAGCCGGTCTTGCCCTCCAGCGGTATCCGCCGGCTGAAGTCGCCGCGCGCAGCCGCGGCCACTACCTCGGCCACGTTTTCTTCGATCAACAGCTCGGCAGTGCGGTCGCGCCACTCGGTGACCGTGCCGGCGCGGCTGCCGTCGGGTGCGAACACCGGCGTGGCCACGAAATCCAGCTTGCGCCGACCGATATTGAGGCGGAGGCGATGCGGTTCGCGCAGGGTTTCGAGCATGCGCCGCTGGTGCGAGGGGTCGCGGTGGAACACGTCGACGTTGGCCCCGACCACTTCGGCTGCACGAAACGCCGGCAGAGCGCTGCGGAAATCTTCCTCGGCTTCGGTAAACATGCGCTTCAGCGCGGCGTTCGCGTAGATGATCGTGTGGTCCGCATTGGCCAGCATGATGTTGGTGTCAGCCGAGTCCAGAGCAGCGAGGATGCGCGCCGATTCGGCGGCACGGATTTGCTGCTCCTGGGCCTCAAAGCCCATGCGCACCTGCATCGACTGCAGGCCCATCATCACCTTGCCAATGGCATCGTCGCGGTCGATCGGCATGCGGCTGTCGTAGTGGCCAGAGGCGATGCGCCTGAATGCGTCGACGGCCAGATGCAGACGTCCGCTGATGTCGCCACCCAGCCACCATGCGCTGTACAGCGCAAACGCACCGCCCGCGCCCAGCAGCCACCAGCGCGCCGGGTGCTCGCCGAGCAGGATCAAAGCCAGGCCGAGGGCAATCACGCCGGCCGCTGCGAGGAAGAAGCGTGTGCGAAGGTTCAACAGCCACAAGGGGTTGAGTCGATGCAGCGTCTGGCCGGACTTCACTTCGCCGCGCACCACCCGCAGACCGCCACCCTTGCCGCTGCGTAGCTTGGCGTAGACGCGCTCGGCCTCGGCGACTTGCGCGCGCGAGGGTTTTTTGCGCACCGACATGTAGCCGGTGACTGTCTCGCCCTCGAACAAGGGGGTGGCGTGAGCCTCCACCCAGTAGTGGTCACCGTTCTTGCAGCGGTTCTTGACCATGCCTACCCAGGGTCGGCCGGCCTTCAGCGTGCTCCAGAAGTCCGCGAAGGCGGCCGGCGGCATGTCCGGATGGCGAACCATGTTGTGCGGTTGACCAATCAGCTCGGCTTCGGTGAAGCCGCTGATCCTAACGAAGCTGCGGTTGACCGCTACGATTTTGCCCTTGACGTCCGTGTGGGAAACGATGATCTCGCCGTCGGCGAGTTCGACCTCGCGGCCGGTGACGGGAAGGTTGCTGCGCATCGTTCGAAGCTCCTGCATGAGGGCGGCACATCGCAATCTGCGCACGGCGTACGCGCTCTTGACGATTCCCTCACAGCAGGCAATACCTGTGCCCCGCGAACCGCGGGGTGCGGCGATCCGCAGCGCGAATCAGCTGCGTCGCTTACGCGGCAACATCAGTCAGCGACATGTCACGTCCCAGCATCATCGGCTCGATGTCGAGCAACAGCAGCATGCGCTCGGCGACGGTGGCCACACCGCGCAGGTAGCGGGTATCCACCTTGCCGCCCAGATCCGGGGAGGGCTTGATGTTTTCGATGCGCAGGCGCACCACATCGGAGACGCTGTCGACCACGATGCCGACCACGCGCGAGCCCAAGTTGAGGATGATCATCACCGTGAGTGCGTCATAGCGGGCTTCGCCCAGCTCGAACTTCAGGCGCAGATCGACAATCGGCACGATCACGCCGCGCAGATTGATCACGCCCTTGATGAAGGCGGGTGAGTCCGGCAGCCGGGTCACGTTCTCGTAGCCACGGATTTCCTGCACCTTGAGGATGTCGACCGCGTATTCCTCCTCGCCCAGACTGAAGGTGAGGTATTCGTCGCCGATACCTGCATGGGCGTCGGTGGCGGCCGCAGTGGCCTTGGCGATTTCGGTGCTCATCCTCGGGTGTCTCCGTGAGTTCTTGGGTCGTGCAATGCGGGAGCGTCGGTCGGGCTGCGTCGGTTTGGCGGTGCTAGCTTGGCAAGCGGAACGCGGCGGCGGCTTCGACCAGATCGCGCGCCTGTTCCTCCAGCGAATTGGCCGAGGCCATCGCTTCCTCGACCAGGGCCGCGTTCTGCTGGGTCATCTCGTCAAGTTGGCCGACCGTGTAATTGATCTTTTCGATGCCGCCGGATTGCTCGCCCGAGGCCGCCGAGATCTCGGCGATCAGGTCGGTCACCTGTTTCACCGACTGCACGATCTGCTGCATGGTACCGCCGGCCTCGTTGACCAGCTTCGAACCGGCGCCGACCTTGTCCATCGAGTTGCCAACCAGGTGCTTGATCTCCTTGGCGGCGTCGGCCGAGCGTTGCGCCAGCGCCCGCACTTCGGTGGCGACCACCGCGAAGCCACGTCCGGCCTCTCCAGCGCGCGCGGCTTCGACCGCGGCGTTCAGCGCGAGGATATTGGTCTGGAAGGCGATGCTGTCAATCGTGCCAATGATGTCGCCGATCTGCTTGGAGGCGGTGCTGATTTCGCCCATCACCCGCACCACATCGCCGACCACTTCGCCACCCTTCATCGCGACTTCGGCGGCGCCTGCCGCCAGCGCATCCGCCTGGCGCGCGCTCTCGGCGTTCTGCTGCACGGTCGTGGTCAGCTCGGTCATCGATGAAGCGGTCTGCTCTAGCGAGGCAGCCTGCTGCTCGGTGCGTGAGGACAGATCGATGTTGCCAGCGCTGATTTCGCTGGCGGCGGTATTGATGCTGTCGGCGGCCGCCTGGATCTGGCCGACGATTTCGCGCAGGCGCTCGACGGTGGCATTGGTGTCGGACTTCATCTCGCCGAACACACCGTCCATGCGCACGTCGATGGTGCGTGACAAATCCCCTTGAGCGAGCGCACCGAGCACGCTGCGGATCTCGCGGATACCTTGGTCGACCTTCTCGATCAGGGCATTCAGATTGTTGGCCAGCAGCGCGAAGAAGCCTGTCTTGCCGGCACTGTCCATGCGAGTCGCAAGATCACCTGCCGCTGCCGCGGCAACCACCGTCGAGACTTCGCGTTCAATCTGGCGCTCAAGTGTGCGGTCAAGCCACTCGGCCACCAGGCCGATGGCCTGGCCCTGATCGTCGCGGACTGGCGAAAGGCTCAGTTCCAGCACAACCTCGCCAAAGCTCAGCTCGTGGCGTTGGGACTGGTGCAGGTCGGACGCCACTGAATCGATGTCGGTGCGACCATCCGAGAACACGCCCAACGGGCTGCCGATCAGAGCTTCTGGGTCGAAGTCGGCGTTGTGTGCGCGGATTGCCTCCGCGCGCTGCTTCAGCAGACGCAGGGCGACTGGGTTGGCGTAGGTGATTCTGCGGTTGTTGTCAGCGATCAGGGCGCCGACGCTGGCTTGGTCCAGCGCCAGCCGGATCCCGAGATTGGCCTGCGCGATTTCGCGCTCGGCCTGCATGCGCTGCTTGATCTGCGCGCTCATGCGGGTCATCGCACCGTACAGGCGACCGACCTCGTCGGTGCGATCGGTGCGCAGCGATACGTCGAGGTTGCCGCTGGCAACGGCCTCCACGGCCTGCACCGCTTCGCCCAACGGTTCGGTGACCAGGTGTTTGGCGATCCAGCGTAGGCCGAATATCAGGAACGCCAGCGCGAACACGGCCAGTACCGCCATCAAGCCCAGCAGACCCACGGCTGCGCTCAGTGTGGCGGAGCGCGACTCCAGCGCGATCAATCGCCAGCCGAAGGCCGGAAAATCGCGCACTTTCGCGATCATCGGAACGATTTCACCATTGCGGGACTTGAGCTCCAGCGTGAACTCGTCGTTGGGGTCTCCCTTCGCGAGGGTCTGCAGCGCGCGCTTGAGCGCGGCATCCTCAAGTTCTTCGATGTTCTGACCCTCCAGCTCAGGATGCAGCTCGATGTCGCCGAAGCCGCTGCCCTCGCGGACGTTGATGGCCATGAAGTATCCATCGGTGCCGAGTTCAGTAGACCGCAGCGATTCCTTGAGTGCGTCGAGCGTCGCTGCGTAATCGAGCGCCACCGCGAAGGCGGCAATCACTTCGTCGCTGGCGCCGGTGGAAGGATCGAAGTAGCTGATCGGGCTGTAGTAGGCGATGTAGTTCGTCTCGAACAGCTCGACCTGCCCGCTCCAGTTCTCGCCGGCCAGCAATGCGGCATGCGCGGGATGATCGACCGGGATGCTGCTGCCGATGGCGCGGAAAGCCGACTCGTCGCGGAGATTGGTGCTGATACGGACGAACCTCCCTTCATGCAGCTGGAGGATCATGCCGACCCCGTTGGTCGCCAGTTCAAAGCGATCCACCGGATCATCATTGCCGTTGAGGAGGGTCTCGCCCATGTAGAGCGCGGGCAGTTCCGACGCGCCAGCAGAGTGCAGCTCGTCGTCCATGCGCGCCACGTCGTCTTCCGGCAGGAAGGCCAACAGGGTGTCGTACATCCGCAGCGCGCTGTCGCGCAGGGTGTTGTCGTAGGTCGCGAGCAGGCGCTCGCCGACATCCAGTGAAGTGTCGAGCTCGTCAATCGAGCGCTGGGTGAGCGCGCTGGCGGCGCGCCAGCCGACGATGACGGTAGTCGAGCCAAGAATCAGCAGCACGCCGGCTGCGACCGCAAGCGCCAGGCGTAGCCCCAGCGACGTGCGCGTGAGGCTGAGCAGACGGCGTGCAGCACGACCCTCGCGCAGGGTTCGCAGCGCCCTGCCGGCTGCGCTGCGAAGCCGCTGCAGCGGTGTATTGGCGTGGGTGTGTGCCATCGACGGCATTCGTCCTCCCTGTGCGGCACGCAGCCCCAAGCAGGCGCCGCCTTCCGCAGTGTTGGTGAGTGGCCGCGGCCTCAGGCCGCGGCGCTGGTCGCCAGCGCGCGTACCAGCCCGCCGATATCGACGATGAGGGCGACTCGACCGTCGCCCAGGATGGTTGCGCCGGACACCGCCGGAATGCGGCGGTAGTTCGCCTCCAGATTCTTCACGACCACCTGCTGCTGGCCGAGCAGCTCGTCAACCACGAGCGCCAGCTTGCGGCCGCCGCCCTCGACCACGACCACCAGGCTGTTCTCGTCGAGACGGGCGTCGCCGAGCCGGTAGAACTCGGCCAGGTTGACCAAGGGCAGGTAGTCGCCGCGCACCTTCAGCACCTTGCCGGTGCCGTGCACGCTGCGGATCTCCTGCAGTTCGGGTTGCATCGCCTCGATCACGTAGCCGAGCGGCAGCACGAAGGTCTCGCCGCCGACTGCGACCGTCATGCCGTCGAGGATGGCGAGCGTCAGCGGCAGGCGGATCGTGACCCGCGTGCCTTCACCCGGGTAGCTCTCGATGTCGATTTCACCACCGAGTTCGGTGATGTTGGATTTGACCACGTCCATGCCAACGCCGCGCCCGGAGACATCGGTGATCTGGTCGGCGGTGGACAGACCAGGGTGGAAGATCAGCTGCCAGACGTCGGAGTCCGGCATGCCCTCATGCGCGTTCAGACCGCGCTCCATGGCCTTGCGCAGGATGCGCTCGCGGTTCAGGCCGCGGCCGTCATCGGTGATCTCGATGACGATGTGGCCGCCCTGGTGTGAGGCGTCCAGTTCGACCGTGCCGACCGGGTCCTTGCCCGCGGCTTCGCGTTCTTCCGGGGTTTCAAGCCCGTGGTCGACCGAGTTGCGCACCAGATGCACCAGCGGATCGACGATGCGTTCGATGACGCCCTTGTCGAGCTCGGTGCCTTCGCCTGAGGTGCGCAGATTGACCTTCTTGTTGAGGCGCGCGGCGAGGTCGCGAACCATCCGCGGGAAGCGCGAGAACACGAACTCGACCGGCAGCATGCGCACGCTCATCACCGCTTCCTGCAGATCGCGGGTGTTGCGGTCGAGCAGGGCGAGACCGTTCAGCAATTTCTCGTGCTGGGTCGGGTCGAGGCCGTGCGACTGCTGACGCAGCATGGCCTGGGTGATGACCAGCTCGCCGACCAGGTTGATCAGCGCATCGACCTTTGAAATGTTGACGCGGATCGAGCTGTCGACTTCGGCCGCAGTGCGCTCGGGCTTGGCGCCGCCGGCGGCGGGCTTGGCCAGGTCCTTGCGTTCGGGGGAAGCCGCGATCGGCACGATGTCGGCGCTCTTCGCCGGCACCGGCATGGCATCGGCGCTGGGCGCTACCGGCAGCGGAGCCGCTGTTGACGCCGCGACCGCCGGAGCGGGTTCAGTGATGGCTTCGATGCTGAGATCGCACTCGTCCTCGACCCAGGCGAAGGCATCGGCGATCGCCGCCTGCTTGACGCTGGCCGGCAGGGTCAATGTCCAGCGCAGGTGCGAGGTCACCGGGTCGAGTGTGTCCAGCGCCGGAAGGGCCGAGGTGTCGCATTCGATCTGCATGTCGCCGAGGCGATCGAGCTCGCGCAGGATGCGCAGCGGATCATTGCCGGTGATGAACAGATTCGGATGCGGCGCGAACAGGACCCGCCAACCGCTGCTTGCAGCGCTGGCGCCGGCCGGTGTGCCGCTGCTCGCGGCGACCGCGGCAGGTGCGGCTTTGCTCTCTTCGAGCATGGCCGACAGCCGCTGATTCAGCTCCGCGCAGGGCGCGGTGTCGTCGGGGTCTCCGGTCTCGGCGGCCACCAGCAGCTCGCGCAGGATGTCCACCGACGCCAGCAGGGCATCGGACAGTTCCGGGGTGACGCTGCGCTTGCCGCCGCGGACCTGGTCCAGCAGCGTTTCCAGCAAATGGGTGGTGCCGGTGATCGCCGAGAAACCGAAGGTTGCAGCACCGCCCTTGATCGAATGGGCGGCGCGGAAAATGGTGTTGATGGTGTCCGGATCGTTGCCTGCCGACTCGAGGCTGAGCAGTCCGGACTCCATTGCATCAAGGCCCTCTCGGCTTTCAGCGAAGAAGACGCCCTGGAACTGCTTCATGTCGATGGGCATGGCGGCCTCACCCCATCACTTTGCGGATGGTGGCGATCAGCTGATCGGGGTCGAAGGGCTTGACGATCCAGCCGGTGGCGCCGGCGGCCTTGCCCTCCTGCTTCTTGTCCATGCCCGCCTCGGTGGTGAGCATCAGCAGCGGCGTGAACTTGTAGTCGGGCAGCTGGCGCAGATGCCGGATCAGGGTGATGCCGTCCATGTTCGGCATGTTGACGTCGGCCACCACGCAGTTGAACTTGCCTGTTTTCGCCTTCTCCAGCGCGATCACGCCGTCCTCAGCCTCCTCGACTTCCCAGCCGGCGGAACGCAGAGCGAACGCGACCATTTGCCGCATCGAGGCGGAATCGTCCACTGCCAATATGCGTGCACCACTCATTGCGCGTACTCCGTCTGCGTATCAGGGGGTGGACCAGCCGAACAGGCCGCCAAGGCCGCTGATGCGGGCCGCGGCCTTGAACTCGTCCGAAGGGTTTTCGATGTGGGTGTCGAGGCCGGCGCCGCGCCGCTGCAGCACCAGCGCCGCCAGCACCTGCAGCGAGGCCGCATGCAGCCGGTTGACCCGGCTTCCGTCGAGCTTCAGAGGCTTCTTGCCCTTGACCTCGCCGCGCAGCTGTTCAAGCAGGGGCTCCGCCGCCTCGATGCCGAGGTCTTCTGGGATCTGGATCGTGCTCATGTCAGCGCCTGGAACCTCGTTGCGTGGACTGCCGCGACCAGCGGAAGTCTGTGGCGATGCTTAGGCAAGCGGCGTGCCGGGCGATGCGTGACGGGATTGCGGCGCGTGCTTGAGCTGGGATTCGGGAGTCGGGATTCGCTCAAGAGCCGGGATGCGGGAGTCGGGATTCGCTCAAGAGCCGGGATGCGGGAGTCGGGATTCGGGATTCGTTGAAGCAGGCCTCGCGAACTGTGATGCCACCCGGCCTGCGCAGGTGGCTGAGCGCCAGGTCAGCACAAGCATCGCGGGCTCTTGCTCTGGCTCTTGCTCTGGCTCTTGCTCTGGCTCTTGCTCTGGCTCTTGCTCTTGCTCTGGCTCTTGCTCTGGCTCTTGCTCTGGCTCTTGCTCTGGCTCTGGCGAATCCCGAATCCCCAATCTCGAATCCCGGCTCTTGAACGAATCCCCAATCCCGAATCCCAGCTTCACCTAAGAAAAACCGTCGCATCCAGCAGCACGCTCATGTGTCCGCCGTGGCGGGCGATGCCGATCAGGGCTTCCTTGGGCAGGGCGGGTATCGAGCTGACCGGGTTCTCGACGGCGCGCTCGGACAGCGACATCACTTCGGCGACGGCGCTGACCAGCAGGCCGATGGTTTCGTCATCGGTCTCCAGCACGATCACCCGGGAAGCGTCGGTCAGCGGTTCGCTGGCGAGGCCGATGCAGGCGCCGAGGTCGATCACCGCGATGATCTGGCCGCGCAGGTTCATCACGCCCATCACGTGCGGAGCAGCACCGCGCACCGGCAGGATGTCGGGCACACGCTGCACTTCCTGCACCTTCAGCAGTTCGACCGCATAGCTCTGGCCGCCCATCTGAAAGCGCAGCCATCGGTGAAACTTCTCGGTGGGTATTGGTGGCAGGCTGGGTGCCTCAAGCGCGCGCCGTTCGGCCAGACGGCGGCGCACGGCTTCGCTGCGTTTCGCCAGCTGCGGGCGGAGCAAGCCGTGCAGGGGCGCGACTTCTGCGGGGCCCGGCATCGGTACGTGGGTGGGCAGCGGCGGGGCCGCTGCAACCGCGGCCTGACGGGCAATGCGCGCGGCTTCAGTGGCCGCATCGAAGGCCGCTTCCAGTTCGTCGAGCTCGCTCTTGTCGGGGCCAAGCGCGGGCCCGGCCTGCTCAAATACGCCTGAGGCCCTGGCCGCGGCATGGGCCTGCTCGAACACGGCTTCGAGTTCGTCGAGCGGGTCACCCATCGGCGCGGCGAGGGCTGGCGCCGATGCGCTGGCGGTCTGTTCGAACACGCCCGCAGCCTTGGCTTCGGCGTGGGCTTGCTCGAACACGGCTTCGAGTTCGTCGAGCGGGTCACCCATCGGCGCGGCGAGGGCTGGCGCCGATGCGCTGGCGGCCTGTTCGAACACGCCCGCGGCCTTGGCCTCGGCGTGCGCCTGCTCGAATACCGCTTCGAGTTCGTCGAGCGGCTCACCCATCGGCGCGGCCAGGGCCGGCGCCGATGCGCTGGCGGCCTGTTCGAACACGCCCGCGGCCTTGGCCTCGGCGTGCGCCTGCTCGAATACCGCTTCGAGTTCGTCGAGCGGGTCACCCATCGGTGCGGCGAACGCCGGCGCCGATGCGCTGGCGGCCTGTTCGAACACGCCGGCAGCCTTGGCTTCGGCGTGGGCCTGCTCGAACACGGCTTCGAGTGCGTCGAGCGGGTCGCCCGGGGGTGAATCGAATACCGAGGCTGCGGGCACGACGCGATCGGCGGCTGCGGGCGGCGACTCGGGTGCTTCCGCGCGGGTGGGTGCGGGGTCGGCGGATAGCGCTGCCGCTTCGGCTTGGGCCGCGGCCGGCGTCGACTCTGCGGGTTCACCCAGCAAAGCGTCGAAGTAATCATCGAGTACGGGTTTGCCGTTCATTGCGTGCTGCCTCGGGGTTCGGCTTCGGCGACGGCTTTCAGATCGGAGGTGACCAGCCAGTCGGTCAGACGCAGGTAGGCGCTGGCGCCGCGCGCGCTGGCGCCCAGCGATGACGGGGTCAAGGCCTGCCGGCTGGCTTCGCGCAGGCGCGTGTCGACCGGGATCTCTTCATCCCAGACCGCATCGCCGTGACGCGAACGCAGCTCGGCGAGGCTGTCGACGGCGGCGCGGGTGCGCTTGTCGAACAGGGTTGGCACGATCCGCGAGGGCACCGGGGTACCGCGCGAGCGCTGCACCATGGCCGCGGTACGCAGCATTGCGTTCAGGCCGTGCAGAGCCAGCGGTTCGGTCTGGGTCGGAATGATCAGCGCATCCGACGCGGCCAGCGCCGCCACCATCAGCACGCCCAGGGTCGGCGGGCAGTCGAGCAGGGCGTAGTCGTAGCGATGCTGGCCGGCGAACGCGCGCACCAGCGCGCGGCCCAGACCCGGGCGGGTCGCGCTCTGGCGCTCAAGCGTGGCCAGCCCGGGTTGGCCCGCGAGCAGATCCAACCCAGGCTGGCCGCTGGGCCGGGTCAGAGTGACCAGGGCGGGCGGCGATTCCGCAAACAGCTCGAACACGCCGACCGGCGCGGGCTCTTCGGGCACTTCCAGCCAGCGCGACAGCGAGGCGTGCGGGTCGAGGTCGACCAGCAGGGTGCGGAAGCCGCGCTCGGCGAGACAGGCGCCGATCGCGAGCGTCGAAGTGGTCTTGCCGACGCCGCCCTTCTGGTTGGCGATGCACCAGGTGCGCATGGATTCAGGGTCCTTCCGACGGAGGCGCCAGCGCGTCCTCGCCGTTGCTGCGCGCGAGGATCACCAGCACCACGCGTCGATTGGAGTTGCGCCCGGCCTCACCGGAGTTGTCGGCCACCGGTTGGTACTCGCCGTAGCCGACCACCGTGACGCGCCCTGGGGCGACGCCGGTGTTGATCAGCACCCGCGCGATGCTGGCGGCGCGTGCGGCCGACAGCTCCCAGTTGCTGGGAAACAGCGCCGTGGCGATCGGTACGTTGTCAGTGTGGCCCTCGATGCGGATCAGGTTGGGGGCCTCACTCAACACACCGGCGACGCGAGTGACCGCCGCCACCGCTTCTGGCCGCGGCGCCGCAGAACCCGAGGCGAACAGCATGTCGGACTTGATCTCGACCTCCAGCCAGTCGCCGCGCCGGTAGACCTGCACGATGTCTTCGAGAATGAGGCTGTCGAGCGCGCGCTCGATGTCGCTGGCAATCGCCGAAAGCGCGTCGCGCGAGCGGCTCTGCTGCAGCGCCGATTCGCGCTCCTGTTGATCCATCCAGCGTCGCCGTTCGTCTTCGGGCAGGGCTTGGGCGATCTGCTCGGCGATCATTCCCATCGGCAGTTGGCTGCCGATGATCGACTTCGCCTCCAGCCGCGCGCCGTCCGGCTGCAGCTCGCCGAACTGCACCGGCACGATGTGCTTGCCCGGCCCGCCGAAGGCTTCGGCCAGCGAATTCGAGACCACCCGGTACTTGCCCTCATTGACCGAAGAGATCGAATACATGACCACGAAAAACGCCAACAGCAGGGTCACGAGATCGCCGTAGGGGATGGCCCAGGCCTCGTGGTTGGCATGCTCTTCGTGGGCGTGTCTGCGACCCATGAACCCTCAGCGGTGTCGGTGTCGGACGCAGCCTGCAAGCCGCGCGCCGCGGTGCGCGCCGGCCAGTGGCTCAGGCCTCACAGCAGATAACCCTGCAGGCGCGATTCGATATTGCGCGGGTTCTCACCCTCGGCGATCGCGATCAGGCCTTCGATCACCAGCTCATGGGTGCGCGCGCGCTGGCGGATCACCGACTTGAGCTTGGCCGCGACCGGCAGGAAGAACAGGTTGGCCGAGGCGATGCCGTAGATGGTCGCGGTAAACGCCGCGGCGATGCCGACGCCGAGCTTGGAGGGGTCCGCGAGGTTCTGCATCACTGCCATCAGGCCCAGCACCGCGCCGATGATGCCCAGTGTGGGCGCATAGATGCCCATGCCCTCGAACACCTTGGCAGCAGCCAGATCGGTTTGCTCCTGACCGGCGAGATCGATCTCCAGCACCTTGCGCAGGGTGTCCGGCTCGTTGCCATCGACCAGCATCTGCAGGCCTTTGCGCAGAAAGGGATCGGACAATTTTTCGACGTCGGCCTCAAGCCCGAGCAGACCGTCCTTGCGGGCGCGTGTGCTCCAGCCGACGATCTGGTTCAGCAGCTGGCGGCCGTGGTCTTCGGGCGGCTTGATGATCCACGCGAAGATCTTCAGCGCGCGGCGGAAGGTCGGCATCGGCGTCTGCACCAGAATCGCCGCCAGTGTGCCGAGGATGACGATGATGAAGGCCGCAGCCGACCACAGCGAGGACAGCCCGGCGCCCTTGGCGACGGCGCCGCCAACGATGGCGACCACGCCGAGCACGATGCCGATGAGGCTCAGGATATCCATGCGCAGTGCTATCGGCCTTGGGCGCTGTGGCTTGAGGGAGGCAGCATCGAGGCTTGCAAGCCTGGCGCCACGGTGAGTTCGGTGCGGGCCATTCGGAGAGCGCCTAGATCGCGTTCTGCAAACCCGACACGTCGAGAATGAGCGCCAGATTTCCGTCGCCGGTGATCGTCGCTGCGGCCAGCCCGGTCAGCCCGCGCAGCGAATGCGGCAGCGGCTTCACCACGACCTCCTCGCGGCCGCGCACCTGGTCGACGACGATGCCGAGCTTGCGGTTCTGGGTCTGCACCACCACCACGCCGGCGTCTTCGGTCTGCACCGGCTTGCCCAGCCAGCGTCGCAGGAAGATCAGCGGAAAGGTCTGCTGGCGCAGGTCGAGCATTTCGTGGCCGTCGATGAAGCGAACCAGGCTTTCGCGGTACTTGAAGACCTCCAGCACGCTCGACAGCGGCAGCGCATACGGCCGGCCGGCCGCCGACACCATCAGGGTCGGCAGAATCGCCAAGGTCAGCGGCACCCGGATCACGAAGCGCGTGCCTTCGCCGCGGGTCGATTCGATCAGCACCTGACCATTCAGCTCGGACAGTTTGCTCTTGACCACGTCCATGCCGACGCCGCGGCCGGACACTTCGGTGGCCTGATCCTTGGTCGAAAAGCCGGGCAGGAAAATCAGCTGCAGGGCTTCGGTGGGCGACAGGCGCGCCGCGGTGTCGGCGTCGATCAGGCCCTTCTCGCGGGCCTTGGTGCGCAGCATGTCGGGGTCGATGCCGCCGCCGTCGTCGGCGACGATGATGACGATGTGGTCGCCTTCCTGCTGCGCGGTCAGCGTGAGCGTGCCGGCGCGCGGCTTGCCGATCGATTCGCGCCGGTCGGGCGGCTCGATGCCGTGGTCGATGGCGTTGCGCACCAGGTGCACCAGCGGGTCGGACAGGGCTTCGACCAGGTTCTTGTCGAGCTCGGTGTCTTCGCCGATCAGCTGTACGTTGACCTCTTTCTTGAGCGTGCGGGCAACATCGCGGGCGACCTTCGGAAAGCGCGAAAACGCGCGCCCCACCGGCTGCATGCGCACCCGCATCACCTCAGCCTGCAGGCGTGCGGTGACCAGGTCGAGATTGGACACCGCGCGCTCGAGCTCTTCATCGCGATGGCGTCGGCGCAGCGCCTTCAGACGGTTGCGCGCCAGCACAAGTTCGCCGACCAGATTCATCAGGCCATCCAGGCGCTTGGTGTCGACGCGCACGCTGGTTTCGGCCGGGGCTGACGTTTTCGCGGCGCCCGCTCCGGCAGGTGCAGCAGGGGCCGGCGGGGGAGCGGGTGGAGCTTTCGGCGACGCCGGCGCATGCACCGGACTTTGCGGCATCGGTCGGGCCTTGCCGGCCGGGACCTGCTGTGCGGCCTGGAACATGTCGAGCAGGGCTTCAAACTCGTCTTCGGAAATGCTCTCGCCGCTCACCTTCGCGGCCGGTGCAGGTGCTGCAACGGGCTTCGGTGCAGGCGCTGCGGGTTTGGGCGCCGCGGCGGCGGCGTCCGGCAGGGCGGCGATGCGGATCGCGCTCAGCAGGGCGTCCGGCGCACGTTCTGCGGGGCCTCCCGCACGCAGCGCTGCGAGCTGGCCACTCAGGTGGTCGAGCGCGCTCTGGGCGAGGTCGAACAGATCGCCATCGACGGTCAGCCGACCCTTGCGCAGCAGATCGAACATTTCCTCGACGCCATGGCAGAGCTCCACCAGGGTGGCGAAGTTCAGAAAGCTGGCGCCGCCCTTGATCGTGTGGAAACCGCGGAAGATCGCGTTCAGCAGCTCGGCGTCCTGCGGCTGCATTTCCAGCTGCACCAGCTCGTCGCCCAGGCGCTCGGCGATCTCGCTGGCCTCGACCAGGAAATCGGCGGCGATGTCGTCATGCCCACTCATGCGCGCGGCTCCATGCCCAGCTACAGGCCGAGGCCGGACAGCAGGTCGTCGACATCGACCTGGCTGACGCCGTGGGTGTCGATGCCGGGCAGGGCGGGCCCTTGGGCCTCGATGCCGGTGGCCTTGCGCTGTTCGGGCAGGCCGAGTGCATGGCTGATCTTGCCGATCGCCTGTTCGACCTGCTGCACGAGGCCGACGACCCGCTTGATCGTCTGGCCGGTGAGGTCCTGGTACTCCTGCGCCAGCGCGATGCTGGACAGGTTGCTGCGAACGCTCATCAGCTCGTTCTCCAGCGCCGAGTCCGGGCCCTGGCTGCGCATCAGGTCGATGCGGTGGCGGCAGTCCTCGACCAGATCCAGGGTGCGGTGAGTGGCTTCCTCGGTGGTCTGCACCACGAAGTTGAGTCGCGCGCGGGCGTCCGGCAGCTCCTCGCCGGCCAGCGCGCCCAGGCGCGCGTCGATCGGCAGGGTCGCCAGTGCGCCGGTCAGCTCGCGCGCCAGGCGATCGATGGCGGCATAGATCGGCCGTGAGCGCCACTGCGTCAGCGACTCGATGCAGCTGCGGTAGAGGGTGTCGTCGCCCTGTTCGAGCGCCCCCAGCGCGGCGTGCATCAGGTGCAGCAGGTGCTCACGCTCTGCTGCCGAGGCGTTCATGCGGCCGAGCCCATGCGTTCGAAGATCTTCTGCAGCTTCTCCTGCAGGGTCTGCGCGGTGAAGGGCTTGATGATGTAGCCGTTCACCCCGCTCTGTGCGGCCTCGATGATCTGCTCCCGCTTGGCTTCGGCGGTGACCATCAGCACCGGCAGGTGGGCCAGCTTGGGATCGGTGCGGATCGCCTTCAACAGCTCGATGCCGGTCATGCCCGGCATGTTCCAGTCAGTGATGACCAGATCACAGGGTGCCGAGCGCAGATGCGCCAGCGCGCTGTTGCCGTCTTCCGCTTCCGAGGTGATCTGGAAGCCGAGATCGTTCAGCAGGTTCTTGACGATCCGGCGCATCGTTGAGAAGTCATCGACGATGAGGATCTTGAGGTTCTTGTCCATGGGAGACGGCTCGTCAGAAAGGGGAAGATGCGTGGAAAGGTGGGTTCGGAGTCAGTCGGTTTCGACCGGATCACGGATCCAGTCGGACAGGCGTGCGCGCAGGCGTACCAGAGCCTGGCCATGCAACTGGCAGACCCGCGATTCGGTGACGCCGAGTACGGCGCCGATCTCGCGCAGGTTGAGCTCCTGCTCGTAGTACAGGCTCATCACCAGCTGCTCGCGTTCGGGCAGCTTGCCGATCGCGGTCGCAAGATCGCGGGCGAAGGCTTCGCGCTCGACGCCGGCTGCGGCGGATGCCGCCGAGGTGCTGGAGGGCAGGCGCAGTTCGCCGGATTCATCGGCATGCGCGTCGATGCTCAGCACCTGTCCGCGCGAGGCATCTTCGAGCAGGCGATTGAGCTCTTCAATCGGGATCTGCATCACTTGGGCGACCTCGACCTCGCGCGCGGCGCGGCCGGTCTTCTGTTCGATCGAGGCGGTAGCGGCGGCCATCTCGCGCACCTTGCGGTGCACGCTGCGCGGCACCCAGTCGCTGCGTCGCATTTCATCCAGCATCGCGCCACGGATGCGGATCGAAGCATAGGTCTCGAAGGCGGCACCCTGACCCGCGTCGTAGCTGCGCGAGGCTTCGATCAGGCCGATCATGCCGGCCTGGATCAGATCGTTGACGTCGACGCTGGCCGGCAATCGCGCCGCCAGGTGATGGGCGATCCGCGCCACCAGCACGCTGTGCTGCGCGACAGCTTCACTGGCGTCGGGGCGACGGACGGCGCGGTATTCGGCTTCCGCCTGGGACATCACACATGCGCCTCGGGGGGCGCCACCAGGCGCTCGACAAAGAACTCGACCGGGCCACGCGGGCCGGTCGGCGCGCTCCACTGATCAATGCGCCGGGCCACGCCGCGCAGCGCATGCGCCGAGGGGCAGGCTGGGAAGGCTTCGACCACGGCCTGCTGGCGCTGGATCGAGCGGCGCAGCCACTCGTCGTGTGGAACGATGCCGAGCAGGCTGATGGTGACGTCGAGGAAGCGGTCGGTGACGCGCGAGAGCTTGTCGAACAGCTCGCGCCCTTCGGCTGGGCTGCGCACCATGTTGGCGATGATGTGCACGCGGTTCACCCCGCGCTCGCGCGAGAGGACCTTGATCAGCGCGTAGGCATCGGTGATCGAGGCGGGTTCGTTGCAGACCACCAGAATCACGTCCTGCGCGGCCTGGGCGAAGGTCAGCACGCTGTCGTGGATGCCGGCGGCGGTGTCGACCACCATCACGTCGATGTCGCGCTCCAACTCCGAGAAGGCGCGGATCAGGCCCACCTGTTCGGGTGAAGACAGTTCCGCCATCGAGCGTTTGCCGGAAGAGGCCGGCACCACCGCGAGGCCGTGCGGGCCTTCGAGGATGGTGTCCTCCAGCGAGCAGCGGCCTTCGATGACATCGGCCAGGGTGAAGCGCGGCGACAGGCCGAGCAGCACATCGACGTTGGCCAAGCCGAGGTCGGCATCGAGCAGCATCACCTGGCGTCCGGCATCGGCCAGCGCCACCGCCAGATTGACCGATACGCTGGTCTTGCCGACGCCGCCCTTGCCGCCGCTGACCGCGATCACCCGCACGGGCTTCACTCGCGGCTTGCGCAGGCCCTGGGCCTGATCGTTGGGCAGGGCATCGGCGCGGGCATCACCCTGCGACATGCTCGATCTCCTCGTGGATGTGGGCGCTGCCGCGGCGCTGCTCGGTGACGCGCAGGGCCAGGCGGTGAGGCTCGGCGCGGTGCAGGTCTTCAGGCACGCGCTGGCCGTCGGTGAGGTAGCTGATCGGCAGGCGATGGCGCACGGTCACGCCCAGCGCTGCCCCCAGGCGGCCGGTTTCATCGACCTTGCTCAGCACTACGCCGCGTGGCTTGGCGATGCCGAAGCGGTGCACGACTTCATCAAGGTCGTCGGAATGGGTGTTGGCCGGCAGCACCAGCTGGGTGTTGACGTGGCGCAGCTTGGCCAGCGTCGAAAGCTGGGCGCCCAGCGCCAGATCGCGATGCGACAGGCCGGCGGTGTCGACCAGCACCAGCTTGTAGTCGCCCAGGCGATCGAGCGTGTCGCCAAGCTCATTCGGGTTGGCGACCTCGATCACCGGCATGCCGAGCAGGCGCCCGTAGGTGAACAATTGCTCGCGGGCGCCGATGCGGAAGCCGTCGGTGGTGACCAGGGCGACGTCGCGGGCGCTGTGCAGGGCGGCATAGCGCGCCGCCAGCTTGGCCAGGGTGGTGGTCTTGCCGACGCCGGTGGGGCCGATCAGGGCGACCACGCCGCCGCGTTCGATCGGGTCGTCCTCGCTGACGCGCAGTGACTTCGCCAGCAGGCCCAGCAACAGGCCGCGTGCGCGCGCCGGGTCGGCGTCGGCGGGGATGCGTTCGACGATGCCGCGGGCGAAGGCTTCATCGCAGCCGTAGCCGGAGAGCTCCTCGAAGGCCGCGGCGCGCGCCGGAGACAGCCGCATGCGCTGGTCGGAGAAGCGTTCGAGTTCTTTCTTCAAGGTCTGCCGCAGCAGGCCCATTTCGCGCCGCATCTCGGCGACCTGGGGGTCTTCCACGCAGAGCTGGGCGACCTGATCGGGAATGCGGGTCAGCCGACGCGCGTTGGCGCGTTCGACCTGGTCGATGGCGGTGATCGGGCGCGACGCCGCCGTTGCCGCCGGCGCAGGCGGCACGTTTGCAGCCACCGCGGCAGGCATCTGGAGGGGCGCGACCTGCGGCGCGGCGACCGCGGCGCGCGGATTCATGGCCTCGGCGCGCGCAGCCGCGGCGATCTGTGCAAGCTGCGGCGGCAGCAGCGAATCGACCGGCGGCGGCGGGCTATGGGTGATGCGTGCGCCGGCGGCGGCAGGCCGTAGCGTTGCGGCGGGCGCGGCAGTGGGGGCGGGCGCTTCGGTGGCCGGCGCCTGTGCTGTGGCTTCGGCAGCGCGCCGCGCCGCGCTCAGCGACTGCTGCACCAGCGATTCGTCGTAGTCGGTGGCGCTGACCACTTCGACGCCGCCCTCGACGCGACGGTTCGACAGGATCACCGCGTTCGGGCCCTGCTCCTCACGCACCAGGCGCAGCGCGCTGCGCATGTCCTGGGCAAAGAACCGTTTGATCTTCATGTGCGTGTTCTGCCTGTCCTCAGGTTTTCGAAAGCCGGGCCGAGAACCTGTGCAGCGGTCTCAGACCTCAGCCGACATTGCCGACCAGCTTGAGCTTCTTGTCGTCTGGCACCTCGTGGTAGGCCAGCACGTAGAGCTCGGGAATCCCGGTGCGGGTCAACTTGGCGATCAGCGATCGCACCGGACCCGGTACCAGCAGCACGGCGGGCTCGCCGACCGCTTCCTGCCGTTTGACGCACTCCAGCAAGGACTGGTGCATGCGTTCGGCGAGACCCGGTTCCAGCGCGGCGCCGTTGCCGCTGACCGACTCCTGCAACACCCGTTCCAGAGCTGGCGCGAGGGTGTAGACCGGCAGCTCGGGGGCGAGGCCGTTGATCTCCTGCACGATGAATCGGCCCAGCGCGGCGCGTACGGCGGCCGTCAGCTGCACCGCATCCTGGGTATTCGGCCCGTGTTCCAGCAGGGCCTCGGCAATCCGCCGCAACTGCCTGATCGGTACCTTCTCGGTCAGCAGGTTCTGCAGCACCCGAACGATGACGGACAGCGGCAGGGTTCTTGGCGTCAAATCTTCGACGAGCTTCGGGTGGGTGCGCGCGAGCGCCGACAGCAGCTGCTGCACCTCGTCATGGCCCAGCAGGTCGGGCGCGTGCTGGCGCACCAGATGCGAGACGTGGGTGGCCATTACCGTGGCCGGGTCGACCACGGTCAGGCCGATCGCCTCGGCCTGGGCGCGGTGGGCCGGGTTGATCCACAGCGCATCCAGGCCAAAGGCCGGGTCACGCGTCGGCACGCCGTCGATGTTGACCGGAATGCGCCCCGGGTTCAGGGCCAGCTCGCGGTCGGGAATGATGTCGCCGGCGCCGATCGGCACACCGTGCAGCAGGATCCGGTACGCGCCGGGTGAGAACTCGAGGTTGTCGCGAATGTGTACCGGAGGGATGAGGAAGCCGAGCTCCTGCGTGAGCTTGCGGCGCACGCCCTTGATGCGCGCCATCAGCTCGCCGCCCTGGGCGCGGTCGACCAGTGGGATCAGCCGGTAGCCGACTTCGAGGCCCAGCGAATCCACCGGCGACAGGTCGTCCCAGCTCAGTTCGGTGGGTGCAGCCGGCGCAGGTGCGGCTTCGGCCTCCGGCTGCGGTGGCGGCTGCAGGTTGTGCTTGCGCAACCTCCAGGCCGCGTAGCCGAGCACCGCCGCGAGGCTCAGGAAGGCGAAGTTCGGCATGCCTGGCACCAGCCCGACCACGCCGAGCAAGGCGGCGGCGATCGCCAGCGCCTTGTGCTGGCCGAACACCTGGCTCATCACCGTGCCGGTCATATCGTGCGAGCGCGAGACGCGGGTGACCAGCATCGCCACCGCGGTCGAGATCAGCAGGCCCGGGATCTGTGCGACCAGACCGTCGCCGATCGTCAGCAGGGTGTAGATCTCGGCCGACTCGCCGGCGGACAGGCCGTGCTGGGCCATGCCGATCGCGAAGCCGCCGATCAGATTGATGAACAGGATCAGGATGCCGGCGATGGCGTCGCCGCGGATGAACTTCGACGCGCCGTCCATCGAGCCGTAGAAGTCGGATTCCTCGCGCACTTCCTCACGACGGCGGATGGCTTCGTCGCGCGTGAGCAGGCCGGCGTTCAAGTCGGCGTCGATCGCCATCTGCTTGCCCGGCAGCGAATCCAGAATGAAGCGCGCCGAGACCTCGGACACTCGGCCGGCGCCTTTGGTCACCACCACGAAGTTGATGATGGTGAGGATCGCGAACACCACGAAGCCGACCGCGAAATTGCCGCCGATCACGAACGCTGCAAACGACTCGATCACCTTGCCGGCCGCGTCCGGGCCTTCATGGCCGTGCAGCAGCACCACCCGGGTCGAGGCGACGTTCAGCGCCAGCCGCAGCAGGGTCACCATCAGCAGGATGCTCGGAAACACCGAGAACTCCAGCGGCCGCTGCACGTACAGCACAGCCAGCAGGATCACCAGCGAGATCGCGATGTTGAAACTGAACAGTGCGTCCAGCGCCAGCGGCGGCAGCGGCACCACGATCATTGCCATCATGGCGAGCACGATCGCCGGGGCACCCAGGCCCTGGCGCAACGCGCTCAGTACCTGGCTGCCGCGTGAGGCGGTGGCCTGTTCTGCCATGGATCAATGGTCCTTGTCGGGTTGCGGTGGCGGCGCTTCAGGAGTTTCTTCCACCTCGACGCGCGGAGCCTCCGGTCGTGCCCCGCCGTGCCGGCGCCAGTGCTTGAGCTGGTAGACGAAGCCCAGTACCTGGGCGACGGCGGCGTACAGCCGAACCGGGATTTCCTGGTCAAGCTCGCACTCCCGATACAAGGCGCGTGCCAGAGGCGGCGCCTCGACGATCGGCACCCGATGTTTCTCGCCGAGCTCGCGAATGGTCAGGGCGATCAGGTCGACGCCCTTGGCCACGACTTTGGGCGCTCGCATCGAATTCGGCTGGTAGACGATCGCGATCGCATAGTGGGTCGGGTTGACCAGGATCGCGTCGGCGCCGGGGATGGCATCCATCATCCTGCGGTTGGCGATCTCCTGCTGCACACGCCGCACGCGGGCCTTGAGCTCCGGGCTGCCTTCGGTTTCCTTGAACTCGTCCATCAGCTGCTTGCGGGTCATCTTCAGCTTGCGGGTGTGGTTCCACATCTGCAGTGGTGCGTCGATGATCGCGACGAAGATCAGCGCGCCGGTCAAGGCGGCGAGCAGGGTCAGCGCCATGCGCCCGCCATGCGCGGCCGCGCGCGGCAGCGGTTCATTGAGCAGGCTCAGCAGCTCGGGCATCTGCGAGTTCAAGACCCATACTCCGACCAGCAGGATCAAGGCGACTCGCACGACGGCCTTGCCGGTTTCCATCAGACCTTCCGGGCCGAACACGCGCTTCATGCCGCTGATCGGATTCAGCTTACTGAACTTCGGTGCCAGTGCCTTCGCGCTGAAGTTGAAACCGCCCAGCACCAGAGGTGCCAGTGCGCCTGCGAGCGCGCCGGCCAACATGAGTGGCAGCACCGGCAGGTACAGCCCCAGCAGCAGCTCGCCGGCGTGCATCAGCGGGTCGCCGCGCAGCAGCTGCTCGCGCGAGGGCGTCAGCGCGTGCCGCAGCCAGGTGCCGGCGCGTTCGGTGAGGTAGCCGCCGGTGGTCAGCAGCACCAGCACGCTGATGCCCAGCATGGCGGCGCCGCCCAGCTCACGCGAGCGCGGAACCTGGCCTTCCTTGCGCGCGTCGAGCAGTCGCTTTTGGGTCGGTTCTTCGGTCTTGTCCTGACCATCGTCCTCGCCGGCCATTACTGCACCAGCTCGGAAGCGACGGCCAGGGCCTGGCCAAACAGCGCGCGCAGCGGTTCCAACAGGTTCGGCACGAGAGCGATCATCAGCACGAAGCCGACCAGCAGGGCCGAGGGCAGGCCGATCTGGATCGGGTTCAGCGAGGGCGCGGTGCGCGCCATCACGCCGAAGGCGATGTTGACTGTGATCATCGCGATCATCACCGGCAGGGCCAGGCTGACCCCGGCCAGAAAGATGATGCCGGCGAACGATGGGATGGCGTCGAGCAGCAGATACATCGACGCCGGCGTGGCCCCGGCCGGCAGCACGCTGTAGCTCTCGAACAGCACAGCGAGCAGGGCCAGGTGCGCATCGACCGCGAAGAAGGTCAGGCCGGCCACCACCGAGAACCACTGCGCGACCACGCCGCTCTGCACGCCGCGCATGGGGTCGATCATTTGCGCGAACGACAGGCCCATGCCCTGCGCGACCAGCTCACCGGCCATCGCCACGGCTTCCAGCGCCAGCCGCATCAGAAAGCCCAGCGAGGCGCCGATCGCGAGTTCGCGCGCGACCGCCAGCACGGTCTCGGCATTGATGCCGGCCTGGATGGCCGGTGCCGGCACCAGGGGCGCGATCGCCGCGGATAACGCCAGCGCCAGCACCAGACGGATCCGACGCGGCATGGCCTGGGTACCGAGAAAGGGTGAGAGCAGCAGCAGCCCACCGATGCGCAGAGACAGCCAGATCACCTGCTGGCCGTAGTTCAGCAGGTTCAGGCCTTCGAGGCTGATCGCCGTGGTCGGGTCCATGCCATCGTTCAGCCGAGCATGGACGGAATGCGCTGGTACAGAGCAATGGTGAACTGCACCAGCGAGTTCAGCATCCAGCCGCCGCCGATGGCCAGCACTGCAGCCAGCGAGAAGATCTTGCCGATGAAGGCGATGCTCGGCTCATTGACCTGGGTCGCCGCCTGCAGCAGGCCGATCGCGATGCCGACCAGCAGCGCGATGCCCAACATCGGCGTGGCGATCATCAGGCCCATGCTCAGCGCGGCCTGCAGCTCCGACATGACGGTGTCTGCGGTCATGTGACCACGAACGATGCGGCGAGCGTGCCGACCACCAGCGACCAGCCGTCGACCAGCACGAACAGCAGGATCTTGAACGGCGCCGAGATCAGCATCGGCGACAGCATCATCATGCCCATCGACATCAGCACGCTGGCGATCACCAGGTCGATGATCACGAAGGGCACGAACAGGAAGAAGCCGATCTGGAAGGCGGTCTTGAGCTCGCTGGTCAGGAAGCTCGCCATCAGCACGGTGAAGGGCACCTCATCCTGTGAGGCGTAGCCGGTGCTGCCGCTCATGCCGGCGAACAGCATCAGGTCGGCTTCGCGGATCTGCGCGAACATGAACTCGCGGATCGGGCCCAGTGTTGCGGTGAGCGCGGCTTCGAAGGCGAGCTGACCATCGAGGTAGGGGCGGATACCCTGGGCCCACGAGGCGTCGATCACCGGCGCCATCACCAGCGCGGTGACGAACAGGGCCAACGCCAGCAGGATCTGGTTCGACGGTGTCTGACCGGTGCCCAGCGCCTGCCGCAGCATCGCCAGCACCACGATAATCCGGGTGAACGCGGTCATCGCCAGCAGCATGCCCGGCAGCAGGGTGATGACCGTCATCAGCGCCAGGATCTGCAGCGGCAGGCTGACCGTCTGGGTGCCGACCGTGGCCACGGTGACGTCGGGCATCGGCGGCAAGGCCAGCGGTACCGGCGCAGCCGCGGCGTCGCCACCGGACAGCAGCACGAGCAGCGTGATCAGTACGGTCCATGCGAAGGCCAACGACAGTCGGCTCATGCGCGCGCTCCGAGGCCGAGATGCTTCTGCAGCACCTGTGCGAACGCGTTCGGCGTGCTGGCCTCGGCCGGCAGCGGCGCATCGAAGCGGTGCAGGCAGGTGACGCCGCCCGGGCTGACGCCGAGCAGCAGGGTTTCACCCGCGGCTTCAACCAGCACCACGCGCTCCTTCAGGCCGACGCTCAAACTGGCGCGCACCCGCAGCAGGCTGCCGCCGCTCGACTGCAGGCTGCCCATGCGCTTCAGCAGCCAGGCGCAGAGCAGGATCAGGCCGATCACCAGGACCAGTGAGCCAAACATGCCGGCCAGCGTGCCCACGCTGCTTAGCGGCGCCGCAGCTGGCGCTGCCGCTGGGGCGGCAGCGCTGACGCTTGCGCTGCCGACCAAGGCGAGACTGGACACTGCGAAGCTGGACATGAGCGGTGTCACCAGCGTGGAGATCGACACGACGAGACTCAGCGCAGTCGGCGCAGGCGTTCGGCGGGGCTGACCACATCGGTCAGGCGCACTCCGAAGCGATCGTTCACGACCACGACTTCGCCGTGCGCGATCAGGGTGCCGTTGACGTACACATCCAGCGGTTCGGCGGCGCCGCGCTCGAGCTCGATTACCGAACCCGGGTTCAGCTGCAGCAGATTGCGGATCGGCACGCGCGCGCGGCCGACTTCCAGCTGCAGGGTGACCGGAACGTCGAGCAGCACGTCGAGGTTCAGTTCGCCGCCGCCGCCTTCCGGCGATAGCGCGCCGAACGGGGCCGGGCTGGCGCCCAGGGTTTCGGAATTGCCGCTCATGGCTGTGGCCTCTGCAGGGCGGAGTTCAAGGGAATGCTGGGCTGCCGCACCTCGGTGATCTTCACCGCGCGCTTGCCGCCGTGGGCGCCGTATTCGCCGCGGAACACCGGCACGTTTTCGACCAGCAGGTCGAGCTGCTTCGGCATCTCGATCGGCAGGATGTCGCCGGGTTTGAGGTTCAGCAGGTCGCGCAGGGCCAGAGTTTTGCGGGTCAGAATGCTGCTGATCTCGACCTCGGTGTCGTTGATCTGCGCGCGCATCTCGGTGACCCAGCGCTCGTCGCGCTCGGCGCGGTCGCTCTGCAAGCCGGCGTCGAGCTGCTCGCGCAGCGGCTCCAGCATGCCGTAGGGGTAGCTGATGTGGATGTCGGCCACCACGCCTTCGAGCTCGACCGAAAAGCGCGACACCACGATGTATTCGCGCGGGGTCAGGATGTTCGCGAAGTGCGGATTGACCTCGGAATTGACGTACTCGAACTCGAGCTTCAACACCGGCGCCCACGACTCGACCAGATCGCGGAAGACCTGCTCCAGCAGCAACTGGATCACACGCATCTCGGTGGCGGTGAACTCGCGCCCTTCGATTTTTGCGTGGAAGCGCCCGCCGCCGCCGAAGAAGGTATCGACCACCGCGAACACCAGCTTGGGTTCAAAGATCACCAGCGCGGTGCCGCGCAGCGGCTTGACCTTGATCAGGTTGATATTGGTTGGAACAAACAGGCCGTGGGTGTACTCGGCGAACTTCAGCATTTCGATGCCGCGCACCGAGATCTCGGGCGAGCGTCGCAGCAGGTTGAAAATGCCGATCCGGATCAGCCGCGCGAAGCGCTCATTGACCATTTCCAGCGTGGGCATGCGCCCGCGCACGATGCGGTCCTGGGTGGCGAAGTCGTAGGGGCGCGCTTCGCCCGGCGCGAAATCCGGCTCGGTCGAAACCACCCCGGCATCGACGCCGTGCAGCAGGGCATCGATCTCGTCCTGACTGAGGATGTCCCGGTTCACGGCGCGCGCTTACTGGGTCACGAAGCTGGTGAAGAACAGCGCATCCACGCCCTCATGGCCGGTCTCGGCCTTGAGCACGCGGTTGACCTCGGCCAGCGCATCGGCCTGCAGCTGCTCGCGACCTTCCACCGAACGCAGCTCAGCCTGGGTCTTTTTCGCGAACAGCATCAGCAGCGCGTTGCGGATGGCCGGGCTGTGGGTCGCAAGGTCGGTCACCACCTGCGGATCGCGCGAGCTGACCTGCACTTCAGCCTGCAGATAGCGGGTGCTGCCCTCGTCGGCGAGGTTCACCACGAAGGCTGGCTGCAGCGGCACGTACTGTGCGGGCGCACTTGCGTCGACCGGCTTGCGGGCTGGCTTGGCCGGCGCACCGGCAGTCGCTTCCGCTGCGGGTTTAGGCAGCAGGAAGAACGCAGCCCCACCGCCTGCACCCAGGCCCGCCAGAAGCACGATCAGCACCAGCATCACGGGGAAGCCCTTTTTCGGGGCATCGACGGCGGCCGCAGGTGCGGTAGCGGGCTTGGCGGAAGGCTTGGCAGCCATGGGCATCTCCAGAGGTGTCTGCAGGCCCCGGCTGCAAGCGGCGTGCCGCTGGCCCCGAGGTGCCGGCCGCCCCTTGCCTGCGATGTGCGTCGGCTTTGTGGCGCGCCGTGACGTCAAACGATTGGCGCAGCCGAACACTGAGTGCCACAGCGAACAGACCGGCCGCGTGGGCCTTGCGCATGCTGCGTGCGCGGCGCCGACGCGCCCGGCACACGGCCTGCTTGGTGCCGCGAGGAGAGACATGGATGACCCTTGCCAGCGAGTCCGACAACACAAGGCTGCCCGGCAACAGCCTGATCGACAGCCTGCCCGCCGCGCAGCGTCAGCGATTGCTGTCCCTGTGCAGGACATGTTCGATCGAAGTGGACAGCGTGCTTTCATCCCCCGAGCGGGCACCCAAGGCGCTGGTATTCCCTTTGTCGGGGCTCGTGTCCGAATCATCGGGCAGCGGCGATTGGGGACAGGTGCAATTGCACGGAGTCGGCTCCGAAGGAGTGGTCGGCGCTGGCGCTTTGCTGGCGCGTGGCATGCCCGCGCTACGCTCAACCACGACCGCAGCGGGCCTGGCGTTGGTCATCGACTACCGAAGCTGGCGTGCAGCCCTGCAGGTCGCGCCCCGACTGCTCGCCCTGCTGCAGCGCTATCACAGCCTGCACACCGGCCAGCTCGCGCGCGCCGCCGTTTGCCTGGGGTTTCACGAGGCGCAGCCCAGGCTGGCGCGCTGGCTGCTGGCTGCGGCCGACCGCAACGATACCGAGCATCTGACGATCACCCACGAGCGCCTGGCGGTGCTGCTGGGTCTGCGTCGCAGCGGCGTGACGGTATGCGCCGGCCGACTGCATGTGGGCGGTTTGATCGACTACCGTCGGGGCGAGATCAGGATCCTCGATCGCAAAGGGCTGGAGAACGCAGCCTGCGACTGTTACGCGGATGACCTCGCCGCGCATGCGCTCGCGTTTCCACCCTGATCAAGCCGCCGGCTGCTCCTGCGGTCCGGCCGGGGCTCAGGGGTGGGCCTGTGCGCTCTCAGATTTCGATTGGCGTCCGGTCGCTACAGGGCGTGCTGATGGATGCTCTGCTTGTTTACCCTGCGCGTGAGAGCGACGCCTTGCGCCGATCGATGCCGAGCATGTCGCGGCTACCCCTGGCAGCGGTTTCCATCAATGCCGCTGGGTACGAACAAGCGGCGCCACTGCGCGAGGGCTCAATCGGGAGCAGAGGGAGCCCTCTCAGATCACCAGCGCATCCGCATCGACGTGCTTCACGCCGCCAATGTTCTGTGCCAGCTCGATCGCGAGCGCCCGCTCTGCGCCGCTCTGCAGAGTGCCTTTAAGCGAGACGACGCCATGGTCGGTGCTGACTTCGATCTCCGAGCCGGCGACGTTGCTTGAGTACAGCAGGGTGTACTTGACCTTGGTGGTGATCCAGGTGTCGCTGAGGGCGCTGCTGGGCGCAGCAGCGGTGGCCGGCTTCAATCGATCCTGACCGACGCGATCGCCGACCACGACGCGATCGTCGACTGCGCCGACGCCGCGAGTAGTCGCCGCAAGGCGGTTTGCGGCACTGCGGGCTTCGGCGCTGCGCGCATGGCCGGTCAGCCTGACCGAGCCGCCGCGCGTGGCTACGGCTACTTCCAGATCATCGGCAAACCGGCTCCAGGACAACTTGGAGGTGATCGCGGCGCGGATCGTGGAGTCGTCGACCACCTCACCGAAGCGACGTGGCGCAGCGGTGGTCGTCGCCGCTTCAACCAGCAGCTGGTTGTCGACCTCATTCACGCCTTCAATTCCGCCGGCGATCGCGCCGGCCAATTCCTTGCTGACCTCCGCAGCTACGCTGCCCTTGAGCGTGGCAACGCCTTCGGTCACCGAAACATCCAGACGATCTGCCCGCAGGTAGGGGTTGAGCTGATAGGTCGTCTCGATTCGCGCTTGGGCGCGCGCATCGTCGATCGCAGAGGGCTTGGGCTCAGCCGCCCGCGTCGAAAGCAGAGCTGTGGCGGCGAGCAGTGCAACGGTGGTTGCCGCCAGTAGGCGGATGCGGGTGCTCATGCGGGTGCTCCGGCAAGGGTTGGTTGGAAATCGTGGACCCCGCCGTCGGGCGCGGGCAGCTGCCCCTGCTCGGTGCGAAACGCCGGGTCGCCCTGTGCACGCAGGCGTTGTGGATCCGTTGTCACTCAGGGGCCGCGTATGAATCGGCCGCGGGGATAGGGTGTGGGCACGCTGAACTTTGGGCCTGCACCCGTCACACCCACGCAAGAAGACCGCTCGGGAGGGTTCACCATCCGAACGGTCGCGCTCTGCCCGTTCCTGCACGCCGACGTTCACCGCGAGCCTCTTGGTCCGAGGCTTGCGGTCAGTTCGCGCAGGCGCTGTCAGTCACGGCGGCGCCCGGATGATTGCCTGCAATGCGCCATGACGGCATCCGGGTCGAGCAGGATCACTACGACTTCTTGTCGTTTCCTGAGCGCTGGGTGCCCGACTTCGAGCCGGCGCCCTGGTTGCTGTCGCCCGTGCCCGGAAGCTTGGTCGGGGCGCCCGACTTCGATTCCTGGCCAGCCTGTTGCTTGCCGCGCTCCTGATCAGTGGGCTTGCGCTCGGTCTGCTGCGACGTGGTCTTCTGGTTGGAAGGACGATCGTTCTGCGTCTTCATGCGGGAGGCTCCTGGTGCCGGGCGGCGCGACATGCGCTGTTCCCGGATCCAGAGACTGATAGTTCCGCCACATTGCGTCTGTACGCTGGGGCACCAAAATGCTCACCGCAGTTTTTGGAGTTCAGCGGGCGCCCCCCAAGCCAGCCGAAGGGCGCCGCGCGGAATCAGCCGTAAACCTACTTGATGCGAATGTCGTTGACGACCGAGGTCACGCCAGCGACTCCGCGCGCGATCGCACCGGCGCGTTGGATTTCATCGCGGGTGCTGACGAAGCCGCTGAGCTGGACCCGGCCCTTGAAGGTTTCGACGCTGATTTCAAATGCGCTGAGATTCGGCTCACTGAAGATCGCCGAGCGGACCTTGGTGGTGATCACGACGTCGTCGACGTACTCACCGGTGCCAGCGCTGGTGCTTGTGGAGGCGCAGCCGCTCAGGCCGAGGCCGATGCCAGCGGTCGCCAGCATGAAGGCGAGTGCGAGGCTGCGATGAAAAGAGACGCTAGGCATGGGGGTGTCCTCGATGCGCAGGAGGGCTCCTGCAGGGTTTGGAATGCGCGCGCCGCACACGGCGGCGGCGGTTGGGAAGTGCTCAGCGCGTCCCGCGAGCGCTGACGCCGATCAACACGACGCCGGCGATCAGGCTGGCGAGGCCTGCCCAGATCGGAATGTTCAGGTAGCTCCGCTCCTGTACCTGGAATTTCAGCGGACCCAGGTCGACCTGATGGGTGTCGCGGGTGTAACTGAAGCCGCCGTAGGCGAGTGCAAGCACGCCTGCAACGGTCAATACGATGCCGACAAGACGCTGGGTGTTCATGGGAATTCCTGGAAGAGCGCGCTGCGCTTTGATCGCAGCCTTGCCCCGGACGCATACCCGGCCGGGCTACGGAGTTTGACGACTGCCCGCGTCGCAGGGACGCGGGCGCCGGCCCCGAGCATTGGATGCCCGGGAGGAAGCTCGACCGGACTAGAGGACCCTGCGCCCACGAATGACACGCAGCAGCAGGATGATCACGGCAACCACGAGCAGCACGTGGATGAATCCGCCTACGGTGTAGGAGGACACCATGCCGAGCAGCCAGAGCACGACGAGTACGACGATGAGAGTTTCGAGCATGGGGATCTCCTTTCGGGGTGGCGTGCCGCTTCAGAAGGAGCGGCGCAGGGAAGGGGTGAAGGGATGCGGGCGATGTGGTTTCTGTCGTGCTGCGCATCAGCGCGAATTCGCCAGTGAATGCTGCGCGCAGCACAGGGCGCTATCTGTGCGATACCGAACAGAGGTCCACGGGTCGAAATCTGTAGCGGAGCCAGGCTCTCCGGCCCACTGCGCGGCTGCCTCTCAGTGGAGGCCTGCCAAATGCCCCGGGGTTTCGAAGATCGGGTGCAAAACAGCATTTCGGCGGGATCTCTGTTCGCTGGCATACAGACATGGCGAGCAGCGAGCATCACGCTGGGTCGCACCCCACTGGAGAGCGTCATGCCTACCCCTCGTCCCGGAACGACCTCAATCGGCGCCACCTTGCGCGTTCTGACCCTGGCGGCACTGCCGCTTACCTTGGTCGCCTGCGCCAGCACGCCCAAATACGACCTGCAGCTGGCAGCTGCTGAGTCCGCGGTCTCCAACGCCAACAACACCAGTACTCAGAGCGACGCCAGCGCCGAGTTGCGCGTC
Source organism: uncultured Aquimonas sp. (assembly GCA_964586455.1). Lineage (GTDB taxonomy): Bacteria > Pseudomonadota > Gammaproteobacteria > Xanthomonadales > Xanthomonadaceae > Aquimonas. Next base: position 52,740 of record CAZPHV010000005.1, read on the forward strand.
GCCACCGACAAGCTGGCGCGCGCCCAGGAAGCCGCGCGCTCGCGTCAGCCCGAACTCGCACTGCAGCTTGCCCAGCAGGCTGAGCTTGACGCCCAGCTGGCGGTGCTGACCGCACGTTCGGTGCGCGCGCAGCGCTCCGCTGAGGAATCTGAAGAGGCCGCCCGCGCGCTGCGCCAGGAGATCGAGCGCGCCAGCGCGCGCTGACTCTGGCTACAGCCCCCAGCGGATGCGCCGCTTGCTCGCCAAGGTCTCGTCGCCCTGACCGGTGATTCTGCCTTTCGCCCCCCGGAACCTATGAGGAGTTTCACCATGAACGTTCGACACGTTTCCCTTGCTGCCGCCTCGCTGCTGGTGGTGTTCGCACTGGGCGCCTGCAGCTCCACGCCGCGGCGAAACGCCGCGCTGGATGACGCGCGCCAGCTGCATCAGCGCGCCCAGACCAACCCCGATGTGAGCCGACTGGCTGCCGAAGAAATGGCGCGGGCGGACACGGCAATCGCCGCTGCCGAACGCGCCTGGAAGGGCCGCGAGCCGACCTCCGACGTCGACCATCTCGCGTACATGGCAGGCCGCCACGTGAGCATCGCCGAGGCGACCGCCTCCAGCCGCGCCGCTCAGGAAGTCGTGGATGGTGCTGCCGCCGAGCGCGATCGCCTGCGGCTGTCAATGCGCACCAGCGAAGCCGATGCCGCGCGACGCCTGGCCGAAAGCAACCGTATGGAGGCCGGTGACGCGCGCCGTGATGCCGCGGCGGCGCGCAGCGAAATCGATGCGCTTGAGGCCGAGCTTGCCACCTTGAATGCGCGCAAGACCGAGCGCGGTCTGGTGGTGACGCTGGGTGACGTACTGTTCGATACCGGCCGCGCCGAGCTGCGGCCCGAGGGCGAGAACAACCTGCGTCGCATCGCCGAGGTGTTGCGCACGCGCCCGGGCTATCGTGCCGAGATCGAAGGCCACACCGACAGCGTCGGCAGCGCCAGCTCGAACTATCTGCTGTCCGAGCGCAGGGCCGCGTCGGTGATGCAGGCGCTGGTGGCCTACGGGGCGCCCGCTGGACAGATGGTCAGCCGCGCGCGGGGTCAGGAGTTTCCGACGGCCACCAACGAAACCGCGGCGGGGCGCCAGATGAATCGCCGGGTCGAAGTGATCTTCAGCCCGATCGAGCCCGAAGTCGCACAGCGTTGAGTCGGCCCTGGTGTGTCGCCAAAGGTGGGCGCGCTCAGGCGTCGTTCGATGATGTGCCCATGCATCGGCTTGAGGCTTTGAGTCCGATCGAGACGCGCGGCGAGGTGCATTGTTGGGCTGAACGAAGAAATCCCAGCGGCCGCGGACGGCGCTCGTCGCCTTTCGCGGCCCAGAGGTCTTCGGTGCTTTGGCGACTCATGCAGCGATGCACTGCTTCGGTATTGACGTTTGTTCGCAGGCCGGCCGCAGGCGAAAGTGCATGCGCCGTGAGAGACTGCCCGGCGGCGCTCGGCCCGCTGGAGGCGTCAAATGACCTGTACACCCGCGGCTAACCGGCTGCTGGGAGCGCTCTCGGAAGAAGTTCGAGAGCGGCTCTTTCCGGCGCTTGAACAGGTCGACCTGCCTTTGGGCAGGGTCATCTATGAATCGGGAGGCGCGCAGCGCCACCTGTACTTCCCGATCGATGCCATCGTCTCCCTGCTGCATGTGATGGAAAGCGGAGCGTCGGCGGAGATCGCCGTGGTCGGCAATGAGGGCATGGTCGGTGTCGCTCTGTTCATGGGCGGCTTCAGCACCACCAGCCGTGCCGTTGTGCAAAGCGCAGGCTGCGGTTACCGCATGCTGGGCGACCGCTTTCGCGAGGAGTTCGAGCGTCACGGCGAGCTGCTGACTCTGTCCCTGCGCTTTTCGCAGGCGCTGATCACGCAGATGGCGCAGACCGCTGTCTGCAACCGCCACCACAGCGTCGACCAGCAGCTGTGCCGCTGGCTGCTGCTTTCTCTGGATCGGCTGCCCACCTCCGAACTGAGGATGACCCACGAGCTGATCGCCAACATGCTGGGCGTGCGCCGCGAGGGTGTCACCGAGGCGGCCGGTCGGCTGCAGAAGCTGGGCGTGATCGAATACCACCGCGGCCATATCAGCGTGCGTGATCGACCGCAGCTGGAACGGCTGAGCTGCGAGTGCTACCAGGTGGTGCGCACCGAGAGTGATCGTCTGTTGCCCTATATGGTGCGTAGCCCGGGCTGATCCCGGCCGAACGCCATCCCCGTTGCGGGCAGGCGGGATGCTGGCGCTGCTTCAGTGCACGTCGGACGATTCCAGCTGCTGCAGAAAGCGCTTGACCTGCTGCTCGGCTTCGCGGCGGCTCAGGGTGTAGCGCTCGCGCACCAGGCCAGCCAGACGCTCGGCGTCGCCGCCGGTCCAGGCCAGCTCTGCGGTCGTGAGCTTGGACCATACGGTCTGGGCGTAGCCCGCTCGGCTGGCCCAGAAATCCTGCTGGACGTCCTTGTGCTCAGCCCTCATGCCGACTCGTTCGGCGCGCGCTTGCGCTCGTCGTCGCTATTGGCTGCAGTTTCCATGCCCTTGCGCGAGCCCGGTGGGATGCGGGCCACGACAACGAAGGGAACGCGGGTCCGCGATGTGGCCGACAGTGCCGGCGTGTAGCGCGGTGCCGCCGGGCTCGGCTTCGGGCGTGCCGTGTAGTCCGAAGCCTCGCTTTGCATGATCGAGGGGCGCCGGTACTCGAACGGAGTACGGCGCAAGGGGCCTTGGCGCAGCCGCGAACTCAGGTCGGAAAGCGGCAGATCGTTCTGGTCTGACATGGAAGAACTCCCAAGGCGCGGTGACGCGGACTGCGTCACCTGCGGTCGGGAGCCTGTCATCTGTCGCAGATGTCGTCGGTACGTTTCCGAACGTACGCTCGCCGCAACGCTTCCGGGCTCAACGGGCCTCCAGCACCCCCAAGGCCAGAGTCAGCATGGCGCGGGTGCCGTGCTTCAGCGCGTCCTCGTGCAGCAGGAATTCCGGCGAGTGGTTGTTCGGCGCGCGTGCGAGATGCACGTCTGGCCCGGTACTGCCGACAAAGAACAGAAAGCCCGGCGCGCGGTTGGCGAACTCCGAGAAGTCTTCGGCAACGGTCTGCAGCGGCATCTCCTTGACGTTGTCGGCGCCCATGCGCTCGCGCAGCCAAGGCCGCACGCGCTGGGTCAGCGCAAGCGCGTTCGCCGTCACCGGCGCGGTGTTCTCGACCGTGAGCTCGGCTTCGCCGCCGGCGGCTTCGGCGATGGCCTTGGCGGTGCGCTCGAAGCGCGCGATCACGTCGGCGCGCACGTCCATGTCGAAGGTGCGCAGGGTGCCTTCCATCTCGGCCGTCTCGGGAATGATGTTGAAGCGGATGCCGCCGCGCACCGCGCCCGCGGTCAACACCACCGGCGAGCTGGTGATGTCGATCTGGCGGGCGATGATGCTCTGGCTGGCGATCAGCGCCTGCGCGGCGATGGTGATCGGATCGACCCCGCCCCAGGGCCGCGAGGCATGGGTCTGCTTGCCGCGCACCTTCAGCACCCAGCGGTCGGCGCTGGCCATCATCGGCCCGCCGCGGAAGCCGATCGTGCCGACCGGCAGCTGCGCCCACACGTGCAGGCCGAACACGGCCTCGGGTTCGAAATCGTCAAACACGCCCTCGGCGAGCATCTGCCGTGCGCCACCGGTCTCCCCCGGCGGTGGGCCTTCCTCGGCGGGCTGGAAGATGAACATCACCTCGCCCGGCAACTGGTCGCGCACGCTCGCCAGCGCTTCGGCGACGCCCATCAGGATGGCCACGTGCGCATCGTGTCCGCAGGCGTGCATCACCCCGGTGGTCTGGCCGTTGTATTCGGTGGTGACGGTGCTGGCGAAGGGCAGGCCGGTGGCCTCGGTGACCGGCAGCGCGTCCATGTCGGCGCGCAGCGCGATCTTCGGGCCGGGCCGACCGCCGCGCAGCAGGCCAACCACACCGGTATGCGCGACGCCGGTGCGCACTGCCATGCCCAGTGACTGCAGGTGCTCAGCGACCTTGGCTGAGGTGCGGAACTCGCGATTGCCGAGCTCCGGGTGCTGGTGGATATCGCGCCGCCACTCGACGACCCTCGATTCGACACTGCTCGCGAGCGCTTCGACGTCGATCGCAGCCTGCGCGCAGGGCGACAGCAGCAGTGCGAAGGCTAAGGCGGGGATGAGGCGCATGGCTTGGGTCCTTGGGTGGAAGGCCGGGATTGGGTTGAAAGCCGGGATTGGAGATTCGGGATTCGGGATTCGGGATTCGCAGCCTACGGGGTCGGGACGGAGGGCCGGCTGCTCGCGTTTGCGACGTTCTCGCCTTTGGGCAGAGCATGTGTCATTCCCGCGTCGCTCTGCTTCCCACCGCAGCCCCCACACTACCGGCTTGTAATCCCCAATCCCCAATCGCCAATCCCAGCCCCCCAATGTCCTACGTACGCTGCCTGCGTGGCCTGGCCTCTGGCCGCGAATACTCCGCCGATCTGCCGATGAATCTCGATCCGGTCGACGGCCGGCCGGTCGAGATGGTGCTCGACCTTGAACGGCTGGCCTTCGAGCAGCCCGACCTGGCCTGGTATCGACCGCAGCGCCGCGACATGTGGCGCTTCGGTGGGCTGATGGCGCTGGACATCAATGACCCGGCCGACGCGGCGCATATCCTCAGTCTGGGTGAGGGCGCGACACCGCTGCTGCCGCTGGAACATCCCTCGGCCGCGGCAGCGGGTTTGCGGTTGCAGCTGAAGGAGGAGGGCCGCGCGGTTGCCGGCTACGGCGCCAACCCCACCCAGAGCTTCAAGGACCGCGGCATGGCCATGGTGGTGGCGCAGGCGCGTCGGCTCGGGCTGACCAAGCTCGCCGTGCCGACGCAGGGCAATGCCGGCGATTCGCTGGTGCGCTATGCACTGGAAGCCGGCATCGAGGTGCATGTGGCAATGCCGCCGGACACGCCGCTGCCGATTCTGGGTAGCGTGGCGGCAGCCGCGTTCAAGCATCCGGGCCGGGTGCACCTGAGCCTGGTCGGGCCGACCATTCGCGAGGCGGGCGCCTTTCTGAAAGCGGAGATCGTTCCGCAGGGTTTCTTTCTGGTCGCGACCTTCCAGGAGCCGGGCTGGCGTATCGAGGGCAAGAAGTCGCTGGGGCTGGAGTTGGCCGAGCCGCAATACGGAGCCGCCAACTGGCAGCTGCCGGACGCGGTGATCTATCCCACCGGCGGCGGCACTGGAGTGCTCGGCATGTGGAAGGCCTGGGATGAGCTGGAAGCCTTGGGTGTGATCGACAGTCGGCGTCCGCGCATGCTTTGCGTGCAGAGTGAAGCGACGCCGCCGCTGGTGCGCGCATTCGAGACCGGTGCGCTCGACACCACGCCGGTTGAAGCCGGGCACACGCTGTCGACCGGGCTGAATGTGCCGGGTGGCGTCGGCCACTTTCGTGTGCTGCAGATCATCCGCGCCTCGGGCGGCGCCGCTGTCGCGGTGAGCGAAGACGACACCGCCACCGAACTGCAGCGCATCTGGCGTCGCCATCGACTGTGGATCAGCCCCGAGGGCGCAGCCTGCACGGCGGCGATCCCGCAGCTGCTCGATCGCGGGCTGTTGAAGGAAGGCGAGCGCGTGGTCGCGGTGAATACAGGGTCGGCCGAGAAGTACCTGCCGGAGCTGCGGCATCTACTCGATTGACCTTGGCGGGTGCAGCGAGTCCATGAGGCTCTCCACCCGTCCTTGGACTTCGTTCAGCGCTCGGCTTCCAAAGCACGCGCTGTCCATCACTCCACCGACTTCGTTCAGCGTTCGGCTTCTCCAGCACCTGCTGGTAGATGCGCTGCGCCTGTCTGCCCTACAGCTGCGAGCGACGCCGTGCGCCCATCGCAGCCAAGCGCTCATGGGCGCGTAGGGTAGATAAGCGCAGCGCACCTACCGGCTCTTCGCTCATCCGCCCGACAGCCGCGAGCGACGCCGCGCGCCCGTCGTTGCGAAGCGCCTGTGGGCGCGTAGGGTAGATAAGCGCAGCGCATCTACCAGCTCTTCGTCTATTCACCGAACAAGAGCCAGGCAACGCCTTGCCCCTATCGCAGTCAGGCACCTTCGGGCGCGCAGGGCAGACCAGAGCAGCGCTACGCATCTTCGGAGCGACTCCCTTCCCAACCTGCGCCAGATCGCGCTACAGCACTGGATTCGGCCAACCAACGCCGCTCGTCTCCACCTACGCAAACAGCAGTCCGCAAGCCCGTTCAGCGCGCCCTTATCTGGCGCTTCCTGCCCGCGATTGAGGCCACAGGCGCGTGGACGGACCGTGCCTGCCGTCGCCTGCGATGCGTCAGCAGTGGACTGTTCCGAGCCATGTGTGGAGGCGAACAGACGAGACCGCGGTCGGCTGCAAGCATCGCCACTCAAGTCCGATGCGCTAAGCGCCGGGCCACAGTTGGAACTTCGGAGGGCTCCTCATGAACCTGGTCATCTGGTTGATTCTGGGCGGCGCCATTGGTGGCCTCGCCGGCGTGCTGATGAACGTCAAGGACGGCCTCGGCATCCTCCTCTACGCGATCGTCGGCATGGTCGGCGCGATGCTTGGCGGCTGGTTCGTTTCGCCCTTGCTCGGCATCGGCACCATCGCGCGCAGCGGCTTCAACGCGCCGGCCCTGCTGGTGTCGTTCGTGGGGTCCTCGATCCTGCTCGCGACCATGAATTCCTTCGAGCGCGAACGCAGGCGCTGAATTGCGAAACGTCTCCGCACTCACACCACACCCTCTCCCATCAAGGAAAACACCATGAACACCCCGAACCCGAACAAGCCCGGCAACGCCAACCTCGATCCGATCACCGGCGCACCGGGCGCCCACCCGATCGGCACCGGTGTCGGTGCAGTCGCAGGAGCCGCCGCAGCCGGCGCAGCCGTCGGTACCGTTGCTGGCCCGATCGGAACGCTGGTCGGCGCCGCCACGGGTGCCGTGGTTGGCGGACTCGCCGGCAAAGGCGTCGCCGAAGCCATTGACCCGACCTTGGAAGACGCCTACTGGCGGGAGAACTACAGCGAACGCCCCTACGTCGCGCAGGGTTCCACCTACGATGACTACGGCCCAGCCTACGGTTTCGGCGTTGACGCGGTCAGCCGCTACCCGGAACGCTCGTTCGACGATGTCGAGCCCGAGCTGTCGCAGCAGTGGGGCGACCGCCGGGGTGCCTCCGGTCTGCGCTGGGACAGCGCTCGCGACGCGGCGCGTGATGCCTGGACGCGTGCCCGTGGCCCGCTCTGAGCCGCACCCGACCAAGGCGTCGGGCACAAGCCACTTGAACGCGTCAGCGATCCAGCGCCCTGCGCTGCGTCTGCTCTACGCCGAACCTTTTCGTGCCGCGGCCGAGTTGGCGTGGCAGCGCGTGGCCGGGTCGGGCGTTGCCGCAGCCGTAGAGGTCACGCCGGGTGACGGTCATCCCGTGGTGATCTTCCCCGGCCTGGGCGGCGGCGCAAAGTCCGTTGCCACCCTGCGAACGCATTGTCAGTCGCTGGGCTACGAAGCCTTCGACTGGGGCCAGGGACGGAACACCGGGCCCAAGGGCGATCTCGATGCCTGGCTGCTGGATCTCAAGCTGAAGCTGGAAGACCTGCTGGAGTCACATACCCAGCCGGCGACCTTTATCGGCTGGAGCCTGGGCGGGCTGTATGCCCGCGAGCTCGGCAAGCTGATGGCCCCGCGCGTGCGCCAGGTCATCACCTTGGGCACGCCGTTCAATGCAGAAACCGACCACACCAACGTCGGCTGGCTCTACCGTCTGCTGGGCGGTGGTGGATCGCCGGCGATCGACCCAGCGCTCAGCAGACGCCTGCGCAAGCCGCCGCCGCTGCGCACGACTTCGATCTACAGCCGCACGGACGGCGTGGTCGCTTGGCAGACCTGTCGCCACCCCCGCAGCTCCCGCCTCGTGCACGACGTTGAAGTCACCGGCAGCCATATCGGCATGGGCTGGAATCGGGATGTGCTGGCGGTGATCACGGATCGGCTTGGCCAGCACCTGGGCCCCTGGCGCACCTATGAACGGACCCACTGAACGGACGAGCGCTACGGCGTGGTTGAAGCCGTGCTCTTAACTGCCAATCGGGCATTCGCGCCGCACGCGAGAACGCGTGCGGCGCGTGTGCCGGTTCAGGGCAGCCGATACTCGATCACAAGCGTCGCCTGCGTAGCGCTGCCGATCCACAGATAGCGCAGCGCGGTCTGGTTGGACGCGAAGCGTAGTCGCAGCTGGGTGCGGCCGTTGCGGTTGATCGCCGAGTGCGCCGCCGTAGAGAATCCTGCACTGTCTTGTGTTCCGCTGGTGAAGCGCGGCACTTCGGCGACCGCGTCCAGCGAGCTCGCCGCAGCGTGGTCACTGGCGATCAAGCCGCAGTCACCGCCGAAGCAGCCGGAGCGCAAGTCGATCAGCAGCCGATTGCCGCTGGGGCTGGCCCAAGGGTCACCCGAGCTACCGCGATGCGTGAGCCTGAGCTTGACCGAGACGATCTCGGCCGCAGCCGGCACGCCTGAGGTGTCGAAGCTCAGCAGCGCGCGGTTGTACTTGGAATCCGATCCACGACCGAGCGCGAGCCCGTACAGCGATTCCAGCGTGCCGACTTCGGCTGCGCTGCCGGTGGCATTGGCCTTGGTGTAGCCGTCTTCCGCCGCGATGCTGGTCAGATTCAGCACTACGGTGTCCGCGGGCGGCGGAGGGGGCGGGGGCGGCGGAACTTCACCGCCGCCACCGCCATCGAGCCCCCAGAAGCGCCCGATCCAGTAGCTGCTGCAGATGTTGGCATCCAGCAGGTAGGCGCCCGCCGTGCCGCACTGCACCTCGCCGGTGCCCGGGTCGATCGGCGTGCCGTGGCCCATGCCGGTGATGCTCAAGGTCTCGACCACCGTGCGGCCCTGTGCATCCCGATACTGCCGGCGCGGATAGCCGAGCAGGCTGTCCTGCACGTCGGCGATCTGATCGACGCCGTGCACGTTCGTCCACTGCTCCATCGATTCGGTCAGATTGATCGGCCGCACCACAAAGTCGGCGTCGCCGTGCCAGATCGAAACGATCGGCCAGGCCCCGCTGTGCGTGCTGGCCGCGCGCACCCGATCGCCCCACTGTGCCGGTGTCAGATTGGTGCCCGGGTTCATGCAGGAAAACGCGGCGCTGGTGCCGATGCCACAGCGGTAGGGAATGCCGGCGATGATCGCGCCGCCAGCGAACACCTCCGGGTAGGTGGCGAGCATCGCGGCGGTCATCGCCCCGCCGGCGGAGAGCCCGCTGACGAACACGCGCGCCGGGTCGTGGCCGTGGTCGGCCGCCATCCGCGCGACCATCTGGCGGATCGACAGCGCCTCGCCGCTGCCGCGACTGATGTCTGCAGTCTCGAACCAGTTGAAGCAGGACGAGCTGTTGTTGGCGCTCTGCTGCTGCGGCAGCAGCAGGGCGAACTGCCAACGGTTCGCGAGCTGGACCCAGCCGCTTTCGGCGTCGTAGGCGGCCGCACTCTGCGCGCAGCCGTGCAGCGCGACCACCAGCGGTCGGCCGGCCGCCAGCCCGCTGGGCACCACCTTGAACATCTTCAGATTGCCCGGGTTGCTGCCGAAGCCCGTGACTTCAACCAGCGACTGCGCCTGTGCAGCCGAACACGCCAGCAGGGCGGCGCAGGCCGCCCACTTCAGGATCGATCTCATTGATTGCTACTCCCCATTCACGACCGTTTGAATGCGGCCGTGATTACGGCGTCTCCGACGCCCGATGCCCGCGAACCGCGCGAGCGCTCGTCCCGCCGTCAGTAGCGCACGGGCGCCGAGCTGCGACCATTGGCCCTTGGGGCAAGCTGCACTGCAGCAGTACAGTCGCGCGTCGACCCAAGAGATGCCGCCGATGCACGCAGCAACAACGACCCACACCGGCGGCTGCCACTGCGGCGCAGTTCGCTTCGAGGTTGACGCACCCGCCGCGATCGAGGCCATCGACTGCAACTGTTCGCTGTGCGCGATGACCGGCTTCCTGCATCTGATCGTGCCGGCCCGCAGCTTCCGCCTGCTCAGCGATCCCGCTGCGATGACCGAGTACCGTTTCGGTACCGGTACGGCGCGGCATTTCTTCTGCGCGACCTGTGGCATCAAGAGCTGGTACGTGCCGCGCTCGAACCCCGACGGCTTCGACGTCAATGTGCGTTGCCTCGACCCCTCGACCATCGCCTCGATCCGCGTGACGCCCTTCAATGGGCGCGAAGACTGGGAGGGCCAGGCCGGCGCGATCGCGCATCTCAGCGTCGACGCCGCAGCGCCCGACTGAACGCGTGCGGGCAGCGGCGCGCCTATACTTCCGCGCCATGAACCGACTCCGCACTTTTGCCCTGATCTGCGCCCTGAGCGCCCCCCTGCTGCTGGCCGCCTGTGGCAACCGCGGTCCGCTGGTGCTGCCCGAAGACGCGCCGCCGCCGATGCCCGCGCCCACTGAGGCGCCTGCCGGCAAAGCAAGCACCGACAAGGACGGGGCAGGACGATGAACCCGCACGCCGCCCTGCGCGGTCTGCGCTTCACCAAGATGCACGGCGCCGGCAACGATTTCGTGGTGCTTGACGCGCGTGCTGGCCTGCCGGAACTCTCGCCCGATGCCCTACGCTGGGTTGCCGACCGCCGCACCGGCGTCGGCTTCGATCAACTGCTCACCGTGGAGCCCGCGCGCAGCGAAGGCTCGGCCCTGTACTACGGCATCTGGAACACCGACGGCAGTGCTGCCGGCCAGTGCGGCAACGGCGCGCGCTGCGTGGCGGCCTGGGCGCTGCGCGCCGGGCTGGTCGAGGGTGAGCGCTTCCGCATGGACAGCCCCAGCGGCGAGGTCGAGGTGCAGGTGCATGCGCCGGACGACATCGAGGTCAGCCTCGGCGTGCCCGATTTCCGCGCCAGCGCGCTGCCGGCGCGCGGGGTCGGAGCGCCCGACGGCGTGATCGAGCACGCGGGCGAGGTGTTCAAGTACCGCGGTGTCTCGATGGGAAATCCGCATGCGCTGATCGAGGTGGATGCAATCGATCTGGCGCCGGTGGCGGATGTTGGCGCAGCCCTGCAAGCCGATCGACGCTTCCCCGACAGCGTCAACGTCGGCTTCGCGCAGGTGCTGGACGCAGCGCACATCCGACTGCGCGTGTTTGAACGCGGCGTCGGCGAAACCCTGGCCTGCGGCAGTGGTGCCTGCGCGGCGGTGGCGGTGCTGCATGCGCGCGGACGCGTGGACGCCAGCGCCGGTGTCGCCGTGGATCTGCCCGGCGGTCGCCTTGTGATTCACTGGGACGGCCCTGGACATGCGGTGCGCATGCGCGGGCCGGCCGTGTTCGTTTTTGAAGGAGTGTTCTGCGAATGAGCGATACGACCCTGGCGCCCGAATCGGTGGCCGCCTATCTGCGCGCGCACCCCGAATTTCTGCAGCTGCATCCCGAGCTGGCCGCCAGCTTGGCGATTCCCCGCGAACTGGGAGCTGCGACCTCACTGACGGCCTATCAGCTTGACGTGCTGCGCGACAAGAACCGTGAGCTCTCGCGTCGACTGCAGGAGCTCTACGCGACCGCGCAGGAGAACGAGCGCCTGACCCTGCGCACGCATCAATTGACGCTCGCGCTGCTGCGCGTGTCGACGCCGCTGGCAGCTCTGCAGACGATGGTGGCCAGCCTGATCGAAGACTTCCACAGCGATCTGGTGCGGGTGGTTCTGATCGGCCAGACCTTCGAGCTGCCGGCCGCCGAATGGCTGATCGAGCGCCCGCCGCAGGCGCCGGAGCTGGCCCAGTTCGCCGAGTTCCTGCGCGGCCATGAGCCGCTGTGCGGTCGGCTGGCGCCGCAGAAAATGGACTTCCTGTTCGGCGCGCAGGCCGCACAGGTGCAGAGCTGCGCGCTGATCCAGCTGCCGGGCCGAGGCCTGCTCTCGATCGGCTCGCGCGAGCCCAACCGCTTCTACCCGGGCATGGGCACGCTGTTCCTGCGGATGATGGGCGAGGCCTTGGCCGCGGCCTTGTCGCGTCACCCGACCTGATGGCCGCGCCGCGCGCCGGCGGCACTGCGACGGCACCCGAGCCGGCCTCGGCGCTGCGGCAGGCGGTGGAAGACTGGCTGGATGCGCTGCGGGTCGAGCGCGGTGCGTCCACGCACACGCTATCCGCCTATCGGATCGACGCGGAGGCGCTGCTGGCGTTCTGTGCTGCACGTGGCATCGAGGCATTCGAGCGCTTCGACGCGGAAGCACTGCGCCTGTTTCTTGCCGGTGGCCACCGTGCCGGCCTGTCGCCGAAGAGCCTGCAGCGGCGGCTGTCGGCCTGCCGAGGATTGTTCCGCTTCCTGCTGAAGCATGCGCGCATCGAACGCGACCCCTGTGCCGGCGTGCGCGGCCCCAAAGCCCCGCGCAAACTGCCGCAGGTGCTGGACGCCGACGAGGCCCAGGCTCTGGTCGAGCTCGATGGCGACGACGCGCTGAGCCTGCGCGACCGCGCCATGCTCGAGCTGTTCTATTCCTCGGGGCTGCGCCTGTCCGAGCTGTGTGGGCTGCGCTGGATCGACGTCGATCTGCAGGACGGCAGCGCGCGCGTGCTCGGCAAGGGTCGCAAGACCCGGGTGGTGCCGGTTGGGCGGCATGCGATCGACGCCCTGCGCGCCCTGCGCGGCGACGCGGCCCCCGCGTCGGAAGCGCCGGTGTTCAGCGGGCGTGCGGGTGCGCCGATCGCGCCACGTACCGTTCAGCAGCGAATCAAACTGGCCGCCCAGCGACAGAGCCTGTGGAAGCGCGTGCACCCACACATGCTGCGACACTCCTGCGCCAGCCATCTGCTGGAGTCCTCGGCCGACCTGCGCGGCGTGCAGGAACTGCTGGGCCACGCCGACATCGCAACGACCCAGATCTACACGCATCTGGATTTCCAGCATCTCGCCCGCGTGTATGACGCCGCACACCCGCGTGCGAAGCGGGCGCGGTCGCGCGAGTAGGGCAGCGCGTCGCATCCGAGTGGCCCGCATGATCGGTGCTCTGGGACTGCGTAAGCGAGGGGCGAAGTGCGCGTGGCGGTTTGCTCTGCCCGATCGAGGCGGCGGATCAAGATCCGCCCTACGGAGTTGGGCGGCGCATCAATATCCGCGCTTCGGAGCTGGGGCGGCGGATCACGATCCGCCCTACGGCAATGAGGTGGCGAATCAGGTTCTCGCTCAGCGCAGTTCGGTTCGCCGTTTTCGGGAGCCTCGTGCCAGCGATGGACGACATCGGCGCGATGCACGTAGGGCGGGTCTTGACCCGCCGCGCCATGCGCTACGAATCCGTCCCATCACGAGCCCTCGAAGCGTGCAGCAACAAAGAAGCCGACCCGCAGGGATAGCACGGGTCGGCCTCGGGGCGGCTGCCGCCTGTATCGACGGCTTCAGCAGGGCATGGACGGGTGTCGCCTAGAAGCGGTAGCCGAAGGTCAGGCCGTAGACCATCGGATCGACAATCGCGGTGCCGACCTTCGTGCCATTGACCTTGACGTCGGACTCGATGTCGATCCAGCGCGCATCCAGCACCAGATCCCAGGTGTCGCTCAGCTTGAACTGCAGGCCGGCCTGCGCGGCGACGCCAAACGAGTTGTCGAGGCCGATCTTGGCGCCTGCCACGGGGCCGCCGGCAACCGCCCTCTCATCGAACACGAAGGTGTAGTTCAGCCCGGCGCCGACGAAGGGGTTCACGCGGCCCTCCGGGTTGAAGTACCACTGCAGGCTCAGCGTCGGCGGCAGGTGCTTGAAATCCACCGCATTGGCGCCGTTGAGCTTGGCGGTGTGCGAGAACGGCGTCGCCGCCAGCAGCTCGATGGCCAGGTTCGGCGTCAGATGGCGACCGAGAATCAAGCCCAGCTGAGTGTTGCTGTCGATGTCGGTCTTGAGGGCGCCGCCGGCCAGCGTGCCGTTGTCGGACTTCGGCGAGACCTGCACGGCGCCCACGCGCACGAACCAGTCTTCGGCTTGGACGGGCAGGGCGGCAAAGCTGAGGGCAGCTGCGCCGAGCAGCGGGGCGATCAAGGTTTTCATGGAGCTTTCCTCTGGGGTGGATTGTTCGGTGGAGGCAAGTCTGCGGCGACGCGTCGCGGGCCGACTTGATAACTGTCAAGCGTGCCTGTGGTCCGCCGCACAGGGTCACGCGGCCGGTGATTCCCCGGCCCTGTCCGCATTGATCGGTGCGTGAACGGACGCGCTGCGCAGATCAAGGTCGGGCGTTGCCTGTGCTGCGCAGCAGCTGTCCGTTGGCGTCAGAGGCGTCAGCAACGTCTGACCGACGGCAGAAGTGATCGCTCAGAGGCCGCGCCGGTTGCGAAACGGCCGCCCGCTGCCAGTTCGCAGGGCGGCACATGGCCCTGCGGGTTTGTGACCCAGCACAAACATGCGCATGGGTCACGACTGTTAGCGTCGCCCTCTTGAATCAATCCGTCGTACCGAATCGGGGGATTCCGTGCGACGCAGCGCAGGGCGATGGACGCGCCTTGCTCACAAACCGGGCGTCGGAGCACGCCACACCACTCGAACGGGGAGATCCAATGCGTACTTCAATCCGGCGCCTGTGCGCCGTGCTGTGCAGCGTCCTGCCATTGGCGGCAGTGCAGGCATCTGACGACAGCTTCATGTTGCCGGCACCTGATCTGGCAAAACTGCAGATGGAAGATGCCAAAGCCGGCGGCGCGTTTCGCTACGGCATCCAGATTCCGGTCAAGGGTTTCAGCTTTGACGGAACCGAGCTGAGCAAGTCCGCGTGGACGCACGGCAAGGAGGATGTCTCGCACTTCGCCTGGTCGATCACTGCCCCGGGTGCGCGCACCCTGGACTTTCACTTCAGCCGGCTGGTGCTGCCCGAGGGGGCCAGTCTGATCCTGCGCGGTGAGGGCGAGGACAATCTGCGCAAGATCACCGCCGAGGCGCTGAGCGGAAGCGAGGGCTTCTGGGCGCCCTACATCGCCGGTGAGAAGGTCCGCATCGAGCTGCACGTGCCGACCGCGCTGCGTTCGCAGGCACGGGTCGAACTGGCCTCGGTCACTCACGGCTACCGCGGCCTGTTCGAATCGGCCGAGCCGGCACAGAAGTCCGGCAGCTGCAACGTCGATACAGCCTGTCCGGCCGGCACCGGCTGGGCCGATCAGATCGACTCGGTGGGCCACTACACCTTCAGCCAGGGCGGCAGCTCCTACGTCTGTACCGGCAGTCTGGTGGCCAACACGGCCGGCACCACAGTGCCTTACTTCCTGACTGCCAATCACTGCGTGAGTACTGGAACGGTTGCATCCAGCCTGGTGGTGTACTGGAACTACCAGAGCTCGACCTGCCGCACGCCGGGCTCGTCCGCGTCCGGTTCGCCGCTGTCGAAGACGATCGCCACCCACACCCAATCCGGCGCCAGCCTGGTTGCGACCAATGCGGCCAGCGACTTCGCCTTGCTGCGGCTCAACGCGGATGTTCCGACGGCTTCCAATCCGTACTGGAGCGGCTGGGACGCCAGCGGCAGTACGCCAAGCTCGGCGGTTGGTATCCATCACCCGGCCGGCCACGAAAAGCGTATCGCCGTCGAGGATCAAGCGCTTGCGATCAGCGGCTACGGTGGCGGCAGCGGCAGCACGCACTGGCGCGTGATCGACTGGGATCAGGGCACCACCGAAGGCGGCAGTTCGGGGTCTGGCCTCTGGAACCAGAACAAGCTGCTGGTCGGCCAGCTGCATGGCGGCTCGGCGGCTTGCGGCAACAACCTGTCCGACTACTACGGGCGGCTGTCGGTGTCCTGGACCGGTGGCGGCAGTGCTGCCACGCGTCTGCGTGACTGGCTGGATCCGAGCAGCAGCGGCGCCAGCACCCGGGCCGGCTATCGCAGCGGCACGACACCGCCGCCGCCGCCCCCGCCGACCAATGTCCTGAGCAATGGCGTGCCGGTTACCGGGCTTGCTGGCGCCGCGGGCGCTGAGCTGCGCTACACGATCAGCGTGCCGGCCGGCGCCAGCAACCTCAGCATCGCGACCACCGGCGGCACGGGCGACGCGGACCTGTACGTCCGCTTCGGATCGGCGCCGAACACCACCACGTACAACTGCCGTCCCTACCTGAGCGGCAACGCCGAAAGCTGCAGCTTCCCGACACCCCAGGTGGGCACGTATCACGTCATGGTGCGTGGCTATTCGGCGTTCTCGGGCGTGACGCTCACCGCCAGCTACAGCACAGGCGGTGGTGGCACCCAGCCCAGCTTCTTCCAGAACACCAGCGTGTTTGCCATCGCCGACAACAGCACCATCGAAAGCCCGATCGCCGTCAGCGGTCGCAGCGGGAATGCGTCATCCACGCTGCAGGTGGCGGTGCGCATCATCCACACCTACAAGGGCGACCTGAAGGTCGATCTGATCGCACCCAACGGTACGGTCTATGTGCTGCACAACCGCAGCGGAGGCAGCGCCGACAACATCATCCAGACCTTTACCGTCAACGCGTCCGCGGTGGCGGCCAACGGCACCTGGAGGCTGCGTGTCAACGACAACGCGGCAGGGGACACGGGTCGACTCGAGAACTGGAGCCTGCAGTTCTGAGGCGGCGTACGGTGTGACGCGACGTGCAGCCCGCATTTTGCGGTGCGGGCTGCACGTCAGATGGCCTATTCGCCGATCGATATCTGCTTGTCGGCGCGGCGGCCAAGTTCGACCAATCGTCCGATCAGCTCTGGTGGTAGCTTGAAGTCCGCATCGACGCCGGACTGCAGGGGCGGCGCTGGCCAGTGTGAGGTGTCAACAGCCGCGAACGCGGCGTGGATTGCCACCAGGTCTGCGGCGCGGGCGCGCTCATCCGCCATGTAGTCGAACGATGCAAGCGCGGCCTGCAGGGTCTCGACCTCGCCCGGTGCGGGCCAGTCATCGAGAATCTGCCGCAGACTGCGCCATGCGAACCGCCGTGAAGCCGGATAGATGTCATCCATCGCCGCCAGCAGATACGGAAGCATCCAGCCCCGCTCGCGGCCGCGCTGGGCGCCGTCAGTACGACCAGCCCGCCAGGCGACTACCGCCTTCTGCACGGGGTCGCCCATCAGGACGGTGGCAAGGTCGCTGATGCCGGCGGGCCCGCCGTCGGCGCGAATGACCGCAGTCGGCGGGGTCTTGCCATCACCCCATGCGGCGAGTGCCTGCGCGACCCAATCGTAGGACTCGGCTTGATGACAGTTGAGGCAGGCGTTCGGTCGTGCTGCTTCCGCATCCCGCCTCGCGTCCGGGACTTCGATGCGATGGCTGCGATGAATCTCCATAACGCCGTATTTGAGGTGCGGCATATGGCAGCCATAGCACTCGCTGCCGCTGCTCTCGGGCGCATGGAGCGTGTGCTCTGCGAGCGCCGCATCGCCGGCCAGACCTTCGTGGCAACGCAGGCAGGCTGTATTGCCACGGTTGCGTTGCGGAAGCTGCCCGGCGGGATCCGCCGAGTGCATGCTGTGGCAGTCCGAGCAGGACAGCTCAGCCTCGGTGTAACAGCTCGACTGCGACAGCGCCTGGTACTCGTAGGCGGAGAGACGCGGGGTGCCGTCGGCCCAGAAGCGCTGCCTGAACAGATCCTCCAAGCCGGTTATGGGCACTGGTGTGTCGCGGAACACGGGCGTGACGTGAGCATGCAGATCCATACCAGGGCGGAAGCTCGGTCCTTGGTGCATCCACTGATGCAGGACTGTTTCCGAAGGTGGGATGCGCTGCGCATGGCACTGCGCACACACATGGGTGGCGCGTTCCGCATCCAGGCGCACAGGATTGACGATGCTGGTGTCGCGGCCCGGTGCAATCTTCATCGCCACGAGGCTCCAGAAGTCTGCAGCGCGCTCGACGTGGGTTGCGCCTGGGCCATGGCAGCTCTCACAGGCGATTCCGAGTTCGGCCACGCTCGAGTCAAAACGCGACTCTCGAGCGCTGTCTACTGCTTCACCGCGTCGCGCACGAATCTGTAACTCGGCGTAATTGCGCATTCCAGGCTTCGGTGCTGTGTTGTGGCAGAACAGACAGTTCTGGTTCCAGATCGCAACATGCTGGTCGTAGGGCTCTTGGTCGCGCCCAAGAAACGCACCATTCATGTGCACCCAGCGCTGGTCCTCGTTGTGCCAAAGATAGTGCAGGCGCACATAGGTGGTGGAGTCTTCAAGTCGGGTCAGGTATTGCTGGTAGCGATGCGAGCCGACTGTTCTGAATACCTCGTAACGCTGAACTGCAGTGCCTGTTTTCGGGTCGAGGTAATCGAAGTAATGGCGACCTTGTTCCTGCACGGGCCGCACGCGAACGCCCTGGTAGTCGAGCGTTTCGCCGTTGAATCGACCCTGCACGGTCCCGACGCGGGCTTCCTGAGTCATGCTCCGATGGAACGTTGAGTGCCACGATTGATGGCGATCGCTGTGGCAGTCGACGCAGGCATCGGAGCCGACAAAGTCGGTCGTGTGCGCGTTGACGGGGCTTCCCAACCGCGACCAGGCTTCGCTGAGCAAGAGCCCGGCCCAGAGCAGCGGCGCCAGACAGGCCAATGCTGCTGCGAGGCGCAGCGCGCGGGGCGATGGTGTGCGCATGGGCAGATGTGAACCTGGTTGAAGTCGGGGAGGCGGGGTGGCGGGGCCCCGATTGTTCCACGGCAAAGGCGCTGCGCAAGCCGATTCGGCGAGCCCAGGATGCTGCACCGCGACTCGATGAATGCGGGAATTCGCATTCCCTACGTCGCAGCTTCACGTGCTTGCACGGAAGTGAAGATCGTTGCGCCAACAACTGCAGGACTTCGCCTCGAATCCATCGCGATCTCTTCATCTTCACCAAGTTGGGTGCGTGTGCAGCTTGCGGTGTTGAGGTAGCTAGCCTAAGGTTCCCGGATGGCGACCGGTTCGCCATAGGGTCAGGAATCCGTCAGCGGGGGCGCTGTCGATTTCCGAAGTTCGTCGGGGACATCCGGCGGAACTTCGATCCCGGGGGTTAGGCGCAGGACGCAAAGTCCTTCGCCACGGGGGCGGCGCAATCCGTCGAAGTCGGCAACCGTCCAAGCGAACGCTTCCAGACTCCATGAGTCCGGTCGTCTGGGGTCCTTCGTGACCTTGACGCCGTCGAAGCCCGTTTGCGGGTCAGATCCGGCGTCCTTCGTTCTCCATCGGTGCCGATCAGGACCGATGGGCCTGCGTCAAGCGGCCCTCGCGTGCCCGGGGGCGCGTCCAGCAATCAAGGAAGTCAGCATGAAACCAAATTCACCCAAGTTCAGGATCCGCAGCCTAGCGCTGCTGTGTGCCCTGCTTCCGGTAGCAGCACCCGCATTCGCGGAGCTGCCTGTCGAAAGCCTGCTGGACGCGCCAGCACAATTCTCCGAAGCGGATGCCGCAGGTCGTTTCGTGTACCTCATTCGCTTCGCCGAGCCGGGCTTGGCCGAGCGGGCACGCGCGAACAACGAAGCGCTGAACGCGCGTTCCGCGGGGTCGCAGGCAATCTTGACCGAGCTGCAGAGCCAGCAGCGCGCTCACATCGATTCGATGGGCGCAGCGCTGGGTCGCGGCGTTCAGCCCAGTCACTACTACCTCGCTACGCACAGTGGCGTCGCCGCTCGACTCACGCCCGCCGAAGCCCAGAAAGTACTGGATCTGCCCGGCGTGATCACCGTGGAGCGCGAGCAGGTTTACCAGCTCCAGACCCGTCGCACGCCTGAGTTCATCGGCGCCAACACGATCTGGAATGGTGCCAACGTGCCTGGCAACGCTGAGGTTCTCGGCGAGGGCATGATCACCGCGATCCTGGACTCAGGCATCGTTCCAAGCCACCCGTCGTTCACCAACGATGCCGCCACCTGCGGGTTTGGCGTCGGTGACGTTCCCGACAAGCTGCTGAGTGCCGTTGACTGTGCCGCGACGGATGCGGGCGGCCTCTGTGCCGGTCCCAACCCTGTCGACGTTAACGGTCACGGCACCCACGTCGCCAGCACCGCGGCGGGCAATTTCGTCGGTACCGACGCGACGCCCGCGCCGGTGGCGCCGATCGCGGGCATCGCGCCCTGCTCGCACATCCGCTCGTACAAGGTATGCCCCGGCTCCAGCTGTCCCGGTGCCGACTTGACCGCAGGTCTCAACCACCTGTTGCTGGACGGTGATGCGGACGTCATGAACTACTCGATCTCGGGCGGTACCTCGCCCTGGGCCGACTTCGACCGCAACAAGCTGGACTTGGTGAACGCCGGCATCTTCGTGGCCGCGGCCGCAGGCAACACCAATGCCACCATCACCAACCCCATCGGCACCGTGAACCATCGCGGCCCCTGGGTGATGGCTGTCGCGAACACTACCCACGACCGTGTCACCAGCAATGCGGTGAACGTTTCGCTGGGCGGCCCGCAGAACGTCTATGGCCTCAAGGGCGCAATGACGATTCCGGCCGACGTGACGGCAGAAGTCGCGGACAGCCTTGCGCTGGGCAATGAGCTCGGCTGCACGGCCCAGGGCGGTTTCCCTGCCGGCAGCATGACCGGCAAGATCGCGCTGATACCGCGCGGTGTCTGCCCGTTTGCCGAGAAGCTGACCAACGCCCAGACGGCGGGAGCGATTGGCGGCATCATCTTCAACAGCAACCCGGGCCAGCCGCCGATTGCAATGGGCGGGACCGAGACCTCCATCCCGGCGGTCATGATTTTCAATGCGGACGGTTTGGCGATCCGCGCTCACGTCACCGCGAATGCGACGGCGCAGGCGACCATTGCGTCGGCGTCTGTCACGTCCTTCGATCCTGCAGCTGGCGACATTCTCTCGTCCAGCAGCCTGCGTGGTCCGACACCCGCTCCGCTACAGCATCTGCAGAAGCCCGACATCGCGGGCCCTGGCTCAAACATCTACGCCGCCTACGCAACCGCAGCCGGTGCAGGCACGTATGGTGAGATCAGCGGCACCTCGATGGCGAGCCCGCACGTGGCCGGTGCGGCCGTGCTGGTGCGTCAGATCCATCCGACCTGGTCGGTGCAAGAGGTCAAGTCTGCCCTGCAGATGACCGCCAAGCGCACGGGCTTCAAGGATTTCGTCAACGGTACGCCGAACTCCGGCCCGTGGGATGCCGATGACATCGGTAGCGGTCGCGTCGACCTGACCAAGGCAGCGCGCGCAGGCCTCGTGATGAACGAGACCGGCGCGAACTTCCTGGCCGCCAACCCGGCGAGCGGCGGCGACGTCCGCACGCTCAACCTTCCGGCCCTGCGCAATCTGGACTGCTCGCCGACCTGCACCTTCACCCGCACGGTTCGCAACAGCCTGACGACGGCCTCGTCGTGGGCGGTTGCCGCTTCGCTGAACACCGGTAGCTTCAACATCCAGGTCAGCCCGGCTTCGTTCACCTTCACGGGCGATCTCGCCGAAACGCAGACCATCACGGTCACGGTTACGCCCAACGGCGTGCAGAACGCGGTCACCCACTTCGGCGCGGTCACCTTCACCGAGGCGGGCGGCGCTTCGCCGCAGCTGCATTGGCCAATGGCCATGCGTGGTCTCGAGCAGACCCCGCCTGTGCTGCAGTACACCCCGGACGAGCTTGACGCAGTAGTTGTGCAGGGCGGCAGCCGCACGCTGCCGATCACGATCACCAATGCTGACGCGACGGCTTCCCCGCTGACCTTTAACTTCGCCGAGGCGCCGGCTCGCCCGGTGGTTCTGGACCTCGAGTCCAAGCAGCCTGAGTCTCCGTCCGGCGGTGTCAGCCAGCCAGTCAATCTGCAGCTGGACGGTGGAATTGGAACCATCATCAACGTTGGTCTTGAGCAGTGGGTGTGGTTCAACCGCTTCTCGCCGACCTTGCTGCAGGTTCCCTTCACGCTGAATCAGGTGCAGGTGGGTTTTGCGCCGGGCAACGGCAACGTTGTGGCAGGTGACTTGTTCGACGTGCATGTCTGGGTGGATGCAGACCGTGACCCGACCAACGGTGCGACCCTGGTGGCTTCTGTCACCGGCCAGACGGTGACCTCTGGCGTCAACTTCAAGACCATCAACCTTCCGGCAGGCGTTGAGATCACGGCTGCAAGCGGCGATGTCCTGATCGGAGTCGTCAATCGCAGTGCGCGTGGCGGTGCTCAGGGCGCCGGTTACGGCGTGGCGGTAGCTGACGCGGCAGGGAACTCGCAGCAGCGCTCGTGGGCGGCATTCAACTATCCGGGCGGTGTGGCCCCGAATCCGCCAGTGATCAATGAAGCGGGTGTGCTGACACTCATCGACGGGCTGGTTGCTGGCCGTAACTGGACCATCCGCGCCACCGGCACGGGCGGCACCAACTGCCTCGCGCCGTCCGAAGTGCCGTGGCTCTCGGTGGCACCTGCCTCCGGCAGCGTGGTGGCGAATGCCAGTACGACGGTACAGGTCACGGTGGACTCCACTGGCTTGGCGACGGGCGAGTATGAAGCGCTGCTGTGTCTGCAGAGCAATGACCCGGCTCGTCCGCTGTCGGTCGTACCGGTGTCGATGCAGGTGGTCACCAACGATCAGCTGCCGAGCATCGCTGTAGCCCCGGCCTCGCTGGAGCTGCAGGCCATGGTCGGTTCGACCGATACCGATTCGCTGGGTATCAGCAACACCGGAACCTTGCTGCCCCTGAACTGGGAAATCGCCGAGGCTGAAAGCGCCGCGGGTGCCAATATCGTTCGCTTTGACGACATCAACTTCAGCTTCCCGGCCGATTTTGATGGCGGCTCGGTCAAGTGGTTCGACGCCGAGACCTGTGCGGGCTGCTTCGAGGCTCCGTACGACCTCAACGTCTACGCAGTACCGAACATGGCCTTCTATTGGCCGAACGTGGCTGAGCTTGAGCAGCTCGGTGGTGCCGTGTGGAACGGCGCGCAGTACACCGTGCTGCAGCCGGGCGACACCGTTGGGCCGGCAAGCAACTTCGGGGCCTCCGCACAGTCCGCTGCCACTGCGGCGTGGCGCCAGGCAGACGGCGTGGACGGCTACCTCGGCATCCGCTTCATCCACCCGACTACGCAGCAGCTGAACTACGGCTATGCCCGCTTCACCACGACCGGTACGACCGGGTACCCGGTGGTCCTGCGCAGCATTGCCTACGACAGCACCGGTGCAGCCATCACCATCCCGCTGCCCCCTGGCTGTGGGAACCCGGTCGATATTCCGTGGCTGAGCACTGCGGTCACCTCCGGCAGCACCGCTGCAGGTGCAACCAGCGACGTCGACGTCACGGCTGATTCGACGGGACTTGCTGTTGATACCTACGAAGCCACGCTCTGCGTTCGCAGCAACGACGAAGGCAGCCCGTTGGTGGAGGTGCCGGTGACCTTCAACGTGACTCCCTTCGTGCCGGAGATCTTTGCCGACGGCTTCGAAGACTGAGGACGGCACTGCAGTCGGTCAGGTCAGTGTGATCTGACCGTCGTGCAGCGCTAGGGTCGGGTCACTGAAACGGTTCGAATCCGGATCAGAGACCCGACCGCACCAAGCGAAGGGCCGCCTCAGGGCGGCCCTTCGTGCGTCTGGCCTTTGGTGTCACACAGGCTTCAGGGCGTTGACAATGCTTCGTTCCCCACCAACCATGCGCGAGGGCGCGGCGCTGGCCGTCATGGGGGAATCACAGTGACAAAACGAATCGCCGCGGCGATAGGCGTTCTGCTATCTGCGTGCGCGCTGAGCGCGGTTGCCGGTAGCCCAATGCAGTGGCGCGCCATCGGCCCTGGGCCGTCGCACAACGGTCAGGTGGAGAACATCCCCAATCGGGAAGTGGTCGGCGCGATCAATGCGGTTGCCACGCATCCCAGCAATGCCGGCATCGTCTATGTCGGATCGGTCAACGGCGGAGTTTGGCGTACCGCCAATGCGACGGCCGCTGCGCCCAACTGGGTGAGACTGACGGATGCATTGGGCTCGCTTTCGATCGGATCGCTCGAACTCGACCCCACCGACGCGCAATCGCGCACCTTGGCGGCGGGCGTGGCCCGCACGTCCAGCCTGAGTCGCGACGGCGGGGCACTGATCGGGTTGCTGCGCAGCACCGACGAAGGAGCCAGCTGGACTGTGCTGAGCGCACTTGCCAACCGCGAGATCCACGGCGTGGCCCCACGTGGTGCAGTACTGGTGGCGGCCACGGACAACGGCATCCATCGGTCTACCAACACTGGCAACACTTTCTCTCAGCTATCCGGCGCAGCCGGCAGCGGCCTGCCCGCAGGCGCGACGCTCGACCTCGCCGGGCATGCGAACGCGCCGACAGTGCTGTATGCCGCAGTCACCGGCGGCAGCGCGCGCGGCATTTTCCGCAGCGCCGACACCGGTGCGACCTGGACGCGCGTCTCTGATGCCGCGGTCGAAGCCCGTATGAACGTCGGAACCGCCGGTACGCGTCGTACCGAGCTCGCCGTGGGCGCCGCCGGCCAGGTATTTATCGTCGTGGTCGACGACACGGGCAGGGCCTCTGCCGTGTTCCGCTCGGCCACAGGTAGTGCGCCCTGGGTCGATCTGGGCGTGCCCTTGACCACCGAGCAGGACAGCGTGCAGTTCGGCATCCACCCTGGCCGTCAGGGCAGCATCCACTTGTCGATCGCGGCAGACCCGAACAACGATCAGATCGTCTATGTGGGTGGCGACCGTCAGCCCTACTTCGGCGAGGGCGTGTCCGGCAGTTCCAGCTTTTTTCCGAACTCGATCGGCGCGCGTGACTACACGGGACGACTGTTTCGTGGCGATGCCAGTCAGCCGGCCGGATCACGCTGGACTCCCTTGACCCACAGCGGTACACCGAACAATTCGGCGCCACATGCGGACTCGCGCGACATGGCCTTCGATGCTGCCGGCAATCTCGTTCAGGTGGACGATGGCGGCATCTACAAGCGCACCCAACCCGCGACCAGCGCCGGAACCTGGCTGTCGATCAATGGCGACCTGCAGACCACGGAGTACCACGGCATTGCCTGGGACGCGGTCTCGAACCGGGTCATCGGTGGCGCGCAAGACACCGGCACCACCCAGCTGCGCACGCCGGGTTCGCCGATCTTCGACAGCCTGTCCACCGGCGACGGCGGGGATGTGGTGGTCGAAGACCGCTCATCGACCACCAGCTCGACCCGCTATACCAGCTTCCAGAACCTGGGCTCTTTGCGACGCAGAAGCTACAACGCGAACAATGTGCAGACGGCCAATGTCTCGCCGGCGCGCGCCCTGCTCAACAAGAGTCCGGCGCTGGTGGCCCAGTTCTACACGCCGCTGTCGGTCAACTATGCCAGCGCGACGCGCTTGGTCATCGGCGCCAGCAATGGCGTCTACGAGTCCTTTGACCGCGCCGATAGCATCGAACGGATCTCAACCGTGCGAATCAACGCCTTCAACGGCGACCCTATCGTCTACGGGGTCGATGGCAATGCGGGCTTTCTCTTCTTCGGTGCGGGCACCGGCCTGCATCTGCGGCCGAGCGACGCCGATGAGCTGCAGCAGATCGCTACCCTGCCGGCCACCGTGGTCGACGTCAGCGTTGACGTCACCGCGCCAGAGCAGATGTTCGCGATCACCCAGACAGGCGTGCACTACTCGAACAATGGCGGCAGCAGCTTCAGTCTGGTCACGGGAAACCTGGTCAGCGGCCTTGCGCCGGGCCGGCTGCGGACCTCGGAGTTCATTCCTGGTGAGGATCCCGCATTGGTTGTGGGCGCCAATCGCGGTGTCTACATCGCATTCGCCAGCAGCGGCTACAGCAGCTGGGCACAGCTAGGTTCAGGCTTGCCCAACGCAGTCGTCTACGAGCTGGAGTTCGACCATATCGATCGGGTTCTGCTGGCCGGCACCCTCGGCCGCGGCGCATGGGCGCTGGATTTGCCCTTGCCCAATGAAATCTTCAAGGATGGCTTCGAATGAGCGCCGCGACCCCTTCACCAAAGCCATTCCGATCCAGCCGCGCGCGCGGCGGCCTGTGGATGATGCTGAGCTTCATTGTCGCGCTGCCGGCCGGTGCAGCCGTCGAGCTGGCGCCCGGCATCTGGGTGGACGACGACGCGCAGCGCGTCTTCCTCTCAAACCCGGCCGGATTGCCCGAGGCCCGCGAATTTTCAGACGGTCGCCTGCTGTGGACCGGCGAAGAGCAGGCCCACCTGCTGATCCCTGTCGATACGCAGTGGCTTGCGCTGGGCCAAGCCGGGCGCCACGGCTGGGGCATGTTGCTGGTTATCGATGGCGCGAGCGGCAAGGTGCAGGATCGCATCGCCTTCGACCTGCCCGAGGGCGTCAGTGCCGCGGTGACCGCCGAGCCCATGCGCAGTTTTGATGTCCGCGCAGAAAACCTCGGCGGTAGCGTGCGTCTGCACTGGAGCTATCAGGCGCGGCCACTGCGCGGCGCGCTGCTGGTCGAAGACAACGCCGCGGTGGCCAGCGAAGGCGTCGAGTTGCAGGGCGTGGTGGATGTCCAACTCGGCGGCGCACGCATGGTCGCACTGCCACGGCTCGATGTTGAGCCGCAGCCACTTGGCCGTTCGCCTGACCTGCCGACCGAGCAACGCATCGCCGGTCTCGGCGAGCGCCAGTTCCGCTCGTCCGATGACGCCCACGTACTGGCCCCACACGCGCGCGAAGACGACACCTTCGGTACCGTCTGGCAGTGGCGCTTTGCCAGCCGCAGCGAAGGAGCGATCGAAAGCAGCATCGAACAGCCGTTCGCGCTGGCGCCGTTCCTGATGCGCGAGGGGCGACTGCTTTATCAAGCCCCACCCATGGGCTATGCCAAGAGCACCGGCGAATGGCAGGAGCACGGGCAGCGCTTGGTGATGTTCGACCTCGCCGACGGCCGCGAGCTGTGGTCGGCCGAGCTGCTGGATCGGGTGTTCCGGGGGGCGTTGCCGCCTTGAGGGCGGATCAGTCGGAACTGCCCGCGCTTGTCTGCTCGGTCGATTCCGAGCTCCGTGGACCGTGCTGCTGAAGGATCTTCTGCCAGCGTTCTTGGTTGGCTGCTGAGAGACTTTCGACATCGAAGTCCTGCGAAAGCAGCCCGTGATCTGACGGCAACTGACCCGACAAGGAGAGCGCCTCAAGCAGATCGAGTCGGATCGGAACCACATTCGGATGCGATGGCGAGAACCTGGACTCGAAGAAGCGCAGCGACCTTTCCAGGTGAGGAATGGACTCCTGATGCTGCCCTCTTCTCAACAGCGCCCGGCCCATGGCACGGCCGATTCGGTGGATGTCGACGCTGTCTGACGACTCGCCTTCGATCTTCCGGAGTGCGTTCAAAGCGATTTGGAAGGAACTCACGGCCTCATCGAGCTTCTCCTCTGCGACGAGACCATTTCCCAGCCAGAAATACGCGGCCACGCCTGCCCGAGATTCCAGTTGCTGGGACTCGCGCAGATCGCTCAGAACGCTCTCACAGAGCGGAACTGCATTGGTGCTTGCAAGTCGCGCCCGTTGCTCGCACGCCGTGATGGCGACAACGCGCCACAGGTCCTTGTTTTGAGAACTCCCATCGCGCGCCAAGAGTTCCTCGACCCCTTCGAGCGACGCGTTCGCCATCCGCACGGCATCCTCTTGTCGCCCGGCAATGGAGAGAATCGTACTGAAGTCTGCCTTGGCATCCAGAAGTAACTGCGTGGACGTGGACGAATCTGCTTCCATCGTCTCGATGGCTTGACGATACGAGTTGACCATCAGTTCATTGTCGTCGGTGTATTGGCCCAGCAGCGCCTTCGCTCGATAGTGGATCAGCAGGAAACCAGAAGTTGGCGGATTGCGACTGTGCGAAAGGGCGCTTTCGTCCAACAGTTCGCTTGCCTCCATGGCAGCTTGCCCACCTCTGCCATAGAGGAGGATGCGAGCCAGCCGATCGGCGGCGTGCGCATACTCGGGTGACTCTTTGCCGAAACCTGCAGCGGCGGTTTGCAGAGCCGCGCGAGCAGCTCGCTCGGATGAGTCCGTGTCGTTCAGCTCCATAGAGCGGGAGGCGAGCACCTGAAGCAGCTCGATACGCTTACGAGGATCTAGAGTCTTGTCATCAATCGCCCGTAATGTCGCGCGCGAAAAGAAGCCCGCCAGATCCATACCGTAGGAGGACAGCCCTTCCCCCTCGGCAGACAGGAACATGTTCTGCAACAACAGCGCGGTATCCCTTGATTGCTGGACCTGAAGGAGCACAGCTGACCCCAACACAGCAATTGCCAACCCCAGAGCGGCCGACAGCCCCACGGCCGTGCGATGCCTGCGAACGAACAATCGGCTTCGATAGCCCCAGCTTGGAGCGCGCGCGCTGACCGGCCTTCCTTCCAGCCAGCGCTGTAGCTCGGCATCGAGCGCGTCGACGTTGCGGTAGCGCTCGGTCGGGGTTTTGCGCAGGCAGGTGGCGATGATGGCGTCGAGGTCGCCGCGCAGGTCGCGGGCCCAGGGCTGGGTGCTGCGCTCGCTCATCAGCGGCGGGGCGACCTGCAGGATCAGGCGCTCGATCTCGGCGGCGCGCAGGTTCTGCAGGTCGAAGGGCAGGGCGCCGCTGAGCAGCTCAAAGGCCAGCGCGCCCAGGCTGTAGACGTCGCAGGCCACACCCGCGGGCTGGCCCAGCAACTGTTCGGGAGCGCTGGCGTTCGGGGTGAAGAAGCGCTCGGCGGTGCGGGTGACGCTGGCCTCGGCCTCTTCGATGGATTTGGCGATGCCGAAGTCGAGCAGCTTGGGCTGGCCCTCGGCCGTGACCAGCACGTTGTGCGGCTTGATGTCCCGATGCAGCAGCAGGCGGTCGTGCGCGTGGGCCACTGCGGCGAGAAGCTGGCGCAGCAGTTCGACGCGCTCGCGCAGGGCCAGCGCATGGCGCTGGCAGTAGTCGATGATCGGTTCGCCCTGCACGGCCTCCATCACGACGTAGGGCGTGCCATCGGCCAGGCTGTCGGCGTCAATGAAGCGACAGATACCGGGGTGATCCAATGCGGCCAGATGGCGGCGTTCGGCCTCGAAGCGAGCCAGCAGGCCGGCACCGGCGCGGTCGGGGCGGATCAGCTTGATCGCGACCTCGCGCGAGACCGGGCCTTCACTGCGCTTGGCCAGGTAGACGCGGCCCATGCCGCCTTCGCCGAGCAGACGCAGTACCTGGTAGGGGCCGATCTGCACGGGCGCAGGGTCGAGCTCGGGCAAGGCTTCACGCAGCAGGGGTTGCAGCTGCGCGGACAGCGTGGCGTCGAGAGGTCCGGTTTCGGCGTCGCGGGCCAGCAGCGCGCGCAGCGCGTGTTCAAGCTCCGGCTGTTCGGCGCAGAGGGCGAGTAGCGCGGGCTCGCGCTCGGCTTACGGCAGGTCTGCGATGCGGTCGAAGGCTTGCATCAGGCGCTGGCCGAATGCCGGATCGTTCGCAGCTGGAGAGCCGGAGTCTTGAGAGGGATCGTTCGAGGGTGTCATGGACTCAGGTGCTCAGCCAGCCAGGCGCGTGCGAAGCGCCACTGGCGGCCGACGGTAGCGCTGGAGCTGTTCATCACGATGGTGATCTCGTCGACACTCAGGCCGCCAAAGACGCGCATTTCGACCACGCGAACGCAGTCGGGGTTGATCGCGGCCAGCGCCTGCAGGGCGGAGTCCAGCTCCAGCCAGTCCAGCGGGGCGGGCTGCTGGGATTCGATCCGATCGACCTGCGCATCAAGATCCACCCGAACAGCGTCACCGCCGCGCTTCTGGCTGCTCTTCTGGCGCAGGTGGTCGACCAGGATCGAGCGGATCGCTGTCGCTGCCATGGCGTAGAAGTGGCTGCGGTTTTCCCAGTTCACCTGCTGCTGGCGTTGCAGGCGCTCGTAGGCCTCGTGCACCAGCTCGGTGGGCTGCAGGGTGCGTGCTCCTGGAAATCGCGCGAGCTGGCCGCGCGCCAGTTCACGCAGGATCGGGTACAGCACGGACATCAGGGCCGATTCGGCCCCGGCCTCGCCGGACTTCCAAGCCTGCAGCAGCGCGGTGACTGAACTCTCGGACATGCGGACCCAATCGACCTGCGACGTGCGTGCAACTCCCCCATCGGCCCCGTATCGCAGCGATCCGTCGCTCGCGAAGGCCGTCCCACCCGGTGCGCTGCGGCTTCCCAGGGCCGTCTCGGTAAGGCAGGGAAGCATGCGCAGGACCGGAAGCCGAGTCATGCTAGCAGTGGAATCGCCGCACGCAAGCAATGCTTTGGCTGGCCCTGAGCAGCCCCGCCGCCCAGAGCCAATGGCGGCTGCGAGCAGGCGGCGTCATCCGCAGCGTCCCCACCCTTCGTGCCGGGCTCGGCGCTTCTGTTCGGCTATAAGCCTGCGTGTCCTCGAGCGTGTCGGGGCCGCGCGCTGTCAGACCGCCGGCCACGCCGTGGTTGCGCCTGCAGCATGGCTTGGCTCGCCCGGGATCGCTTGTACTCGCCACCGGGCAGGCAATGCCGCGCGAGCGCCGACGGGCAGCTCAGTCCGCAGTCCCCACCATCCACTGCACACCAAAACGATCCCGCACCATGCCGAAACGCTTGGACCAGAAGGTCTCGCCGGCAGGCATGGTGATCTCGCCGCCGTCCGCGGCCAGCGCGGTGAGGGTGCCGTCCACCGTATCGGCATCGGCGACGTCCAGCGACAGTGCGAAGCCACTCGGCGCGGTAGCTTCGCTGTTGCAGCCATCGGACAGCATCAGCCGCAGCTCGCCGATCCTCAGACTGGCGTGCATGACTTTGTCGCCCCAGTCCGCGGGCACCATGTCTGCGGGCGGCGGCTCAGGGGCCTCGCGGAAACGCATCAGCATTTCAATCTCGGCACCGAGCGCGTCGCGGTAGAACTCGGCGGCTTGTTCGCCGCGGCCATCGAAGAACAGATAGGGCTGGATCAGCATGGTCAACTCCTGAGTGCATGAAGCCGAAGCGGGGTCGTGCTCCGGAACTCCATAGTCGCCCGAGCGCGCCCGAAATCGACGGGGGTTGAGCAGGTCGTCGCAGGCCAGCCGCCGCGCGACTACAGTGGCGAATCTGCTCGTGCCGGAACTCTTGAAGCCCATGCTCAGCGACTTCTCCGCCGACTACTCGGCTTACGTCAGCGCCTTGGGCCTGGGCCTGCTGATCGGCATCGTGCGTGAGCGCCAGCGCGACGCCCAGCAGAAAACCTCGGCCGGAATGCGCACCCACACTCTCGCGGCCTTGGCGGGGGCGGTCAGCTGGCAGTTGGGGGTGCCGGTATTCGCGATCGCCCTGGCCGCTGTCGCTCTGCTGGCCTTCGGCAGCTATCGCAAGGCGCCCTCCACTTCGCCCGGGCTGACCGGCGAAGTCGCCTTGGTGCTGACGACTCTCCTGGGCGGGCTGGCCCAGCCCGAGCCGGGGCTGGCCGCTGCGCTGGCGGTGCTGGTGGCGCTGCTGCTGCAGTCGCGTGCCACCCTGCATCGCTTCAGTCGCGAGTTGATCAGCGAGGCCGAAGTTCGCGATGGTCTGTTGCTGCTGGCGGCGGTGCTGCTCGTGCTGCCGCTGCTGCCGAATGCGGCAGTGGGGCCCTACGGGGTCTTGAACCCGGCCAAGCTCTGGCAGCTGGTGGTGCTGGTGATGGCGATCAGCGCTGCTGGGCATATCGCGCTGCGCGTGGTCGGCAGTCGCTTTGGTCTGCCGCTGGCAGGGTTCTTCGCGGGCTTTGTCAGTTCGACCGCGGCGATCGCGGGTTTCGGACAGCGCCTGCGAGAACAGCCGGAGTTGCGCGGCCCCTGTGTCGCGGCAGCCGAGGCGGCCGCGCTGGCTTCGCTGCTGTTGGCGTTGCCGGTGCTGGGCACGGTGTCGATGGCGTATCTGAGCCTGGTGCTGCCGCAGCTGATTGGGTTCGGCAGCGTGCTGTTGGCGGCGGTGCTGCTGGGTCTGCGCGGCGATGGTGTCGACTCGGAAGCGGCTATGCCGACGGCCGATTCACGCATGTTCAGGCTGAGCCACGCGTTGATCTTTGCTGCCCTGATCGCAGCGGTGCTGCTGCTGTCGGCCTTCCTGCAGGAGCGCTTCGGCAGTGCCGGCGCGCTGTTGACCTCGGCGATCGCCGCTCTGATCGAACTGCACGCGGCGATGGCCTCGATCGCGCAGATCGGTGCCAGCGGTGTGCTCAGTGAGACGCTTTCCGAATGGGCGCTGCAGGCGGTGCTGCTGTCGAGTGTTCTCGCCCGAGGTGTAGTCGCCTTCACCGCCGGCGGGCGCGCCTACGGTCTGCGAGTGGGCGGAGTGCTGATGCTGGCCTGGATGGGTTCGGCGCTGGCGGTGCTGCTGTAGCTGGGCCTGTAGTCAGTTGCAGATCGCAGCGGTATCCGCAGCAGCGGACGCCCGAAGCCCGGGCGCCCGCGCTGCCTTCGCCTTACTGCACGCGTAAGCGCACGTCGTCGATGTAGACGTAGACGTCGTAGCTGGTCTGCGCGCGGTTGATGACGATGCTGTCCAGGGTCACGCTGCTGGCCGTGATAACGCCATTGCCGCCGACCCAGGCCGACCACTGTGCCGAGTTGTCCAGGCTGACCTCATGGAAGGTCCAGGTGTTGGGCGAGAGCGTGCGTGCGACCGACAGTTCGGTGCCATCGCTGTCGTCGACCAGGAACTGCACGCTGACGCCGCTGGCGCCGGTGTAGAACCAGGCGCCAAGCCGGCCCCCGGCCTTTTGCAGGCGGGCATTGTTGGCCGGCGTGCCGCCGCCGGACAGCAGGCGCACGAACCAGTTGGCGCTGCTGCTGGGGTTGTCACGCAGGAACACCTGCAGGCTCCAGCTGCCATTGCGAGCCTGGATGTTGGAGCGCTGCGCCGAGGACAGCGTGGAGATCCCCACCGTGCTGCCCGACAGCGTGGGCGCGCTGTTGAAGCGGCCGACCGAGGTCTCGAAGCTGTCGAGCACGGTGGCCGCGGGTGGCGGTGGCGGCGGAGGCGTGGTGTTGTTCAGCCGCTGCACCAGAGTCGGCAACCAGGGCAGCAGCAGGCCGGGACAGCTGTTGCTGGTGTGGCCTGACCACTCCTTGTGGCCGCGGATGTAGGTGCGGTTCTTCTGGATGCCGTAGCGATTGACCACCCAGCGGCTGATGTCGGTCAGCGCGTTGAGCTGCGACTCGCGGGGCGAAAAGTTCACGAAGGTACCGACCACGCTGATGCCCACGTTGTTGGTGTTGTGATTGCCTACATGCGCGCCGACGCGATCGGCGTTGCGGCCTTCATAGACCTTGCCGTCAATGCCCACCGTGTAGTGGTAGCCGAAGTCGCACCAGCCGTTGTTGTCGATGTGATACGCCTGCATCTGTCGCATGCGTGCGGGCGAGCTGATCGAATCGTTATTGGGGGTCGCGGTGTGGTGGACCGTGATGTAGCGCGGGCTGTGGGTTCCGCCACAGGTGCCGGTGGCGCGAGCGCCCCACTGCGCACGCGAGACGACGCCGGGCGGCAGTGGCGCCTTGGCCGTGGCCGTTTCGAAAGGCAGGTCCCGGGCCAGCACGCTGCGCTTGGCGGGCACTTCGGTCAGCGGCTCGGCCTGCAGGAAGTCCAGCTGGGCCTTGCCGCGCTGCAGCTCGACCCGCTGCGCCGGCTGCGGCAGCAGGATCCGGCCGACATGCACCGCGCCTTCGGACCAGGTGATCTCGACGCGACCTGAGTCCAGCGCCTTGCCGCTGGCGTCATAGGACACCCAGCCCAGGGCGTCCACGCCCTTGCCGTCTAGCTTCAGGCCGACGCCGCGTAGCGCTGCGCCATCCAGCGCTTCGACGCGGCCGCCGTCGTTGAAAAAGGCGTCAAGACCTTCGGCAAGCGCCGAGATCTCCTCACCATCGACGTAGAACGGAGTCTCCGCCGCCAGCCCGGTGCGCAGGGACTCTTCGACCAGCCATGGCATTTGCCAGCGCTGCAGATCATCCGGAACCGCCTGCGAAGGCAGTGCCTGCGCGCTGAGCAGGGCAGGAGCGGACAGGGCCAGCGCGATCAATGCGATCGGGCCGGCGCAAAGGCGACGCGCCGCAGCAGCGCGGCGACGGGATTGAAGCTGGAACATGGGTATCAGTACTCCCCGGAAGTGAACACGGAAGCGCCCGTCCTGGGCGATTCCAGATAACGCCTGATCGCCCGAAGCGGGGCTCGGCGCGGTGCGGTGTCCTCCCTGACGACTGCTCCCCAAAGCAGCCTTCCCTGCGCAGACCCCTTCAGGCCAGCTGCGGGGCGAAGGTGGCCGGGAATCGGGGTCAATGTCAATTACTGTTACGTTATCTGTGCATGTCGAATCGATGACGACAGCCCGCAAGTGACTGATATCGCGAGAGGTTCGCGGTGTGCTCCGGAGTTGTGAAGGCCGCCGAGCACTTGGCATGGCTCCTGCTGTCTACCGGCATGTAATCCGCAAATGGGGATCTCTTCATGTCGCTGCAGCTGCGTCTGATGGCCGGTGTCATCGGCCTGTTCTGTCTGCTGGTGCTGTTGGGCTGGCTGGGCCTGCGCGGGCTGACCGGCACCCTGCGCGAGGCGCTGGGCGAATCCGCCAGCGAGGTGGGGCGCGCCGTGGTCACGGTGCTGCGGACAGTCGAGAGCGAACGCGCTACTGCCCCCTCGGAAGGCGCTGCCGACGCCGGCGCAGAGCTTGGTTCGTCTGAGCGCGGCGAGGTCCTGGAACGCCGCGATCTGCGGCTGGTGGTCAACGGCCGTGTCATCGATGCCGACGCGATCCAGGCGCTGGATCCGCACACGCTGCCGGTGCCACTGGCGCGCCTGCTGGCCGAAGGCGCGCCGCTGCGCTTCACCCCTTTGCCGGGAGCGGAAGAGCTCACCCTCAGCCTGCAGGGACTGGGGCCGGACCGCCGCATCGTGGTCCCGACCTCTCCGGTGGCGCGCGCTCTGGCGGGCTTCAGTGAGCGTCTGGCCTGGCGGCCCTGCTGCTGGTGGGTGCGCTCGGCGCCTGGCTGCTGGCACGCCACCTGGGTGCCCCTCTGTCGGCACTCGCCTTGGCCGCCGCCCGCGTGGGCGAGGGGCGACTTGGTGAGCAGGTGCCGCTGCGCGGCCCGCCCGAGGTTCGTGCCAGCCTGCAGGCCTTCAACCGCATGTCGGTCGATCTCGCTCGCCTGCAGGCGCAGGCGGATCGCCAACGCGAAGACCGCGCACTCGCCGAGCTCGGCGAGATCGGCCGCGGGCTGGCGCACTCGCTGCGCAATCCGCTGCACGCGCTGGGGCTGGGCCTGGACGCACTCGCCACGGGCACCGGTGATGCCCAGGCCCTGGTGGCCGCCAGCCGCGCCCAGCTCGATCGCATCGATCAGGCCCTGCGCGCCTTTCTGGCGCTGTCGACAGCGGCCGGTGCGCGCGCCGAAGAGGTCGACCTCGCGGCCTTGGTCGATGACGTGCTGCTCGAGGCCAGCCAGCGCGCGCAGGGTCGCGTGCGACTGGAACGCGCGCTGCCGCCGCTGTGCCTGTCTGGCGTGCCGGCCGAGCTGAGGATCCTTCTGCACACCCTGGTGATGAACGCGGTCGAGGCCTCGCCGCAGGACGGCGTGGTCCGCATTCACGCGGCGGTCTGCGACGACGGCATCGAACTGCAGGTCGAGGACGAGGGCCCAGGGCTCGCCCCCGAGGTGCGCGCGCGGCTGTTCCAGCCGCATGTCAGCACCAAACCCGCCGGCGCCGGCATGGGTCTGTATCTGTCCGAGCGACTTGCCCGGCAACGCTACGGCGGCGGCATCCTGCTGGAGGACCGCAGCCCGCAGGGTACGCTGGCGCGCCTGCGGCTACGGCCGCGCGCCGAAGAGGAAGCGACCGATGCAGGCTGACGTGGGCGAACGCATTCTGCTGGTCGAGGACGACCCCCTGCAGCAGCAACTGGTGGCGGGAATTCTCGAAGGTGCGGGCTACGCCGTGCTGCGTGCCGATGGCCTCGGCGCGGCCCTGCGGCAGCTGGATGCACCGGGCCTTGCGCTGGTGCTGTCCGACTATAAGCTGGCCGAGGGCGATGGCCTTGCGCTGCTGGGTGAGCTGCGCACGCGCCGGCCCGAACTGAGCTTCATCCTGGTCACCGCCTACGGCCGTATCGAGCACGCCGTGGAAGCCATCCAGGCCGGTGCCG
This sequence comes from uncultured Aquimonas sp., assembly GCA_964586455.1. Taxonomy (GTDB): domain Bacteria; phylum Pseudomonadota; class Gammaproteobacteria; order Xanthomonadales; family Xanthomonadaceae; genus Aquimonas. The sequence continues at coordinate 88,713 of CAZPHV010000005.1, forward strand.
ACGACTATCTCGCCAAGCCCTTCGAGCGGCAGGCCCTGCTGCTGGCGGTGGACAAGGCCCTGCGCAGCGGCGCCCTGCGCGCCGAGAACCGGCGCCTGAGCGCGGCGCTGTCCGAGCAGGAGGGCCTGGTCGATCTGGTTGGCCGCGCGCCGGCGATGCAGCGTCTGTATCGACAGATTCAGCGGCTGGCGCCTACCACTGCCACGGTGCTGATCGAGGGCGAAAGCGGCACCGGCAAGGAGCTGGTCGCGCGCGCCCTGCACCGGCTTTCGCGTCGCGCCGAGCGGCCTTTTGTGGCGGTCAACTGTGCAGCGATACCCGAAGGCCTGGTCGAGGCCGAGTTCTTCGGCGCCGAACGGGGTGCGTACACCGGCGCTCAGGCCGCCCGCGCCGGCTGGTTCGAACAGGCCGATGGCGGCACCCTGTTCCTGGACGAGATCGGCGAGCTGCCGCTGACCCTGCAGCCCAAACTGCTGCGCGCGCTGCAGGAAGGGCGCGTGACTCGCGTCGGCGGCAGTCGCGAACAAGTCGTCGATGTGCGCGTGCTGGCCGCCACCAATCGGGACTTGAAGCGCGAGGTCGCCGAGGGCCGCTTCCGCGAGGATCTGTTCTGGCGGCTCAATGTCGTCGGACTGACCCTGCCGCCGCTGCGCGAGCGCCGTGAGGACATCGCCCTGCTGGTCGAGCAGTTCGCCGCTGCCGCCAGCCGCCGCCACGGCCTTGCGTTCGAGGGCGTGCCGCGCCCGTTGCTGCGCGCGCTGGTGGCCCAGCCCTGGCCGGGCAATGTGCGCGAGCTGCGCAATGCGGTCGAGCGGCTGGTGCTGCTGGGCGAAGAGGATGAAGACCCACCGACCGACAGCGGCGCAGCGGTTGCCGCGGCAGGCGATGGCGGCCTGCGTCTACCCGAAGCCGGCCTGGACTTCGAGCAGCTGGAGCGCTCGCTGCTGCAGCAGGCGCTGGAGCGCAGCGGCGGCCAGCGCAAGCGAGCGGCGGCGCTGCTTGGCCTGTCCTATAAGACCTTTCTGTACCGGCTGGAGAAGCACGGGCTCGGCAGCATCGGCGGCGAGTGAGGCCGATACCGGTATGGGCACCGCGATTCCCCAACTGGGGATCGATTCTGCACCCCGCCCCGATAGGTCGATGCAAGTTGTTGAAATATATGAATCTATCGCTTGGCACGGTGACTGCTAAGTCAGGTTTGCGACGCCGTTTCGGCGCCGCATCCAGTCCACGACTAAGGAGAGTCACCATGAAACAGTTCCTGTCCGCCCCAACCCTTCTGGCCCTGGCCTTTGCCGGCCTCGGCGCGCTCGCCGCGTTCGCTTCGGCCGAAGCCAGCTCGCGCGATATCGCCAAAATCTCACTGCCCGCCAATGGCGCCACTCAGCGCATCGACGTTGACTTGAACGCCCTGCAGCCCGGCCAGAGTCGGCAGCTCTTCACTGAGAGCGGCCTGCCGGCCGTAGTGACGCGCAGTGAGCAGGGTCTGAGCATCGAACTGGCGGGCGAAACCCACGACATCCGCATGCCGAATGTCGTTCACTTCATTGCGGAAGGCGCCCCGACGGAATCCCGCGTTGTCGTGGTCAAGCGTCGCGAAGGCGAGGCAGGCGGTTCCGAAGCAAGTCAGGAAGTCCGAGTGGTGCGTCTGGATGGCGCGAACTGGAGTGCGTCCGAAGACGTCGACGCGTTGGTGGAGCAGGCCCTGGCTGAAGTCGCGGCCGCCGGTATCGAGCTGCCCGACCACGAAGGGCAGGGCGGCAAGCCGCGGGTGGTCCGCCTGATCGAGCGGCCCCGCGTCGACTGATCCGCAGCTTCGGCGCCTGCAGCTTGCAAGCATGGCGTTAAAGGTCAACGATTGTGTACAGCCCTCGCTCGCGCATGCGGGCGAGGGCCTCGCAACGTCCTTGGCAGTTTCGCCCAGCAGGCACAGCACATGTCGAACAGCACCTCGGCGCCGCACGGCGCTCGAATCTCCTCTTTTGCGGCGGCTGCAGCCCCCATTCGCATCTTCAAGCTCGCCCTGCTGTGGCTGGGGCTCTGCCTGCCGCCTGCGGCGCTGGCGCAGGCCGAGGGCTGCGACGACCTGTCGGCACTGCCCGAGTCACCGCGGGTGGGCTACTTCAGCGAGATCCAGCCGATCTGGGAAATCCGCTGCTCCAACTGCCATGTGAACCATGGCGACTCGCCTTCAGCGGGGCTCAGTCTTGACTCTGAAGACTCTTGGTTCGCCCTCGTGCAGATGCCGAGCGTGCAAGTGACCGATGCGCTGCTGGTTGTGCCCGGGCAGGTTACGTCGAGATATCTGTTCGAGAAGATCAACTGCGAGCTGCCGACCGCAGGCCAGCGGATGCCACGCGGACGCACTCCGATTCCGTTGGTCGAACAGGCACTGATCCGCGACTGGATCCGACAGGGTGCGCGCGAATTCGCGGTTCCCATCCTGTTCGAGGACGGTTTCGAGCCTGCGCCGAACCTGCTCGATCGCTGAGCCGCCTGGCTGCCGACACTGACCGCTGTGGCGGCGGAAGCCACGACTTCCGGGACGTTCGGATAACGCAGCGAGCGCTATCGTGTGAGCCCCTGATTTCCGTTTGGAGTGCCGTATGCAGCCTTCCCTTCGTTGCGGCCGCGCGCCGCTCGCGCTCGCTCTGATCTTCAGCTTTGCCCTGAGTGGCTGCTCCGAGGCGGGTCCGTCCGGTTCGGCTGGCGCCGAGGCCGCTGCGGCGGCTGCACCATCGACCGCAACCGAGCCCGCCCGCCAACTGCGCAGCCAGGCAGGCCCGATCAGCGTCAGCACCGTCGCCACCGGGCTGGAAAACCCGTGGGCGCTGGCCTTCCTGCCGGATGGCCGCATGCTGGTGACCGAGCGCCCTGGGCGACTGCGGCTGATCGGTACGGACGGCAGCCTGTCGGCGCCGTTGACCGGCGTGCCCGCGGTGGTCGCTGAAGGCCAGGGTGGCCTGATGGACGTGGTGCCCGCGCCTGACTTCGAAACGAGCCAGCGCATCTACCTCAGCTATTCGGAACCCGGCGCCGGTCGCCTTGCCAGCACGGCCGTGGCGCACGCGCGCTTGAACGATGCGGGTCTTGAGGACGTGCAGGTGATCTTCAGCCAGACGCCGAAGCTGGATACCCGCCATCACTTTGGATCCCGCCTGGTGTTTGACGGCCAGGGCCATCTGTTCATCACGCTCGGCGATCGCGGCGTGCGTCCGAGTTCGCAGGATCTCGGCAGCCACATGGGCGGCGTGATCCGGGTGCATCTGGACGGCAGCGTGCCCGCCGACAATCCTTTCCTCGGCCAGGACGGCGTGCTACCGGAGTTCTGGAGCTACGGACATCGCAACCAGCAGGGCGCGGCGCTGAACCCCTGGACCGGCGCGCTGTGGACCCACGAGCACGGCCCTCGCGGCGGCGACGAGATCAACATTCCCCAGCCCGGCAAGAACTACGGCTGGCCGATCGCCACCTATGGCATCAACTACTCGGGCGAGGTCATCCCCGAGGCCCAGGGCGAGTCCGTTGAGGGTATGGAAGACCCGCACCACGTCTGGAAGGTCTCACCCGGCGTCAGCGGCATGGCCTTCTACGCGCACGAGCGCTTTCCCGCCTGGAACAAGAGCCTGTTCGTCGGCGCACTGGCGCAGCGCGTGCTGATCCGGCTGAGCCTGGACGGCGACGCCATCACCGGCGAGGAGCGTCTGCTTGAAGACCTCGGCTGGCGTATCCGCGATGTGCGCGTCGGCCCGGATGGGGCGGTCTATGTGGTCACGGATGAGACCCAGGGACGGGTGCTGAAGGTCGAGTTGGCGGGCTGAGGCCAGACCAAGACGCATGCAAGGAAAGGCCGCCTTCGGGCGGCCTTTCACGTCCCCGAGGGGCGCCCTGCTTCCGCTGCCTCAAAGCCTGCGAGCGCACGAGCCGCTCCTTCCGCTGGCTTAACGCCTGCGAGCACACGAGCCGCTCCTTCCGCTGGCTTAACGCCTGCGAGCGCACGAGCCGCTCCTTCCGCTGCCATAACGCCTGCGAGCACACGAGCCCCTCTCCCCTTGTGGGAGAGGGGTTGGGGAGAGGGGTGAACTCGCACTCGCTCAAGCCCCCTGCGCCCTTCGCTGGCCTTGCCTGAAGAGGCTTCGCGGTCGCGGTCAGCCATCACCGTCAGCCATCGCGCTGTAGCGCCACGCGCCAGCGCCGCTGCGGATCCTGCAGATCGGGATCGAGGCTGATCTCGACTTCGCCGAACGCACGCATCACCTCGATATTGGTCTCCAGGTGGGTACTAGGCCGACAGGTGACGAAATGCCCGCTGCCTGCCAGCCACAGCGGTAGCAGCAGTTGATCGGCGAGGTGTTCGCCGACCGGCGCGCCGTGGGCGAGGTGGCGTTTGAATTCGCTGGCGGCCTGCTGGGCGACGTCTTCCGAGCTGAGGTCGATGCGCCCCAGCGCAGTGATGACTTCGCAGGCGTGCTCGAACTGTGCGCGTAGCACCAGCGCATTGCCTGGGCCTGAGCCCGTTCGCAGCTCTCGACGCTGGAGCACTGCACTGGGCAAGGCGCGCTGCAGGGCTTCCAACTCGCGCTCGACGATGCGCGCTGACAACTGACTGACCATGGCCTCGGCGCTCAGCCGCTGCAGGGCGCCGCGTTGCTCCAGGTGCAGGGGCTGCAGCGGGCCGGGTTCGACCTCGATCTCGATGGCGCCGCCCCCGGCAGGGAAGAAGCCATGGCGTTCCAATTCGAACTGGATCGACGCGCCCATGCCGCGCAGCACCGGCAGGAAGGCGTGCTCGATGAAGTCGGCACAGGGCGCCATCGGCACATGGGTGCCACCTTCGATGCGCAGGCGGCTCGGCCCATTGGCGACCAGCAGGGCGGGCAGCAGGGTCTGCAGCACCAGCGAGGTGCTGCCGGCGCTGCCGATGGCGAAGCTGTAGTCGCCGGCCTGGATCGGGCCGGGATGGAAGACAAGACTCGTTGAGCCGATCGATGCGCCCTCGACCTGGCCCGCGCAGACGCGCGCAGCGGCCAGCACGCAAGTCAGGTGCTGACGCATCAGGCCCGGCTTGCGCCGGCCGGCGCGAATGTTGTGCAGGCGAACGGAGCGCCCGCTGAGCATGGCGAGGCTGAGGCTGGTGCGCAGCACCTGGCCGCCGCCTTCGCCTTGGCTGCCATCGATATCGACCGCAGTGTTTGACTGGGGTCGGGAAGAAAGTGCGTTCATTTCGGAAGTATCAAATCTGGGCAATCGGATCAGTGGTTCGGATTGGTGGTTCAGATCAGTCGTGCTGATTGTGCAGCCCGTGAAGGCGCAGTTCGCGGTGCTTGAGCTGACGCTGACGGAGCACGCGGTAGCCGTGTCCGCCGACTGTGAGCACATCTGCTTCGGCACGGGTCTCTGCAGAGAGCTGCCACTCTTTGCCGAGTGCTTCGACCTTGAGCGCGAACCATAGGCCATGGATCTGGCGCAGCAGGCGTTCATCGCCCTGCGTCAACAGACGCCAATCCTGCGGCGGCTGTGGACGGGGGCTTGGCAATGGTGCCTGCCAGCGCAGCAGGCCGGTGCGAGGATGCACGTAGAGCCCCTCAACCCGGCCGCCACGCCAGCTGCGGTTGGCGCTCTTCAGCGCGACGCGGCCGTCCATGCGGCAGTGCAGTTCGATCTCAGAGAACACATGTTCGAGCAGATGCTGCCCGGCCATGGTGTCGCGATCGACGCTGGCGCAGAGCTCGCTCCAGACGATATTCCAGGGCCGGTCGACCTGGGCGCGCAGCCAGCGACGCAGCGGACCGAGGTTGTCGCTGAACCAGCGCGTTCGAAGGCGTTTTGGACGGTGCGGGCCGGCATCGCTGTCGGCGTCTGGATACTGCTGCACGCGCGGCTTGCCGCTGCGGTTGCTCTTGATGCGCAGGCCGCCGCGGTAGCAGTCGATCAGCACCCGCTGCATGTCGGGGCGCATGGGGTTCTCCTTGGGTCTCGTCGGCCCGCGGTGACGATGCACCGCGGGCCCGGATGTTCATTCCGTTGCGCCCCTCAAACCGCACCACCTTCGCTTCGCTCGGTGGGCTGCAGGGGATGAGGGGGGCTACGGCTCTCAGCCCTTCACGCAGACGACCTGGCGCAGGGTATGGAGGATCTCTACCAGATCCTGCTGCGCAGCCATCACCTGTTCGATCGGCTTGTACGCAGCAGGCGATTCGTCGATCACGTCAGCGTCCTTGCGGCATTCGACGTGGGCGGTGGCCTGCTTGTGCTCGGTCAGGGTGATGCGGCGCTTGGCTTCGCCGCGGCTCATGACCCGGCCCGCGCCATGCGAGCAGGAGCAGAAGCTCTCGGCATTGCCCAGGCCGCGCACGATGTAGCTCTTCGCCCCCATGCTGCCGGGGATGATGCCGAGCTCGCCGAGCTTCGCGCTGACCGCACCCTTGCGGGTGATGAAAAGATCGCGGCCATCATGGGTCTCACGTTGAACATAGTTGTGGTGGCAGTTCACCGCGTCCTTGTCGGTCTGGAAACGCTTCGGGATTTCCTCGGCCAGCGCCGCCAACGCGCGCCGCATCATCAGGGCGCGGTTGGTGCGCGCATAGCGCTGGGCCCAGTCGACCGCGAACACGTACTGATCGAAGTGCTTGCTGCCTTCCTCGAAGTAGGCCAGGTCCTTGTCCGGCAGGTTGGCGATGTGATGCTGCATGTCGCGCTTGGCCAGCTCGATGAAGTGGGTGCCGATGGCGTTGCCGACGCCGCGCGAACCCGAGTGCAGCATCATCCACACGCGGTCTTCTTCGTCGAGGCAGACCTCGACAAAGTGGTTGCCGGTGCCGAGCGTTCCGAGGTGGTGGGCGTTGTTGGTATGCGCCAGGCGCGGATGCCATTCGCAGAGGCGCTCGAAGTCGGCTTCCAGACCTTTCCATGCGGTGGCAACCGACGCCGGCACCTGGTCCCAGGCGCCCGGGTCGCGGCGGCCCGGCTTGCGGCCGTGCGGAATGGCGCGCTCCAGGCGAGTACGCAGCATCGCCAGCGAATCTGGCAGGTCGCGCGCGGTCAGCGTGGTACGGCTGGCGATCATGCCGCAGCCGATGTCGACGCCGACCGCAGCGGGGATGATCGCCTTCTCGGTGGGCACGACCGAACCGACCGTGGCGCCGATGCCGAGATGCACATCGGGCATCACCGCCAGCCAGGGGCCGACCACGGGCAGGCGCGCGATCTTGCGCAGCTGTTCGCGGGCCTGGTCTTCCAGCGGCACGCCGCGGGTCCAGAGCTTGATCGGCACGGCGCCGGGGTCGTGGATGAGGTCGTAGTTTTCGGTGTTCATGGTGCTGCTCTTCTTGAATGTTCAGTCGTTGAATCGAACGGCGCGACAAGATCGGTGCCGAGACGTCACAGTTTGGAATGTAGTCCCGGCGGCATTCGTGCAGTTCGATGGGTGCTTTGGGTTCGGCGACAAGGGGGGTTGGAGACAGGCCAATGCTCTAACCGCTGAGCTACGGGCGTGCGCCCGGCGGGAGTCGAACCAGCGACACTTGGTTCAATGTAGTCCCCAGGGCATTCGCAGAAAGGAAGTGGGTGGGCTGGGATTGGGGCGAGGAAGATCGTCACTGCCGATGCGTGCGGCGAGGTTCACCCCTCTCCCACACGGGGAGAGGGGCTTTAGCAAGGCACGAGCTTGCGATGGGGTCTGCCATCTGCAGCCCGTCCAGGCAGCTCGGCGCTGAGCAGCAGCGCCTGATGTGTTCTGTCATCGATCAGTCCTCAGGTGGGGCAGCGTTCTTGTGCATCAGCCGACAAGTGGGTGCGAGAGGTTTCGCCGGTATGAGCGGCGCGCCTGACTTGAACAGGCCAAGAGACCATGTACTCCCGCGGGCATTCGGTGGATGCAACAGTTTCAGCTTCAGAGTGTCTCGGCTTCGATGTGCTCCACCCAGTGCCGCGCGCCGTCCTTGCCGCGGGCGAACTCGGCGATGCGTTCGAACACCGCGTCCGAGAAGCCGCCGACGTTCAGCACGTCGGGGCGCTCGGGCAGCTGCGCGTTGGCATACGGCTGCAGGTCAACGCAGACCAGGCGTGCGGCTGGGTTGCGCTGCTTCAGCGTGTGCCACTGCGCCAGCGCTTCGGTGCCGCCGTACTGATGTGCGTGCAGCCAGCTCTGGTTGTCCGAGAACAGCACGACCAGGTCTGGCGGCTGCCGCTGCGCGGCGAGCTGTGCCAGCGGTGCGCTGATCGCCGTGCCGCCGCCCAACAGGGCCGAAAGCGAATCGGTGACCTGGCGCAGTTCGCCCCCCGCATTCCGCCACGGCCGCACTGCTTCCGCGAAGGGCAGCATCTGGGCCTGCGGGTTGCGGGCGAGCAGGGCTGCTGCGAACAGCGCCGCCACGTCGACACAGCGCACCGCCGTAGTGGCGCCGCGACGATGGCCGGTGACCGGTGATTCCATCGAACCCGACACGTCGACCGCCAGCGCCAGCGAGCCCCGCAATGCGGGTACCGCCCGCACCGAGTGCTCCAGTGCCTCGCCCAAGGCCTGCTGCAGCCGAGGCGGCAGGTTCTGCGCGGCGCGCTGTGTCGCCAGCAGCTGGTACGGGAACGCACCGGCGCGCTGCACCTGTTCGCCATCGGCCAGCCGCGTGGCCAGCCGGTTCACCAGGTGGCTGTCCTCGAACACGCAGTGGCGCTGGAAGGTGTTCAAGTTCATCCGCAGGGTGGTCCAGCTGCAGCTCGACGCGATCGCCTTCCAGTGTTCCGGGCTGAGCGTCAGCCCGGTCAGCAGCTGGAACGGCAGCTCGGGCACCGGTTGGCAGGCGTCGCGCTTGAAGGCTTCGAAGGCCTGCAGCGCGGGCGGCAGGCGTTCCGGCAGATAGGGGCGGCCCAGCGCATAGGCGAACAGCGCCTCGCGCTCGCGGGTCAGCGGCTTGGGATGCACCATCCGGATCACGTCGGCGATCGAGGGCTGCTGGCCCACCATCGCGCGGATGAACTCGGCGTCGCCGCAGCTGTTCAGCCAGTCCTGCACCAGCCGCTTGGGCAGCGAGCCAAGGCTGCTGCGCGCCACCCGGCCCGAGCGCAGGATCTGCACGAAGGCGCGCAGCATGCGGCCATTGTCGATGACGCGTCCGAACACCTGCTGCAGCAGCTCGCCGTTGAAGCTGGCGAGATAGGCGCAGAGCAGGGCCGGGGTGTCCTTCATGCGGCCGTGGCGACGGGCATGCAGGGCGGTGCGGGCAACGAAGCTGCTGTCGACGTCGAAGCAGGCCGCGAGCAGGGCATCCAGCTGCGATTCCGCGTCGCTGTAGAAGGTCGAGTTCAAGCAGCCGGTCATCGCCAGCTGGGCCAGCGTCTGCTTGGCCGACAGCGCATAGGCGGGCGCGCCGGCCTGGTTGATCGTGTCGGTGGGCTGCAGCGCCGTGGCGCCAGCGGTACCGAACAGCCGGCGATTGATCATGACGAAACTCCTTGAACGGGGCCGGCGACTTGCCGGCTCTGCTTGGCCTATATCAAGGGTCGTGCCAAGTCTGTCGGATCTGGTTAAGTTGCTGATTGCTATGAATGTAGGTGTTCTCGACGCATCTGGGTTAATCTCGCGCGCTATCGATCCAGCTAGCAATTTATCTCAATGGATAATGCACTCTCGCCCGCTTCAACGCAGAAGCCCCTGGTTGTCATTGGCTTCCTTGGCACCTCACTGGACGCCGCCGGCGGCGCCGGGCGTTGGGGAAAGTGGCGGCCCACGGTCAGCCTGGGCATGTTCGAAGACCTGTGGGTCGACCGCGTCGAATTGCTGCTGGATGCGCGCCGATACTCGGAGCTGCTGAAACAGGTACAGACCGATCTGGCCGTGCAATCTCCGCAGACAGCGGTGGTCGCCCACGATGTCTATCTCAGCGATCCCTGGGACTTCGAGGCCGTGTACGCGGCGCTGATGGACTTCGTACGCGCCTACCCCTTCGACCCTGAGCGCGAGGACTACCTCGTACACATCACCACCGGCACGCATGTCGCGCAGATCTGCTGGTTCCTGCTGACCGAGGCGCGCTTCATGCCTGCGCGCCTGCTGCAAACTTCGCCGCCGCGCAAGCAGCGGGCGGGTGATCCGGGCAGTTTCAGCATCATCGATCTTGATCTGGCCCGTTACGATCGCATCGCCCAGCGCTTTGCTGCGGAACGCCTGGAAACCGCGCAGTTTCTGAAGAGCGGCATCCAGACCCGCAGCCCCGCGTTCAACCGCATGATCGACCAGATCGAACGCGTGGCCGTGCGCTCGAAGGCGCCGATTCTGCTGATGGGCCCGACCGGTGCGGGCAAGAGCATGCTGGCGCGCAACCTGTTCGAGCTGAAGCAGCAGCGCCATGGTTTGAGCGGGCGCTTTGTCGAGGTCAACTGCGCGACCCTGCGTGGCGATGGTGCCGGCAGCGCCTTGTTCGGCCACGTCAAGGGCGCCTATACCGGCGCGCAGAACGATCGGGCAGGACATTTGAAGAGTGCCGATGGTGGCCTGCTGTTTCTGGACGAAATCGGCGAGCTAGGCCTGGATGAACAGGCCATGTTGTTGCGCGCGATCGAGGACAAGCGTTTCCTGCCCTTGGGCGGTGATCGCGAGGTCAGCAGCGAGTTCCAGCTGTTGGCGGGCACCAATCGCGACCTCGGCGAAGCCGTGTCGCAGGGCCGCTTTCGCGACGATCTTTACGCGCGCCTGAACCTGTGGACCTTCTACCTGCCGGGCCTGAAGGAGCGCAGCGAGGACATCGAACCGAACCTAGACTTCGAGCTGGAGCGGCATGCGCGGCTGCAGGGTGAGCGAGTCAGCTTCAATCGCGAGGCGCGAGCGGCCTACCTGCGCTTCGCCACCAGCAGCGAGGCCATCTGGCCGGGCAACTTCCGGGACCTCGGCGCCTCGGTCACACGTATGGCCACGCTCGCTGAAGCTGGGCGGATCACGCTGGACACCGTGGCTGAGGAAATTGCACGCTTGCGTCGACTGTGGGCACCGCAGCTGGGCACCCGCGAGTCGACCGCGGCGGGTGATCTGCTGCAGGCGATGCTGGGCGACGCGGCGGACGAACTTGACTGCTTCGACCGGGTGCAGCTGGCCGAAGTGCTGCGCATCTGTCGAGAATGCCGCAGCCTGAGTGAGGCCGGGCGAAGGCTGTTCAACGTCAGCCGCGAGCGCAAGCGCAGCAGCAATGATGCGGATCGGCTGCGCAAGTACCTTGCGCGCTTCGATCTGAGCTTCGAGTCGATCGGAATGAATGCTTGAGTGGAGCCGATCACTGCGAGCGGGCTGCGCGCCCGCCCGCAGTGATCAGATTCAACTCGCTCAGTTCTGGATCGAGCACTTGTTCGGATTGCCGTTCGGATCGCTGCCGAAAGCTGCGACCGTGCAGGCGATGCTGTTGCCACGACCGACGAAGCGCGGCACCCAGCTGCCCTTGCGGCCGAACGCGACCCAGCCGCTGCCCGAGTTGACCTGGCAGGTGCCGCCGAGGTCGGCGCACTTGCTGAAGCCGCTCGGGTAGTCACCGGTGCCCGACAGCGGGGGCGGGTTACCGCCGCTTGAGCTGCTCGACGAGCTGCTTGAGGAGCTCGTCGCAGTGCGACGCCCGGCAACCGCGGGTGAGTCCGTCACCACGCCGTTGGTGGTGTTCTTGATCCAGTACCAGTACTGGGTGCCGGCCACGGCGGTGGTGTCGCTGTAGCTGCGGATGCTGGAGCCGACGATGCCGATGCGGACGCGACCCGATGGGTTGGAATCGGTATCGCGGTAGACCTCTTGCGAGGCCAACGTCAGGTTGGCGGGCGTCCAGCTCAGGTTGATGCCGTTGCTGGTGCCGCTGGCGCTCAGATTGATGGCTGCCGCACCGCCGCTGCTGCTGGACGAGCTCGAAGACGAGCTGCTGGAAGAACTGCTGGACGAGCCGCCGCTGCCGCACTGCGGGGCGGTGGTGGCGAGGTTGGTGCCGGCGCCCGCCGTGGCGAACACCAGGCACTTCACCTGTGCGGCCGGCGCCACCGCCAGGCTGTAGCCCAGGGCTTCCGGGAATGCCCGCGTGGTCCGCCAGTCGGTCGCATTCACCGTTCCGCTGTTGCCGGAGGACCAGGTGATGCCGGGGCCGACGAAGTTGTTGCGGAGGTCCCAGAAGCCGATCTGCGAGCTGTCCCTTGATGTCACGGGATTGGCCACGTTCTCGAAATAGTTGGCCTCGATCAGCGACACGCCGCCCATCCGCACGTTGATGCCCGAGGTGGTGATACGCCCGAAGTAGTTGTTGACGACGTGGGTCAGGCCGAAGCGCTGCAGCGGTACGCGCGCCTGTACGTTCTCGAAGCGGTTGCGGTAGTAGGTCGTCCGTGCCGCGTTATGGTCGGTGAAGCTGTCGGTGTGCCCGTTCAGCGCGACTTTCTGATAGTTGTAAACGTGGTTGTAGGACACCGTGATCCGGCGCGCACCGCGCTTGATGTCGATGCCGCCATCGAAGCTGGCGTCGCCGGCGCCCGGGCAGCTGGTCAGAGACGCGAAGATGGTGTTGTGGTCGATCCAGATGCGCTCGGGAATACGGCCCGTGCCGCGGCCCTCGACGGTGATCGAGTCGGCGCCTTCGCCGCCCGGCAGCAGTCCGATCGTCATGTTGCGGACGATGATGTTGCGCGAGTTGCCGACGATGAAGATGCCGAAGTTCGCACTCGATCCGTTGGCGCCCTGGATGGTGATGTCGCTCTTGTCCTTGATCTCGACGACGACGGGGTCCTTCCGCCACTGCGCGCAGGGGTCCGTGATGCTGCCGAAGTTGAAGCGGCCGGTGTAGTTCAGCACCAGGCCGCCGCTGCCGCTGTAGGCGTCGATCGCGGCGCGCATCTGTTGGGGCGTGCTGACGTTGACGGCGGCTCGGCTGCCGCCGCCGGTGGTGCCGGCGGCATAGCCCATGGCCTGTGCCTGGGCGTTGCCGCTGAGCGCGAAGCTCAGGGCGAGTGGGCTGACGACGAGCGCAAGCGCCCGTGCCAGCAGTCGATTGCTGGTGAACATGAGTGATTCCCCGCGAAAGTGATACCCGTAGTAGGGCGAGAGGGCCGAGCTCGGATCGGATCTGCATCCTTGCGAACAGTTCGGCTTCGGCGGGGAGTAGTTCACGCTGGATGACTACCGGTGTCAAACGGCAATGCAACAAAATGCAAACTGGCTCAAGGTATGGCCGCAGGTGCGGAAAGGGGCCGGAAACTGTCGCAGCGCAAAATCAGCGACTTCGAATGTCCGTGCCTGTCTGGCGTGCGCTTTGGTCTGTCCTGAGACATTCCGACGTGAAGGCTGTCGGCCGCTGCCTTCGCTGTGCGCGGAGCGCCTGCGGCCCGGTTGCCTGGAGATCGAAAGCAGCAGTGCTGCGCACTCCGGAAATGTCGAAGCCGCCCGGTGGGGCGGCTTCGGCGATGTGCAGCGCTCGCAGGCCGCGAACGCAGGCAGAGAACTGAGGGCGGACCCGATAGGGCTACCGGCCTGTGTGCACTCAATCCGCCCGAAGCGTGATCGTGTCGAGCGCGCCGGGCGGCGCTAGGAAAGGTTCGGCAGCGCTGCGTGCGGCGATGAACTGCACTGGCACCAGGATCCGGCTGGACACCGCGCGACCGTCGAGCGTCGCCGGATTGAAAGTCCAGCGCTCGACCGCAGCGGAGGCGGCGCGGTCCAGTACGTCTGAACCCGTGCCGGCGATGATGTTCACCGTCTGCACATTCCCTGTGGCGTCAATCCCGACTTCCAGCAGGGTGGTGCCTTCCTGGCCTGCCGCTTTGGCGCTGGCCGGATAGTCCGGGGGACTCAGGCCTCGGTAGCTGGGCGCTGTGCTGACCGCGTCCGTCGCCGACGCGCTGTGCTGAGCTTCGTCCAGCGAGAAGCGAATGGGCACGGTGATCAACGCATCGACCGCCTTGCCGGCTCGCTTGGCGGCGTGGAACTGCCAAGTCCGGACTGTTTCCATTGCCGCCTGGTCCAGCAGTTCACTGCCTGAACTGCGGAACACTGCAACCTGGTCAGGCGAACCGTTGCTGAGCACCTGCACTCGAAGCAGGGCTTCACCCTCCAGCTTCTGCGCGATCGCCTCCTTCGGGTAGACAGGGGGCCGCATCTGACGGTAGACGACCTCTGTGTTGTCGCCTTGCGGCGGTTCCGCTGCCACCATCGGCTCGGGCCGCGGCGGTGCAGGCGGTGAGGGTGGGGCCGGTGGAGCAGGCGGCGCGGATGCAGGCGCGGCGGCGGGCGGCGCAGGTGGCGCAGGCGGCGCAGGCGGCGCAGGAGGTGAAGGCGGCGCAGGCGGCACTGCGTCCGCAGTGGCACTGGCGGTCAGCTGCAGGCTGAAGCCGCCGCCGTCGGGGCTTTCCAGTGCGATCCGACCGGGAACGCCTTCGTGCAGGCTCAGCTGCGGACTGGCGGCCAGCTGGCCGTCACGAGTGACGCGGCCTGATACATCGATCTGTCCGTCCTGCGGCCGCTCCGCAGTGAGGTCGAATTTCCACTCCTGTCCGTCCGGGGCTTCCAGTCTGACGCCGAACTCCTGCCCCGCCGGAGTGATCACACGCGGGCTGTGCGCAGGGCCACCGTTGATTGAAAGTTGCAGCTGGATGTCGAGCATCTCGGCGTCGACGATGCGCGGGGCCTGCTGTGCCCAGGCGAGCCCGGCGAAGCCGGCTCCCAGGGTGAGGCTGAGTGCGAAACCCGCAAAAACTCTGTTCAGTGAGGGAAGTGGTCGAGTCAGCATGGTGATGCGCTCCTTCAGGGGATGCGTGCCGAAGGCCGGACAGGCCAAGGGCGCCGCGGGAAAATCGGATGAGCTGCCAAGCAGGGCTTCGCCATAGCTGCGCCGAGCGTGGGGATGCATGGCCAGTACGCAGGCGTCGCAGGCCAACTCCTGATCCAGGCGGAAGGCGCGCTGCGCGATCCGCATCAGCGGGTTGAACCACTGCAGTGCACACAGCAGCGCGAAACCCAGATTCCAGTAGACGTCGCCGCGGGCGGCATGCACGCGTTCATGCGCCAGCACCAGAGTCTGTTGTTCTGGTGCATAGCGATGCTCGAAATCGGCCGGCAGCACGATCCGCGGGCGTAGACCGATCACCGCCGGCAGGCCTTCCCTGGCCTCGGCCTTCCATAGACCTGTACCGGAGGGCTCAAGCAACCCGAGGCTTCGGCGGAAGCGGCGCTGCTGCAGCGCCAGCGCGACGAGCGCTGCGAGGCAGCCGATGAGCCAGACCAGAGCCAGCGCCGGCCCGACGTGGGACCAGGCGGACAGCCCCGTGCCATCAGTGACATCCAGCGGAGTGATCGACCCGAGCCCGGCGCTGGCACGTCCCAGCTCGATGGCAGCGGGCGCGACCTGCGGCGCCGGCAGCAGCACGGCCAGCAGCGCCGCCGGCAGCAGCCACCACAGCGCATAGGCGGCACGGGCCCCGAACAGCGCTCGCGCCGGACGGCGCAGCAACAGGATCAACAGGCTGGCCGCGCTGGTCGCGAGCACGGCTTCCACGGCTTCGCCGGCGAGCATCGCCATCCACTCGGGCGAGGCGCTCATCGACGCGGTCTCTTGGTGGCGGCAGCCTCGCTGCGCTCCAGCAGCGCGCGCAGGGCCGTCCGGTCTTCCTCAGTCAAGCCCTGTTCGGCGTGGAACTGAGCGACGAGCGGCGCGAGTCGTCCTCCGAACAGGCGATCGAGCAGGCCGCTGCTTTGCTGCCGTACCCAGTCCTCACGCTTGAGCACCGGCGCATACAGGTAGCGCCGGCCGTCGCGCTCGGCGCTGATCGCGCCTTTCTTCAGCAGGCGATTCAGCAGGGTCTTGATGGTGGGTTCTTGCCAGTCCTGCTGGTCGGCCAATGCCTCGACTACCTCTTCGGCGGCACGGGGGCTGGAGGCCCACAGCACTTCCATGACGACGGATTCGGCTTCGCTGATCTGCATGAGCGTTTACCCGTGTAATCGGTGTGGCTTGAGATTACGCCTGTAAACGTCAAAGTCAAGTAGCAATCAAGCGTCAGGCCGCGTCCTCAGCTCTGGGGTTTGCGGAACACCACAAAGATCACAAGGTCTGCTTCGCCGCGCTGGCGCAGGCCATGGCGGCTGCCGCGGCGGGTCAGGATGGCATCGCCGGCGCTGACCTCGCGGTACTCACCGTCGAGCATAAGCTCGCCATGACCCGACAGGACGTAGTAGATCTCGTCCTTGTCGTTCAGATGCTCGCCAATACTGGCGCCCGGGTGCAGGGCGCGCTTGCGGAACACGACATCGAAACCTTCGGCTCGCTCGAAGAACGGATAGGCCGTTGTCAGGC
Source organism: uncultured Aquimonas sp. (assembly GCA_964586455.1). Classification (GTDB taxonomy): domain Bacteria; phylum Pseudomonadota; class Gammaproteobacteria; order Xanthomonadales; family Xanthomonadaceae; genus Aquimonas. The sequence continues at coordinate 105,011 of CAZPHV010000005.1, forward strand.
CATCCCCGTCATGAGGGCCGGGCTGCGCGATGGCCAGATGGGATTCGCGCTCGACAAAGGAATCGCTGCGGAGACCGTCGGCTTGAGCAAGCGCTGCTGGCGCAAACGCGAGCGCCAGCGCGAGGGCTGCCACCCTCACGGTGAACGACTGCGCGGGCGAACAGGAGGCCAGGTAGGGAGCGCGCACGATGTTCCGATCCTGAACTGCGTTCATTCGTTCAATCCACGCTTTGGCGATGAACCTGTGCGTTGAGACCTCTCAAGCCAGATGGCGGCTCAGGTGTTCTGGACGCAGCATCGAAGCTGTCGCGCCCGCCGACCGAGGGGGGCACCCGGGCTTGGGACCTGCGCTTGCTGACAAGGGTGCGCGCTTGAGCAGTTCCCGCGTCAGTGCGCCGCCCTCGCTACAGGGCGGCCGTTCCATGCCGGTTGGGATTTCAGCTGCTTCAGAGACTCAAAGCACGCTGCGCAGATAGGCAGCGATGGCCTCGTCCTGGCAGTTCGGGAAGAACAGCTCGGAGAACTTCTCGCCGGCAATCGCCGCCTTCAACAGATCCTGGTCGACCTCCTTCAGCACCGTCAGCATGTCCTTGCAGCTGGTCGCCTTGACCTGCGCGAGGATGCCGCGGTTCTTGGCCATGATCGCGGCGCGTTCCTTCGGATAGCCCAGGCCGCGCTCACCGTCGAACAGCTTGCGATAGCAGTCCTGCAGGTTGAGCTCGGCGGCCCAGCCAAAGCCCTTCGCATAGGGCATCGAGATCGCGTTGCCGTCGTTGATCTGGCCGAACAGGAAGGCGTCGGTCGGATCGATGACGAGGCCGCAGAACACGCCGGGCATCGTATTGCAGGCGAGCATCGAGCCCATTCCGGTGCCGCAGCCGGTGACCACGAAGTCAGCCGCCTTCGAGTTGAGCAGGATGCCCGCCAGCAGGCCGTTCATGACGTAGGTGAGCGACGCGGTGTCGTCGGCTGAATACATGCCGTAGTTGGACACCGTATGGCCGAGCGGCTCGGCCACCGACTTCAGTGCGGTGTGGATGATTTCGTTCTTCGCGGCCTGGCTGTTTTCGGTAATCAGCGCGATCTTCATGGATGTGTCCTCGGGGCTGTCCTGCGCACGCATGCGCTGGGGGAGTGTGAGTCGGTGCGCCTGTCGACGAGTCCCGCGCGAGCACGCGCCTAGTGCGACGCTCGCGGCGGAGTCTCGATCGACAGGCGCACGGACAGGGGTGATCGGACCCGGTCAGCGTTGGCGCAGGGCGCGCTCAGCGCGCCAGCCAGCCACCATCAACCGGTAGTACGGTGCCGTGAACGTAATCGGACGCGCGCGAGGCCAGGAACACCGCCGCGCCTGCGAGGTCGTCCGGCGTGCCCCAGCGTGCCGCTGGAATGCGCGCGAGGATGTCGCGGTTGCGCTGCTCATCGGCGCGCAGCTGTGCGGTGTTGTCGGTGGCCATGTAGCCCGGAGCGATCGCGTTGACGTTCACGCCCTTGGCGGCCCACTCGTTGGCCAGCAGCCGGGTGATGCCCGCCAGCCCGGACTTGCTGGCGGTGTACGAGGGCACGCGGATCCCGCCCTGGAAGCTCAGCATGGACGCGATGTTGATGATCTTGCCACGACCCTGGCCGATGAAATGTCGGCCTGCCGCCTGGCACAGGAAGAAGGCGGACTTGAGGTTCAGATCGATCACCGAATCCCAGTCCGCCTCGGTGAAGTCCACCGCATCGGCACGCCGGATCATGCCCGCATTGTTCACCAGGATATCGAGTCTTCCGAGCTTCTGAAGCGTCTCGCTGACGATGCGCGGGATCGGCTCAAGTGAGGTCAGGTCGGCCTGGATGAAAGCGAACCGGCGCCCGAGTGCCTCAACCTTGGCCGCGGTGTCATCGGCATTTGAACTGCTGACCGCCGCGATGTCGGCCCCGGCTTCGGCCAAGGCCAGCGCGATGCCCTGACCGAGGCCTTTGTTGGCACCGGTGACCAGTGCGACCTGGCCCTGCAGGCTGAAGGGATTACCCATCGTGAAGCTCCTCATTGAACCGGAACGGGCCCAACATCGGCGCGCGCAAACTTCCATGCGCGCCAGCAGAGCCTGAAATGACTACCGGTGTCATTGTGTCCGGGTAATGCCCGGGCGGCAAGCTGTGCTGCAGCATTCGTGGGTTCGGGTTCTAGACTTCAGGGAATCAGAGGTTCTGAGGTTCTGAGGTTCAGAGGTTCAGAGGTTCAGAACCACAGGCGTTCACAGGATTTCGAACTCGACGACTCGGAATCCTGATCGACGTTTGGGATCCGCCGACCCACCGAGCACGCCGAATCAAGCCCCTCTCCCCTTGACGGAGAGGGGTTGGGGAGAGGGGGGCGGGGCTTGCGGGTACGCCCCCACCTCCCAATCGATAGGTTGCTCAGGTGCGTCGGATCTCCCGCAGCCTCCGAACCTTGTTCGGCGTGCCGCAGAGACGATGTGGAAACCCGTCTGATTCACCCAGAGCTTGCGGCTGGCTCGGCCCCCGCGGCGGGTGGAGATATTCGCACCGTGCCGGAGAGACCGATGCGCCTTGTGGCCAGCTTGGGATTCCGAGCGCACTTCTGGTTGCGCTTCCAAGATCGTTTTGGGGTAGGGGAACGATGCGTGCGACAAGGTTTCCACCCCTCTCCCCCGACCCCTCTCCCTCAAGGGGAGAGGGGAGCGAAGCAATGCCCCCATCCGGCACACCTCCCTCAAGGGGAGAGGGGAGCGAAGCAATGCCCCATCCGGCACATCTCTCTCAATGGGGGAGGGGAGCGAAGCAAGCTCCGCATCGATATCCGTGACCGACGCGAGAGCCGCTTCCAAATCGCTCTCGCCTGGAGGAAGAGGGGCTCTGGAGCAGGTAGAGCTTCGCGTGATCGCGCCACCCACACACCCGGCTACCGCGACTCGCGGATCACCTGCAGCCAGTCGCTGTCCTCACCGAGCAGTCGCCAGGGGCCGCTTTCGTTCGCGGCATGACGAACCCGCAGCCCTGCAGGGCCGCCCGCCTGGAAGTAGCTGAGGAACAGCGGATGTTCGCCTGCCTCCAGCAGCACCCGACAGCGCTGGGTCGAAAGCCCGCGATGGGCGGTGAACGCGCAGATACGCCGATCGTTCACCTCCAGCGCAAAACCATCGTCGCTCTCGACCTCGAAATGGATCACTCGTGCCTCGGGCACCCGCAGTCGTACCCTGAGATCGACAAAGAACTGCTCGGCGGGGCCGATGCGCCCCAGCACGGGGTGGCGCAGCTGGCCAGAATGGGCGAGGTCGAGCCGATCCACCCAGACCGTGCCGCGCTGAACCGCCGCGCGGCTCTGGTCGAGGTGCTGGATCGGTACTGCATTGCGCTCTATCACCAGCGGCAGCACCGGCTCGACGCTGGGCGATCGCATCAGCAGCCACAGGCCCACTCCGCTGGCGGAAAGCAGGATGGACAGCAGCGTGTTCGCACGGTCCAGGCGTTTCATCGCACCGGCTCCAGCTTCCACACCTTCAGCCAGGCGCGACGCTCCACTTCGCCTTCGTCGATCGGCCAGCCGTAGGTGAAGGGTGCGAAATGGAGAAAACCCGCCAGCATCAGACCGGCAAACGCGAGCAGGTTGAGCTTCGGGTGCCAGTCACCGCGCGCCAGCGAATCCCGGAACACATAGCTGAACACCAGCGCGAGATTGACGATGCCGAAGCACAGCGGCAGAAAGTAGTGATAGAGGTACATCACCCGCTCGACCTGCAGTATCGACAGCATGTAGCCGACGTAGAGCGCGCTCATCAGCACGATCCAGCCGAACAGGCGCGGATCACTGGGCTGCAGTCCAAACACCAGGCGCGCGCCGAGCAGGCAGAACGAGAGCAGCATGCCGGCCAGCACCGGCAGCCAGATCACCGGGTTGGCGACCAGGTAGGTGTAGTCCACCTTGACCTGCCCATCGACTTCGACCTTCGCCCAGCGGTAGTTGATGGTCTTGCCGCCCAGCGGCCAGTGCAAGGCCGGGCTGCCGTTCTCGTCGGGCTTGCAGGCGTCGAACCGGGGCACGCCGTCGGAGTATTCGGCGATGTAGCGCAGGTGATCGCGCAGGCCCAGCGCGAAGGTTCGCGGTGAGGCTGCATCGCCTGCCGCGAGCGCAGAAAGATATTCGGGTGAGGCCTTGTAGGTGCGTCCCTCGATGACCCGATCCGAGCCTGCGATCTGCAGCCAGAACACACTGAAGAAAACCAGGCTCAGCGCAAGCACGGTGACTCCGCCCGATGTCAGCGCGCGCACGCTGAAGCCCTTGAGTCCCAGCGTTTCGCGCCTGCGCCAGAGTTCGACGCCGAGCAGGGCCGGCGGCAACAACAGCATCGGTGCCGCGTTGAGTTTGACCGACAGCGCCAGGCCGATCGAAGCGCCCAGCAGCGCGTAGTGGTACAGCCGTATTTGGATGCCGCTACGCAGGCTGCGTGCGAACAGCCACAGACTCAGCAGCGCGAAGGGCAGTTGGATGCCCTCGAGCATGGCCGCACGCCCGTGAGTGACCAGGGCGTTGTCCAGCGGCAGGCACAGTGCGAAGCACAGCGACACCGCACGACTGCCGGTGGCATGCAGCAGCAGGAAGTAGAGCAGCGGTGTTGAGAGGATCAAGCCCAGCACCGACGCCAGACGCACCCCGGCGAAGCTGTAGCCCGGCGGAAGCTGCGACTGACTGGCATGGTCAGTGTGCAGCAGGGCGTTGGCGTCACGCTCCGCGTTTGCCCCAACCACCCATTCACCCAGCGCGATCAGCATCTTGCCGAGCGGCGGATGGTTCTCCATGTACATCACGCCGGCCAACTGCTTCTGAGCCGAAGTGACGTGATAGTTCTCGTCCCAGAACAGTGACTCGGGCTGCCAATAGCGGGTGCCGAAACTGGCCGTTGCAACCAGTACCAGCAGCAGCGCCGGCAGCCAGTTCGCCCAGCGGCTGCGGAGCATGCCGCGCGTTCTTTCAAGCAGCGATGCACCGTCTGCGATCAGCATCCGAACCCTCCCTCGTCGACCCTCGAAGCGGGGTCATCCATGTTGCAGTGCACGTTGACACCGGTGGCATCAATTATGAGGATCGTCGCCGATGCCGCCAAGGGAAGGTGCCGAACAGGCACCCCGGCTGCGTCGATGAACCGCGCACTCTCCAAGCGCTCGGCGGGCCTGACGCCTGCCGTACCCGAGACCCCACCCATGCAGGTGAGGTCGCGTCCATCGCTGTGCGACGTGTCTCCCAGGGTCGAGCCGACGGCCGACCTGCACGTTGCGTCACTGAGGGCATTGGCCTCGCGCATCTGGATGCGCGGCGGGCCAGAGCCGCGCGCAGGCATCGCCACCGGGGCGATGTCCCAATCGGGGGCGGCGGAACAGGCACTGTTCGGCTGCCGGCCTAATCGTGGAGTGAGCCGCATGTCGTTCCGTTCAAAACATTTTCCCGTGCGGGTGTGCCTGTCTGTCGCCTGTGGCCTGCTGCCCACGCTCTCGCTGGCCCAGGCCAACCTTCCCTTTTTCGACGATTTCGACGCTGCCACCACGGCGTCGCTGATCACGCCCGAGTACCGGGCATTGCCAGGCGTCTCGCCACCGCTGCAGATGTTCCATCGATTGACGGGTACGGTCGCAGTCGTCGACGGTGGGGTGGCCTTGACCGGTGCGCGCTTGAGCATCGGCAACACCACGCCTACGGTCACCACCACCGCCAGCAGCGGCTTCACCGGCATCTTCGGGCTGGCATCCACCTGGACCATGTCCATGTGCGTGCGCTCAGCAACGCTGGCGGATCCGCTGCAGGACAAGAAGTTCCAAGTGTATGTCGACAACAACAGCACCGGCCAGGCCAACTCGCCGCATGGCGGCCCCTCGCGCCTGCTCAACCTCGATGTCTCGGCCCTGCAGTCGAACACTGTGGTCAGCGTCAGCACCGCGCTGGGTTCGCCGACCTCGTTTGTGTCGTTGCGTACCGAGTCGGGCAGCACGGTGGTCATCGACAATTTGACCCTCAGCCTTGGCGATGCGCAGTCCGCGACCCTGGCGAATTGCGATGCGGCGTCAAGCAGTTCGAGCAGCTCAAGTGAGTCCAGTTCAAGCGAGTCGAGCTCGAGTGAGTCCAGCTCCAGTGAGTCCAGCTCATCGAGTTCAAGCGAGTCGAGCTCCAGTGAATCGAGCAGCTCCAGTTCGAGCAGCTCCAGCGCGCCCGGCGAGAACCTGTTCGCCGAGGACTTCGATCTGGCGAGCACCAGCACCCTGCTGACAGCCGCCTATCGCAGCCTGCCGGATACGCCGGCGACGCCGATGTTCGTCAGTAGTGCGACCTCGCGTACTCGCGTGGTGGACGGCGCGCTGGGCATCGAAGGCCTGGTGTTCGGCATCGGCAACCGCGTGCCCTTCTCCGCCACCACCGGCTCCGACACCAGCACGACCGGCATCTTCGATCTTGGTCAGACCTACACGGTCTCGTTCTGCTATGTGGGTCGTCGCGGCTCGGACGGCACCAAGCGGCTGCAGGTGCAGGTCGACAACAACACCAGCGGTGCGGCCAACTCGATCCACGGAACCAACTCGCGGATCTTCAATCAACCGCTCGGCGACCTGCAGCCGGGCACGGTCTACAGCGTCACTTCGGACGTGGGCACGGCGACCTCGTTCTTCGTGCTGCGCGTCGAGAGTGGCGAGGAAGGCCTGGTCGACAACCTTCGCCTTGACCGCGGCAGCGTGGGCTCGGCCACCTGCCCGCCGCCCTCGAGTTCGTCCAGTTCCTCGTCGAGCTCGTCGTCGAGTTCTTCCAGCACGTCGAGCAGCTCCAGCAGTTCGAGCTCGAGCAGTTCCTCGTCGACGCCACCGACGCCCGGTACGCTGACTTGTCCGCAGGCCAACACGGTGCAGGGCTTTGCTTCCCTGGGCGGTGGCACCACCGGTGGAGCAGGTGGGCGGCAGCAGATCGTCACGACCGGCGTGGAGCTGATCGCGGCTCTGGCCGCACAGGTCAACAACCCGCAGCCGCTGACAATCTTCGTCGATGGCGTGATCACACCAGCCAACAGTGGGTCTGCCAGCAAGTTCGATGTCAAGGACATGAACAATGTCTCGATCATCGGTATGCCGGGCGCGTTGTTCGACGGCATCGGCATCAAGATCTGGCGCGCCAACAACGTCATCGTGCGCAATCTGACGATGCGCTACGTCAACATCGGCGACAAGGATCAGATCAGCATCGAGGGCCCCGCCAGCAACATCTGGATCGACCACAACGAGTTCTACAACTCGCTGGACGTCGGCATCGATTTCTATGACGAACTGGTCAGCGGAAAAGGCAATGTTTCCAACATCACCCTGTCCTACAACTACCTGCACGACAGCTGGAAGACCTCGCTGTGGGGTTCCAGCGACACCGACGGCTCCAATCGCACGATCAGCTTCATTGCCAACCGCTGGGAGAACGTGAACTCGCGCCTGCCGCTGTTCCGCTTCGGCGAAGGTCATGTGCTGAACAACTACTATCGGAACGTGCGGGCCTCAGGCATCAACTCACGGATGGGCGCGCGCCTCCGCATCGACGGCAACCACTTCGAAGATTCGCAGAATGTGGTGATCTCGCAGGACAGCGTGCAGGTGGGATTCTGGGACACCAATGGCGACAACCTGTTTGAGAACGTCACTTGGACGCCACTGCCGACCAATTGCAACAGTAATCCCTGCGCCTGGGGCAACACGCCCGGCACGGTGCAGAACGGAGGCCAGATCGAGTCGACGGTCAGCTACGTGCCGCCCTATGCGTACACCGCGCTGCCCGTCAGTGAGGTCAAGCCGCACGTGCTCGCCAACACCGGTGTCGGCCGCATCGATGCCTGCCTCGACCTGCCGGGTTCGTCCTCCAGTTCAAGCAGCACCAGTTCCAGCAGTTCCAGCAGCACGACCAGCAGCTCCAGTTCGTCCAGTTCGAGTTCGTCAAGCTCAAGCGAGCCGCCCTTGCTGCTACCGATCTTTGCCAGTGGCTTCGAGGCCGGTGAGGACAGCCGCATGGATGCCGCACTGCTGCCGGTCGGTGAACCCATGCCGGCCAACATGGGCCAGCGCAACTATGCCGCGCCGACCGGCAATCTGTCCTTTGTGGCGGTACCGCCGACGCCCGTGCATGTCGATCACTACCAGAACCTTCCGCAGGACCCCACCGGCGGCGTGCTGAGCTTCGAGCGCGAGGTCGCGCCGGCCCAGGGCTGGATGAGCTGGAGCGAGTTCGGGCCGGTGCACGTGACCGGGGGTTCGGCGGCGGCCCCGCAGGACATCTACACCGTCCGTACCAAGGAAGAATTGCTGACAGCGCTGCAACAGTCGGGCAACCGGCCGAAGATCATTCGCGTGCTCGGGGTGATCGACTTCCGCTTCACCCACGGCGTCTACGAGGAGTACACCAGCCTTGCGGATCAGTCGGCGGGCGGCACCGTGGTGATCCCCTCAAACACGACCCTGGTGGGTATCAATGATGCGCAAGGGCGGCCGGCGCGCTTTGCCGGCACCCAGATCTCGGTGGGCCGCGAATTCTCGCCCGTGCATGCGTACTCGCCGCCGAACCCGACCGCGCAGACCAATTACCAGGCCTGGGTGAATGCCGGTCGCGACCCCGAGGAGTATCCGGGCTGGACCCGCAACGTGATCCTTCGCAACCTGGAGATCGAGACGCCCTGGGACGTGAACCCGGGCTCGGCGGATGCCGAGTACGACGGCATCGTGCTGGCCTGGGCGCAGCAGGTCTGGATCGACCACGTCACCATCGGCCCGGGTCAGTACGACGGCGTGTATACCGCCACCCGCCGCGATGGCGCGCTGGATGTGGTGCGTGGTTCCAGCTACGTGACCATCAGCAACAGCCGCTTCTACTCCAGCGACAAGACCAACCTGATCGGCAATGCCGACAACGGCCGCCGCTGGAGCGATGCCGGACGCCTGAAGGTCACCTTCATCGGCAATCACTGGGAGTACAACCAGGCGCGCATGCCGCGGGTCCGCTATGGCCGTGTGCATCTCTACAACAATTTCTTCTCGGGCAGCATCGCCTCGGTGCCGAACCAGAAGTGGGGCAATGGCATCGCGGTCGCCTATGAGGGCGATGTTCTGGCGCAGAGCAACTTCTTCCACGTGCTGGGGCTGAAGATCAATGCCAGCAACGAGATCTGCGGCAAGCTGGTCCACCACCACGGCAGCGCGACAGGCTTCCGCGGCGAGAACCTGTGGGTCCAGAGCGACCACGCCACCGCGCTGGTACCGCTGCAGGTGGATCAACATCTGGCGGGCTGCAGCGGTTTGCCGAGCGGCAGCTGGGAACCCCCGTATGTCTACGCGACCGAGGCGGATCCTGTGAGTCTGGGCACGCGGGTGCCGGCGCAAGCTGGGGCAGGGCGCTTGCAGTAGAGCTGCGAAGGGTCTGACACGCGAAAGGCGGGCCAATGGCCCGCCTTTCTTTCTTCTACCAAGCGGCTGCTCAGCGGCAGGTCTTGGATCGACTCACACCGCCGCGCGCAGGCCAAACCCCGACTCGCGACGCACCGGTTCCGGGCGGTGCGGCAGCAGGTCGGGGCCCAGCAGGCGGCCGATGCGCGAGAACACCTCATCGCGCGAGAAGGGCTTTTTCATGAAGTCATCGGCGCCGATCCGCTGCAGATAGAACTGCTCGGTGGCCTGCTCGTTGCCGCTGATCATGATGATCGGGATGTTTCGGGTGGCCTCCGCGCGGCGCAGGTGGCGCAGCGCTTCAAATCCGCTCATGCCCGGCAGCACGATGTCGAGAAAGATCAGATGCGGCCGCTCGGCCTCGGCGATTTCAATACCGCGCTCGGCGTCGTAGGCCTCGCGGGTGGCGAAGCCGTTCTGCTGCAGCATCCTGCGCAGAACGGTGACGATGGTGGGGCTGTCGTCGATGATCAGGAAGCGCGTGTCAGGGCGAGCCTGCTGGCGCGGGCGTACGCGGCGCTCGGCTACCTTGTCTTCGTTGCCGAAGAAGCGCTTGAACAATCCGACTCCACTCATGACCCGCCCCTGCAAGACTTCAATGTGACGCTGATTGTCACAATTTGTGATTCGGTGACGCAAGGGGTCTGGACGAGACAGTTTGTGACAAGGCCCCGCAACTCTGGAAACTCGTGGCCTCCAAGCGCGGTGTCCGGGCGGGGTCAGCCCGGACGCATCGCCACCACATCGGGACTCAGCACCAGACGCAGCGCATCCAGCCGTGGCCGCGCCAGCGGCAAGGCCGTCAAGAGTTCGGTGTGTTCCCGCTCCAGCTGTTCGACTTCCTCCGGACGCACTGCGGGGTTGATGGTCGCCAGCCGTTTCAAGCGCGCGAGCTCGCCTCCCAGCAGTTCCTCGGCCTGGCCCATCGCGGTTTCGATGCGCTGCTCGGCAAGGGTCTTGGCAATCTTCTCGGCGGCGCCGAGCATGGGCGGCAGCAGGGTGGTCAGCAGCTTGCGCTGGCGAGTGAGATCGACCGGACGGTCGCCACCGCCTCGCTGCGCACGCGCGCCCGGGATGTAGTCCAGTCGCGGCTGCAGGCGGGTGTCGACCACCACGGTGAGCGGCAGCGGCGGCAGGAAACGGTCGACATGCAGGTCGGCATCCGCCACGCATTCGAGCACGTAGACGGCCTCAAGCAGCAGGCTGCGCTGCGGCAGGCTGTCGTCGACCAGGGCGGCGGCGTTACCCGTTTCCGAGGACAGCAGCAATTCTTCGGCGTTCAGCAGCATCGGATGGTCGGCCCGCAGATACAGCAGGTCATCGCGGGCCAGCGCGCGGGCGCGTGAGAAGGTCGCCTGGCGGGCACCGCCCTTCAGCTCTTCAAACGCATCGATGGTGACGTATTCGGGATCGAGCAGAACGATCTCGTGGCCCTGCGGTTCGTTGTGGATACCGAACTGCTCCAGCAGCCGCAGCGGGTAGTCCTCGATCGTGGCGGCGATGTCGTCGAGCTTCAGCGCCTGCAGCAGGCGGCCATCGCTGCCAGCGCGCTGGCTGGACAGCTCAAGCAGACGATCGCGGCCGCGGTGGACCTTGTCCGAGAGCTCGGCATGCACCCTGCGGGTCTCGTCGATCAGCGCTTCCACCCCGTTCTCACTGGGTGTCTCGAACAGGTTCAGCAGCTGCGGGCCGAAGTGGCGCAGCAGCTCGCGGCCGTCGGCGCAGACCTGACGGAAGGCATCGAGGCCCTCGTCGTACCAGCGCAGCAGCAGGTCCTGCGGGCTGTTCTCAACCGCGCAGGCGTGGATCTGCACCGCGCCCTGCTGACCGATGCGATCGAGGCGGCCGATGCGCTGCTCCAGCATGTCCGGGTCCAGCGGCAGATCCCACAGGATCAGGTGCTGGGCGAACTGGAAGTTGCGGCCTTCGGCGCCGACTTCGGAGGCGATCAGCAGGCGCGCACCTTCGGGGTCAGCGAAGTAGGCGGCTGCGCGATCGCGCTGCAGCAGGTTCATGTCTTCGTGGAAGCGCGCTACCGGCAGGCCGGAGCGCAGACGCAGTGCCTCATCCAGAGCCTGCACCTTGGAGCGCGAGCGGCACAGCAGCAGCGCCTTCGCTGGCGCGAGTGTCTCCAGCCGCTTCAGCAGCCATTCGAAGCGCGGGTCGCGGGTGTAGTCGTGCTCGGGCTCATGGTGGCCGTGTGCACCGATGTCCGCCAGCGCTTCGGCGCGCAGGCGCCCTGGCAGGGCAAGGTCTTCGCCGCTGTCGGACACACGTTCGATGTGCGGGATACGCTCGGGGAAGCCGCCGACCGCCGCGCGACGGTTGCGGATCATCACGCGACCGGTGCCGTGGCGATCGATCAGCGCTTCGACCAGTTTCCAGGCCGCGCCTGCATCGCCAGCTTCGATCTTCGGCAGTGCGGCGGCCAGGGTCTGCGGCTCGTCGTGAAAGAGTTGTTCCAGCAGGGCGCGGCCTGAAGCGTCCGGTGCGCGCGCTTCCAGTAGGGCCTCGGTGACCTCTGACAGCGCGAGGTGGCGATCGGACTCGGCGATGAAAGCGTCCAGGTCGGCGTAGCGCGCCGGGTCGAGCAGGCGCAGCCGCGCGAAGTGACCGCTGCGGCCCAGCTGTTCCGGTGTTGCGGTCAGCAGGATCACGCCCGATGTTGCCTGGGCCAGGCCCTCGACCAGGCTGTATTCGCGGCTGGGTGCCTCGGGCGCCCAAGCAAGGTGGTGGGCTTCGTCGACTACCAGCAGGTCCCAGCCGGCTTCAAGCAGCTGCTGCGCGCGCTTCTTCGAATGCGCGAGCCAGCCGACCGCAGCGATCACGCACTGCTCGTCTTCGAAGGGGTTGCGGGCGGTGTCGACTTCGGTGATGGCCTCGCAGCGCTCTTCGTCGAACAGCGCGAAGCGCAGGTTGAAGCGGCGCAGCAGTTCGACGAACCACTGGTGCACCAGGCTCTCGGGCGTGAGCACCAGCACCCGTCGTGCGCGACCGGTAGCGAGCTGCTGGGCCAGGATCATGCCGGCTTCGATGGTCTTGCCGAGGCCGACTTCATCGGCCAACAGCAGGCGCGGCTGCCGGCGTTCGGCGGCGAGCTCGGCCACCTTGAGCTGATGCGGAATCAGATCGATGCGCGCGCCCAGCACGCCCCAGCCCGGGTGTCGACGCGCGTCGGCGCGCCGACGCAAGGCTTCGCGGCGCAGTTCGAACGCGGGACTGCGGTCGACCCGGCCGGACAGCAGGCGGGCGTCGGCCTGCGAGACCGGCTGGTCAGGGTCGAGCAGGCCTTCGTGGATCTGGCGCTCGCCGACCCCGTACACGTACAGGCCGTCGAGCGTGTCTACGGTTTCAACGGTGTACTCCACGCCTTCCGCGCGCAGGCGGTCGCCGGCGCGGAATTCGGCGCGCGACAGCGGTGCGGTTTCCATCGCGTACTGGCGGACCACGCCGCTGCCGGTGAAGACGATCTGCACGCTGCGGCCGATCAGGCGCATCACCGTGCCCAGGCCGAGCTCGGGCTCGGCAGTGGACAGCCATCGCTGTCCTGGAACGAATGGGGAATTCATCCGCACAAGTCTACGCGGTGACCGCAACTCGCCAAAGTCGGGAGCGGCCCCTCGTTCAGCGCCGCCCTTCACCGCCGGGCCGGGCTGTGCGATGCTCCCCGGCCGCCCGATGGGACCCGTCGTCCCTGGCGAGGGGCTGCAGCAGCGCCGATGGCGCAAAGCGCGGTCCGTGATTTCCGCGGTGCCCGATGGCAGGGGCCGCAGCCGTTCGATTCGGCCTCCGGCTCAGCCCGCCTGCGCCAGCGACACCTCGACGGCCCTCCAAGAACAAACAACAAGGCCCTTCAGGAACCCCGCATGTCTCCGATTACCGTCAATGCCCGCATCTCGCCACGCGGCGGCCTCGATGTTCTCTCACGCAGCGAAGTCAGCCGCCTTCGCGACGCCTCCAAGGGCGGTCTGCATGATCTGCTGCGCCGCTGCGCGCTGGCCGTGCTGACCTCCGGCAGCACCAGCGATGACCCGCGCGCTGCGCTGGAGCGGTATCCCGACTTCGAGATCGAGGTCCAACAGCAGGACCGCGGCGTGCGGCTGGAGCTGCGCCATGCGCCGGCCCAGGCCTTTGTCGACGGCAAGATCATTGCCGGCGTCGCCGAGCTGCTGTTCGCGGTGGTGCGCGATATCGCCTACGTGTCGACCGAAGTGCAGAGCTCCGGCCGCTTCGATCTGGAGGACTCGCAGGACATCACCAATGCGGTGTTCGAGATTTTGCGCAATGCGCGCGTGCTGAAGCCCAATGTCGAACCCAACCTGGTGGTGTGCTGGGGCGGTCATTCGATCGCGCGCCACGAGTACGAATACACCAAGCATGTCGGCTACGAGCTTGGCCTGCGCGATATCGACATCTGCACAGGCTGCGGCCCGGGCGCGATGAAGGGGCCGATGAAGGGCGCGGCAGTTGGCCACGCCAAGCAGCGCCGCTACCAGAACCGCTACATCGGCATCACCGAGCCCGGCATCATCGCCGCCGAGTCGCCGAACCCGATCGTCAATCACCTGGTGATCATGCCGGACATCGAGAAGCGCCTGGAGGCCTTCGTCCGCGTCGGCCACGGCATCATCGTGTTTCCGGGCGGCGTGGGTACGGCGGAGGAGATCCTCTACCTGCTCGGCATCCTGCTGCATCCGGACAATGCCCACCTGCCGTTCCCGCTGGTGTTCACCGGGCCGAAGGAGTCGGCGGCCTACTTCGAGCAGATCGATCACTTCCTGCGGCTCGCACTGGGCGATGCCGCGGCCGAGCGCTACAAGATCATCGTTGACGACCCGCGCGAGGTCGCCCGCTACATGGAGCGCGGCCTGACCAAGGTGCGCGAGCATCGCCTCGACACCAAGGACGCGTTCTTCTTCAACTGGGCACTGCGCATTCAGCCCGAGTTCCAGCACCCGTTCGCGCCGACCCACGAGAACATGGCCGGTCTGAAGCTGCATCGCGAGCAGCCGGTGCACCTGCTGGCCGCCGACCTGCGGCGCGCGTTCTCCGGCATCGTCGCCGGCAACGTCAAGGAAGAAGGCATGCGCGCGATCGAGGCCCACGGGCCCTACGTGATCGACGGCGAGCCCGAGATCATGCGCGCGCTCGACGCCCTGCTGCGCGCCTTCGTGGAGCAGCGGCGCATGAAGATGAGCGGGGATTACAAGCCCTGTTATCGCGTCGGCTGAGCCGACGCGACGGGATTCGGGATTCGGGATTCGCAAAAGCGTTATCGGCTGGCGCGGTGTGACTCTGGGGCGCGCTTGCGAGCACGTTCACCGGAGCGTGCGTGAGCGAGGCGCTGGTTAAGCGCATAGGGGCGGTCTGGCGGAGCGTCGCCGCGGGGCTGGGCTCGACCGACAGCCCGTCGGACGAATCCCGAATCCCGACTCCCGAATCCCGAATCCCGTCGCGCAGCGAATTCAGTCCCCGCGGATGATCCCCGGCCCCTTGCCGGCCGTCTTCTCGTACACGCCCTTGCCGATCTTGCGGTACTGGGTGAACCCGGACTCGCCGATCTTCTTTTCCTTCAACAGGTGTGCGCCGCCGATCGCCAGTGCGGGCGCGCTGATGAGCTGCTGGACCGGGCCACCGCAGTTCGGGCAGTGGCTGAGGGCGGGTTCGGAGAGCTTCTGCAGCTGGTCGAAGCCGTCGCGGCAGTGCGCGCAGCCTTCGGCGCTGCTGCGGTATTCGTAAATGGGCATGGCGGGGTCCTGCGGTCTGCTGAGCAGGATGCGGGCGCCTGCGGGTGATCGCAATGGCGTGGGCGCGACCGCCTGCGGCGTGGCCTGCCCGATCGCCGGACACAAAAAACCCCGCATCGAGGCGGGGTTACTTGCTTCACGCTGCGCGGATGGTCGGGGAGACAGGATTTGAACCTGCGACTTCTACGTCCCGAACGTAGCGCTCTACCAGGCTGAGCTACACCCCGATGACTTACCGCCGCGTGAGAGCCGCGCATCATACGGGCGACGCCTGCAGCGCGCAAGCAGGGCCGGCTGTGAGGCCGCGAACTGCTAATCTTTGCACCCTTGCCGGCCCATCGCGCCTCCTCTGGCGCCACCCCTCGGGCCCGGCCCCAAGTGACGGAGTCCGTCTTGATCAAGCCCCGCACCGTGCCCGGCGTTCTGGAACTGCTGCCGCGCGACCAGATCGCCTTCCAGCGCATGCTCGACATCATCCGCGGCAATTACGAGCGCTTCGGCTTTCTGCCGATCGAGACACCGGTGATGGAGCTGTCCGACGTGCTGCTGACCAAGTCCGGCGGCGAGACCGAGCGTCAGGTCTATTTCGTGCAGAGCACCGGCGCGCTGGAGAAGGCTGAAGCTGGGCAGCTGCCCGAGCAGGCGCTGCGCTTTGATCTCACCGTGCCGCTCGCGCGCTATGTGGCCGAGCACGAGCACGCGCTGAACTTTCCGTTCCGCCGCTACCAGATCCAGCGCGTCTACCGTGGCGAGCGGGCCCAGCGCGGTCGTTTCCGCGAGTTCTACCAGTGCGATATCGATGTGATCGGCAAGGATGCGCTGTCGATCCGCTTCGACGCCGAACTTCCTGCGGTGATCTACTCGGTCTTCAGCGATCTCGCGATCGGTGCCTTCACCATCCAGATCAACAACCGCAAGCTGATGCGCGGCTTTTTCGAAGGCCTGGGCGTGGCCGAGCCCGAGCAGCAGGGAGCGGTGCTGCGCGAGGTCGACAAGCTCGACAAGCGCGGTCCCGACTACGTGCGCGAAACGCTCACCGGCGCGGACTTCGGCTTGTCGGCGGACGCGGTCGAGAAGATCCTCGACTTCGTCGGCATCCGCTCGGCGGGGCATGCCGATGCATTGGCCCAGCTCGACCGACTGGGGCAGGGCAGCGAGACCTTCAACCAGGGCATCGCCGAGCTGCGCGAAGTGCTGGAGATGGTGCGCGCCTTCGGCGTGCCCGAGGCCAACTACGCGATCAACCTGTCGATTGCGCGTGGGCTGGACTACTACACCGGTACCGTCTACGAGACCACGCTCAACGACTATCCGCAGATCGGCTCGATCTGCTCGGGCGGCCGCTACGAGAACCTGGCGGGTCAGTACACCAAGTCGCACCTGCCGGGCGTCGGAATCTCGATCGGCGCTTCCAGACTGTTCTGGCAGCTGCGCGAGTCCGGCTTGATCGAGGCGGCAGAAAGCAGCGTGGAAGTGCTGGTCGCGCAGATGGACGAGGCACGCCTGCCGGAGTACCTCAAGTTGGCCTCCGAACTGCGTCGCGCCGGCATCAATGCCGAGGTGCAGCTGGAGCCGCGCAAGGTCGCCAAGCAGTTCCAGTACGCCGACCGCGCAGGCATCCGCTTCGTGCTGCTGCTGGGCGAGGATGAGGCCGTACGCGGCGTGGTCGCGGTCAAGGACATGCGCAAGCAGGAGCAGTTCGAGGTGCCGCGCGAGGATCTGGTGCGGGCGCTGCGGGTCGAACTGGAGCAGGCGCGGGCGATGGCCGGCCGCGGCAGCCAGCGCGCCTGATCAGCTGCGGCGACTGCGATTGTGGCGGGCTGAAGGAGAGCTTCAGCCCCACAGCCTGGCCAGCAGGTCCACCACTTCGCTGGACAGCAGGGCCGAGCCGATGATGGTGGCCAAGCCCAGGACCCAGGCGATGACCTGCAGCAGGCCGTCGCGTTCGACCAGGGCCAATGCGTACAGCACCAGCAGCAGTCCAAACGGGTAGTTGGTCAGCGGAATCGGCAGCGCCAGCAGCACGCCGAGCAGCACCAGCTGCGCGCCGGTAAACACCGTTGCCCAAAGCTGTGTCGCCAGCCCGTTCAGGCGCGGCCGGCACAGGCGCTCGATGCGTTCGAGCAGACGTCCGAGCTTGGCGTTGAAGCCCTGCAGGCGCGCCCGAGGGATCTGCCGCTTGCGCCAGCGCTTGGGCAGCCAGGGCTGGCGCCGACCAAACAGCATCTGCGCGCCCAAGATCGAAACCAGCGGCCCGCTGATCGCACCCACGCCGAAGGGCAGAGGCAAAAACGCGGGCATCACGGCCAGCAGCAGGGCCGCCCCGAAGGCGCGGCGACCGAACGCAGTCAGGATCGCGTCGAGGCTCGGGTCGGTCTCCGCGGCGGCAAGATCGCGCAGGATGTGGCTGGTGCTGGGGGCGCTGGACTGGGGCATCCGTTCGGGGTCGGGGTTGTCGGGGTTCGAAAATGCGCAGAAGCGGGCGCAAGCGTCGCAGGGATTGGCAGTGTGCCGGATCGACTCAAGGCGCCGCAGCCCGGCACTTTCCGGGCGGCGCACTGTACTGCGGCTGAGGTCGGTTCCGTGCGCGAATCGCAGCGTCCGCAGCGATTGGCCGGAGTTGAGGCCCTTGCGCCACCGCGGGCAGCCCTCCGAAGCGCGCTTCCAGCGCCCGGTTCTTCAGTCCGCTCGATGTCCGGGCAGCGTGTCACAGCAGTGTCATTCAACTGAAATAAAGTGCTGCGATCTGGCCTCCGCCGTCTGGGCGGGGTCGCACGAATTCCCGGAGTCCCGATGTGCACCCGGCGCGCTCTTGCGTGGGCTGTCCTGCTGCTGTCGCTTGCCGCCTGCGCGCCCGCGCCGGACCCGGCACTGCTGCGCATGGACGGCTCCAGCACGGTGTATCCGATTCTGGAAGCCTCGGCGGAAGACCTGCAGGAAGCACGACGCGGCGAGCTGCGGATCACGGTCGGCATTTCGGGCACCGGCGGCGGGCTCGCCCGGCTGTGCCGGGGTGAGATCGACCTTGCCGGCGCCTCGCGTCCGATCCGGCCGGCGGAAGCCGCGCGCTGCGCTCAGGCGGGCATCGAATTCGTCGAGCTGCCGCTGGCGCTCGACGCAATCACCGTCGCGGTGCACCCGTCCAATGACTGGGTCGAATCGCTCGACATCGAGCAATTGAGAAGGATCTGGGAGCCCGCCGCCCAGGGGCAGCTTCGGAGTTGGAGCCAGATCGATCCCGCGTTTCCGGATCGCCCCCTGCATCTGTTCGGTGCCGGGGTCGATTCCGGCACCTTCGATTACTTCACCCGCGCCGTGGTCGGCCGCAGCCGTGCCAGCCGCGGCGACTACACCGCCAGTGAGACCGACCACCTGCTGGTGACCGGAGTCGCCCACGACATCGGCGCGCTGGCGTTCTTCGGTTATGCCTACTACGCCCAGAATGCTGGCCGCGTGCGGGCCCTCGCGATTCGCCCGGAGCCCGGCGCCGAAGCCGTGCTGCCCAGCGCGCAGGGCATTCTTTCCGGCCGCTATCGACCGCTGTCGCGGCCGGTGTTCATGTACGCGAACGCGCAGCGACTGCGCGAATCCACGCGGCTGCAGGCCTTCGTCGCGCACGCGCTGGGCCCTGCGGTGCCGGCGATGGCCGAGCTGGGCTACGTGCCCTTGCCTGAAGCCATCTATGTGCTGGCGCGACGACGCGCCGAGCGCATCCGGACCGGCAGCGTGTTCGCCGACGATGCGCTCGCCTCGGATCTGCTGCAGCGCCTGCAGGCCGACGAGGTTCAGCCATGAGCCCCGCCGCAGACTTGCTGCGGCAGCAGCGCCTTGAGCGGCGTCGGCGTCAGCGCTGGGTTGAACGCGCGATCGAGGCGGGCCTGTGGCTGGCGGCGTCGACCGCGGTCGCGGTGACGCTGCTGATCGTGGCCGTGCTGCTGCTGGAGTCGGCACCCTTTTTCGCGCGGGTCAGCGTGGCGGACTTCCTGACCGGCACCGAATGGACGCCGCTGTTCGAGAACCCTCGCTACGGCATCTGGCCGTTGCTGGCCGGCACCCTGACCACCACGGCGGTCGCGGTGCTGGTCGGCGTTCCGCTGGGCACGGCGGTCGCGATCTATCTCAGCGAGCTGGCCAGCACGCGCGTGCGTGAGGTAGTCAAGCCGCTGCTGGAGCTGCTGGCAGGCATCCCGACCGTGGTGTTCGGCTACCTGGCCCTGCTGCTGGTGACGCCTGTTCTACAGCAGATCATTCCGGGTCTGCCCGGCTTCAACATGCTCGCTGCCGGTCTCGTGGTCGGGTTGATGATCGTGCCCTACGTCAGCTCGCTGTCCGAAGACGCCTTGCGCGCAGTACCGATGGAACTGCGCGAGGCCAGCTTCGCGCTGGGCGCGGGTCGATTGCGCACCGCTTTGTGGGTGGTGCTGCCGGGTGCGGCTTCAGGCGTGGTGGCAGCCAGCGTGCTGGCGGTGTCACGGGCGGCGGGCGAGACCATGGTGGTGGCGATTGCCGCCGGCCAGCAGCCACGTTTCAGCTTCGACCCCACCGAAGGTGGCGCCACCCTGACCAGCTACATCGTGCAGGTGGCACTGGGCGACCTGCCGCCGGGCTCGCTGGCCTTCCAGAGCCTGTTCGCCTGTGGGCTGGTGCTGTTCGTGATGACCTTGGGTTTCAATCTCGCCGGTCACGCCCTGCGTCGCCGCTATCGGGAACTGCGCTGATGCGGCTCAAGCCCGAACAGCTGCAGCGCCTGCTGGCCCGCCATCGGCTGCGCGATCTGGTGTTCGAAGTGGTCGGGCTGCTGCTGATGCTGCTGGTCCTGACCGTGCTTGCGGGCCTGTTCCTGAGCCTGCTGCTGGATGGCTTTCCGCGCCTGTCGCTGGACTTCCTGTTGGACTACCCCTCGCGCCACGCTGAGCGCGCGGGTGTGCTGACGGCTTGGGTCGGCTCGCTGCTGTTGATGGGCGTGACCGTGTTCGCGGCCGTACCGGTCGGCGTGGCAGCGGCGGTCTATCTGGAGGAATACGCGCCGCGTTCGCGCTGGTCGAGCCTGATCGAGGTCAACCTGGCCAACCTCGCGGGCGTGCCTTCGATCGTCTACGGCCTGCTCGCCCTGGGCCTGTTCGCGCAGCGCCTGCAGCTGGGCGAGAGCCTGCTCGCGGCCGGGCTGGCGCTGGCCCTGCTGGTGCTGCCGATCGTGATCGTATCAGCGCGTGAGGCCCTGCGCGCAGTGCCGCTGGAAATCCGCGAGGCCGCCTACGGGCTGGGCGCGAGCCGCTGGCAGACGGTTCATCACCACGTGCTGCCGTATTCGTCGGCCGGCATCCTCACCGGCATCATCCTCGGGCTGTCGCGCGCGATCGGCGAGACCGCGCCCTTGATCACGCTGGGGGCGCTGAGCTTCATCGCCTTCCTGCCGCCGGCGCCGGTCTCCGCCGCGCCGCCCTTCCTCAACTTCGACTGGCTGCACTCACCGTTCGCCGCGCTGCCGACCCAGATCTTCAACTGGCTGTCGCGCCCGGATGCTGCCTTCCACGCCAATGCCGCGGCGGCCGCCGTGGTCCTGATCCTGATGACGCTGGCGATGAACGCGCTGGCGATCTGGCTGCGCGTTCGCGCACGCCGCCGACTGCAGTGGTGACCCGCATGGATGCCCTCGACCCCCGCCTTGCACGCCTGCCGGAAGGCCGCCTCCTGAAGGCTGAAGCGCGCGGCCTCAGTTTCCATTACGGCGACTACCAGGCCTTGGCCGGCATCGACCTACCGGTGGCCGCCAACGCGGTGACCGCTCTGATCGGCCCGTCGGGCTGCGGCAAGTCGACCCTGCTGCGCTGCTTCAACCGCATGCACGACCTGTATCCGGGCAGTCGCTATGGGGGTGAGATCCGGCTGTACCCCGATGACGTCAACCTGCTCGATCCTTCTGTAGACCCGATCGAGACCCGGCTGCGGATCGGCATGGTCTTCCAGAAACCGAACCCGTTTCCGAAATCGGTCTTCGAGAACGTCGCCTTCGGTCTGCACGTGGCTGGCGAGCGCCGACCCCGTGCGCTGGCGGAAAAGGTCGAACAGGCGCTGCGCGACGCGGCGCTGTGGGACGAAGTGAAGGACCGCCTCGATGCCCCGGCGATGAGCCTGTCCGGCGGCCAGCAGCAGCGTCTCTGCATCGCCCGTGCGCTGGCGACCGAACCGGAAATACTGTTGTTCGACGAGCCGACGTCGGCGCTCGACCCGATGGCGACGGCCAGCATCGAAGAGTTGATGCTGGGCCTGTCGCGCAGCATCAGCGTATTGATCGTCACCCACAACATGCAGCAGGCGGGTCGCGTGTCGAAGTACACGGCCTTCATGTACCTTGGAGCCCTGGTCGAGTTCGGTGAAACCGAACAGTTGTTCACCCGACCCACGCGCAAGGAAACCGAAAACTACATCACCGGCCGCTTCGGCTGAGCGGAATCGCAGGGAGCGCAGGATGGCACTGGGCGGCGGGCATACGCTGAAGAAGTTCGACGAAGAGCTGTCGAGCCTGCGCGATCGCGTCATTCGCATGGGTGGTGCAGTCGAGGAACAACTGCGGCTGGGCATGCGCGCGCTGGAACAGCGCGATGCGCGTCTGGCCGAGCAGGTGGTGGAAGGCGATCGTCAGATCGACCGCTACGAGCTGCGCGCCGACGAGGAGATCGCCCAGCTGATCGCCCTGCGCGCGCCATTGGGTGTGGACCTGCGCACCATTCTGACCCTGTCGAAAACGGTCAACGATCTGGAACGCATTGGCGACGAGTCCAAGAAGCTCGCCAAGATCGCGCAGCGCCTGATGGAGGCCAGCGGTGATCGGGTCGAAGTGCCGATGGTCGCCGAGATCAGCGGCATGTCGAGCATTCCGGCAGGCATGCTGCGCGGCGCGCTGGATGCGCTGGTGCGGCTGGATCTGGAGCAGGCCGAGCGCACCCGTCGCGACGACGATCGCTTGGACAGCGTGTACAAGGCCAGCGTGGGGCATCTGACTCGGCTGATGGCCGACAACCCGCAGGCGGTCGCACCCGGCGTGCAGGCGCTGTTTGCACTGAAATCGCTGGAACGCATCGGCGACCACGCCAAGAACATCGCGGGATATGTGTTCTATCTGGTCGAAGGCCGCGATGTGCGGCACCCGAAGGCGCGGCTGGCGCCGGCTGAGGTTTGAGCGCTGCGGTTCGAGTTCGGCCCGCGACGCGCTGAATCACTCAAAGCGTCGCGACTAGGCGCCTGTCGGGCTTTGGGGGGCGAGGCGATTGTCGACTGCGAGAGGACAGTTTTTCGACGATTCGCAGGCCGAGTGGGCTCTCGGCCAAGAACCGGCGGATAGTGGACCGCGCAGACGGATTTGCAGCCCGGCCATCCAAAGTCCGACAGGCTCCTAGCGTTGATCCGGCTGCAAGGGCTTCGCTTGTCGCGCGCCAGCGCCGGGGCTGAATCGCATTTGCCTGTGACGCGCCGACCATTCGGCCCGGCGCGTCAGAGGTGTTCTTGAAGTCTCAGCCGTCCGCGTCCACCGCTCGGACAGCGCGCACGCGGAAGCGGATGCAGCGGTAGGCCGCGCGTCGCGCAGCGGCTCAGCTCAGAACAAATCGCCACCTGCCGACAAGGCGCGTTCGATCCGGTCGCCGAGGCCGCCGATTTCGAGGATCAAGCGATCGATCTCGGCCGCGGTGAGTCCCTGCAGCGGGCGGTTTTCACACAGCTGCAGATAGGTCAGGCCGTCGAGTTCCGACACCGCCAGATAGCCGACCCGCTGCTCCCAGTTGAAGGCCAGCGCACGCTTGGGATCGAGCCCGGTGGTTGGGGCAAGCGCGGTGCTGACGCGCAGGAACTTGCGGCCATCCTCGTCTTCGAGTTCGGACAGAAACAGACCCTGATGGCGAGCGCCATTGTTCAGAGTCAGCTCGATCCCGATCAGGTAGGGCTCGCTGCGGGTGACGGTGTAGTTCGGCGCGACGTGGGCGCGTACCTGTTCGAAGTTCTGCATGGTGATGACGGAAGCCTGAAGAGCGAGCCCCGTATGCTACCAGCCCCGTTGCCGACTCCGGACCTGTGCCAGCGTGGCCATGCCCATTGAACCCGAGCCCGAGACGCAAGCCGCTGTCTCCGCTGCGCGCAGCCGGGCGATCATCGCGGTCGTGCGGGCGATACCGCCAGGGGAGGTGCGTTCCTATGCCGAAGTGGCGCGCGCGGCCGGCTGGCCGCGACACGCTCGACTGGTCGCGCGGGTGTTGTCCGAAACCACGCAGGCGCGACTGCCCTGGCATCGGGTGCTGCGTGCGGATGGGTGCATCGCGTTCCCCACGGGTTCGCCCGCCTGGTGCGAGCAAGCCGAGCGTCTGCGGGCCGAGGGCGTGGAGCTGACGGATGGGCGGGTGCGTCGTGTGCGCAAGCCGCACGCGCCCGACCGCACGCTGGATGCCGAACTTTGGAGAGTCGACTAAACGATGATCGACCTCGCTCAGGTCGACCTCGCTCAGGTCGACGTCGTGCCCGGCGGCGTCAGCAGCGCAGGCGGCAGCTGCGCAAGCACCTCGGCCACCTTGTGCAGGAATTCGCCGTTCGCGGAAGACTTGCGCCAGGCCAGGGCGATCTGCCGGCTCGGGCGTGAGTCGGTAAAGCTCAGCAGTTTCAGGGTTTCCGAACGTGGCACCGGAGGCTGCACGGCGAGCAGGGGCAGCAGGGTTACGCCAACCCCGGCCGACACCATCTGCCTCAGCGTCTCCAGGCTGGTCGCGCGGAAGCCATCTTTCTCACTTGCGCCCGCGAGATGGCACACATCGAGGGCCTGATCGCGCAGGCAGTGGCCTTCGTCCAGCAACAGCAGTCGCTCATCGGCGATGTCGTCCAGACTCAGCCGCGTGGAGCCTGCGAGGGCATGGTCGATCGGTACCGCCAGCACGAAGGGTTCCTCGAACAGCAGTTCGGTGTGCAGCTGGTCCTCGTGCAGCGGCAGGGCCAGCACCGCTGCATCAATCCGGCCCGCATGCAGTTGCTGCAGCAGCAGTTCGGTTTTCTCCTCGGTGAGCAGCAGCTCCATGCGCGGAAAGCGTTCGCGCAGGCGCGGCACCACGTGGGGCAGCAGGTAGGGGCCTAGGGTCGGGAACACACCGAGCTTCAGGCTGCCGGCTTCGGGGTCGAGGCTGCGGCGGGCGATCGCGCGGATCTGCTCGATCTCGTTCAACACCACCCGCGCGCGCTGCGCGATTTCGGCGCCTGCCTCGGTCAGCATGACCTTGCGTGGAGCGCGTTCGACCAGGGTCACGCCGAGCTCCTCCTCGATCTTCTTGATCTGGGTCGACAGGGTCGGCTGGCTGACGAAGCAGGCCTCGGCCGCTCGGCCGAAGTGCCTCAGTTCGGCCAGAGCCACCAGATAGCGCAGGTCGCGGAGATTCATGGAATGCCTTGGGCTGGAGTGGCGCAGTCGGTCGATAGTAACAGGCGATGGATAACTGTTATCAGATCACCGTTCTGAATCGCTGGCTGTCCGATTCGGAGGCCAGAAATGGCAGGGCCCGCCAATAGAGCGGGCCCTGCCAAGGCATCGATGTCAGCGATCAGCGTGCCGCATTGCTGTTCATCACCGAGTTGCGTGAAGCATCGAGGTACTGGGCAGGGTCACGCATGCCCGTGGTGTGGCACTGCCCGCTGACATGGCCTCGGTTGATGCCGCCGGGCAGCTGGGCATACGTGCGTTCTACAGTGCCGTCCTCGGGGTCGCTCAGCACGAGATCGGAGGCGAAGTTGCAGTAGTCGTTGGTCCACCAGTTGGTGCTGCGGAATGCGGTGCTGTGGTAGTTGACCTTGCTGCGTGCCCAGGTCGGCACGCCGGCCAGCCAGCTCGCGGCGCCGCTGTAGGTCATATTGCTGTTGCTGCCGCAGCCCACGCCGAAGATTCCACCCAGTGCGGCCAGCACGCCGGACAGGTTGGTGCCCTGGTAGGGCGTTCCCACCGACTGGATCAGTCGCGCGCCGCTGGCATTGTCGAGACCGCTCCAATAGAAGGCGTAAAGGTGCAGCGAAGCCGCGCCGCCCTGGCTGTGCGCCACCGTGCCGAACGAGTTCCAGCTGGCGCCGAAATTGCGAATGCGCTGCGCGAACTGATCGTGGGTCCGGTTCTGGTTGGCATCCAGGAAGGTCGAAGCGTTGCTGAACTGACTGGCCGGCCAGACGCCACCCGAGCAGTAGCCGTGTACGAGAATCAGCCGGCTTCCGACCGCCTTGCTGCTGAGATCGGCGGGGCGGGGGCCCTGCGTCATCAGCTCGTCGATCTCGAGCTCGGCGGCGGCGTACTTCTGCGCGGGCACCGACATGCCCAGCGGAATGCGCTCGGCTTTCGCCAGGCTGACGAAATGATCGGGATCTTCGACGCGCAGGTTGCGCAGCTCGAAGGGCCCCTGCGCGCCGGCCTTGGCCACCCAGCGCTCGTCGAAGCCCAGCTCGATCGCACCGCCGCTGACTTCGACCATGCCGCCGACCCAGGCGATCGGCAGTTCGGCGCCCTTGGCATCGCGGCCCCAGACCTCGCCGAAGGCGCGGTAATGGCCACCCTTCTTGGTCGTGGTCGCCGGCACCCGTAGCTGCAGTCGGCTGGGGCCACCGCTCTTGGCCATCACTGCCTGCGCGTGCCCACCGAGGTCGAGCTCGGCTGCGACCACGGGAATCAAGTGCTCCGCGGTGCGGATCAGCTCGACGCCTGCCGCACTGCGTCCCTTGACCAGCACCTGCGCATTCAGCAGGCCGGCGTCGCCCGCCGCGAACACGCCGCCATAGACGCCATCGCCAGCGACACCGTCGCCGTGCAAGCCGTCGTCGAACATGGCGACCTTCTCGATGCTGCCGTCGGCGCGGCTGATCCGGATCCAGGCCTCGTCAACATGGCCAGCTGCGTGCCCGAGCACCACCTCACCCTTGGCTTCGGCGCTGAGCTGGGCGGTGAGCGCAATGCTGCCGCCCGCGTGGAAATCGAGGTGCGCGGGGTAGGAGCTCAGCTCGGTGCCTGCGTCGCCCTCGATCAACAGAAAGCCCTGTCGCGGCGCGCCGGCGGGTGCGGACACTTCCAGCGACCAGCCGCCCTTCTGCAGGCGCCCGAACTGGTAGAGCTCGGAGCTGTGGCGCTCGCCTTCCAGGCCGAATTCGCCGGGCGCGACCTTGGCGGCCAGTTCGGCCGCCTTGTACAGGGTGCCGGAGGGGCCACGCAGGCCGAGCTCCCAGCCATGCGCCTCGCCTGCGAGCAGCAGCACCTGCAGCTCAGGCCGCTCGACCGGCAGCTCCATACGCCATGACTGGCGGCCTGATTTGTTTGCCACCAGGTCGACCGGAATCAAGGCGGACTTTGAATGGATTGCTCCCGCAGCCGGTGAGGGCGCTTGCATCTGCGCCATCTCCGAGGCCGGACCGGCCAGCTGCTTGAACATCGAGGACTGCGCTGTCGCGGGCAGCGCGGAGCACAGGAACAGCGAGGCGGCGCACAGCGCCAGAGGTTTCAGCTTCATTGGTTCCCTCCCCAGGGAATGAGTGCACCGCAGGCAGAATTGCTGCGGCGTGCCGGCGTCCCGAGGGCTGCAGCTCGATCGGCTGCAGTTCTCCTCCCCTACGCCAGCGCATGGAGGCTAGGCTGAAACGCCTGCTGAATGCATTTTGCGATGCAGCGAAGTCAGGCAGGGCCTGCGTCCGGCGGTCGCCGCGCTACACTTCGCGGATGGACATCCTGCTTGCCAATCCGCGTGGCTTCTGCGCTGGCGTCGACCGCGCCATCGAAATCGTCAAACGCGCCCTCGATATCTTTGGCGCGCCCATCTATGTGCGTCACGAAGTGGTGCACAACCGCTACGTCGTCGAAGACCTGCGTGCCCGTGGCGCGGTGTTTGTGGATGAGCTCGATCAGGTGCCCGACGGAGCCACCGTGATCTTCAGCGCCCATGGCGTGTCGCAGGCGGTGCGTGCCGAGGCTTCGCGCCGCGGCCTGAAGGTTTTCGATGCCACCTGTCCGCTGGTAACCAAGGTCCATATGGAGGTCGCCCAGCACTGTCGGGCCGGGCGCGATGTCGTACTCATCGGTCACACCGGGCATCCCGAAGTCGAGGGCACGATGGGACAGTGGAATGCCGAAAACGCCGGCGGCCAGATCTATCTGGTCGAAGACGTCAACGACGCTGCCCGGCTTGAGGTCTCCCAGCCGGAAAATCTCGCCTACACGACCCAGACCACGCTCTCGGTCGACGACACCCGCGGCATCATCGAGGCCCTGCGCCTGCGTTTCCCGGCGATTCTGGGGCCGCGCAAGGACGACATCTGCTACGCCACCCAGAACCGCCAGGACGCGGTGCGCCGTTTGGCTGCCGAATGCGATCTGCTGCTGGTGGTGGGCTCGGTCAACAGTTCCAATTCCAACCGCCTGCGCGAGCTGGCCGAGAAGCAGGGCGTACCCGCCTATCTGATCGACGGCGCGGACAACATCGAACCCGCATGGCTGCAGGGTCGCCAGCGCATTGGCCTGACTGCCGGCGCTTCCGCGCCTGAGTTGTTGGTACAGGGCGTGGTCGACCGCCTGCGCGAGCTCGGCGCCGAAGGCGTACGCCAACTCGAAGGCGAGCCCGAAAACGTGATCTTCGCCTTGCCCAAGGAACTGCGGATCACCCTGGTCGCCTGAGGCCCGCTGGCGCGCTTGCGTTGACCGCGTGCCCCAACCTGCCTAAACTTCACGGCTCTCCGCCGGAATAGCTCAGTTGGTAGAGCGGCGCATTCGTAATGCGTAGGTCGTAGGTTCGATTCCTATTTCCGGCACCAGAACTCAAACGGCCGCCTTGCTTCTCGCAGGCGGCCGTTTGTTTTTGGTCCGTCGTTTTTGGTCCGCGTGTGCTTCGCGCGGCGTGCCGGTCAGCTTTCCGCGGGGAGTTCGGGCGGAAACACCCGCACGCGCTGCACCACGTTGTCGCCGATGGCCTCGATGCGCATGCGCAGGCCTTCGATCTCCAGTTCGTCACCGGCCACCGGAAGCGCTTCCATCCGCGCCACGATCAGTCCGTTCAGCGTGCTGAACTCGTCGGTAGGCAGGTCCCAGTCGAGATGCCGGTTGAGCGCGTGCAGCGGCGTGCGGCCGTCGATCAGCAGGCTGCCGTCCGGGTTGTGCTGGATGCGACGGGTGTTCTGGCCAGGGGCGCTGACGAAGTCGCCGACGATTTCTTCAAGGATGTCGGGCAGGGTAACCAGGCCGACGATATCGCCGTACTCATCGACCACCAGGCCGACCCTGCGCTTGACCCGCTGGAACTCCAGCATCTGCTTGGTCAGCGGCGTGCCCTCGGGTACGAAGTAGGGCTTGCGCACGCGGGCTTCGATGAAGGCCGGGTCGACCAGTGCGTCCCTGGGCGTGCCGAGCAGGTTGCGCAGGTGCAGGATGCCGACCACCTGATCGATGCTGCCGCGGTAGACCGGCGCGCGGCTGAACGGAAAGGAGGCAAGTCGCGCGCGCAGCTCGGCAGGATCGCCTTCGAGGTCGATGCCTTCGATTTCGTTGCGCGGGACCATGATGTCCTCGACCTTGGCCTCTTCCAGCGCGAGGATGTTGAGCAGCATCTGTCGATGCTTCTCCGGAATCATCCGTCCACCCTCCTGCAGCAGGGTGCGCAATTCTGCCGCCGAGAGCGCATGCGCATCGCCACTAGGCTGTCGGTGGCCTGCCAACCAGAGCACGCCTGCGGCCAAGCGGTTCACCAGTCGCACCAAAGGAAGCGCCACCTTCAGCATCGGCCACAGGATGTACGACGCCGGCAGAGCGACGCGTTCCGGCTTGAGGGCAGCAAGCGTCTTCGGCGCGACTTCCGAGAAAATCAGCACAACCACTGTCAGCACGGCCGTACCAATCAGCACGCCGGCCTCGCCGGCGATCCTCACGAAGGCGATCGTGGCGATCGCTGAGGCAGAAATGTTGACGAAGTTGTTGCCGAGCAGGATCAAGCCGATCAGGCGTTCGGGCTGCTCCAACAATTTCTGTGCGAGTCGCGCTCCGCGGCTGCCCTCTCGCGCCAAGTGAAGGAGGCGGTAGCGGTTGATCGACATCAGCGCTGTCTCCGAGCCGGAGAAGAACGCCGAGCACACGAGCAGGATGCCGAGGGTGGAAAACAGGAGGCTTAGGGGTATGTGGTCCATGCGCAATCGGTGGGAAGCGGCAGAGTGAGGCTGCCAAGCCTCCCCGGGAGGGCCGTGAAGTGTGGCAGAAAGTGGATTCAGCTGCGCCGTTGCTTGCGTTCGACGCGGGGCGAAGTTGAGGGCTGAAACGTCTGCTTCAAGAGCGCTCGCTCACCGCTGCGGGGCACAGGCGTCGCAGCCCTTGGGACGGCAGGCTTGCTAGATTGCGCCCCCGAACGAAGGAATCCAGCGCGTGGCCAAGTCGAAGATCGCCTATGTCTGCAGCGAGTGCGGGGGCAGCGCCAGCAAATGGCAGGGCCAGTGTCCGGACTGCGGTGCCTGGAACACGCTGGTCGAGTTCGTCGAGACCCCAGCCGCCGCCGCGAACCGGCGCGCGGGCTATGCCGGGGGCGGTCTGCAGGCCAAGGTGACCCGGCTGGACCAGGTGCCGCAGGGCGTGGAGTCGCGCACCGAGGTCGGTATCGGCGAGTTCGACCGGGTGCTGGGCGGAGGGCTGGTGGAAGGCTCGGTGGTGCTGATTGGTGGCGACCCCGGCATCGGCAAGTCGACCCTGCTGCTGCAGACGCTCGACTCGCTGGGCAGCCGTCTGCCGGGCCTGTACGTCACCGGCGAGGAAAGTCTCGGCCAGGTGGCAAACCGCGCCTCGCGCTTGGGACTGTCCTTGGCGGGACTGAACTGCCTGACCGAGACCTGCGTCGAGCGCATCGTCGCCCACCTGGTCGCCGAGAAGCCACGGCTGGCGGTCATCGACTCGATCCAGACGATCCACTCGGAGCAGTTGCCTGCTGCGCCGGGTTCGGTCAGCCAGGTCCGCGAGTCGGCCGCGCGCTTGGTGCGACATGCGAAAGAGCAGGGCACCAGCATCTTTCTGGTTGGCCACGTCACCAAGGAGGGCGGCATCGCCGGTCCGCGCGTGCTGGAGCACATGGTCGACGCGGTGCTGTACTTCGAGGGCGAGTCGGGCAG
Organism: uncultured Aquimonas sp.; assembly: GCA_964586455.1. GTDB lineage: Bacteria > Pseudomonadota > Gammaproteobacteria > Xanthomonadales > Xanthomonadaceae > Aquimonas. The sequence goes on from CAZPHV010000005.1 coordinate 135,349, forward strand.
CCGCTTCCGCGTGCTGCGCGCGTTCAAGAATCGCTTCGGTGCGGTCAACGAGCTCGGCGTGTTCGCGATGGGCGACCGTGGCTTGCGCGAGGTGCCGAATCCGTCCGCAATGTTTCTGTCGGGCACGCTGGCGGAAACCCCGGGCAGCATCGTGATGGTGACTCGCGAGGGCACACGGCCGCTGCTGGTCGAGGTGCAGGCGCTGGTCGACCAGAGCTCGCTGTCGAACCCGCGCCGCGTGTCGCTGGGCCTGGAGCAGAACCGCCTGGCCATGCTGCTGGCCGTGCTGCATCGCCACGGTGGACTGGCGGTGTTCGATCAGGACGTGTTCGTCAACGTGGTCGGTGGCATCCGCGTGCAGGAGACCGCGGCCGATCTGCCGGTACTGCTGGCGGTGCTGTCGTCCTACCGCAATCGGCCTCTGGCCGAAAAGACCGTCTCGTTCGGCGAGGTCGGCCTGTCCGGCGAGATCCGCCCGGTGCCGAACGGCGAAGAGCGGCTGCGCGAGGCCGCCAGCCACGGCTTCCGACGCGCGATCGTGCCGAAGGCGAACCTGCCGCGGCGCGGCAGCATCAAGGACATGGAAATCGTCGGGGTGGAACGGTTGTCGGAGGCGCTGGAGGCCGCCGATTGAGGCTCACCAACGCTGTGATCAGGGCATGCCCAGAGACGACAGCTCACGGTTCAGCAATTCGGCGTTGCCGAGGTTGAGCTCGATGGTGCGCTTCAGGCGCAGGAAGCTGTCAAGGTCGATGCGCTCGCAGTTGAAGCCGGCCACCGCGCTGTCGAGTCGCGCCAGGCTGACCGCCATCGCGATCATCGGGCCGCCTTCAAGACGCACGTCCAGCCGGTAGCGGCTACCGATCAGGCCGTCGAAGCCCGCCGGCCGGGATACGAGTGCGCCGCGGATGGCGAGATCGACCAGTTCAGCCTGCCACATTGCCGAACCCGAATAGATGCGCACCTGCCCTTCCAGCGGGAAGCGGCTGTGGCGGCGGCCGTTGACCGCGCTGATGGGGGGATCGGGCAGTAGGCTCATGTGCGGACGAGGATCAGTTCAAGCACCAGCTTGCTACCGAAGAAGGCCAGCAGCAGCAGGCCCATGGCAAGCAAGGTCAGACGGACGGCGCGCTGACCACGCCAGCCGAAGCGATGTCGACCAAACAGAAGTGCGGCAAGCACCGCCCAGGAGAGGATCGAGAGCACGGTCTTGTGCGCGAGATGCTGGGCAAGCAAGTCCTCCACGAACAGAACGCCGGTCAACAGGGTCAGGCTGAGCAGGACGAAGCAGACCCACAGCAGGCGGAACAGCAGTGCCTCGGTCTGGATCAGCGGCGGCATACCCTGGGCCAGCCCTGACATTCGTCGATTGCGCAGGCCGCGCTCCTGCAGCCACAGCAGGCTGGCCAGCAGCGCGCCGACGCTCAGCGCGGCGTAGGCCAGCAGCGCCGTCCACGCATGCATCTGGATCTGCCAGCCGAGGCTGGCAGGCGCTTGGGCCGGCAGCAGGGCGTGCGGCAGCAGAGCCAACGCTGCGATCGGCATCATCACGACGTAGAGCGCATTGACCCGACGCAGCAGGCTGTCGGCAAGCGTCAATACCCCCATGCCCAATGCAACCAGTGACAGCGCTGCGAAGAAGTGCAGTTCAGGACCGGATTCGTTCCAGGTGCGCAGCGCATAGGCGATCGCATGCAGATCCACCGCCGCGAGTGCGGCAAGGAAGGGCGCCCGGCTCGGGGCGGACTGCGTCTGGCCGCGCTCGCGCAGCGCCAACCCGGCGGCGACGAGGTACGCGCAGGTAGCCAGCAGGTGGAGGGAAAGGGCGAGCATGATCGGCAAGTGTGGCATACGCATGCGAGCGTGGAAGCGGCGCTGCGCGGATTTTCGCGCACGCGCCGGCGATTGCGCGCGAGTCCGGTTGACCTTCGATGGGTCGGTGCTCCCGCACACGCTTGGCTATACTGTCGGGTCATCCCGAAAGCCGGCATTTCCCATGTTCGAGTCCCTGAGCCAGCGTCTCTCTGCCACCGTCCAGCGCCTGCGAGGGCGTGGCCGTCTGTCGGAGGAGAACATCCGCGAAGCCCTGCGTGATGTGCGCATGGCCCTGCTCGAAGCCGACGTGGCGCTGCCGGTGGTGCAGGCCCTGATCCAGCGCATCAAGGTGCGAGCGGTCGGCCAGGAAGTGGCGAAGAGCCTGACCCCAGGCCAAGCCCTGATCAAGGTCGTGCGCGACGAGATGACCCTGGTCATGGGTGCACAGAGCACCGAGTTGAATCTCAATGTGCCGGCCCCCGCCGTCATCCTGATGGCTGGCCTGCAGGGTGCGGGCAAGACCACCACCGTCGGCAAGCTTGCGAAGCATCTGAAGGAGCGTCGCAAGAAGAAGGTGATGGTGGTCAGTTGCGATATCTACCGACCGGCCGCCATTCAACAGTTGGAGACGCTGGCCGGGCAGGTCGGGGCGATCTTCCATCCGAGCTCGCCGGAGCAGACGCCGCGCCAGATCGCGGCCGCCGCGATTGACGCTGCGCGCAAGCAGTACGTGGACGTGCTGCTGGTCGATACCGCCGGTCGCCTCGCCATCGACGAAGCGATGATGGCGGAGATCAAGGATCTGCACGCCGCGATCAGCCCGGTCGAAACCCTGTTCGTGGTCGACGCCATGACCGGTCAGGACGCCGCCAATACGGCCAAGGCCTTCAGTGAGGCTCTACCGCTGACCGGCGTGGTGCTGACCAAGACCGATGGCGATGCGCGCGGCGGCGCGGCCTTGAGCGTGCGCTACATCACCGGCAAGCCGATCAAGTTCATCGGCATAGGCGAGAAGCCCGACGGCCTGGATGTGTTCCACCCGGATCGCATCGCCAGCCGCATCCTCGACATGGGCGACGTGCTGTCGCTGGTGGAGGAGGTCGAGCGCAGTGTGGATCAGGAGAAGGCCGCCAAGCTCGCGGAGAAAGTGGCCAAGGGCAAGAAGTTCGATCTGAACGACATGCGCGACCAGTTGGAGCAGATGCAGAACATGGGCGGGCTCTCCAGCCTGCTCGACAAGCTGCCCGGCATGGGCGCGATCCCGGAGCAGGTCAAGAGCAAGGTCAACGACCGCGAAGTCGTGCGCATGGTCGCGATCATCAACTCGATGACGCCGAAGGAACGTCGCTACCCGGCCACGCTCAACGGCTCGCGCCGCGCACGCATCGCGCGCGGCTCCGGCACCCAGCCTTCGGACGTCAACAAGCTGATGAAGCAGTTCCAGCAGATGGAGAAGATGATGTCCAAGCTGGGCTCGGGCGGGCTCAAGGGCATGATGCGCGGCATGAAGGGCATGTTGGGTGGGCGTGGCCCGGGCGGCATGCCGCTGCGCTGAATCACGGGCGGCTGCCTCGGCCCGCAACGCTCCGCCTTTGACTTCCGGCTGTGGCCGGTTATCATTGCGCGTTCACTTGGGCGCTTTGCGTCCGACCATCACCCAAGAACTACAGAGCAATCGACCATGGTCAAGATCCGTCTGACCCGCGGCGGCGCCAAGAAGCGCCCCTTCTATCACGTTGTCGTTACCGACGAGCGCAACAAGCGCGACGGTCGTGCTATCGAGCGTGTCGGGTTCTACAACCCGGTGGCCTCGGGCAATGATTCGCGCCTGCAGCTGGACATCGCCCGCGTCGACCATTGGGTCGGCCACGGCGCCCAGATGAGCGACAAGGTGCGTTCGCTGTACAAGGAAGCCAGCCGCCAGCCTGCGGCGGCCTGATTCCTTCCAGTAACGCCTCTCCCCTTCTCGCCATGGATGTCACGGGCGAAAGCGCCGAGCGGCGTGTGTTGATGGGCCGTGTCGTGGGCGTCTTCGGCGTTCGCGGCTGGCTCAAGATCGAGTCCTATAGCCAGCCACGCGACCGCCTTTTCAGGTATCGGCCGTGGCTGATGGGCCGATCTGGCGAATTGCGAGAGGTCACTCCGCGTGACCTGCGCGAGCAGGGCAAGAACGTGGTTGTCCACCTGCCCGGCTGTGAAACGGTTGAGCAAGCGCGAGCCCTTCAGGGCGAGGAAATCTGGGTGCCGCGTGCGGCCCTGCCGGATCCCGCGCCCGGCGAGTTCTACTGGGTCGACCTTGAGGGCTTGGCGGTTGTCACCATCGAGGGCGTCGAACTGGGTCGCATCTCGCACATGATCGCGACGGGCGCGAACGACGTGATGGTGATCCGCGGTGAGCGCGAGCGCCTGCTGCCCTTTACTCCCGGTCATGCCGTGCAGTCGGTGGATCTGGCTGCAGGGCGCGTGGTGGTCGATTGGGACCCTGAGTTCTGACCACCGACGGCGACGCGGCCGCTTCATCGTAAGGAGGCGGGATGCGCATCGACGTTTTGAGCCTGTTTCCCGAGTTCTTCGCTGCAAGCGCTGAAGTCGGCGTGGTGGGTCGTGCGATCCGACAGGGCCTGCTGGAGTTGCACTGCCACAACCCGCGGGATTTCACGGAGGACCGGCATCGCCGTGTGGACGATCGCACGTTTGGCGGCGGTCCCGGCATGGTGATGCAGGTGGCGCCGTTGCGACGTGCGTTGGCGGAAGTCCGCGCGCAGTCGCCGCTGCCGGCGCTGACGATTTTCTTGAGTCCGCAAGGCGAGCGACTCACCCAAGGCCGGGTCCGCGAACTCGCGAGCTCACCTCGTCTCCTGCTGTTGTGCGGTCGCTACGAAGGGATCGATGAGCGGCTGGTGGAGCGCGAGGTCGACCTTGAGCTGTCGATCGGGGACTACGTGCTGTCCGGCGGTGAGCTGGCCGCGGCAGTGCTGATCGATGCGGTCGGTCGCTTGCAGGAAGGGGCGCTCAATCGCAGTGAAAGTGCTTCGCAGGACAGCTTCGAAGACGGCTTGCTCGATTGCCCGCATTACAGTCGACCGGAGCAGGATGCCTACGGCCCCGTGCCGGCGGTGCTGATGTCGGGCGATCACGCGGCGATCGAACGTTGGCGACGCAAGCAGTCGCTGGGCCGGACCTGGCTGCGTCGACCGGACCTGTTGGCCCGGGTGCAACTGGGAGCGAAGGATCGCGCCCTGCTCGAAGAGTTCCGCCGGGAGCTGGCGGAGCAAAATAATCCCGTGCGCCCCTGACATCTGCTCAGGTTTCGCGCTACACTTGTCGACTAACTTTGCCGGTGGGTAGTGTCATGAGCAAGATCAACAAGAACATCATCGCCGAGTTCGAGGCCGCCCAGGCCGCGCGCCAGCTGCCCGATTTCGGCCCGGGCGACACCGTGATCGTCAATGTCAAGGTCAAGGAAGGCAACCGCGAGCGTGTCCAGGCCTACGAAGGCGTGGTCATTGCCAAGCGCAACCGTGGCCTCAACTCTGCGTTCACCGTGCGCAAGATTTCGCATGGCACCGGCGTTGAGCGCGTGTTCCAGAGCCACAGCCCGATTATCGATTCGGTGGAAGTGAAGCGCCGCGGCAAGGTCCGCGCCGCCAAGCTGTACTACCTCCGCGATCTGGAAGGCAAGGCCGCACGCATCAAGGAAGATCTGGGCGCTCCGCGCTGAGATCTGCATCGAGGCTGCCGCATCGGCAACCCTGAAGTGCGAGTCCAAAAGCCTGCTCCTTCACCGGAGCAGGCTTTTTCGTAGGCGCGCTATTGTCGTCATCCGTTTCACAGCCCGTCGCCTCGCTGGCCCCGAGCAGGTGATCGAAGGACCTCTGAAGCCATCGGAGCTAAGCTTCGGGACGATGCAGAGCGAGTGCCAAACGTGCGCTCGCGCACCGAAGATCGGAAGCGAGCTGCTAAACTCAAGAACTTGCGCGAGCTTCTTGAGGTGGTGTCTGATGAAATCGACCTGTGCTGTCCTGCTGGCTGCAGCCGGCCTGATGCTGTCCGCTGGCGCTTCTGCCAATGTGTGCGAAGGCTCATCCAGCGGCGTGACGCGCAGCCTGCAAGTGGCCGCTTGGGCTGCGGGTGACGAGTCCCAACCCAATGCTGCACATTTGCTCGGCACCTCGCCTGCCGAAGCGTTGTCACTGAATGCCGTGCTGCTGCGCCGTCAGTTGGGCGCCTGCGGTCCCTCGGATGACTTCGCGGGCTACGTGCCCAAGACCCAGCACGACAACACACCCTGGCGTTTCAATGCGGACTCCGGCCGAGGCTTGAGTGCTGCCGAATTCGACGCCTGGATGAAGAGCCGTGGCGTGCGCGTAGCGCGCGGACGCGGCGAGCAGCCGGCCGCTGAGGAAGCGCCGGTCGTCAGTCAGTAAGCGCACGGCTGGGCACGCCAGAGCGACTACATCCGTTCTGGCGTCCCGACCGCTTCATTCCACACTCCAGCACCCGGCGTAAGAGCGGGTGCCCGGTTCCGATAGACACTTGAAGCCCGCGGTGGGCCTCATCGAAGGCATGGCGTGACCCGGCTACACGCCCCGTCCCCCTAAAGGTGACTCTCACCCCAAGCCGGTAGATTTCCGGTTCTTTGCGCTGTGATCCGAACTGTTCCCGCGAACGGTCTGCAGCGTGGCGATTCGTTTTCAGCGCGTTCTTCCAACTCGGATGCGCGCTCAACGGAACACAGGTGTACCTGTCCGATGCGTGGGCGGCAGGCACGCTGCGCCAGCGGTCGGACGCACGTGTTCGCTATCCTCGCGGCGGCTGGGTCGAGTCGCGAACCACCAGATGCGGGCTGACTGTGAAAGCCGCTGGCGCCTCCCGCGTCTGCGGCCAATCCTTGGCCAGCAGCAGACCTGCGGCCTGGCGACCGAGATCGCGGATGGGCAGATGGATCGTGGTCAGCGGCGGCCACAGCTGGCTGGCCAGGGGGCTGTCGTCGTAACCCACGACCGACAGATCGCCGGGGATGCTCAGGCCCATCCGCAGCGCAGCCTTGTAGACGCCGGCGGCCATTTCGTCATTGCAGGCGAAGATCGCGGTCGGCCGCGGCGACTGTCGCAGCAGTGCCTCGGCGCCGGCCACGCCGGACTCGAAGGTGTAACCGCCTTCGTAGACGTTTTCCTCTGCAAGTTTGATCCCGCGGCGGCCCAGACCTTCGATGAAACCACCGCCGCGCTCGATCGAGCTGCGGTAGCGCTTGGGCCCGGTGATCAGGCCGACCTGGCGGTGGCCGAGAGATTCCAGGTACTCGGCGACCTCGCTGCCGGCGCGGCGGTCGTGCGTGAGCACCATCCGGTTGGCCTCGTCGAGCGGCACCGACGCGATACGCGCATAGCGCACGCCGAGCTCCTGCAGGGCCTCGGCCAAGGCCTGATCTTCGGAAACGCGCGGGATCAGAATCACGCCGTAGAGTTTCTGGCGCTGAACAAAACGCTTGATGCCCTCGATGTAGTCGGCCTGCTTGCTGTCGCAGGGGTGCACGACCAGCTCGAAGCCGGAGTCGCGCAGCGCATCCAGCGCGCCGTACTGCATGTTGACGATGTACTGCGCGGTCGGGTTGTCGAACACCAGACCAATCAGAAACGAGTGGCGAAACGCCAGACCTCGCGCCTGCGGGTCCGGCGAATAGCCGAGCTCGGTCATCAGCGCCTGCACCTTCTCGCGGGTCTCAGGGTGCACCAACTCGGAGCCGTTGATGACCCGTGACACGGTCTTCTTCGACACGCCTGTCAAGCGCGCGATGTCGTTGATGGTGGTCTTGCCGCTGCCCATTTTCGGACGCGTCGCTACAGCGCTCGCACTCAAAGGCGGGCTCGGGTCGGGTTTGGAGCTGCGGCGGGCGCTCATGCGTGGCCTGCGGTAGACAAGACTTTCCGATTCTAGCCCCAAGCCTGACCCGCGGCGCCTGTTACTTCAGTGCAGCGGGCAGCCACAGCGAAAGCGCGGGGAACAGTGCAACCAGCAGCAGCACCATTGCCGCGGCGCCGTAGAAGGGCCAGATCGTGCGCAATGTCTGCGCGACTTCGATTCGACCGATCGCTGCGCCCACAAACAGCACCGAGCCGACCGGCGGTGTGATCAGGCCGATGCCGCCGGAGAGGATCATCACCACGCCGAAATGGATCGGGTCGATTCCGTAGGCGCGTGCAACCGGAAGAAAAATCGGCGTGCAGATCAGGATCAGTGGCGCCAGATCCATGAAGGTGCCGAGCAGAAGCAGCGCGATCACGATCATCAGCAGCACGGTCAGCGGTTCGCTCGCCAGCGCCTGCAGGGCGTTCACGGCGGCTGCGGGCACTCCGAGGTAGGCGAGCAGCCAGCCGAACATGCCGGCCGCGGCGATGACGAAGAGGATGCTTCCGGTGGTGCGCGCGGCGTGCATGCAGGCATCCAGCAGCGCCGGGCCGCGCAGGGCGCGGTAGACGAGTACGGTCAGCAGCATTGCGTAGACGACGGCGATCGCGGCGCTCTCGACTGCGGTGAAGATGCCGGCGCGGATGCCGACGAAGATCAGGATCACCAGCAACAAGCCCGGCAGCGCGGAGACCAGGCGCAGCAGCACCATGTGGAAGCCGGGAAACGCTTCGACGGCGTAGCCGCGGCGTCTTGCGATGATCCAGCCAGTGACCATCATCATGAAGGTCATCAGCAGCGCCGGCACGATGCCCGCAGCAAACAGATCGGCGATCGACAGCCCGCCACCCGCTGCGGCCGAGTACAGGATCAGATTGTGCGAGGGCGGAACGAGTAGGGCGACGAGCGCTGCGCTGACGCTCACGTTGACCGCGAAATCGCGGTCAAAGCCGCGCTTGACCATCTGCGGGATCATCGCACCGCCCACAGCGGAAACGTCTGCAATGGCCGAGCCTGAGACACCGCCGAAGAACAGGTTGGACAGAACATTCACCTGACCCAGGCCGCCACGGATGTGCCCGACAAGGCTGCCGGCAAATGCGATGAGCCGTTCGGAGATTCCGCCGCGCAGCATGAGCTCACCGGTGAAGATGAACAGGGGAATCGCAATCAGCGAAATCGCGCCAGCGCCTGCAGCGAGTTGCTGGACCGCCAGAATCAGGGGCAGATCAAGATGCAGCACCACCACGATCGCAGCAGCAGCGAGCGCATAGGCAACCGGCACACCCGACAAAAGCAGAAGCGCGAACACGCCGAACAACAGGGCAATCGCCATTACACGGTCTCCAACGGGGCGCGAATCAGCTGAGGCAGGGCGAACAGGCTCATCAGCGCGCCGCCCAGCGCGAGCGGGAAGAAGGCGGTGCTCTGCGGCAGTGGCGCACCCGCCATTCGCACGTCCAGACCATCAAGGCCGAGCTGCAGGCCGAACACCGCAATCAGAAGACCCACGCAGATGATGATCAGCGCTGCCATTCGCACGAACAGGCGCTGCCCCGCTTCAGGCAGCAGCAGCACCAGCAGAGGAAACTTGAAATGGCTGCGACTGTGCACGCCCGCGGCGGCGCCAAAGGCGAGTGTGGTGGTGAGACAAATCAACGTGAGCGGCTCGGTCCAGCTTGGCGATGCGTTGAGCGCGTAGCGAGCAAGCACCTGCCAGCCCTGCGCAATCACCATGCCGAAAAGACCCAGCGCAGCCAGGACCGTGGAGGCGCGGGCCAGGCCCTCAAGTCGGCGTTCAAAGGGGGAAAGGGCCTCGGAGAGGTCGTTCATGGCTTGGCCTCTGCTTCGATTCGATCGACAAGCGGCGCGACCTCCGGATGCCTGCGATGGTTTTCCAGCACAGCTGCGGTGGCCAAACGAAAGGCATGTATATCGACGTCGTTGATCTGCACGCCAGCAGCGATGACAGCTTCCCGCGCACGCGCTTCGCTGGCGTCCCAGTGGCCGCGCATCACTTCCACGGAGCGTCGCGCAAGTTCGCGCAGCAGGCGCTGATCGTCCGGACTGAGCTGCTCGTACTTGAGCTTTGACATCACCAGGATGTCGGGCGCGAACGAATGCTGCGTTTCGGACCAGAACGGGGCGATCTCGAACTGCCGGCTGCTGTGGAAGCTGCGGATGTTGTTCTCGGCGCCGTCGATCAGGCGCGTCTCCAGCGCCGAGAACACTTCACCGAAGGACAGGGGCGTGGGGTTCGCACCGAGGCCGCGCATCGCATCGAGGAAGATGTCCGACGGCGGCACACGCAGCTTGAGCCCGCTGAGATCTGCGGGCGTGCGCAGCGGGCCGCGAGTGTTGTACACGCTGCGCGAGCCGCTGTCGTAAATCGCAAGGCCGATCAGACCGCGCGCTTCGAAGCCCTCCAGGATGCGCGCGCCGACTTCGCCGTCGATCAGCGCCCGCAGGTGCTGGGTCGAGCGGATCAGATAGGGCAGGCACAGGGCGATTGTGCGCGGAAAGGCGTTGTTGAGCGCGCCGGAGAACACGCGGGTGATGTCGATCGCACCGAAGCGTGCCATGTTGATCTGATCGCTTTCGCGACCTAGCTGGCCCGAGTGGTACACGCGTAAGCGCAGCCGGCCCGAAGTCTCGGCTTCAAGCTGCTGGCCGATCCAGCGTACTGCTTCCACGGTGGGATAGTCGCTGACGTGCACGTCTGTGGCGGTCAGCAGTCGGCCGTCTGCGGCGAATGCGGGCGCAAGGCAGGCGGCGCCCGCGGCCATGCCGAGACCCGAAAGCAGTTGGCGGCGGCTGAGGTGAGCTGTCATGTGGGGATTCCCAAGGCATGCGGCAGCGCCGGCAGGGCATGCGCCTCAAGCTCGGTGATGCCGTCGAAAATCAGGCGCGCGCGCTGGCCGGCGAGGATGTCGTGAATGCCGGTGGCGGCACCGGTGGACACGATCATGCCGGCCTTGAGCGGAAGCCCGCGCCGCGCACCGCGGTTCAGCGCGAACGCCAGTGCCGCCAGCGGGCCGCCCGGAAGATTCAGCGCGCCGCCGCGGCCGGCCAGAGCGCCATCGACCCAGGTCGAACAGGTCAGGCTGGACCAGTCCCGCTCGCGCCAGTCGCTGATGGCAGGGCCGAGGAACACTCCGGCGTTGTTGCCGAAGTCGGACACCACCACCGCCGGGCCCAGCTCATTGATGGTCGACAGTGGGCTGCCGGCAAGCTCGATGCCAACCCTGAGCTCGGCCACCAGGACCGCCGCAGACTCAATGTCGTAGTCGACGCGTGCAGGCTCGGCATCTGTTCCGAGCACGAACACATATTCGGCCTCGACCGCAGCGAAACCGCCGCCAATGACCCGCAGCTCGGCCGACTCGCCGGCGTGCAGCGTGCGCAGCTGGCGGGTAAACACAGGGCCCATCAGTCGATCCTCACCCATCCGCGACAGCCAGGCATCGGGGATGCGCCCGACCTTCCAGCCGATCAAGGCGTCGGGCCAGAGACGAATGGCGGCGTCCTGACGTGCGTAGGCGGCATCAAGGCTGCCGGGCAGGGCCCCGGGGTATTCGCGTAGGGCGCGGGCGGACAGACGCGCGGATACGAACTCCGTGGCGATGTCCTGGCTTAGCGTAGGCGGTTCGAAATACACGTGTTCGACGTTCACTCAAAGACTCCGCGGACGGCCTGCAGCAGCGTCTTCAGGCGCGCAGCAGGGGGTGGATGTTGTATAAGGGAAACCGGTGTCATTTACAACGAGCGCTGCAACAGCGCCATGCTTGCCAGGAGGAGGGAACCGATGAAGATCAATCCATGCGGCCGTGAGCGCCGTTTCGCTGATGTCGTACTTGGGCTGTGCCTGCTGCTGTTCTCGGCATTCGCAGCCGCAGAGAGCGCCAAGCCGGCGTTTCCCGGCGCCCAAGGCTGGGCCGCGCACACGCCCGGCGGGCGCGATGGTCAGATTCTGCGAGTCACCACGCTGGCGGCCGAAGGCCCCGGTTCTCTGATCGAAGCCCTGCGCACGCCAGGGCCGCGCATCGTCGTGTTCGAAGTCGCCGGAGTGATCGACTTCGGCATGCGCGAGATCCGCATCGATCAGCCGTTTTTGACCATCGCCGGCCAGACCGCACCCTCGCCGGGCGTCACCATCATCCGCGGTGGCCTGACCATCGCCACTCATGACGTGGTGATTCGGCATCTGCGCATACGCCCGGGCGAAGGGCGCCTGCAGAAGAACGCCGGCTTCGACATCGACGCGATCACCACCGTCGGCGGCGCCTATAACGTCATCATCGACCACAACTCGATGACCTGGGCCACAGACGAGAACCTGTCTTCGTCGGGCACGCGCTTCGTCGGCGAGACGCCGGACCAGTGGCGGCACAACGTCAGCCGCCGGATCACCTTCAGCAACAACCTGCTGGCAGAGGGGCTGGCGCATTCGACCCATGCCAAGGGCGAGCACAGCAAGGGCAGCCTGATCCACGACAACGTCAACGACATCCTGATCGTCGGCAACCTGTATGCGCACAACTACGAGCGCAGCCCGCTGTTCAAGGGCGGCGTGCGCGGTCAGCTGATCAACAATCTGATCTACGACCCCGGCCAGCGCGCGGTGCACTACAACCTGATCGCCGAAGAATGGGTGGGCCGCGAGTACCAGTTGGGCAAGCTCGCCCTGCGCGGAAACGTGCTGCGCGGCGGTCCTTCGACCGAGCCGCTGGCCTTCTTCATGCTCGGTGGCTCCGGCGACGTCGAACTGTTCATGGACGACACCATCGCCGTGGACCGTATCGGCCAGCCGCTGCCGCTGCTGGGTCGCTACACCACCGGCCGCGCGCGCATCATCGAAACGAAGCGCCCACCCGAACTGCCTTTCGGCGTGAACCTGCTGCCCGCGATCGACGTACAGGACGCGGTGATCGAGAAGGCCGGCGCGCGTCCCTGGGACCGTGACGACATCGACCGTCGCATCGTCGCCAATGTCATCGAGGGCCGCGGCCAAATCATTGACAGCGAGAACGAGGTCGGCGGCTACCCGATCGTGCACGAGGTGCGCGCCCCCTTCGTCGAAGCCGACTGGGATCTCGACACCCTGGAGCCGCTGAGGCCCCTGCCGCGTCGCCCGCCACCGCGCTGAGACACTCGCCGGGCGCTCCGCGGCCGTGGGAGCGCCCGGCGCGGGTTTGTTGTTTGTGGCGGGGGTAAATGATACCCCGCCGGTAGGTTGT
>CAZPHV010000006.1:0-50628 GCA_964586455.1 uncultured Aquimonas sp.
GTCTTTGCTCCCCGGAACGGTCAGCGGCGAGACGTTTTATGCCTCGGACATTACCGGCGCGACCGCGCTGCCCATGTCGGCACAGTCAACCTCGGCCTCCGGCGGCAGCCAGCCGCACGAGAACTGCATGCCGACGCTGACGGTGCAGTACTGCATCGCCACCCAGGGCATCTTCCCCACGCAGTCCTGATTGTCGCGCCCATTCGCACGCTGATTTCACGGCGCCATCCCGGCGCAGCCGCCGCGCGACCGCATCCGCGAGTCCGCGCAGCACACCTCACTGGAGGACCCATCTCGTGACGCAACCCTTTATCGGCGAAATCCAGATGTTCGGCTTCAACTTCAACCCGCGTGGGTGGGCGTTCGCGAACGGCGCGACTCTGCCGATCTCTCAGAACACCGCCCTTTTCTCGCTCATCGGCGTGGTCTACGGCGGCAACGGCCAGACCACATTCCAGCTGCCCAACTTCGCCGCGCGTGCGGGCTGTCAGCAAGGCAATGGCCCGGGCCTGAGCCCGCGCAGCCTCGGCCAGACCTTCGGGGTCAACACGGTCGCGCTGACCAGTGCTCAGATACCAGCGCACAGCCACGCCATCAACGCGTTTCTGCCAGCGGATGCCGCGAACCGCGCGAGCTCGCCGGTGGCGAACGGCGGACTGTCGCAGCCCAGCAGCACCGCGAACAGGCCGTTCGTTTCCAGCGCGCCGAATACCACCTTCGCCCCGAACATGATCCAGCCCAGCCAGGGTGGCGGGCAGCCGCACCAGAACCAGCAGCCTTACCTTGGGGTGAACTTCTGCATCGCCCTGCAGGGCATCTACCCGTCGTTCCCCTGATCGGCGTGGCGAAGCCGACCGTGCCCCCTTCGCATGCTGGGGTGTCATTTCCGGCTCAGCGCATCGTTCGCGATGATCTGATCGAACCCGCGCTCGCTGAGCGGCGCGGGCTTTCGCTGCGGGCCGCGCGCGATGAGGATTTGCCATGGTTGCGCGACCTGTATGCCAGTACCCGCGCCGAGGAAATGGCTCCCGTGCCGTGGCCGGACGCCGCAAAGCGCGCATTTCTGGATCAACAGTTCGATCTGCAGCACCGCCATTTCCTCAGCCACTTTCCCGGCGCTGACTTCTGGCTGGTGGAGTCTGCGCAAGGGCCTATCGGACGCCTGTACCGTGACAGCTCGGCGCTGCCCGGCGGCGATGCGGACGACCTGATCATCGACATCTGCTTCCTGCCGAGTTGGCGTAGCCAGGGCCTGGGCGGAAGCCTGCTGCGCGCCGCGCAGGGCTCAGCGTCAGCTCGCGGGCGCGGCGTCAGGCTGCATGTTCAGGTGCACAACAGTCGGGCCTTGGCTCTCTATCGCCGGCTTGGGTTCGTCGTCTGCGGAAGTTCCGATATCGGCAGTGACTCACATTTCGAGATGCGGTGGCCCGGAAGCCGGCTCAGTTGAACACAGCCTGATACACGAAGCCGTCGCGGTTCTGGGCAATCGGCGTCACGAAGATGCCCAGCTCGCCCAGACGCGGATGGCTCATTCGGTAGATCTGCTGCGGAAACACGATCGCCGAGGTATTGAGGAACAGCAGTGAGAATGGCGCGCGCGCCGCGTCGGCACGGCGCTGAGGCAGCGGCGCGGCCTCAACCAGAACGAAATCCAAGGTGCTGTCGCCCAAACTCGCTTTGAAGGTCTCGTTCAAGCATCCGGCGAAATGCTGCAGGCTGAGCAGGTCCATAGTCTTCTTCCGCGAAACAAGAGGTGATCAGACCAGGGCTTCCACGCGAAAGCCCAGCACGTCGACATCGACCGGACGGCCCAGTGGCCGCAGCGGATCACCGCTGTGCACCCATTGACCCGCAGCTGCTGCCGAACCGTCCATGCGAGGGCCGACCAGAAGGTAGTGACCGGGGCTCAGCAGGCCATCGATTGCGCCGGTCAGCGCACAGGACTCCGTGCGGGTGGATTCGGCCAGAACATACTCCAGCTCCAGACGCCGCAGCGTTGCCCTGCCGGCCACGAAGCGCGCGCTGGACGTTTGCGTTCGCAGCGGCCCGGAGCCGCCCATCTGCCAGGCTGTGAACCGCGCGGACTGACGCTCGGCCAGATCAAACATCGCGTGCAGGCTGAGCTCGGTGACAACTGCACCGCCCTGCGCGGGATGCAGGCCGTCGATAGTGACGCTCAGCTCAGCCTCGCTGCAGCCTGGCGCGCAGGCCTGATGCACAGGTCGCCAACGTGCTCCTGTATCGGCCGATGGAGTCCACAACAGCTGCCAGCGCGATTGCGTGCGCGCGGCAAGCACGGGCCCGGCAAACGACAGCAAGGACGTACCCGCCATCAGACTGGCAGATTGGATAAAGCCGCGACGCTCCATGGATTAACCCCTGTAGGTTGACTGCTTGCTGCACGAAACCAGCGCAGCCGGCGACCAGTTCCCCGACTGGCCGCGGCAAGAATAGCGTGAGTTCCCCAGTTGCGCGCATCGGGCCCGCCGGGCGCCGGCAAGCGATTCCGATTGAGGCTTCAGAACCCCCAGCGCAGCTTGGCCAGTATCTGATTGGCCGTCTGGTTGGCGCGACTGCGGTCGAACAAACGACTCAGGCCCACGCTCTCGTCGTCTTCGCCGAAGTATTCCCCGCCCCGGCTCATCACCAGGTAGAACTCGCGCTGCGGGCCGAATTCGTAGCGGTAGCGGATCTGCGCGGCCAGCGTGCCCAAGCTGAAGTCGGATGGCGCGGCCGCCGCATTCAAGCCGCCCGCCTGGACCGCGTAGCCGGCAAGCGCCTCGGCACGCAGGCCAACATACTGGGCGCGCAAGCGCAGCTCATGCCCTGCGGCCGGGAACCATTCCAGAGTCCAGTCGAACTCCGCCTGGCGGCGCGCGTACCGACCCAGTCGGTTGTCGCCATCCCAGATCAGCCAGTCGCTGCTGTCCGTCAGGAAGACGCCCAAGGCGGTGCTGAAGCGCTCGCCGAAGAACCAGGTCGGGGTGAATTCGAAGAAGCGCGTCCATCCCGAAAGACCCTCCTGTTCGACGCCCAGATCGGTTTCAAAGCGCCACACACCGAGACGCGGACTTGCGTAGTACACACCGGCCTGGTGCTGCGCAGGAAGGCGCACGTCGCCGTTGCCGCGCAACACCCGGTCGTCGCTGAAGGGCGTGCGCAGCAGCGAATAGGCAGTCAGCTCGGAAGCATTTCTGAAAGCCCAGCGGTGCGACAACTCCCAGCCGCCGTAGATGCGATCGCCCGCGCCATTGCGCCGCCACAACAGTTCGGTCTCCCAGGCCGAATTGCGCACGCTGGACGTTTCTGCCCACGCGCGGCGATACCACGTGTATTCCGCGCGCAGCTCGGACATGTCGGCGCGACGCAGGAAGCCCAGATCGTTCACCTGCAGATCGCGACCGTAGCGGCTGAACTCGTACTCCTGCCGGAAGCGCGGGCTGACAGCGTGGTCCATGCGCAGCCAAAGCAGTCGGCCGTCGCGATCGCCCTGCCCTGCTTCGTCCACCAGGCTTTGGCCTGCAGCGCCTCGCAGCTGCATGCCCTCCACCGGTCGCCACAACGCGTCGACCACACCCACCCGAGCTTCGCGGTCAAGGCTCGGGCGCAGGGTCTCGGTGACCGTGGCGCCATACTCTCCACTGCCGCCACGCCAGCGCGCGCGCAGCACGCGGAAATCGCGCCCGCGGGCGTCAACCGGGTCGGCCTCGCTGGCCAACAGCGTGCCCACGTCGAACGCTCCGAAAGCGCCGGTGTATTTGAATGCGCCGTCGACATCGCTGATGCCCTCGGGGCCGCTGTCAGGCCGCGCACCGATACGCCGCGTATTGACCAGCAGCGCGCCATTGCCCAGTGGCACATCAAACAGGGCCTGGTTCTCGGTGAAGAAGGGCCGCTTCTCGCCGAAGAACACCTCAAGCGCGCTGAAGTCGACCACCAGCGCATCGCTTTCGACTTGACCGAAGTCCGGTGCCAGCGCGGCGTTCAGCCGGTGCGGGCCGCGTGCGAGGTAGAGATCGGCGCCCACGCGCGTCTCGGTGGTGCGCAGAAGGCGATCGTTCGACACCGCGACATAGGGCACCACGTCGAGACGCAGATCGCTGCGGGCATCCACCTGCATCCTGGCCATGTCGGCGACAAAGGTCGGGTGTTCGAAGTCGTAGTGCGGGTGCGAGAAACGCAGACCGCGCTGCTCGATCACCCGCGACAGGTAGACCCCGATGGTGGTGCGGCCGTCTTCGATGCGACCCAGCGGGGCGATGCCCCAGGGCAGGCGCACCTCGACGCTCCAGCCCTTGGCATCTTCAGCCACGGCCTGTTCCCAGACGCCGTCCCAATCGTACTTGTAGCTGTTCTGACCGGTAATGATCGCGTCCTGGATGCCGCCGCTGATGCTGATGGTGAACTCGTAGGCGGTGCTGCCCTCGCCTTCGAAGTCGATAATCAGATTGATGCGATCGGCGCGCGCCTGCGCATCGCGCCGGGTCGGGTGCCGCGTGCGGGTGAACTCGGCCGGCTGCTCTGCGCGGATGCCGAAGTACAAGCCGTCCTCACGCGAAAGCACGCGCACCTCCGTGCGCACGGGCGGCTGCTCGCGGGTCAGCGGCTGCACCGTGCGGAAGTCGTCGATGCGCAGGGCCTGCGCCCACTCGGGCTCGTCCAGACGGCCGTCAAGCTGGATGCCCGCGGCTGCCGCAGCGGGCAAGGCCAGCGCCTGCAGCAGCACGATCACGGCTAGCGAAGCGGTGGCAACGGCGGCGGAAGAAAGGAAGCGCATGCGGGCGTGGGCTTGAGGGCGCGCAAGCATAGGTGAAGGGCGGGTCGAGACGACCCGCCGAAGGTCACGCAGGCGAGTAGGCGTTCAGGGTTCGAAGCCGTTGGCGAACAGTTCGCCCTCGCGGCCGCTCACCGACACGCTGATGGAGCGCGTCGCGCTGAGCGCGCCGCCCGAGCCGGTGTTGCCGAGGTCATTGATGCCCAGTGTCAGGCTGACCGACGCCGGGCCGGTGGGCGAGGCGGTGAAGCGCACCGGTGTTGTCGCCACGAAATTGTTGATGGCGGACAGGGTGCCCGACAGCGTCAGACTGCCGGTGCCCGAGCCGCTGACGGTGACACCTGCGCCGCTGCTGGCGCTGAAGCTCCCCGACCCGGCGCTGTAGCTCGCCTGCACGCCGATGCCGCCGCCCGGAGAGTCCACATCGGCGTAGCTGACCCCGCTCAATGCAGCAGATACGCCGGCCTGCACGGCCAGCGAAGCCGGTGCATTGAGGGTAGGTGCGTCGTTGACCGCAGACAGAGAAAGCGTGACCGAACGGGAGGCGGGCGCGGCGACGCCGTCGCTGACCGAAACGCCTAGCGTGACGCTGCCGTTCGCGTTGAGAGCCGACAGATAGCTGAGGCGTCCATCGGCGATGAAGGCATTCAGGGCCGAGGGGCTGCCGGTCAGGGTGCGGGCACTGACGCTACCGCCGACGCTGACGCCGTTTGCGCTGCTGGCGCTGAGCGTGCCGGCAGGGACCGAGAAAGTCGCGACCAGGCTGGCACTGTCCGGATCGGCGAAGCTGATTGCGGTCAGCGCGAGCGGCGTGTCCTCACTGCCGGCGATGCTGGGCGGGGCCGTGATCGTGGGCGCCTGATTGCTGCTGATGGGCGCAACGCAGGCCGCTGGCTGGCTGGCCAGGCGCGCATTGAGCTGGGTGACATGGGTGGGGTGCAGCTCGGTCGATACGCCGCAGTTCAGTCCATTGAGATGGCAGTAGGACATCAGCGTGCCCTGCGGCGCCAGCGGCGACTCCGCGCCAGTCGGACAGGTCTGCGGGCCGGCGTAGCAGCCAATGCCGGACTCGCCGTTGAAACAACGGTCGATGGTGCCGGTGGCCGCCTCGGCGCCGGTCGAGGCATTGGCGCAGTGCGTATGGCGCGCGCCGAGGTTGTGGCCAAGCTCATGGGCAACCACGTAGGCATCCTGTGCCCCACCGAAACTCGGGTTCCAGAACACCCGGGTGACGCTGTAATGGCCAAACACCTGGGTGCCGGCGCTGCCCTTGGCATCGCAATAGCTGCCGCCGGTCAGCAGCCAGGCAATACCCGAGGAACTGTTCTGGCTCGAACCCTTACCCGAGAGCTTCAGCGCGAAGGCTCGCGGCACGCTAGCCTGGTTGTCGCGCCACCAGGCACCGAACTCGTTCAAGGCCGCGCCAGTGGCCGAGCTGTCGGTGTTGGTGTACGGATCAGGCGTGGTTGAAGGCCTCAGGATCAGCGTGCCCTGCAGCAGCCGCAGCTGCAGCCCGTACTGGGCCGGGTCATCTTCGTAGATGGCATTCATGGCGGCCATCAAGGCCGCCACGTAGGCGGTAGCGCTGGCGGTGTTGTTGCTGAACTTCTTCTGCAGCAGTTCGTTGTCGGTATCGATCGCCAGGGTGACCTGGCGAGTCGCCGCCTTGGGCGCGAAGGACTGCAGGGAGAGGCGCTGCGCCGGCGTCGCCGGTGCGCCGAATAGAGCGGCAGCCTCGCCAGCGCGCAGCGGCTGCGCCGTGGAGGCGTCCTGCTTGCCAAGGGGGTCGCTCGGGGAGCTCATGTCGCCGACGCAGGCGGCGTCGCGCAGAGAGCCGTCCGGCAGCGGCTGCTCCATGTCGCTGGCCTCCAGCGCCAGGCCGACATCGCTGCGGGAACCGCTGAGCGCATACATGCGCCCGCCCAGCAGCAGCAGGCCCTCGGCCTCGGACGTCTTGGGATCCAGGCTCAGCGACATGCGCTGGCCGGCGCTGGGCTCGGCGATGAAATGCAGGCGCGTATCGAGCGGCAGCTCGCGGTAGCCGTCCGCGGTCGCCTCCAGCACACGGGCATCGGGCGCGTAGACCTCGATACGGCGCAGGCGCAGCTCAACGGATTTCGGCGTCGCGTCGCCGCGCTGCGCGTCCGTGGCGCGCCAGTCCGACAGCAGGCGACGCTCGTCGCCGGGGTGGGCGGACAGCAGCGAATGCAGTTGCGCTTCGGCAATCTGCAGGCGCGCGGACTGCGCCGCGCCAAGCGCAGGCAGCGAAGCGACAGCGAGCAGGAGGAGTCGGGACAAACGGCAGCGAGGAGCCATGGCGACTGCACTGGAGAAGCAGCGCGGGGGCTGCGAACATCGGAAAGTCTAGCCAGATCGTCGCGGGCCATCCGTGACCGGTGTCCGCCGCACGGACGCCATCAGCTGCAGTAACCCTCGCGGCACGCCGCTGCAGTCCAGTCCAGTGAGCCCAAGGCTGCGCCTGGGCGGGCGAAGGGGATGCCGCGGGTGAGTCCCCCGGTCGGTACCGCGGTCCCGCGCGCACCAAGTCCGGATAGCCTCCACGGACGGCACGGGCCAGGGCGTGGATGTGCTCGGAGTGCGCGACATGATCGCTTGGCTACGGCAGCTCGCGATAGCGCGCGATCAGGATCCAGTCGCGGCCTTCGACGGAGCATCGCAACGTGTGCAAGAAGACCTCGGCGGGCAGCGAGCGGGCGAAGGCCAGCGCATCTTCCTCGCGATCGAAGTACGCGTTGAACTCAAGCTGGTGGCCGGGCGCCGCGTCCGGCGCGAAACACGGGTTGCCAGCAAAGGGCGGGAACCCACGGTCGACCGGGGCGCCGGTACCAGCGCTGGCAGCGGCAGCAGCGCCGGACGTGGCAAGCAACCGAAGCACTCGGCGGGCGCCACGATGCAGCGGGTCTTCTCCGAGCTTGTGAAATCGACCAGCAGCGCTCGCGAACTACTCGGCCGACTCGTCCGCACAGCAGCTACGCATGCGTTCGATCGCGCGAGCTTGAATGTCCTGCAGTCGCGGCGCCGCACGCTGCATCTGCTGGCCGACCATGCCCATGGTCTGCTCCATCACAATCGGCATTTTTCGGATCATCGTCTGGCCGAGCTCGGTGGAATAGAACTCGATCATGCCGCGCAGCTCCTGCTCGGTGAAACTGGCCTTGTAGATGGCGATGAAGTCAGGCTCCATGACCTCCCAGGCCATGTCCTCGACGAACACGTCGATCATTTCGGCCTGCATTTCGTCGAGTATGCGCGTCTGACCGGGCGAGAGTTGCGACAGATCAACTGCGTCCCCCATGGCCTGTCGGGTCACGGTTTCCAGCTGCGGCCGCATGCCATCGATCAGCTCTCGGCTGCGGGTGATCTCAAGCAGCTCGCGAACGGTGGCGTCAGACGGTGTCGCCTCCTGCGCGAACGCAGGCGTCACCAACACACACAGGACAAGCGTCAAGATTCTAAGCATGACAGGCAACCCAATATTCGGAAGGGCGACAGCCTAAGCCATCAGCGCCGGTTCTGGCAGAGGGCAAGCCTGGTCGGACTGCGGCGGCGCCAAAGCCTGTTCACTGAACTGGCCCTGGCGAGGACTGGCGGCCAGGGCGGACCCGAACGACGGCTGCATCGCCGCCGCGCCGCCCGCAATCACGCCCCGCGCGAACTCGAAGGCAGCAACGCCGGCACCTTGCGCATCAGCAGCGCGACCAACTCGGGCTGCATGTATTCGAAGTCATCGGGAATGCCGAGACAGATCACGCGCGCCCGCTTGAGATGCGGCTTGAAGCGCTGCGTCAGGCGGCGCCGATGCACCTGCTCCATGACGAAAACGATGTCCGCCCATTCCAGCAGCTCCGGCGAGACCGGCACTTCGGCTTCGTTGCCCAACCCAGCGGAGGCCGTTTCAAGGCCAGGCCAGTCACTGAACACCTGCTCCGCGGTCGGGCTGCGCAGGCGGTTCTGGGTGCAGATGAAGAGCAGGTTCATGCCTTGCTGGACAGCGCAGGACCCTTGCCGGCATCGACCGGCGACAGTGAGCTCCAGCCCTTCACCAGCCCGATCAGATGGACGCCGCCCATCAGCAGACACAGCAACGAGCTCACCGCCCAGAACACGGGGCCGTTGTCAGGGAACAAGGGCATCAAGGGAATGAAGGCGAAGCCGCGCAGCAGGTATACAGCGGTGATGGTGCCCAAAGCGGTTCGCAGCAGAGGCAGCCTGCGGATGCGCCCGGCGCCCGCGAGTGCATAGCACCCCGCCAGAAACAGCATGCTCGCGATGACGGCGGTCACGATCGCGGGCTGCCAGAGACCGGCCTCGGCCATGCGCGCCATCTCCTCGCCCGCCCCCAGCCAGCGATAGGCCTCGGGGCCGATGACGATGCAGATCAGATGAGTCAATGCGGCAGCGAAGCTGAGCGCGGCGCCGGCGAGCAACCAGCCACCATGAGGTTTGGATGAAGTCATGATCGCTTGATTCTCCAAGCTTACGGATCGGTTGAATTGATGATGTCATTGCAGTCGAAAGCACCTTCTTGCGCGCAGGCGCGTGCGTACAACACGTCCGTGCGCAGCACGTACTTGCGACCTTGCGTCACCTCAGCCCCTTCGTGCCAGGTCGCATGCACGAATGCAAGGCCGTCGCCGGTGCGGGGGCGCACCTCGAAATCGCGGAAGCGCGTTTCACCCCCTACAAAGCTCTGGTTGAGATAGATGAGCAGCGTGAGTCGACTTTTCAGTCCGTCCTCCAGCCAGGGGCCGTCCTTGTGCATGCGAAAACGCTGTCCTGGCCCATAGCGATAGAAGCGCAGGGAGCGCGGCAAACCGACCGCGCGCTCGCCCTCCAGCACAGGCAAGCGCAGCACCTGCAGGCGTTCCCACAAACGGGCCACCCAGGGCGCGTGTTCGACGACCACACGCTCATAGTTTCTGACTTGCGGCATGGGGGTCTGCCCTTGCCGAGAACGCACGCCGGCCTCTCCAAAACCTGCGGCCTCGGCGAGGTGAACGAGTTCCGCACACGCATCGCGATCGAGCAGCTCGGAAACCGCAAACACATCAGGCGATAGCGCGATCGCGGTCATGTGCTCGACGGCTCCGCCTCAACGGAACTCAGAACGGCCGCAGGCGGATACACCCTGCCCGCCCGCAGCGGTCGGAAACACTCCCCCTCGCGCAGGAACGCGGCCTCGCCGCTGCGCGGGTGCCAGCCCGGCAGCAAGGCGGTGGGTAGCGGCCGCAGCTCTTGCGGATCGGTCAGCAGCTCGCCTGCGGCGATGCCCTCGGCGACCTGCCGGACCAGCGCGCTGGTCAGGGCTTCTGGCGGGGCCAACACCGCGATTGCCTTGCCAACCAGCAGCGGCTGCGGGTACAGCGCGTGCTCCAGCAGCGCATGGCCGAACACATGAGCTTCGAGTGCCTCGGGGTCGAGCTGGACGCGCGCGCCGAGTGCGCCCCAGTCGTGCGCATCCCAGAGCGCCAACGTGTGCGCGTCCGACACGCGCACCAGCACGCCGGCCTCGTCGAAGTGGGTGAGCGCGCACTGGCCGCGGGTGCGCTCGCCAGTGCCGACCGCGGCCACATCGGCCGCCTGCCGGGCGTTCAGCGCGGACTTGAGCTGAGGAAAGCGCATCCACACCAGCGCGTTCAGCAGATCGTGCCAGTTGTCGGCGCGGGTGGCGATTTCGCCACGCTCGAAGATACGGATCTCGTAGTGCAGCCCATCGGCCAGCAGCTCCGGGGTCTGCTCGACGAAACGGAGGGCGCGAGCTGTCGCCGCGTGCTTCAGACCACAGGCACGTGCGTTCAGCGTAGCCATGTCGGGCCAGTGCTCGACCGTCAGCAGATCCAACTCGAACCGGTACGGCGCAAACGCCGGATGCTCAAACAGCGCACGATCGACCTGCTCGCGCGCTGGGGCCTCGAAACGACGCTTGGCCATGGGCTCAGTCGTCGAGATCATCCTCGCCCGGGCCGATCAGCCCGAACAGGTCGTGCTCGTCGCTGCCGAGGATTCGCACGTTGACGATGTCGCCGGGCTTCACGCCCATAGCCTCGCCGTCCTGGATCTGCACAAGGCCGTCGATTTCAGGCGCATCAAAGCGCGAGCGACCGATGGCAAGCTCGCCTTCCAGGTGATCGATGATTACCGGCTGCACGGTGCCGACGCGGGCTTCGAGCCGCTGCGCGCTGATCTCGGCCTGCAGCTCCATGAAGCGCTGCAGACGCTCCTGCTTGAGTTCGTCCGGCACCGCGCCGGGCAGCGCATTGGCGGCCGCGCCCTCTACCGGCGAATACGCAAAGGCACCGACGCGGTCGAGTTGGGCCTCTTCGAGGAAGTCCAGCAGCTCTTCGAAGTCGTCCTCGGTCTCGCCGGGAAAACCGACGATGAAGGTGCTTCGAATCGCGAGCTCGGGGCAGGTATCGCGCCAGCGCTGGATGCGCTCCAGCGTCTTGTCGACCGCACCGGGCCGACGCATGGCTTTGAGAATCTTCGGGCTGGCGTGCTGGAACGGGATGTCCAGATAGGGCAGCAGCTTGCCGTCCGCCATCAGCGGGATCACGTCATCGACGTGCGGGTACGGATACACATAGTGCAGACGCGTCCAGATGCCGAGCTCGGACAGGCCTTCGCACAGCGCTTTCATGCGGGTCTGGTAGGTCTTGCCGCGCCATTCGCGCTCGGCGTACTTGATGTCCACGCCGTAGGCCGAGGTGTCCTGCGAGATCACCAGCAGCTCGCGCACGCCGCCGCGGGCCAGCTTCTCGGCTTCGCGCAGCACATCGTCGATGGGCCGACTGACCAGGTCACCGCGCATGCTCGGGATGATGCAGAAGCTGCAGCGGTGATTGCAGCCCTCGGAAATCTTCAGGTACGCGAAGTGCTTGGGGGTGAGCTTCAGGCCGTAATCCGGCAGCAGATCCAGGTACGGATTGTGCTGCGGCGGAACCGCCTCGTGCACCGCGTTCATCACGCTGGCGTAGTCCTGCGGGCCGCTGATCGCGAGCACTTCTGGATGCGCTTCGAGAATGGTCTCGGGGCGTTTGCCCAGGCAGCCGGTTACGATCACCCGACCGTTCTGGCTGATTGCTTCGCCGATGGCATCCAGTGATTCATCCACCGCCGAGTCGATAAAGCCGCAGGTGTTGACCACCACCACGTCGGCCTCGTCATAGGTCGGCACGATCTCGTAGCCCTCGACCTTGAGCTGGGTGAGGATGCGCTCGGAATCCACCAAGGCTTTGGGGCAGCCGAGGCTGACGAAACCGACTTTCGGAGCAGGGGAGGACATGGCGGCGGCTTACGTCAGCGAGCGGGGCGCGGATTATACGCCCGGGTCAAGCCCGACTCCCGCAATGCGCTCCCAACGAAGTCGAGCGCGGCCCTGCGTGAAGGCCAGCACCGCGCTCCTCCCTCGAGAACCACCTCAGGGCTCGAACCCGTTGGCGAAGATCGCATCCGCGCTGTCCAGGGCGAAATCCCAGATGCCGCGACCGTAGGTGGAGAAGCGCGCGATGCGAAGCTCATCGATGTAGTCGACGTGCCAATAGGTCTGATTGGGCGCACCCGCGGTGACGATGTCGATCCAGCGCTGCTGAGCCCGATCGTAGTAGAAGGCGCCCGTTTCGGCGGCAGCGAAGAGGTGCTGGCCATCGGCGGAGATCGCGAGGCCCTGTACCAGGGTGGGGGGAAGCCCGGTCGACATCGGCGCAAAGTTGAGGCCGTCATTGGTCGACAGGTAGACCGCATTGCCATTGCCGCCGCCGTAGCCCGAACCCGCCACGTACACATGGCCGGGGCGCGCCGGGTCAGGCAGGATACGCGCGCCATAGAAGAACTGTCCGTTGGGCAGCTGGCTTACGGTCTGGGTCCAGGTGCCGCCGCTGCGCCGATAGAAACGCGCGCCCGGGTTCGACGCGCTCGCCGGCGTGGCCAGCACGTAGCGGGTCGCTCCGGTATGCGGCGAGACAGCGACCGCCGTGATCGGATCCAGAAAGTTGAAAGGGTCGGCCATGCCGCTGATCGCGGTTCCTGCCAAGCTCAGCTCGATCACATTGTGGGCAGTGCCGACACCAAAGCGCCCACCCGCCAGCAGTACCTTGTTCGGTTCCCCTGGAAGCGCCGCCAGCGGCGGCAGGAACAGCGTTCCCGTGAGCTGGGAGCCGCCGAACTGGTAGTAGCGCAGGCCGCTCTGGTTGGCTGATCCGGCATTGGTTTCGGCCATCGCGAACGTCGGGTACACGCTCCAGGTCGTGGCACCACCGTTGGACGAAACCAGGTGGGCGTAGTCGCCCGAGATGGTCTGCACGAAGGGCTGCGGGCCAGCGCCGGGGTTCAAGGCCTTTTGGTAGCCCTGATCCTGGGACCCCGCAAAGATGTGGAAGGGCGCCTGCCGCAGCGTGTAGCTGCCGTAGTACTGCGACACGTTCAAGCCGCTGAGCGAGAGGTTTTGTACGGTCAGCAGCTGATCCGTGGACTCGTAAAGCCCGCCGTCGGTGCTGACGAACACGCGCTCGACGTTCGACGCATCGACGAACACGTCGATGCCGCAGATGTCGGCATGCAGCTTGGTCGCCGGCGAAGCGTAGTACTCGCCCCAGGGGTTCACGCGGGTCCAGCTGACGCCACCATCAGCACTGCGGAACAGGTCAACGCCACCCACGAACACGCGATTGGGATCGCGCGTCGAACTCGCAACGCTGTTGAGGCTGAACATCGAAGTCGGCGCTGGCGTGCGAGTGGTCCAGCTGGCGCCGGCATTCGCGGAGTAATACACGCGGGTCAAGCCGTCAACGCCATTCGAGTAAAACGCGAAGAGAAAGGTTTGTCCGCCCGCGGTCACGCCCCCCGAAAGGGCCACGGTCTCAGCGCTGGTGAGCGCATGCGGCACGGCCGACACCGCCACGCGCGCATGTGTACCCGGTGTGATCGTGGACAGCTGGGTGCCCGACAGCAGGAACACTCGGGTGTCGCCGTAGCGCGGCGAGAACAGGGCGGCCTGGTTGCGTTCACCCACAAAGGCGATCGAACTGAAGTTGGCTCCGCGGTCGACTGAGGCGAACAGATGCGTTCGCCAAGACGCCGGCGCAGTGAAGTCGTAATGCACCCGCGTGTAGTACACCTCACTGCCGGCGACGTCTCGCGCGACCAGCCCCGTTGCATACCAGGGATTGCCCAGGCTGCTTCCGCCAGGCGTTACGTAGGTCGAGCCGCCGTTGTCGCTGTAGCGCACCTGTGCCGGCCGATCACCGAGCACGAGCAAGCGCTCACCCGCAGGCCCCGCAAGCCGCAGCAGAAAGCCCTGCGCGCCGCTCGGCACGAAGGCGGCTGCGTCGTTGCTGCTGCTCCAGTTCAAGCTTGCGCGGTTGGCCCGCCACACGTTGCCGCCGTGGGACAGCACCGTG
This sequence comes from uncultured Aquimonas sp., assembly GCA_964586455.1. GTDB lineage: Bacteria > Pseudomonadota > Gammaproteobacteria > Xanthomonadales > Xanthomonadaceae > Aquimonas. The sequence goes on from CAZPHV010000006.1 coordinate 14,191, forward strand.
AGGCGCTGCAGGGCGCTGTCGAAGGCGGCTGCCAGCACGCGCCCCGACTGGTTGGTGGAGCCGCGCTCGCTCCAAGTACCAGACACAGCGGCTGCACTAAACTTCAAGAGATCCAGGGGCTTTCCCTGGGCGTCCATCGACGCTTGGCGCTGCGCCTGGAAGCGCTGGTCGCGCTCACTGCGATAGGCTGCGTCCAATGCGCCCGTGTCGACTCCGGGCGCCGCCAGCCGCATGGACGCGATCCAGGCTCGGCGCTGCCGCGAGAACTCAGACTTGCCGCCCTCGCCGGGTATCCGGTCCGTCGGCTTGGGCAGGTAGGGATGCGCTGCCTGCTCAATCGGACCGCCGCGAGAGCTTAGACCCAGGAAAATCAGGGCGACCAGAGCACCTAACAACAGAGCGCCGCGGGCAATCGAACGCATATCACCGTCTCGACGAGCTCAGATGCCGGGAAGTTGCGCCAACTTGACCTGCACCGCAAGTGGCCAGAAGCCAATAGGCGTGCACGAGAGCGAACAAGCGATCCGACACGAGCATGCGCTGCACACACTGTTTCTGGGCTCAACTCGCCCCGTGAGGCAACCTCAGAAAGGGTGTCCCAAACGCGGGCGAGGCTGCGCGACGGCAGCCAAGCGAAGCCTGGCCCTTCGTCCCAAACGACTTCCGCCCACCCTGAGCGCCGGCTCGACGTGCCAGACGCGCAGAGCCGGTAGATGCGCTGCGCTTATCTACCCTACGCGCCCACAGCTGTTCGACTGCGTTGCAGACAAGGCGTCAGCGTGCCGATGCGAAGCCAAAAGCTGCGCATTGGAAGTCCGGACTCCGTTGCAGGCAAGGCGTCAGCCTGCCGATGCGAAGCCAAGAGCTGCGCAGTGGAAATCCGGACTTCGTTGCACGCAAGGTGTCAGCCGTACTTGTAGGGTGGATAAGCGCAGCGCATCCACCAGCCGGTCCTGTAGAAGCAGGGCGCGAAACGAAGTCTGGGCATTGGGCACGCTCTCTGAGCGCGCGCGCAAGCAGCTCAGTCCAGAGGCGCTTCACTGTGCGAAAGCTCTTCGAGCGTTTGGCGCATATAGCTCTGCGCAGCAGCGCTCAGTTTCTCGTGGTCAAGCGCAAAGCGGATCGTGGCCTGGATAAGCCCGATGTGGCTGCCACAGTCAAAGCGCGTGCCCTCGAAATGATAGGCGAGTGTCTTGTGCTCGGCGAGCCGCGCTGCGATGGCATCGGTCAACTGGATTTCGCCGCCCGCGCCCGGTGTGGTCGCACGCAGGGCAGCAAAAACATCCGGCCCCAGAATGTAGCGACCCACCACGCCCAGCGTGCTCGGTGCGACCTCGGGCCTGGGCTTTTCGACCATGGCGTGGATGCGCCCAGAGCGACCTTCAAAGCCGTCGGTGGCGACGATGCCGTAGCTGGAGGTCTGCGCGCGCGGCACGTCCTGTACGGCGATCACGCTGGCCTGCTCGCGCTCGGCCAGATCGGCCATCTGCTTCAGCGCGCCGGGGCCGTTCGCGTTCCAGATCAGGTCGTCGGGCAGGAGTACGGCGAAAGGCTCATTGCCCACCACGGCCTCGGCGCACAGCACCGCATGGCCCAGGCCCAAAGCTTCCGCCTGAGTCACGAAAATCGCGCGCACGTGCGGCGGCAGCACGCCGCGCACCACCTCAAGAAGCTCGGTCTTGCCTGCGCGTTCGAGCTTCTGTTCGAGCTCGTAGGCCTTGTCGAAATAGTCGGCGACCGCGTGCTTGTAGCGATTGGTAATGAAGATGAGCGTGTCGCAGCCCGCCTCGATCGCCTCGTCAACCGCGTATTGGATCAGCGGCTTGTCGATGATCGGCAGCATTTCCTTCGGCACCGTTTTGGTGGCGGGCAGGAATCGGGTTCCGAGACCGGCCACCGGGAATACGGCCTTGCGAATGCGTCTGGACATGGTCTTCCCTGAGAGAGGATGGAGGCGCGTTCAGGACACCCGGTGCAGCGTCACCACGCCGGATGCCTCGATGCTACGCCGGAACTCGGGCACCAGCTGCTGCAGGATCTCCAGCATCTGCGCCGAGTCGTATTGCTGGCTGGCCTGGCGCAGGCGCAGCAGCTGCTGCTGGATCGACTGTGCAGCCAACTCGCGGGGCTGAGCGAGCATGATCTTGGGGTGTCGCGTGGGCTGGTAGTCCTCCTGCGGATGAAAGAGCTCCTCAAAGAGCTTTTCGCCCGCACGCAGGCCGGTGAACTCGATTCGCACATCGACGCCGGGGCGCTTGCCGGCCAACCGCACCATTTGTTCAGCAAGGTACTGGATCTTCACCGGCTGACCCATGTCCAGCGCGAAGATTTCGCCGCCTTCGCCCAGGGTCGCCGCCTGCAGGATCAGCTGGCAGGCCTCGGGAATCGTCATGAAATAGCGGGTGATTTCCGGATGCGTCACCGTCACTGGGCCGCCCCGACGGATCTGCTCGCGGAACAGCGGCACCACGCTGCCGGCGGAATCCAGGACATTGCCGAAGCGAACGGTGAGGAACCGGGTGCCGCCCTGCCCTTGCAGGGTTTGGCAGAGGAGTTCTGCCAGGCGCTTGCTGGCACCCATCACATTGGCGGGGTTCACCGCCTTGTCCGAACTGATCAGCACGAAGCTGCCGACCCCGTGTCGCAGCGCCGCCTGCGCCAGCACCTGGGTTGACAGCACGTTGTTGCGCAGCGCCTCGCGCACCATACCTTCGAGCAAGGGAACATGTTTGTACGCTGCCGCATGGAAAACCAGCTCCGGGCGGTATTCGGACAACGCGAACTCGGCAACCGCGGGGTCGCCGCAGTCCCCAAGCACCGGCACCACCAGCAACTCCGGAAACTCGGAGCTCAGCTCCTGCTCGATCCGGTAGAGGTTGTATTCGGACTGCTCCAGCACGATCAACGAGGACACGCCGAGCCGCGCCACCTGACGACACAGCTCCGAACCGATCGAGCCACCGCCGCCGCTGACCAGCACGCGGCGCCCGGACAGACCGGTGCGGATGGCGGTCCAGTCCAGCGCCACCGGGTCACGACCGAGCAGGTCCTCGATCGCCACTTCCTTCAGCTGGTTGAAGCTGGAGCGCCCGTCGATCACGTCCTGCAGACGCGGCACGGTGCGAAACGGCAGTCCGCTGTCTTCGCAGTGCTCAACCGCGCGCTGCATCTGTTGGTTGCTGGCCGAGGGCATGGCGATGAGCAACATTTCGGCGGCGACTTCGCGGGCAATCTCGCCGAGCTGTTCGATTTCGCCCAGCACCGGCACGCCATGCACCTTGGCCCCACGCAGGGCGCGGTTGTCGTCGATCAGGCCGACCGGTCGAAAGCGCCCTTCGCGGCGCAGGTCGCGCACCAGCGCTTCACCCGCGCTGCCCGCGCCAATCACCAACACGCGCATGGGCTGCAGGCGGGGCGCGTCGCCGTAGCGACTGTCCTTCCAGAAGCGGTACAGCCAGCGCGGCGCGCCAAGACACACCAGCAGTGTCAGCGGATACAGGGCCATCACCGTGCGCGGCACGTTCTCGAGTCGGGTCAGCAGGAACAGCGCGCTGAACACGGCGAGCGCGCCCAGAAGACAGGCGCGTGCGATGTTCCATAAATCAGGAAGGCTGGCGAAGCGCCAGAGCCCGCGGTACAGGCCTGTCCACCACAGCACTGCGCCCTGTGCGATCAGCACCACCGGCAGCTCGGGCGGCAGCAAGGTGAAAGGCGGCGCCGACGGCTCGATGCTGAAACGCAACACGTTGGCGATCAGCCAGGCCGCCCAGACCATCAGCAGGTCATGTAGAACAACCGCCAGGCGCGGATGCACGCGACCAATCAATCCAGCGACGCGCCCAACCATCAGCGCGGCCTCCGGATCAAGCGTGCACGGCCCCAAACCCACACGGCGGCGGCCAGCGCAAACACTCCGATCGTGATCGGCAGGCGCAGGCCAGGCTGTTCAACGGCAAGGATCATGGAAGGCAGGATCACCAGAAGGCTGAAGCCAGCGTAAGCGAGGCTGACGCGCAGGTGGCTGGCACCGCGTCGGACCCACCACTGGTAGAAATGTTCCCGGTGCGCAGCATACCAGCGGCGTCCGAGCAGCATGCGTCGACCGAGCGTAAGCCCCGCGTCGCTGAGCACTGCCGCAACCGGCAGCAGCAGGATCCAGGGTTGCTGGAGCGCCGGCAGCAACATCAGCGCGAAGGCGCCTAGCGCGAAACCCAGAGCACCGCTGCCGACATCACCCATGAACAGTCGCGCCTTCGGCAGATTGAACGGCAGAAAGCCCATCACCGCTGCCGCCAGCACCAGCATCAGCAGGGACACGCCGGGCAGGCCCGCAGCTTGGGCGAGGCCGGCGTAAAGCCCGGCGGCGATCACCGCCTGCAGCGAAGCCAGGCCGTTGATGCCATCGATGAAATTCCAGAAATTCACCAGCGTGGCAAGCCACAGCAGCCCAGCGACGAAACGCAGCAGCTCTTCGAACTGCATCGGTGCACCCTGCAGTACCCACAGGAACTGGGCGGAGGCGAGCAGATGCACAGCCAGCCGCAGCCGGGCCGAGAGCGGTCGATGGTCGTCCCACCAACCGATCGCTGCCACCGCGAGCAGCCCTGCGCTGAACGAAAGCGCGAGCGGCAAAGGCGAAAGCAGCAGCGGCGTCAGCGCTGCAGTGACCAGCACGAAACCGATACCACCGCCGCGCGGAGTGGCCTGGCTGTGTGAGCGACGACGACCGGGCTCGTCGAGCAAGCCGCGACGTCGCGCATAGGACAAAGCAAGCCTGCACAGCCCTGCGGAAGCCAGGCCGCTCGCGATCAACAGCAGCGCGACCCCTGCCGTCCCCATCTGCATCAGCTCCGGCAGCATCAGTCGCCCGCCGGGCCGTGAATGGGACGCACGCTGCTCCAGTTCTTGCAGCTCGGGCACTGCCAGTGGTGCAGGCGCGCGCCGAAGCCACAACGATTGCAGCGATAGGTGAGCACGCTGGAAGCGAGCTGACCTGTGGTCTGCTCCAGCACGCGCAGGATTGGCAGGGCGGCCTCCGCGGGACGGCCGGTACCCAGCTCGATCAGCGCGGCCTGCCCTTTCACTGATGGGCGCTGACGCAACGCGTCGCTCAGATAGTCCACGGCAGAACAGTCACCCTCGTCCTCGCGGATCAGTCGCGACAGCGCCAGCATCGGCGCAACACCGGCATAGCGGTCGCTCATCTCGGCCAGAAACGCCCGCGCCCGCGCCCGCTCACCCTGGCGCTCATAGGCCGCAAGCAAGGGCTTGAGCACTTCCGGGAGCACGTCCGGATCGTGTCGCGCCACGCGCTCGAACGCGCGTACGGCCAGAGCGTCGCGGCCTTCGGCGAGTTCGATCTGGCCCTCGATGAGCCCCGCGCGCACGCAGTTGGCTTCAGCCGCAAACGCTTCGACGAGCTGTGCGCGGGCATCGGCAGTGCGGCCCTGGCGACGCGCCTTGTCCGCCAGCTCGCAGTGGAAGTGCGCGACCAGCCGACCGGTAGGCTCGCCCGTGGCCGCTTCCAGTCGCTGCGCATGCTCGATCGCCTTTTCCCAATCGCGCTCAGCCTGGTAGATCACCAGCAGATGGCGCAGCGCCTGCGGCGCCTGCTCGCCCAGACGCACCAGATCGGAGAACAGGGTCTCGGCGCGATCGAACAGGCCTGCGCGCATGTAGTCTTCGCCGAGCTCCAGCACAGCCTGCACGCGCTGCTCGTCGGTCAGCGTGGTGCGCTCGACCAGGTTCTGGTGGATCCGGATCGCGCGATCCACCTCGCCGCGCCGGCGGAACAAGCTGCCCAGCGCGAAGTGGGTTTCAACCGTATCGCTGTCGACCTCGGCGATCTGCAGGAAGACTTCGATGGCCTTGTCGGGCTGTTCGTTGAGCAGATAGTTCAGGCCACGAAAATAGCGCGTGGACAAGCGACTGACGCGATGACCGCCCGCACGCTCGGCATTGCGGCGACCGGCATACCAGCCCCAGGCCATGGCCACAGGCAACAGCAGGAACAGCAGCAGGAACTCGCTCACTGAAGGGCATTCCGCTCAGCCGATTCAGCGGCCTTCAGACCAAGCTCAAGGCGGCGGAGGCGCCGGCGCTGGGGCATGAGTACGAGCAGCCAGAGCAGAAGTCCGGCCGTGAGCGCGCCCGCAAGCGCGGCCAGCAGCAAAGCCAGCCCCAGGCGCAGGGTGAAGTCGAAGCCGAACAGATCGATGCCCACGGCGGTGGGATTCAGAGCGCCGAAAACGAAACCCAGCGAAAGCAGGCCGAGCGCGACCAGGGTCAACAGAATGCGCATGCAGGCTCCCGAAGCGACCATCGCAGCGAGTGGCGACAGTGATAAGGAACACATTGTAGACGAGCGCTTACGCCATCAAGGCAAACACGCTGAGATGCAGGCGAGGGTTGTGCGGAGCAGCCGGCGCCGGTAGTGAACGCAGCGGTGTGGCGAGGGATGCAGCATGGCCCGCGGCAACGAAGCAAGTCCGCAGAACGCCTTCAGGACAGGAGGTGCGCGACCTTCAGAGTTTGGCGTTGCCGTCGTTGACGCGTTCGCGCAGTTCCTTGCCGGGCTTGAAGTGCGGCACGTACTTGCCGGGCAGCGCGACCGAGTCGCCGGTTTTCGGGTTGCGACCCATGCGCGGCGGACGGAAATGCAGGCTGAAACTGCCGAACCCGCGGATCTCGATACGCTCGCCTGTCGCCAGCGCGGTGCTCATCTGCTCCAGCAGCGTCTTCACCGCCAAGTCGACGTCGTCGGCCTTCAGGTGGGACTGATTGCGTGCCAGGGCTTCGATGAGTTCGGACTTGGTCATTGAGCGGCTCGAGTCAGGGTTGGCAAGGGCGTGAGCCGCTACAACCCTGGATGTGACCAATGCGCGTCACACCCGGACAAACCCGAGGGGCGCGCAAGCGCCCGCCGGGCCAGAAATCGAAAGGGTTCTCGCCAGAGTTCGGGCGCACCTTCCGACAGCACGTCGCAGCCGCGCCAAGGCGCGACTGCGACGCGTGTTGGGGCTTAGTCGCCCTTGTTGCTCAGCTGCTCGCGCAGCAGCGCGCCCAGCTTGGTGGTGCCGCCGGCAGCGCTCTGGTAATCGTCCAGCACGTCCTGCAGATCAGCCTCTTCCTTGGCGCGAATCGACAGCTGCAGCGTGCGGCCCTTGCGGTCCATACCGATGAACTTGGCTTCGACGGCGTCGCCCACCTTCAGGTGCTGGGTCGCATCGTCGATGCGCTCCTTGGCGATGTCGGAAGCGCGCAGGTAGCCCTCGATGCCGTCGGCCAGTTCGATGGTCGCGCCGCGCGCGTCCACTTCCTTGACCACGCCATTCAGGATGCTGCCCTTCGGATTGCCGGCCATGAACTGGCCGAACGGATCCTGCTCAAGCTGCTTGATGCCCAGCGAGATGCGCTCGCGCTCGGGATCCACTGCCAGCACCACGGCCTCGACGTTCTCGCCCTTCTTGAAGTTGCGGACGATGTCTTCGCCCGTGGCGTTCCAGCTGATGTCGGACAGGTGCACCAGGCCATCGATGCCGCCGTCCAGGCCGATGAAGATGCCGAAGTCGGTGATCGACTTGATCTGACCCTCGACCTTGTCACCCTTCTTGTGCATCGCTGCGAAGGCTTCCCACGGATTCGAGGTGCACTGCTTGATGCCCAGCGAGATGCGGCGACGCTCTTCATCGACGTCCAGCACCATGACTTCGGCTTCGTCACCCACCTGAACAACCTTGGAGGGGTTGACGTTCTTGTTGGTCCAGTCCATTTCGGACACGTGGACCAGGCCTTCGACGCCCGGCTCGATCTCGACGAAACAGCCGTAATCGGTGACGTTGCTGACCTTGCCGATGATGCGCGAACCGTTCGGATAGCGGCGGGCGATGTTCTCCCACGGATCCTCGCCCAGCTGCTTCAGGCCCAGGCTGACGCGGTTGCGCTCGCGGTCGAACTTCAGCACGCGGACGTCCAGCTCGTCGCCGACGTTGACGACTTCGGACGGGTGACGCACGCGCTTCCACGCCATATCGGTGATGTGCAGCAGACCGTCGATGCCGCCGAGGTCGACGAATGCGCCGTAATCGGTGAGGTTCTTGACCACACCCTTGACGACCGCGTTCTCCTGCAGGCGCTCAAGCAGCTGCTCGCGCTCGGCGCTGTACTCGCTCTCGACCACGGCGCGACGCGAAACCACCACGTTATTGCGCTTGCGGTCGAGCTTGATGATCTTGAACTCGATGTCCTTGCCTTCCAGGTACACCGGGTCGCGCACGGGGCGCACGTCGACCAGCGAGCCCGGCAGGAATGCGCGGACGTCCTTGATGTCGACGGTGAAACCACCCTTGACCTTGCCGCTGATACGACCGGTGATGGTGGCGTTGGCTTCGAGGGCTTCCTCGAGCTCGTCCCACACCAGCGAACGCTTGGCCTTCTCGCGCGAGAGGACGGTCTCGCCAAAGCCATTCTCGAGTGAATCGAGTGCAACCTTGACTTCGTCGCCGACGGCGACTTCGAGCTCGCCCTGCTCGTTCTTGAACTGCTCGATCGGGACGATGCCTTCGGACTTCAGGCCTGCGTTGACAACGACCACGTCGGAGCGGATCTCGACGACGACGCCGACGACGATGGCGCCCGGCTTGAGCTTGGAGAGCTTTTCGCTCTGCTCGAACAGTTCAGCAAAACTTTCGGTCATGGGGGTGAATTTCCAGGTTGGACACACGGCCTGACGCGCACAACTTGCGCCGGCCACCGGCTGTGCGACGCCTTCGGAGCGGACCCATTTCGGGTGCAACTCCTGGGGCATCAGTTGGTTGAACCCGGACCGTCATGGACCGGGAGTGGAGTTTCTGCTGTCGGTGAGGTCGGGCGACCCGGCACGGAACCAGCCCACCGTCTACGCGCTATTGGCGCAGAACAGCGAGCACGCGTTCGATTACGGTGTCGACGGGAACACCCGTGGAATCGATGAGGACCGCATCGGATGCGGGCTTCAGGGGGGCCACGGTGCGCTCGGCGTCACGCGCGTCGCGCGCGACAATCTCCTCCAGCAGACCGGCGAGTGTAACCGTGAGTCCCTTATCCTTCAACTGCTTATAACGACGCTCGGCGCGCTCGGCGGCGCTGGCGGTCAGGAAAACCTTGTGCGGGGCATCCGGGAAGATCACCGTGCCCATGTCGCGGCCATCGGCCACCAGGCCAGGCGCACACCGAAATGCGCGCTGTTTGTCGAACAGGGCGGCGCGAACGGGCGGCAGGGCCGCGATGGCGGAGGCCGCCGCGCCTGCGGTTTCGGTGCGCAGCTCGTCGGTCGCATCGACGCCATCGACGAAGACGCGCGGCTCATGGCCGTCACGCTCCTCGAAACGCACGTCGGTCTCGCGGGCGCAGCGCTCCAGTGCAACGGCGTCGCTCAGATCCAGGTCATGCCAGCCGGCCGCCAACCCGACTGAGCGATACAAGGCACCGGAGTCGAGGAAATGCCAGCCCAGATGCCTCGCCACAGCCCTTGCCACCGTACCCTTGCCTGAGCCCGAGGGGCCATCGATGGTGAGGACGGGCGGCAGAGTCTGGGCATTCGTAGTCATCCGCGCAGTTTAGCGGGGCGGCCCTCATAGGGCGAGGCGCGTGATGCATGGAACAGCTGGCTGAGCTCACGCACCGGATCACCGCAGTCCAGCATCTCCCAGCCGCGAGAGCAGCCGTTCCCCGCGCGCCGGATGCAGTTGCCGCAGCCAGCCGAGCCGACCGCGCAATCGCTGCAATGCCCGCTCGCGCGACTCTCCTTCGGCGATGCGCTCGCGCCCGCAGCACCAGGCATGCACTTCGGCCTTCAACCGGTCAAAGTCTTCGCGAGCCAGCGCGGGCCGCGCATTGGTGACGATACCCGTCACCCGTTGGCGCTGCCCCTGCGACTGGATGCGGGTCTTTGCAGGGTTCGGCGCGAAGCCTTCGTCGCGCAGGATGCGCTCGATGGTCGGCAGTGCTCGGCGCATGTCCGCACTGGATGGTGTATCGCTGGAGAACACAAGGTCATCGGCGTAGCGGCTGTAGCGCCAACCTGCGGCAGACGCATAGGCCGCCAGTCGTCGGTCCACGGCAAGCGCGCAGAGGTTGGCGAGTGCCGGTGATGTCGGCGCGCCCTGTGGCAATCGTCGATCGCGCATCGGCATGCGCAGGGCTATGGGAAGTTGCGCAAGCGAGTTTGCGTCGAGCCGAACGGTGCACAGCTGGGCCAGAGCTTCGGCCACTTCGCGTGCATAGCCCAGGTCGAGAAACACGCTGCGCACGCGCGGCAACGTGATGCTCGCGAACCAGTCACGCAGATCCAGCTGCAGCAAACTTCCACGTCCGCAGTGCTGGCGGGCATGCGTGAGCGCCGAGCGCCCGGGCACGAAACCATGCGCATGCGGTGAACACGCAGAGGACGGCAGCAGCTCGTGCAGGATTTGTCTTTGCACCTGCTTGAGTCGGGCCTTGGGAATCTCCAGCAACCTCACCCGGCCGTCGGAGCGTGGAATCAAGCGCAGCCGGTAGTGGGTGCGGCCTCGATAGCGCGCGCGCAGCCAGTCGAGCTCACCTTCGCTGAGCCCGAGCCGCGACGCCAGTTCGGCCAGACTCAAGACGGGCGGCATGAAATCCAACTTGGGTGCCGGCGCAGGCGCTGCGGTCGGCTGCCAGCTGCGCGGCCGTTGTGGTCGCACGAGCACGAAAGGGGTTCGGTACCCGTGCGGGATTTCGCGAGCCGGCATCGGATACAGGTTCTGGTGTGCCTGCATCCACTCGGCCAGAGCGTTGGTCGACAGGCGCACAGCCGTTCTGGCCGGGAAGGCTTCGAGCACAGCGCCCAGCAGGGCCTGCCAGCTCGCAACCTGCGGCCATGCGGCACGCCAGCGCGCCTCGATGCCTTCCGCGCTCCAGACTCCTGCAAGCGCCAGCAGGGCCAGGGCGCGATCCGTGATCCGGCAGGGCAGCAAGCGAATGGGCGAACTCACGCCGACCTCGGCATACGCAGCGACTGATTTGCGGCGTGCCGCAACGGCGTCGCTGCCGTGGGGTGAGGAACTGTGGAACCGCGCTGCGGGGATGCCCCGCAGCGGCACATCGAGCCAGCGAAGCTGTCACTCAAGGTGCATCTGCTCGGCGTGAGCCGCCGGGCTGCACCTTGCCGCGCTCGATGACAGTCGTCAATCAAGCGCGGCGCGGCCCCCGATCAGGCCGCCTGCTCATGCAGGGCAAAGCCACAGGCGTTCGCCAACTCAACGAAGCCCGGGAACGAAGTCGCCACATTCGCGCAGTCCTCGATGCACACTTCGCCCTCGGCAAGCTGACCGGCAATCGCGAAGCTCATGGCGATGCGGTGGTCACCGCGAGCGTGGACCGTGCCGCAGTGCAAGGCGCCACCTTCGATGACTGCGCCGTCCGGCCGCTCCTCGATGCGCGCACCCAAAGCCAGTAAGCCTTCGGCCATGCTCTTGATGCGGTCGGATTCCTTGACTCGCAGCTCGGCCGCGCCGCTGACCGTGGTGATGCCTTCCGCGCAGGCCGCGGCGATGAACAGCGCGGGGAACTCGTCGATCATGTCGGGCACGAGGTGCTCGGGAATCGCAGCACCGCGCAGGCGCGCATGGCGCACGCGAAGATCCGCCACCGGCTCACCGCCGTGCTCGCTGCGGTTTTCCAGGGTGATGTCAGCACCCATCAGTCGCAGCGCGTCCAGCAGGCCGGTGCGACGCGGATTGATGCCGACCTGTTCAATCAGCAGGTCCGAGCCCGGGATCAAACTGGCCGCGACGATGAAGAAGGCCGCGGAGGAGAAATCCGCCGGCACCTGCACGTCAGTCGCCCGCAGGGCCTGACCGCCACGCAGACGTGCGCGGCCGGGCGCACAATCGATGTCGACGCCAAAGGCGGTGAACATGCGCTCGGTGTAGTCGCGGGTCGGGTGTGGCTCGATCGTCTCGGTTTCGCCTTGCGCGTACAGGCCGGCCAACAGCAGGGCCGATTTGACTTGTGCGCTGGCGACCGGCAGTTCATAGCGGATGCCCTGCAGTGCGGAGCCGCCATGGATGTGCAGCGGCGGTCGCCCTTCGGCGGCGGTTTCGATCACCGCACCCATCTGCCGCAAGGGCAGCACCACGCGGTTCATCGGTCGCCGGCTCAGCGACTCGTCGCCGACCAGTTGGCTGTCGAAGCCCTGCCCTGCCAGCAAGCCCGCGAGCAGTCGCATGCCGGTGCCGGCATTGCCGCAGTCGATCGCTGCAGCCGGCGCAGACAAACCATGCAGGCCAACGCCATGCACGATCCGCACGCTGGCCTCAGGCGACTCGATGCGAACGCCCATCTGCGCGAAGGCGCGTGCGGTGGCGCGGGTGTCCTCACCTTCCAGAAAGCCGCTGATGTGGCTGACGCCTTCCGCCAGCGAAGCCAGCATCACCGCGCGATGGCTGACCGACTTGTCGCCCGGCACGCGGATGCGGCCCGCCAGCCCTCGCGTCGCTCGACTCGAACGGTACGCGCCACCCTGCCCGCTCAAAGCACCGCCACCGGATAGCTGCCGAGGATGCGCACCTGCGAAGCGAACTCGCCGAGCGCGGACAGCGCTGCGCGTACCGGCGCGTCCTCGACATGGCCGGCGATATCGATGAAGAACGCGTACTGCCATTTGCCCTCGTGCGAGGGCCGCGACTCGATGCGGTTCATGCTGACGCCATGTTCGGCCAGCGGCCGCAGCACGTTGTACAGCGCGCCAGGCTGATCACGCACGAACACCAGTAGCGAAGTGCGATCGTGACCCGACGGCGGGAACAGTTCGCGGCCGATCACCAGGAAACGCGTGGTGTTATCGGGGCGGTCCTCGATCGGGCCGGCCACGACCTTCAGGCCATAGACGTGCGCCGCCGATTCGCCGGCAATCGCGGCGGCGTCATCGGCCGTGCGCGCACGTCGCGCGGCCTCGGCATTGCTGACCACCGGCAGTTTCTCGACTTTGGGCAGGTACTGGCGCAGCCAGGTCTTGCACTGGCCCAGCGACTGCGGATGCGAGTAGATCCGCTCGATGTCCTCGACGCGACCCGAGCGGTTGAGCAGGTATTGGTGCACCCGCAGCTCGACTTCGCCGCAGATCTTCAGTTTCGAGGTCAGGAACATGTCCAGCGTTGACTGGATCGTGCCCTGGCCGGAGTTCTCGACCGGCACCACGCCGAAGTCGGCGTTCTTGGCTTCGACCTCCTGGAACACTTCTTCAATGCTCGACAGCGGCATGCCGTGCGCGGAATGGCCGAAGTGCTTGTGCACGGCCTGCTGGCTGAAGGTGCCCTCGGGGCCGAGGAAACCAATGCGCAGCGGCTCCTGCTGGGCGAGACAGGCCGACATGATCTCGCGGAACAGGCGCACCAGGGTTTCGTCGTGCAGCGGGCCGTCGTTGCGATCGACCACCTTGCGCAGCACCTGGGCTTCGCGCTCGGGTCGGTAGTAGTCGACCGCGGCCTTCATCGGCCCCTTCGCGCGCCCGACCTGTTGCGCCCACTTCGCGCGCTCGGCGATCAGGTCCTGGATGCCGCGGTCGATGGTGTCGATACGCTCGCGCGCCTGCGCCAAAGCTGGCGGCAGCGCAGTCGACTCCGGCAGTTCAACCGTACTGGCTGGCTTTGCCGCGCGCGTGCGCGGGGCCTTGGCCACTGCCGTCTTGGTTGGCTTCGACGCAGCGGGCGCCTTGCCCCCCTGCTTGCGCGCGGCCATCAGACCGCCCGCACCGAAAGGATGCCGTCGACGCCGGCAATCTGCGCGACCACGGCGGCGTCGACGGGCGAATCCACGTCCAGCAGGGTGTAGGCCAGCTCACCGCGCGAGGCGTTGTGCATCTGCGCGATGTTGAAGCCGGCCTCGCCCAGCAGGTGCGAGAGCTGGCCGATCATGTTCGGGCGATTGCGGTTGGCGATGCAGAGCCGTGCCTTGCCCTCGCGCGCCATGCGCGTGTTCGGGAAATTCACCGAGTTCTGCACGTTGCCGTTCTCAAGGTAGTCGCGGATCTGATCGGCCACCATGACGGCGCAGTTTTCCTCCGCTTCCGCGGTCGAAGCGCCCAGATGCGGCAGCGCGATCACGCGCGCATTGCCCACCAGATCCACACTCGGGAAGTCGCTGACATAGCGTCCGATCACGCCGCTCTCCAGCCCCTGGCGCAGGGCCTGCGGGTCGACGATGCCCTCGCGCGCGAAGTTCAGCAGCACCACGCCGCGGCGGGCGGCCTCCAGCGCGGAGACGCCGAAGATGCCGCGGGTGGCGTCATTCAGCGGCACGTGGAAACTGATGAAGTCAGAAGCCGCGATCAGCTCACTGAGGCTGCCCGCCTTGACCACATCGGAAGACAGCTGCCAGGCGCCGTCGATCGTCATGTGCGGGTCGAAACCCACCACGCGCATGCCCAGCCCTCGCGCTGCGTTCGCGACCTTCACGCCAATCGCACCCAGGCCGATCACGCCGAGCGTCTTGCCGCTGAGCTCGAAGCCGGCGAAGCGCTTCTTCTCGGCCTCGATCGCGTGGTGCGGGTCGGCGTGCTCGCGCAGCTTGGCGACGAAACCGAGCGCCTCGCTGAGGTTGCGCGCCGCCAGCAGCATGCCGGCGATGACCAGCTCTTTGACCGCATTGGCATTCGCGCCGGGCGCATTGAACACCGGCACGCCACGCTCACTCATTGCGGCGACCGGAATGTTGTTGGTGCCGGCGCCGGCGCGGCCAATGGCCTTGACCGAACCGGGAATGTCGATCTTGTGCATATCGGCCGAGCGCACCAGCACGGCGTCCGGGCTGCTCATGTCGGTGGCGACGTCGTAGCGATCGGCCGGCAGGCGATCGAGGCCGATACGGCTGATGTTGTTGAGGGTCTGGATCTTGAACATGGGCGGGGACTACCTGGCAGGAGAAAGACGGAATGCCTCGACCTGCGCAGCGTGGTCCACGCTGCGCGCGGCCGGCAAAGGAGATTTCGGAACGTGGCGCCGGCAGCGCTGCAGCGGATCTGCGGGACCGCCGCGGGCGCACGAACTCCGAAGCCGTCGCGCCCCGCTCGCTGGCGGCGCGCGAGGCGCGATTTCAACCGTGGCGCTTGGCGAAGTCCGCCATGAAATCGACCAGAGCCTGTACGCCTTCGATCGGCATGGCGTTGTAGATCGAGGCGCGCATGCCGCCGACCGCACGATGGCCCTTCAGCGCGAGCAGACCGGCGGCCTCGGACTCCTTCAGGAAAGGCTTGTCGAGCGCCTCGTCGTGCAGGGTGAAAGGCACATTCATCCACGAGCGTGCCGACACTTCGACCGGGTTGCGGTAGTAGCCGTTCGAACCGTCGATCGCCGCATACAGAAGCTCGGCCTTGGCGCGGTTGCGCTCGCCCATCGCGGCCAGACCGCCCTGCGCCTTCAGCCACTTGAAGACGAGGCCGGCCAGGTACCAGGAGAAGGTCGGCGGCGTATTGAGCATGCTGCCGTCCTTGGCCTGGGCGGCATAGCTCAAGACTTTAGCGATGTTCGCCGGCGGCGCGGGAATCAGATCCTCGCGCACGATCAGCACGACCAGGCCCGAGGGGCCGATGTTCTTCTGGGCGCCGGCGTAGACGATGCCGTGAGCTGCGATATCGATCGGCCGTGACAGGATGGTCGAGCTGAAATCACCCACCAGCGGCACGCTGCCGGTGTCCGGCGCCTGGTGAAACTCGACCCCGTGGATGGTCTCGTTCGGGGTGTAGTGCACGTAGGCCGCATCGGCGGAAAGCTGCCACTCGCTGCGGGCCGGAATCGATGTGAAGTTGGCGGCCTCCGAAGTCGCCGCCACGTGCGCTTTGACGTAGGGCTTGCCCTCCGACACAGCTTTCTGGCCCCAGGCCCCGGTGACGATGTAATCGGCCGTGCGCTCGGGCGAGGCGATGTTCATCGGAATCTGGGCGAAATGCTGGGTGGCGCCGCCCTGCAGAAACAGCGCCTTGTAATGGGCGGGCACCGCCAGCAGCTCGCGAAGGTCGCGCTCGGCTTCTTCGGCTGCAGCCACAAAGGCTGCCCCGCGGTGGCTGATTTCCATCACCGAGGCGCGTTCACCGCCCCACTCCAGCAGTTCCTCCTGCGCCTGGCGCAGCACGGGCTCGGGCAGCGCGGCGGGGCCTGCGCTGAAGTTGAAGGTTCGCGACATGGTCGGGGGCTCCGCAGGGGGGAAGAAACTGTGAATCCTTCCGAGGCTAGCATGCTGCCCTGCAGCAAGAAAGGGCGTGCACGTGCCATGTGCGAAGTCGGCTGAGCGGTTGTTGCGGCCGCCGCTGCGCCGCCGATCCGGTTTCACATCGCACGCCCATCAGGCGATGGTTTCAGGTTCTCGGAGAGCGGCTGGCGGTGCTACGCTGCAGCGGTTTCCGAATTGGCTGCCGACACCGAATGCCAGCGTCTTTCGACAATCCGACCACCCAGCACACGGTGCTCAGCCCGGGCCCGGGTTCGCCCTCGCAGCAGCACTCGGCCTGCCTGGTGGTGATTCACGGCGAAGGCCTCGGCAAACGTGTGGATGTCGATGTTGAGCCGGTGATGGTGGGGCGCACACCGGAGTCGAAACTGCATATCCCACACCCGAGCGTGTCGCGACGCCATTGTGAGGTCTGGCGCGACGGCGAGACCTATCGGGTTCGCGACCTCGGCGCCACCAACCAGACCCGAGTCAACGACCAGGCCTGTGCGGAAGCGGTGCTGAGCGACGGCGACCTCATCACGATCGGTGAGATCCTGCTCAAGTTCATCAGCCACGCCAGTCTTGAAGCGCGCTACCACGAAGAGGTGTATCAGCTGGCGACACATGACCCGCTGACGGATCTCTACAACCGGCGCCATTTTTCAGAACAGGTCGACACCGAGATCGCGCGCGCGCTGCGCCATGGCCGGCCGCTATGTCTGTGCATGATCGATGTCGATCTGTTCAAGCCGGTCAACGACCGCTACGGACACATCGCTGGCGACGGCGTGCTGAAACAGATGGCGAGCATCCTGCGCTCCCAGGTGCGGCGCGAAGACGTGGCGGCGCGCATCGGCGGCGAAGAGTTCGCCGTGCTGCTGCCCGAAACCGGCATCGACGGGGCCCGCGAGTTCGCCGAGCAGTTCCGCGGTGCCGTGGCCGGCACGCTATTCCACCCCGGCGGGGCAGCCCAGCACATCACCGTAAGCGTAGGCGTGGCCGAAGTCCGGCCCGACCGCGGCGATCGCTCGCGCCTGATGCGGGCCGCCGATGCGGCGCTGTACCGGGCCAAAGATGAGGGTCGGAATCGGGTGTGTGTGGAGCCCTGACGGGCTGGGATTCGGGATTCGGGATTCGTCAGAGCCGGAACAGCTCAGCGCACGGCCCGACCCATCGTCAGAACGGCGTGTACAGCGCGCAGCCCGAAGCCCACCGCGCTTTTGCGAATCCCGAATCCCGAATCCCGAATCCCAAATCCCGGCTTCACGAGTACCGCCGCTCCACATACTCTTCAATGATCCCGATGAACTCGGCGACGATGTTGTCGCCGCGCAGCGTCGTGGACTTTTCGCCGTCGATGAAGACTGGTGCGCTTGGCGCCTCGCCGGTGCCGGGCAGCGAGATGCCGATGTTGGCGTGTTTGCTTTCGCCGGGGCCGTTGACGATGCAGCCCATCACCGCCAGCGTGAGGTTTTCCACGCCCGGGTGCTTCAACTTCCACTCCGGCATGCGCTCGCGCACGTGTGTTTGCACCTGCTGGGCCAGCTCCTGGAAGAACTCGCTGGTGGTTCGGCCACAGCCCGGGCAAGCGGTGACCAGTGGCGTAAACGCGCGCAGGCCGAGCGTCTGCAGCATTTCCTGAGCGACCACGACTTCGGTGGTGCGCGACTGGCCGGGCTCGGGTGTCAGTGACACGCGAATGGTATCGCCGATGCCTTCCTGCATCAGGACCGAAAGCGCCGCGGTCGAGGCAACGATGCCTTTGGAGCCCATGCCGGCTTCGGTCAAGCCCAGGTGCAGCGGGAACCGGGAGCGCCGCGCCAGATCGCGGTACACCGCGATCAGATCCTGCACACCGGAAACTTTGCACGACAGAATGATGTTCTCGGCTGCGAGGCCGATTTCGACCGCGCGCTCGGCGGAGTCGAGCGCCGAGCGGATCAAGGCCTCGCGCAGCACGCGGGCGGCGTCCCAAGGCTCGGCGCGCTGGGCGTTTTCATCCATCAATCGAGTGGCGAGCTCCTGATCCAGCGAGCCCCAGTTGGCGCCGATCCGCACCGGCTTGCGATGCAGGATGGCGAGCTCGATCAGCTGGGCGAACTGGGTGTCGCGCTTGCGGCCAAAGCCGACATTGCCGGGGTTGATCCGGTACTTGGCCAGCGCTTCGGCACAGGCCGGCTCATCGGCCAGCAGCCGATGCCCGTTGTAGTGGAAGTCGCCGATCAAGGGCACTTCGATGCCCATCATCGCCAAGCGATCGCGGATACGTGGCACCGCGGCGGCGGCCTCGGGGGTATTCACCGTGATCCGCACCAGCTCGGAACCGGCCCGCCAGAGCTCGCCCACCTGCTTGGCCGTCGAGGCGACGTCGGCAGTGTCGGTATTGGTCATCGACTGCACGACGATCGGCGCACCGCCGCCGACCTCGACGCCGCCCACGCGGGCACGGAGCGTCTGACGACGCTCGATCACTTGCAGTTCGGACATTTCAGATCACCGGGCTTTCAGGGGCTTGGCTGCGCTCGGCCCTCAGCAGGACGTAATCGCCTGCCTGCTCGATGGCCGCGAGCCCGGTGAAGGATACCGCCTCGGTGCCGGGCGCGGACTCCTGCTCGTCGATGTCGTCGGGCATACCCGCGACTTCAATCTGTCCGGCCTGGGCATCGATCAGCGCGGGTGCCAGAAAATGCGAGGCCTCTTCAGCTGATTCGCGCAGCCAGCGCAGCGCAATGCCGCGCTGCGGAGGTTTCGGAGTACCCATCAAATCCAGAGTGCGCAGGCCCACCGCGAATGCACGTCGCGCAAGCAGCTCCACGCCGGCATCGACCGAGCCGTCCCCGTGGTAGCGCATCCAGCGCACTACACCGACCATCCATAGCGGGTCGTCTTCTTCATGCGCGATGGTCAAACCCAGCACCTCGCCCACACGAATCCGAATACCGGCCTCGCGCGGCCACAGCAGACGGTAGCCGCCCAGGCTCTGATCCAGCACCTGTGAACGCACACGGCTGGCCTTGACCGTCTCCTGCGTCGCATGGGCCCAGCTCGCATGCGGTGCCGCCCCAACGCGGTGACCGGTCACGTGATGCATGAAGCTGTCGAAATCCTGTTCGCGCGCCAGGAAATAATGCAGACCGGACAGGCCGATCACGGTATCCAGAGCATGCGTGGCGCCCAAGCGACGGGCGCGACGGGCGGCGGCCGTGCCCCAACCGGCGCGCAGTCGACGCAGCAGTTCGGCCGGCGCATTCAGGCTGCGCCGCTGACGCTTGAGCTTCAGCAAGACCTGCTCTACGCCTGCGCTCTGCAGGGGAGCTTCAAGCACTGTACGCAGTGGTGTGAGATCCAGCCAGAGCACCTGTTCGGCGCCACCCTCGCGCTCTTCCGGGATGTAGCCGGGGCCGCGGTCGGTCGCCACGGGTACTGCGAAGTCGCCTTCGCCTGCGGCCGACTCCTTCAGCTCGAGCTCGCCCACCAGTTCGCGGCAAATGGGCCACAGCTCGTGCTGTTCGCGCTGGCTGAAGCGGAAAGGGTTCGACAGGGCCAGCAGCACGGCCTGCAGGTAGATCTGCTCGACCGTGCAGGAGCCACCCTCGGAGGCTTCCGACACGCCCTTGCCGGCGAGGCCTGCCGCGCGCGCGAAGCGGTAGATTGAGTGCAGGCCAAACCAGCCGCCCGGCAGAGGCATCCGATACAGGAAGTAACAGAGCGAGAGCATGCGCGTGTAGTGCAGCGCCCCTCGCAGCAGGATCTGCGACGCCGCGCCGCGCCGCAGGAACGACACCGAGCCACTGGGTGCCAGCGCTTCGAAGGCCGCAGCCCTGTACCCGTGGGCGAGCTCGCGATGAAGATTGAGGCTGGCCTCGGCCGCCTGCGAGGCCTGCGGCGACAGCGGGAACGAACTGGTCTGCAGCTGGCGATCGAGAAACTGAAGCGCTTCCAGCACCGCCGGCCGCACCAGATCGAGAATGGCGACGCGCTGATTGCCCTGCAGCGCGCGCTGTCGCAGCTGGTTGAAAGCATCGGCCAACCGCGCGAGGGTGACCTGCGGATTCGCTCGTGGCAGCTCCTCTACCCAGCGCGCCACCGCTTTGGGTTCTGAAGGGAAGCTGCCTGCGGCGCTGTGGCTGCGCTCGGGAAGCTGCTCACCCAACTGCTGATAGGGCTCTGACATGCCTGTGCTGATCCTCTTTGCCGGTGGCGAAGCGCCTTCAAGCCGCATCCGCTTGCAGGGAGCCGGAAGTCTAGCCGCTTCCCGCTGCTGTGACGGCAGCCTCATGCAAAGTCGAGGCCGACGCGTTGACGCATTGACGCGCCAGACCGCCGTCGCGTGGCCAGCGCCACCAAGCAATCCGCCTGCAAGATTGCCTGAGGCCGCTTGCCGGCTGGTCGTCCGCTCTCACTCAAGCCGGATCCATCACCTGCGCGCGCGCATCTCGGAGCGCGCCCGCAGCAACGCGGCGCGTAGTTTCGACAGATCGAAGGTTCCGTGATCGGCCATCGCGCGTCACTCTGCTCGGTCCACCGAGTGAGGCTCGAATGCCTTGATGCGTCAGCAGCAGGTAGCATGCTGCGTCCAGGCGCTTCCTGCCGCCCTTACCGACCTGCGTGACTTGCTTGCAGACACCTCCCCTACCCCCAACCAGCGCGCCGGCCAGCCTGACCCCAAGCAGCCTGAATGCGCTTGCCCGCGACCTGCTCGAGGGTGCGTTTCCGCTGGTCTGGGTCGAGGGCGAACTGTCCGGTGTTTCGCGTCCGGCTTCAGGACACGTCTACTTCACGCTGAAGGATGCGCGTGCGCAGGTGCGCTGCGCCTTGTTCCGTCAGCGCAGCCTGCGGCTCGCCTTCACGCCCGGCGATGGCCAGCAGGTGCTGGTGCGCGGGCGGCTTTCCTTGTACGAGCCGCGCGGCGACTATCAGCTGATCGCCGACCACATGGAGCCCGCCGGCGAAGGTGCGCTGCGTCGGGCCTTCGAGGCGCTGCGCGCACGCCTTGAAGCCGAAGGCCTGTTCGCCGCGGAGTCGAAACGCAGGCTCCCGATGCCCCCACGCCGCCTTGGCGTGGTGACCTCGCCCAACGGGGCCGCGGTGCGCGATGTGCTGAGCGTGCTGGCGCGCCGCTTTCCGCTGATCGAAGTCGAGATCCTGCCGGTGCTGGTGCAGGGCAAGGAAGCCCCCGCGCAGATTCGCGCGATGCTCGAACGTGCCGATGCCAGCGGACGCTACGACGCACTGCTGCTGACCCGCGGCGGTGGCTCGCTGGAAGACCTGTTCGCCTTCAATGACGAGGCACTGGCGCGCTGCATCGCGCGCCTGAACACCCCGCTGGTCTCCGCGGTGGGTCATGAAGTGGATTTCAGCATCAGCGACTTCGTGGCCGACCTGCGTGCACCCACACCTTCTGCAGCGGCGGAACTGCTGGTGCCCGATCAGGCCGAGCTTTCGGCACGGCTGCGCCTGCTCAGACAGCGCCTGCAGCTGAATCAGTCGCAGCTGGAACGCCGGCTGCAACAGCGTGTGGACCAGTTGGAGCTGCGCCTGCGCGCGCAGGCGCCCGCACTGCGGCTGCAGCGCGTGCTTGAGCGCCTGCAGCAGGCCGAGTCGAGGCTGCAGCGCGCGCAGACGCGATCGGCCTCGGATCGACGGCAGGCGCTGCTTCGACTGCACCTGCGCCTGCAGCGGGAGTCGCCCGCCACGCGGCTGCGCCGCGAGCGCGAGCGCGCCGATCAGCTGTTGCGGCGCCTGCGCGGCGCGCTGGGTCAGGGCTTGCAGCAGCAGCGCCTGCGCTCGGGGTTGCTGGCGCGCACCCTGTCTGCCGTCAGCCCACTGGCCACCTTGGGCCGTGGCTACAGCATCCTGCTCGATGCCGACAGTGGCGCGGTGGTGTCGCGCGCAAGCGAGGTCCGCGCGGGCCAGGCCCTGCGCGCTCGCCTCGCCGACGGCGAGCTGAAGCTGCGCTGCGAGTGACCGCCCCAATGCAACTGCTCGACGACGCCTCAGCCCGGAACTCGACGACCGAGGCCGATCTCGGCTCACCGCAGGACGGTGAGCTGATGCGGCGCTTCGCGGCCGGCGACATGGCTGCCTTCGAGCAGCTCTACGGGCGCCACAAGGGCGGCTTGATGCGCTTCCTGCAGCGCGGCCTCGGGCGACGCGAAACCGCTGAAGAATGCTTCCAGGAGGTCTGGAGCCGGGTGATCAGCGCGCGCGATCGATACCAGCCGGATGCGCGATTCGCGACCTGGCTGTATCAGATCGCCAACAACCTGCTGATCGACCAGTACCGCCGCCAGCGCCCCGAGCTGAATGTCGAAACCCTGCCTGAAGAGGCGGATGCGATCGACAACCCCATTGCCCCTGCCCCTGCGTTGTCACCTGAAGACACCCTGGGCGCGTTTGAACAGGCGCGGCGACTGCAGCAGGCATTGGCCGAGCTTCCGGATGAACAACGCATCGCGGTGCAGCTTCGACTGGAGCAGGAGCTGAGCCTGGAAGAGATCGGCGCCATCACCGGCGCCGGTCGTGAAACCGTCAAGTCCCGGCTGCGCTACGCGCTGGACAAACTGAAGGATCGGCTGCGTCGATGAACATGCCCCCGCTTCCACCGGCCTCCGGGCCGCTGCCTCCGCCTGATCCGCGCCGCGCGCCGTTGGATGCGGACGAGGCTGTGCTGGCGAAGGCACTGCAGGACGTTCCAGCCTCCGCCCCGTCTGCTGAGCTCGATCTGCGCATTCTCGCGATGGCGCGCGGCGCGATCGAGGCGAAGTCACAGCACACCACTCAATCGGCGAACCTTCGTCGGCAGACGCGGCGCAAACCCTCCCTGCTGTGGTGGATGGGCACGGCTGCGGGTGCGGTGATGGCAGCCGGCATCGGCTGGCAGCTCGGTGGCTTCGGCGAACCAGGCCCGCCCGCCGGCGGCCCTTCTCGCGCGCAGGAAGCACAAGCGGCGGCCGCCAAAGCGGAGGACGTGGAGATCCTGATCATCCCGCGCAGCGCCAGCGATGCCGCACGGCCGCCTGCCGCAGTCGCGCCCAGCCCGCCCCCGGCACCTGCAGCCGAGCGTTCCACCCTTGCCGAGCACCCGTCACGCCGCCGCGAGCTGTCGACTGCAGCGGCGTCCGATGCGACCCCACCGGTGCTGCTAGAAGCCACCCCTGCGCCACCGGCATCGCCCGCGCCCTCCCCCGTGTCGCCTCAGTCTCTCGGCGCGCTGCCGGCGGCTGAAGTGCCCGGCGCGAACACCCACGAAGCAGGCCAAGAGGCGCAGCCGCAGCTGGATCAAATCGTGGTCACGGGATCTCGCATCCAACGCGGTGGCGAGTTCCCGCCGGTGGCGCAGGACTTCCGGCTGGCGCCCGAAGAATGGCTGCAGCGGGTTCGCGATCGTCGCGACAGTGGCGACCTTGATTCAGCGCGGCGCAGTGTTCGCGAATTCGTGCGTGCACACCCGCAGCGGGTGCTGCCGAAGGACTTGCGTCAGCTGCTGAACGATACGCAGTGAGCCGATACACCCTGGCCAAGCCGGCGCAGCTGGAGCAGGAGATCAAGCGAAGCCGCTTTCTGTGTCAGGCGTCGCCGGTCGAGAGCGCAGAGGACGCGCTCGCGGTTCTGCGTGCCGTGTCGGACCCTGCTGCCACCCACAACTGCTGGGCATTCCGGATCGGCGAGGTCTATCGCTCCTCCGACGACGGCGAGCCAGCGGGAACCGCAGGCAGACCGATCCTGGCCGCGATCGACGGTCAGGGACTGGATGGCGTGATTGCCGTGGTGACCCGCTGGTATGGCGGCATCAAGCTGGGCGCCGGCGGCCTGGTACGCGCCTACGGTGGCTGCGCGGCGGAATGCCTGCGCACCGCCGAGCGGATCACCGTGCTGCCGATGCGCGTGGTGAGCCTGCGCTGCGGGTTCGCTGACCTGGGTGACGTACACGGACTGATGGGCGTGTACGCCGCCGAGAAGCTGGACGAACGCTTCGACGCCAACGGCGTCGCGCTGCAGCTGCGTGTACGTGCGGATCAAGTCGAAGCATTCGGGCACGCACTGCGTGAGCACAGCCGCGGGCGCCTGGGCTTCGACAGCGAGGACTAGCGCTTTCGTGACTCTCGGAGGACGTGCATGGCGAGCGATCTGCGCTCGGCTTGGCCCACGAGCGCGCTTGACGCGGCGCGCGCGCGAGCCCCCGATCAATCCAAGCGTGTTCGCTTCCGCATCAGGTGTTCCGACCCTCAAGAAACACCCGAGTCGAGGCCAGCAGGCCCGAGTCAAGCCGCTCAACCAGCGCAACCGCGCGCCCGTCCTCAGAGTAGGCCGCATGCAGGCCTGCGGGTAGGTTCTCGAAGCCGGACAGGCGTTGTCCGCGGCGCAGCTGGTGGGCCTGCTCAGGATTCAGCTCGATCCGCGGAAAGGCCACCAGCCCGGCCTCAAGCGGCAGCAGCCACGACACCTGCGGCGCCTGCGCCGCTTCAGCTGAGATTTGTTCGAGGCTGAGCATTTCCGGCGCGCGGAAGGGCTCAACCCAGAGCCTGCGCAACTCGGCCACGTGCGCGCCGCAGCCGAGTGATTCGCCCAGGTCACGAACCAGCGAGCGCACATAGGTGCCCGAGCCGCATTCCACGCGCAGGCGCAATCGCGGGCCTTCGATATCGACGAGCTCGAATCGATCCACCTGCACCGGGCGCGGTTCCAGCTCGATGTGCTCGCCGCGACGTGCGCGGGCATACATGGGCTCGCCTCCGCGCTTGAGCGCGGAATAGATAGGAGGCACCTGTTGAATTCCGCCGCGCAGCGGCGCCAAGGCCACTTCGATAGGCTCGCGGCTCAGCTCGGGCAGCGGGCGCTCACGCAGCACCGCACCGTCGGCATCGTCTGTATCGGTGGTGACGCCGAGTACCGCTACGGTTTCGTAGGCCTTTGATGCACCGAGCAGCTGGCCGGCGATCTTGGTGGCTTCGCCAAAGCAAAGTGGCAGCAAGCCGGTCGCCAGCGGATCGAGCGCCCCCGTATGCCCGCCCTTCTCGGCACGCAGCAAATGCCGTACGCGTTGCAGGGCCTGGTTCGAGGACATGCCACCCGGCTTGTCGAGCAGGACGATGCCGTCTAGCGGGCGCCAGACCGTGCGCGCCTGACGCGACACGGGTCTACTCCGGGCCGCGCAGAAGCGCTTCGATGCGCTCGCCGCGGTCCACGGAATCGTCGTAGTGAAAGTGAAGCTCCGGTACCGAGCGCATGCGCACACGCTTGCCCAGCTCGAAGCGGATCTCCTTGGCCAGCTCCTTCAGCGCCTTCAGTGCCTCTTTGGCACGTTCGGGCTGGAGAGCGGTGAAGAAGACCTTGGCATGCGCCATGTCGCGCGTGACTTCCACATCGGACACGCTGACCGAGGGCAGGCCGTGCTCGCGCACAGCCTCATGCACCAGCTGACCGACATCGCGGCGGAGCTGGGCGGAGACACGGTCGGTACGGTGGAAGCTCTTGGTCGGCATGGCTCTTACTTGTCAGGAAGCGGGTTTGGAGATTCGGTACCAAGAAACGGAGCGCGCGCAACTAGTACCGCGCGTCATCAACGCTACCGTTGACTTCCCGGCACGTGACGCTGTGCCGGGGTCGAATCCCCAATCCCGAATCGGTGCGATCACAGCGTGCGCTGAACCTCGATGCGCTCGTAGCACTCGATCTGATCGCCTGGCTTCACGTCGTTGTACTGCTTGACCGCGATGCCGCACTCGGTGCCGATACGCACTTCGTCGACGATCTCCTTGAAGCGGCGCAGCGACTCCAACTCGCCTTGGAAGATGACGGTCTGATTGCGCAGCACGCGGATCGGCTTGTTGCGGCGAACCACACCCTCGATAACCATCGAGCCGGCGACTGCGCCGAACTTGGAGCTGCGGAACACGTCGCGAACCTCGGCGGTACCGATGATCTCTTCGCGGATCTCCACGCCCAGCAAGCCGGACGCGACCTGCTTCACCTGATCAATCACGTCATAGATGATCGAGAAGTAGCGCAGGTCGAGACCATTGGCCTCGATCACTCGACGCGCAGCGGCATCGGCACGGACATTGAAGCCGATCACCACCGCTTTCGACGCTGCCGCGAGCGTGGCGTCGGACTCATTGATGCCGCCCACGCCGGACGCGATCACGTTGATGCGGATCATCTCGTTCGACAGGCTGGTGAGCGAGTCGCGCAGCGCTTCCACCGAGCCCTGCACGTCGGCCTTCACGACCAGGTTCAGGGTCTGCTGACCTTCGCCCTGACCCATCTGGGCCATGATGTCTTCCATCCGGTTGCCGGCCTGCTTGACCAGGCGCGACTCGCGCTTCTTGGCCTCGCGCTGCTGGGCAACATCCTTGGCCAGACGCTCGTCTTCAACCACCACGAAGTCATCGCCGGCGTCCGGCACACCGGACAGGCCGAGAATCACGACCGGGATCGACGGGGTCGCGGAATCGACCTGGCGGCCCGCTTCATCGAACAGGGCACGCACGCGCCCGTACTCGGTGCCGCAGACCACGAAATCGCCCTTCTTGAGCGTGCCCGACTGCACCAGCACGGTGGCGACCGGGCCGCGGCCCTTGTCCAGCGAGGACTCGATGACGGCGCCGTTGGCACGACCATCGACGACCGCGCGCAGCTCCATGACTTCGGCCTGGATCGAGACCGCATCCAGCAGGGTGTCGATACCCATGCCGGTCTTCGCCGACACCGGCACAAACTGGGTGTCACCACCCCAGTCTTCGGGAATGACCTGATGATTGGCCAAGCCCTGCTTGACGTTGTCGGGGTTAGCGTCGGTCTTGTCCATCTTGTTGATGGCGACGATCAGCGGAACGCCGGCCGCCTTGGCGTGCTTGATCGCCTCGATCGTCTGGGGCATCACGCCATCATCGGCCGCGACCACCAGCACCACGATATCGGTGAGCTTGGCGCCGCGCGCACGCATCTGGGTAAACGCCGAATGGCCGGGGGTATCGAGGAAGCTGATGACGCCCTTCGGAGTTTCGACGTGGTAAGCGCCGATGTGCTGGGTGATGCCACCCGCTTCACCCGAAGCCACACGGGTGCGACGGATATGATCGAGCAGCGAGGTCTTGCCATGATCGACGTGACCCATGATGGTCACGACCGGCGGACGCAGCTCGCCTTCACCCGACTGTTCAACGTGCGCGATCAGGGCGTCTTCGACGTCATTCTCGCTGGCGCGAACAGCGCTGTGACCCAGCTCTTCGACCACCAGCACGGCGGTGTCGTGATCGATGGTCTGGTTGATCGTGGCCATCACGCCCATCTTGAACAGGGCCTTGACCACTTCGGCGCCCTTCAGGGCCAGCTTCTGGGCCAGGTCGGCCACAAGAATGTTGTCGCCGATCGAGACTTCGCGCGTCATCGGCGCGGTCGGACGCGAGAAGGCGTGGCTGCCGCTACCGGAGCGCGAGGCTTCCTGGCGGCGCTGGCCGGGCTTCTTGCGTGCGCCGCGACGTGCGACACCGGCGTCAGAGAGATGCAGCTCACCGCGACCGAAGCGCGAGGCGGCATCGTCGCTGCCACCCGGTCGTGCGGGTGCGCCACGGGCGGGGCGTGCACGACGGTCATCGGTACGCCGAGGAGCGCCCGGCGGCTGCGAGGATGGCGCAGACGGACCACCTGGCGGACGCATGCCCGGACGCGGCGGAGCGCCAGTGCGCGGCGGAGCGCCCGTGGACGGACCGCGCGGCGGCGGCCGCGAACTCGGACCATCGCTGCGCACCGGAGCGCGCGGCGCATCGGCAGCCGGCGCACGAGCAGGCGGAGCAGATGGCGTTGAAGCCGCGGGGGCGGCAGCCACAGGAGCTGCGACCTCGACCGGGGCTGGAGGCGGGGCCACGGGTTCAACCGGACGACGGCGCGCTTCTTCCTCTTCGCGCACACGGGCTTCTTCGGCCTGACGACGCTGCTCAGCTTCGACGCGCGCGGCTTCTTCTGCCTCCTGACGCGCATGCGACTCGGCCAACAAACGCTGGGCCTCGTCGCGACCCGGATCTTCGCTGACCGAGATCTCGCTACGCTTCACGTAGGTGCGCTTCTGGCGCACCTCAACGTTGACCGTGGTTTTCTGCTTGCCGGCAGCCACAGTGATCTCTTCGACCTTGCGGCGCTTGAGGGTGATCTGACGGGGAGCGGCGGGGTCTTCAGCGGGCTCGGTCTTGCCGTGGGTGCGGCGCAGGAAGCCCAGCAGCTTCATCTTCTCGGCGCTGGTCACCACCTGGTCGGGCCCGCTGAAGCTCATGCCGGCCTCGGCGAGTTGCTCAAGGAGCTTCTCAACCGGGGTGCCAGTCAACTTTGCGAGGGTTCGTACGGTAACTTCCGACATGTGGCTTCCTAAAATTTCATGGGCCCGGCCGAGCACCGCGCACGGGCGTCAAGCCGGTAATTCTACCCCGAGGTCGGCGGATGCGCTTTTCGCGCGTCCGCACACCGGGTGTTCATTCGAACCAGTGCTTGCGTGCTTCCATGATCAGGCTCGCGGCGCGGGCGTCATCCATGCCTTCGATATCACTGATCTCATCAACCGCCATTTCGGCCAGGTCGTCGCGGGTCGAAATGCCGCGAGCCGCCAGTGCATAGGCGATCGCGTCGTCCATGCCCTCGAGGCCCAGAAGGTCCTCGGCAGGCTTGTGCTCCTCAAGCTGTTCTTCGGCCGCCAGCGCTTCGGTCAGCAGCGCGTCGCGAGCACGAGCACGCAGCTCTTCGACCACGTCCTCGTCGAAGCCTTCCACTGCCAGCAGCTCGGCTGCGGGCACGTAGGCGATTTCTTCAAGCGTGCTGAAGCCTTCGGTGACCAGGATGCCGGCGATCTCTTCGTCGACTTCCATGCGGTCCATGAACAATTTGCGGGCCGTGGCCTGTTCGGCCTCGCTCTTCGCGGCGACCTGATCCTGGGTCATCACATTGAGCTGCCAGCCAGTCAGCTTGGAGGCCAGGCGCACGTTCTGGCCGCCCTTGCCGATCGCCTGCGCCAGCTTGTCTTCAGCGACGGCGATGTCCATCGAGTGGCGCTCTTCGTCGACGATGATCGACTGCACTTCAGCGGGCGCCATCGCGTTGATCACGAACTGGGCGGGGTTCTCACTCCAGAGCACGATGTCGATGCGCTCACCGTTCAGCTCATTGCTGACGGCCTGCACACGCGAGCCGCGCATGCCGATGCAGGCACCGATCGGATCGGTGCGGGTGTCGTGCGCGATCACCGCGATCTTGGCGCGGTCGCCGGGGTCACGCGCAGCGCCCTTGATCTCGACCAGATTCTGGCCGACTTCGGGCACTTCGAGCTTGAACAGCGCCATCATGAATTCGGGGGCAGCGCGACTGACAAACAGCTGCGGGCCACGCGGCTCGGTGCGGACGTCGTACAGGTAGCCGCGTACGCGGTCGCCCGGGCGCAAAGTGTCGCGCGGAATCGACTTGTCCTTCGAGATGAAGGCTTCCGCGTTGCCGCCCAGATCGATATAGACATTGCCGCGCTCGACGCGCTTGACGATGCCGGTGATGAGCTCACCCACGCGGTCCTTGAAGGCGTCGACGACCTGAGCGCGTTCGGCCTCGCGAACCCGCTGCACGATCACCTGTTTCGCGGCCTGGGCGGAGATTCGACCGAAGTCGACGTTCTCTACCTGCTCTTCGATGAATTCACCCACTTCGGCATCAGGCTT
The DNA here is from genome assembly GCA_964586455.1 of uncultured Aquimonas sp. Taxonomy (GTDB): domain Bacteria; phylum Pseudomonadota; class Gammaproteobacteria; order Xanthomonadales; family Xanthomonadaceae; genus Aquimonas. Next base: position 44,091 of record CAZPHV010000006.1, read on the forward strand.
GATGTCGACGGCGTCCATCAGGCGGATCTGGTGATGCGGAGACTCCATCACCACGTCGTCGGCCACCACCTCCCACATGCGGAAGGTGTCGTAATTACCAGTCGCACGGTTGATGGAAACGCGCATCTGCACGTCTTCCTCCGGAAACTGCTTCTTCGCGGCGGACGCAAGGGCGGCTTCAAGCGCATCGAAAATCACGCCGCGATCGACGCCCTTCTCGTTGGCAACGGCTTCGGCAACCAACAGCAATTCTTTGCTCATCGTCGTGTCTCCGGCACACGCAAGGTGCCTGGGGTTCGGAAAGTGGATTCGGGTCAGCGGCTAGGGAGTGCGGGCTCAGCGGCCACGGCCGGGGCGACGCGGCGCCGGTTTGGCGTCGGGGTCGTCGTAGATGGAAGCCTCAGGGGCATCCGTGTCCACGCCAGCAGGTGCTTCCGCCTGCCCCAGCGCGGAATAGTCAGGCACCAGACGGGCCTTCGCGATGTTGTCGTGCGCGAGCCTGAATTCCTTGCCGTCCTGTTCCACGACGATCGTGTCGCCCTCGACCGCGCGCAGCGCGCAGGTGAAGCGACGGCGACCATCCTGCGGCAGATGCAGCGTGATCTTCGCCTGCTGGCCGAGGAAGCGTTCGAACTGGGCAGGCTTGAACAAGGGCCGATCAAAGCCCGGCGAGGAGACCTCGAGCACGTAGTTGCCCTGGATCGGGTCGTCTACGTCCAGCAGCGCGCTGACCTCGCGGCTGACCGATCCGCAGTCCTCCACGGTGACGTGGCGGCCTTCTGCATCGATGTACAGCCGCAGCACGCTGCGGTGGCTGCTCGGTGCGTACTCGACCCCCAACAGCTCAAGGCCCAAGGCTTCAACGGCCGGGCTCATCAGCGCTTCGAGTTCTAGATGGGTTTGGGACATCGGCGCAGCATCCTCGGGTCTTGCACGCGCTCGCAGCCAGGCGGAGCGCAGCCAGGGCATAGGGCCCTGTCCAAGACACCGGAGCCTCGCTGGACAAACTCCTCCAGCGCTGCGGGCCCGCAAAATGAAAGAGCCTCACGTGGAGGCTCTTCACAGACAGCAGACCGGTCAACGGTTCGCTGCTTTACTGATGGTAGCGGGGGCAGGATTTGAACCTGCGACCTTCGGGTTATGAGCCCGACGAGCTGCCAGACTGCTCCACCCCGCATCAGTCAGACCGCAATTGTAGCGGTGTTATTGCAGTGCCGCAAGCCTTGTTTCAGATGAAATTGAATTATCTGCTTCAAGCGGCGGTGGCGTTGATGCACCACTGCATGATCGGGCCCCAGAAGATGCCGAGCACGAGCATCGCCAAGCCGTTGACCGTCAACAGCCAGCGCAGTTGGGGGTCGGGCGACAGACCATGCGACGCGCCGTCTTCGGCCGTGTCGAAGTACATGGTGCGGATCACCCGCAGGTAGTAGAACGCGCCCACCACTGCAAATACCACCGCCACCAGGGCCAACCACAGCATGTCGGCCTGCACTGCGGCCTCCAGCACCGCCAGCTTGGCCCAGAACCCGAACAGCGGCGGGAAACCTGCGAGCGAGCCCATCAACAGCAGCACCATGAAGGCGAACCACGGATGCCGCTGGTTCAGGCCGCGGAAGTCGCTGATTTCTTCGGCCTCAAAGCCTTTGCGCGCCAGCAGCATGATCGCCGCGAAGGCGCCGACCGACATGATCGAGTAGCAGATCGCGTAGAACATGGCCGCCGCATAGCCGCCCGGTGTTCCCGCAGCGAGGCCCAGGAACAGGAAGCCGACGTGCGAGATGGTCGAGTAGGCCAGCATGCGCTTCAGGTTGGTCTGCGCGATCGCAACCACGTTGCCGATTGCTAGCGACAGCACCGCCAGCCAGGCCAGCATGTATTTCCACTCGCTGATGTCGCCCACCGCGCCTTCGAGCAGGCGATAGGCCATACCGAAGGCAGCGAGCTTCGGCGCCGAGCCGATGAAGGCCGTGACTGCCGTGGGCGCGCCCTGATAGACGTCCGGCAGCCACATGTGGAAAGGCGCGGCGCCGAACTTGAATGCAATGCCGACGACCAGGAACACCACGCCCAACAGAAGGATTCCGCGGTTGTCGCCCAGGTTGGCCATCGCGCCCTGGATGGTTGCGATATCGAGACTGCCGGTGGCGCCGTAGACCATCGACATACCGTACAGAAGCATGCCCGAGGCGAGCGAACCCAGCACGAAGTACTTCATCGCCGCTTCGGTGGCGAGCTTGTTGTCGCGATCGATCGCAACCAGCGCATACGAAGACAACGCCAGCAGCTCAAGCCCCATGTACAGGCTGATCAGGTTGCCGGCCGAGACCAGCACCATCATGCCGAGCACCGCGAACAGGCAGAGCACGTAGAACTCGCCCTTGAACAAACCACGATCCTGCAGATAGGGCTTGGCGTAGACGAAGGCAGCCGCGCTCACCACCAGCATGAACACCTTGAGCACATCGGCGACGCCGTCGCGGATGAACATTCCGCCGAAGGCCGAAACCGGCTCGGTGGCGACGCCATCGCGCAAAACCAGCGCGGCGGTGGCGACCAGGGTCAGCAAACCGAGGAAATGGGTCAGGCCACGACGGGCGTCACTGATGAACAGGTCAGCGAGAAGCAGCACGCAGGCCGCTGACAGCAGGAAGATTTCCGGGGTCAGCGGGATGAAGTCGGATGCGGTGATCATGATCGGCGTCCTCGCTTACAGCTTGCTAGCGGCAAGCTGGGCCGCGAGTTGGGCGATGGAGGCGTCCATCAGGTCGGTCAACGGCTTCGGGTGCACACCGAAGTACAGGACAGCAGCGGCGAATAGCGCAAGCACCAGGAACTCGTGGCCTCGCAGATCCTTGAGCGCTGCAACATTGGAATTGGCCACTTCGCCGTAGAGCACGCGCTTGACCATCCACAGCGTGTAGGCGGCACCGATGATCAGGGTCAGCGCAGCGATCGCACCGATCCAGGGGCTCTGCTGGAATGCCGCGAGGATCACCATGAACTCACCGACGAAGCCAGAGGTTCCAGGCAAACCGCTGTTGGCCATGGCAAACAGCACGAAGAACGCAGCGAACATCGGCATGACATTCGCCACGCCGCCGTAGTCTTTGATCATGCGCGTATGCATGCGGTCGTAGACGATGCCGACGCAGGAGAACATCGCGCCGGAAATGAAGCCATGGCTGATCATCTGCACCATCGCGCCCTGCAGTCCGAGTTGGGCGCCGTCGATGCTGTTCTGACGCACCAGAGCGAAAGCAATAAAGATACCCAGCGTCACGAAACCCATGTGCGAGATGGATGAGTACGCGATCAGCTTCTTCATGTCTTCCTGCACCAGCGCCACCAAACCGACGTAGACCACGGCGATCAGGCTCAGCGCGATCATCAGCCACGCGAACTCATGACCGGCATCCGGCACGATCGGAAGCGTGAAGCGCAGGAAGCCGTAGCCGCCGATCTTCAGCATGATCGCGGCCAGCACCACGGAGCCCGCGGTCGGTGCCTCGACGTGCGCATCGGGCAGCCAGGTGTGTACCGGGAACATCGGAATCTTGACTGCGAACGCAGCGAAGAAGGCGAAGAACAGCCACATCTGCTCGGTCGAAGTCAGCGGCAGCGCATACAGGTCGGCCAACTGGAAGCTGCCGCCCTTCAGGTACAGATACACCAGACCGACCAGCATGAAGATCGAGCCCAGGAACGTGTACAGGAAGAACTTCATCGAGGCGTAGATGCGGCGGTAGCCACCCCAGACGCCGATGATGATGAACATCGGGATCAGCATGCCTTCGAAGAAGACATAGAACAGGATCGCATCGAGCGAGCAGAACACCCCGATCATCAAGCCTTCGAGAATCATGAAGGCGGCCATGTACTGGTGCACGCGCTCGTCGACCGAGGTCCAGGCGCCGATCAGCACCAGCACGCTGGTGAAGGTGGTCAGCAGCACCAGCGCCAGCGAGATGCCATCGACGCCGAGGTGGTAGCGGATCTTGAACGCTTCAATCCAGCTGTGGTTCTCGACGAACTGCATCGCACCTGAGCCGGCATCGAACGCCGAGTACAGCGGGATGCTCAGCACGAAGGTGGCGAACGTCACCAGCAGGGCGAACCAGCGCACCTGGGCGCTGCGATCTGAGCCAAAGGCGAGCGCTGCGAAGCCGCCCAGAATGGGCAACCAGATCAGCAGGCTCAGCAGAGGAAGGGAGGACGGCATCGGCGGTTTCCTTGGTTATCTGAGTGCGGCGTCGTCAGACGCGCAGTGACCAGATCAGCGCGCCGAGCAGCGCGATCAGGCCGAGGATCATTGCGAAGGCGTAGTGGTACATCAGGCCGGACTGCAGATGACGCACCACCGAGGCGATGCGGTCGACAAGCGCTGCTGAGCCATTCACGGCCACGCCGTCGATCATCGCGGTATCACCTGTCTTCCAGAACAGACGCCCCAGCCGCAGGCTGCCGCGGGCGAACACGGCCTGGTTGAAGTCGTCGAATCCGTACTTGTTTTCCAGCACCTTCACCGGCGTCGCGAAGGTCTGCCGCAGGCGACCTGCCAACTGCGGATTGAACAGGTACAGATACGTGGCCGCCGCGAAACCTGCGAAGGCCAGCCAGAACGCGGGCGCAGCAATGAAGTGCAGCCCGAAGCCAATGGCCGCCGACAACCACCCTTGCTCGTCATGCCAGAGTTTGGCGCCCACACCGGCCAGGGTGTCGTGCTCGGACAGTACCGTGATCGCGCCTGCGAAGAAGTCACCGAACACCATCGGGCCGACGGTGAGGAAACCGATCGCGATCGAGGGAATCGCCAGCAGCACCAGCGGCAGGGTTACCACCCACGGGGACTCGTGCGGCTCATGCGCCCCATGGCCATGACCGTGATCGTCGTGATGCGCGTCGTGGTGGTGATCGCCGTGCGCATGCGCGTCGCGGAAGCGTTCCTTGCCGTGGAAGGTCATGTAGAGCAGGCGGAAGCTGTAGAAACTGGTGATGAAGACACCGAGCATCACCGCCCAGTAGGCGTAGCTCTGCACCCAACCGCCCTGCCCCGCGGCGACGCCAGCGGCCTCGATGATGGTGTCCTTCGAGTAGTAACCCGACAGGAAGGGCGTACCCACAAGCGCCAGGGTTCCGATCAGGCTGGTGATCCAGGTGATCGGCATGTACTTGCGCAGGCCGCCCATGCGGCGCATGTCCTGCTCATGGTGCATGCCGATGATCACCGAGCCAGCCGCCAGGAACAGCAGGGCCTTGAAGAAGGCATGGGTCATCAGGTGGAACACCGCGCCGGCGTAGGCCGAAACACCCAGGGCCACCGTCATGTAGCCAAGTTGCGACAGGGTCGAGTACGCGACCACGCGCTTGATGTCGTTCTGCACCACACCGATCAGGCCGGTGAAGAGCGCGGTGGTGGCACCGATGAACAACACGAAAGCCAGCGCGGTCTCGCTCATCTCGAACAGCGGCGACATGCGCGCCACCATGAAGATGCCGGCGGTGACCATGGTCGCGGCGTGGATCAGGGCCGAAATGGGGGTTGGACCTTCCATCGAATCCGGCAGCCAGACGTGCAGCGGCACCTGCGCCGACTTGCCCATGGCACCAATGAACAGGCAGATACAGATGAAGGTCGGCACCGCCCACTGCGCGCCTGGCCAGATCTCGACGGTCCGACCAGCGATCTGCGGCGCGTTGTCGAAGGCGGTCTGGTAGTCCAGCGTGCCGAGCCAGTACAGCACGCCAGCGATACCCAGCAGGAACCCGAAGTCGCCAACGCGATTGACCAGGAAGGCCTTCATGTTGGCGAACACAGCCGACGGCTTCTTGAACCAGAAGCCGATCAGCAGGTAGGAAACCAGACCCACTGCCTCCCAGCCGAAGAACAGCTGCAGGAAGTTGTTGCTCATGACCAGCATGAGCATCGAGAAGGTAAACAGGCTGATATAGGAGAAGAAGCGCTGATAGCCCGGGTCTTCGTGCATGTAGCCGATGGTGTAGATGTGCACCAGCAGCGACACAAACGTCACCACCACCATCATCATCGCGCTCAGGCGATCCACCAGAAAGCCGACGTGCGCGGAGTAACCGCCAATGTCGAACCAGGTGTAGAGGTTCTGGTTGAACACCGGAGCGCCGCCCCACACGAGCTGGTAGAGCACCTGCACCGACAGAGCGCAGGACACCGCCACGCCGAGAATGGTCACCCAGTGCGCACCGGCGCGGCCGATCTGCTTGCCGAACAGGCCAGCAACGATGGCGCCGAAGAGGGGCGCGAGCGCGATCAGCAGGAGTACGTTTTCAGATATCACGGCTCGGTTCCATTGCTATGCATGCGGCGCTACGGGTTGCCCTGTTGCCTTGGGCTGCGGCCTACGCGGGTGGAGCCAGCGCGGCGCGGCTTGTTTGCTACTGAGTCTGTCGAGTGGGACTCGCCGGTTAGCGATCCCACATGGCGCGCGCGAACATCTGATCGAGCGCGCCTTGAAACTGGGTTGTTGCTGCCTTCCATGCCGACCACCTGAGGGCTTCCGAC
>CAZPHV010000006.1:50728-84821 GCA_964586455.1 uncultured Aquimonas sp.
CCCCGGCCCGCGCATCCTTGCGCGGGCGTTCGCCAGCGCGCGAGCCAGTGGCTCGGCTGCGCTTTGACTCTAGATTTCTGCTGCCATCCATGGCGATCACCTGAGGGCTTCCGACCCCCGGCCCGCGCATCCTTGCGCGGGCGTTCGCCAGCGCGCGAGCCAGTGGCTCGCGAGCGCGCTGGCTCACCCCTTCATCGAGTCCAGCTCACCTACATTGATGGTCGCTCGCGCTCGGAACAGCGCGACCAAGATTGCGAGGCCGATCGCGGCCTCGGCGGCCGCGACGGTAAGGATGAAGAACACGAAAATCTGTCCGTCGACGCTGCCCAGATGGCGCGAGAAGCCGATGAAGTTCATGTTCACCGCCAGCAGCATCAGCTCGATGCTCATCAGCAGCACGATGACGTTCTTGCGGTTGATGAAGATGCCGCCGACGCCGATGCAGAACAGCAGTGCACCCACCGCCAGAAAGTGTCCGAGAGTGATCACTGGCGGTTCTCCGGGGTTTCGGCCTTCATCTTGACCAGGCGCACGCGGTCTTCGCGGCGCACCTGTACCTGGCGAGCGGGATCCTGCGCCTTGACGTTGACCTGACGGCGCAAGGTGATCGCGATCGCCGCAACGATAGCGACGGTCAGGATGACCGCGGCGATCTCGAACGGGTACAGGTAGTCGGTGAACATGGCCTTGCCCAACCACTCGGTATTCGACATGCCTGCGGCTGCGGCTGGGTCGGCGCTGGGGAAAGGCTGTTCGAACCGTGCCAGGCCGATCAGGGCCATCATCTCCAGCGCCATCACGATCGCGACCACGATGCCGACCGGCAGGTAGCGCGCGAATCCCTCACGCAGCGGTGCGAATTTGATGTCCAGCATCATCACCACGAACAGGAACAGCACCATCACCGCACCCACGTAGACCAGTACCAGAGCGATGCCGAGGAACTCGGCGTCGGCGAGTATCCACAGGCAGGCGCTGGAGAAGAAGGTCAGGATCAGGAACAGCACCGCGTGCACGGGATTGCGCACGGACACCACCGACAACGCGGACAGAATGGCCACGCTGGCGAAGGCGTAGAAAGCGATCAAGGGATAGCTCATGCGAGAGGCTCCGGAAGGGGCTGGCGGGCGCGGCGCATCAGCGAAATGCGGAATCGAGCGCGCGACGCTCTGCGATCTCCGCCTCCAGGCGGTCTCCGATCGCAAGCAGCTGGATCTTGTTGACGATGTTCTCGCCGCGCTTCTCGAAGTGGTACTCGTGGATATGTGTTTCCACGATCGAGTCGACCGGACAGCTCTCTTCGCAGAAGCCGCAGAAGATGCATTTGAACAGATCGATGTCGTAGCGCGTCGTGCGGCGGCTGCCGTCGTCGCGCGGTTCCGAATCGATCGTGATCGCCAGCGCCGGGCACACCGCTTCGCACAGCTTGCAGGCGATGCAGCGCTCCTCGCCGTTGGGATACCGGCGCAAGGCGTGCAGGCCACGGAAACGCGGCGACTGCGGAATCTTCTCGAACGGATAGGCCAGCGTGTACTTCGGTTTGAAGAAGTACTTCAGGGTCAGCCACATGCCCTGCAGCAGCTCGATCAGCAGTAGGCTCTTCAGGTAGGACAGGATGCGGTTCATGCGCTTGCGTTCCTCAGCTGCCGGCCGTGAACCAGCCCGCGTGCACCGCCCAGGCGACCACGAGGATCCAGACAATGGTGATTGGGATGAACACCTTCCAGCCCAGACGCATGATCTGGTCATAGCGGTAGCGCGGGAAGCTGGCGCGGAACCACACGTAGAAGAAGGCGAACAGCACCGCTTTGGCCAGCAGCCAGAACACGCTTGGCTGGCCCAGCCAGCTGTCCGTCCAGCCCTGGAAGGGCGACAGCCAGCCGCCCAGGAACAGCAGCGGTGCCAGGAAACTGATCAGGATCATGTTGGCGTACTCGGCGAGGAAGAACACCGAGAAGGCCGAGCCTGCGTATTCGACGTGGAAGCCGGCCACGATTTCCGACTCGCCTTCGGCAACGTCGAAGGGTGCGCGGTTGGTCTCGGCGACGCCGGAAATAAAGTAGATGACAAACAGAGGCAGCAGGGGCAACCAGAACCACTCGAAGAACCCAGAGTTGCCGCCTTGAGCGTTGACGATCTCGGTCAGGTTGAGACTACCCGCCGCCACCAGCACGCCGACCAGTGCGAAGCCCATCGCGATCTCGTAGCTGACCACCTGCGCGGCCGAGCGCATGGCGCCGAGGAAGGCGTACTTCGAGTTCGACGCCCAGCCGGCGATGATCACGCCGTACACGCCCATCGAGGTCATAGCCAGCAGCAACAGAAGGCCGGCATTGATGTTGGCCAACACCAGGCCATCTTCAAAGGGCACCACCGCCCAGGCTGCGAATGCGGGCGCGAGAGTCAACACCGGTGCGAGACGGAACAGGAAGGTATTGGCATTGCTGGGCAGCACCACTTCCTTGAACAGCAGCTTGAACACGTCGGCAAACGGCTGGATGAAGCCGATGCCGAAGATTCGGCCGACGTAGACAGGCCCCTGGCGCACGTGCATCCAGCCAATCACCTTGCGTTCGAACAGGGTGAAATAGGCGACGCCGAGAATCAGCGGCACGGTGATGCACAGGATCTTGATCAGGGTCCAGACCAGCAGCCCGATGTCACCGAAGCTGAGGAAGAACTCGCGGATGGGTTCGATGAGCGACAGCATGGGGCCTTACACCTTCGCCACGGTGAGGGCGCCCGCAGGCGCAAGCGGCGCGGTCGCGCCGTAGCCAGTTTCGATCCAGACGCTGCCGCTCGGGACGCGCCCAGTGACTTCAACCTGAAGCGTGGCCTGGCCGCGTCCGTCACCGACCCGAGCCATCGCGCCATTGGAAAGACCTGCAGCAAGTGCATCAACGGCGTTCAACAACACTCGCGGACCCGCGTTCAGGGTGTGCGCATTCAGCGGTTCAGCGCGACGCAGCACCGCATCCGCGCGGTAGATCGGCGTCGTGGCAACACGCTGAAGCCCTTCGATCGCGGCCCGCTGTGACAGCCCTGCCCCACTCTTGGGCTCGGACAGCTCGATACCTGCTCGCAAGCCCTGCAGATCGGTGAACTCGAAACCCCGCAACTTCAAAGCTTCACCCAGCGCGCGTAGCAGACGCCAGCCAGGACGTGCTTCGCCCGGTGCTTTGGCGCCTGCGCTTACCGGCTGAGACTGCCCCTGCGCATTGACCAAAGTTGCTTCCATTTCGGGCAGCAGGGCAATCGGCAAAATCACATTGGCGCAGCGCTTCAGTGATTCGGTCACGAACGCGCTGAAGGCCAGTACCTGCTTGGCCTGCGACAGAGCCTGCAGGGCCAGCGTGTTGTCGGCGAAGTCGAATTCCGGCTCGATGCCGTAAAGAACATAGGTGCTGCGCGCCTGCTCCAGCATTGCGCGGGCATTCAGAGCCTCGGGCAGGACACCGGAACGCGCCAGGCCCAGCGCATTGGCACCCCGCTCAAGCACATTGAGGCGTGCGCCGGTCGCGCGGGCGAGGCCGGCAGCCAGCGCCCGTAGCCAGGACGCATTGACGTGCCCCACCGCGGTTTCACCCAGTTGGATCAGTCCGACGCTTGCGCTCGCCAGTTGTTCGGCAACTGCACGGTGTCCCTCTTCCACGGTCACCTGAGACACCGTGACGGCCAGTTCCGCCGGCAGTTCGGCGGCCTTGCCACCAGCAGCAGCGAACACCGCAGCCAGCGATTCGATCATCGCCTGCGGAGTGACAATCGCCTTGTGGCTCAGGTCGAAATTGAGATTGAAATCGATCGGGTTGATGGCGCTGATCTTCGCCCCGGCCTTCCAGGCCTTGCGAATGCGGTGACCAAGAATCGGCGCCTCCAGGCGTGGATTGCAACCCACCAGCAACACCGCTCCTGCCTGTTCGATCTCAGCCAGAGGCAGCTGGAAGGCCTCAGCGGCCGGTGCGTCAGCGAAATCCAGCGTGCCGAGGCGATGGTCGATGTTCGGGCACCCGAGCCCCGCGGCAAAGCGCGCCAGAAGGGCGCCCTCTTCCACCGAAGTCGAGGGGTGCACCAGCAGACCGGTCTGCTCGCCGTTCGCGGACTTCAGCAGCTCAACAGCGCGGGCGATGCCCTGCTCCAGACTGACTTCCTTCCAGTTCGCGCCCTCGCGCACCAAGGCGGTTGTGGCGCGGTCGGCGGACACCAGGCCGGTGTGGCTGTAGCGGTCGCGATCCGACAGCCAGCTCTCGTTGATCGCGTCGTTCTCACGCGGCACCACGCGCATCACTTCGCCGCGGCGCACGTGCAGATAAAGATTGGAACCCAAGCCATCGTGGTAGCCGATCGACTCGCGCGCGGCGAGCTCCCAGGCACGCGCACGGAAGCGGAAAGGCTTGTTGGTGAGCGCACCCACCGGGCATACATCGATGATGTTTCCGGACAGTTCGCTGTCGATGTTCTTGCCGATGTAGGTGCCGATCTCAAGTCGATCACCGCGACCCATACCACCCAGCTCGTAGGTGCCTGCGATCTCGCCGACAAAGCGCACACAGCGGGTGCAGTGAATGCAGCGGGTCATGTCGGTTGCGACCAGTGGGCCGATGTTCTCGTCCGCCACCACCCGCTTGCGCTCGACGAATCGGCTGACCGAACGGCCATAGCCCATCGCCACGTCCTGCAGTTCGCACTCGCCGCCCTGATCGCAGATCGGACAGTCAAGAGGATGGTTGATCAGCAGGAACTCCATCACGTTGCGCTGGGAATCCAGCGCGCGCTTGGACTGCGTGTAGATCTTCATCCCCTCCATCACCGGCGTGGCGCAGGCAGGCGCCGGCTTTGGCATCTTCTCAACGTCGACCAGGCACATCCGGCAATTGGCAGCGATCGACAGCTTCTTGTGGTAGCAGAAGCGCGGAATCGGGATACCGGCCTTGTCGGCCGCCTCGATGATCATCGAGCCCTTGGGCACCGCCATCGCGGTACCGTCAATTTCGATGTTGATCTTGTCGGGCGCCGAATTAGGCGCGGAGGGCGCGGCGCTCATGCCTTCACCACCGGGATTCGGGAATCGGGATTCGGGATTCGTTCAGAGCGGGAAACGCCTAGATTGGGGGCACCGGCTCTTTCGAATCCCGAATCCCCAATCCCGAATCCCGCGTCGCAACAGCGAGCAAGGTTCATGCGGCCACCCCAATCTCTGCTTCGACCATCGAGCGCCCGTGGGCGACGTAATACTCAAACTCATGCCAATAGTGGCGCAAGAAACCCTGCACCGGCCAGGCGGCGGCTTCGCCGAAGGCACAGATGGTGTGGCCTTCGATCTGGCCGGCGGCAGCCTTGAGCATGTGGATGTCTTCGACCGTGCCCTTGCCATCAACGATGCGCGAGAGCACGCGGTACATCCAGCCGGTGCCTTCGCGGCAGGGCGTGCACTGGCCGCAGCTTTCCTTGTAGTAAAACTGAGAGATGCGGCGGCAGGCCTTGACCATGCAGGTGGTCTCGTCCATCACGATCACGGCCCCCGAACCCAGACCCGAACCCGCTTTCTGCAGGGCGTCGTAGTCCATCGTCAGTTCCATGATGGTGTCGGCAGGCAGCACCGGCATCGACGAACCGCCCGGAATCACCGCCTTGAGCTTGCGACCACCGCGGACACCGCCGGCCATGGCGAGCAGATCCTTGAACGGGGTGCCAAGGCGGATTTCGAAGTTGCCGGGATTGTTGACGTGGCCCGACACCGAGAACACCTTGGGCCCACCGTTGTTGGGTTTGCCAAGGTTGAGGAACCATTCGGCTCCATTACGGATGATCGCCGGCACCGACGCGTAAGTCTCGGTGTTGTTGATCGTGGTCGGACGCCCGAACAGGCCGAAGTTGGCCGGGAACGGCGGCTTGAAGCGCGGCTGGCCCTTCTTGCCCTCCAGCGACTCCATCAGTGCGGTTTCTTCGCCGCAGATGTAGGCACCGGCGCCGAGCGCACCGTACATATCGATGTCCACGCCGGAACCCAGCACATCCTTACCGAGCCAGCCGTTGGCGTAGGCGTCTTTCAACGCTTCTTCAAAGTGCTCGAAAGGCTCGTGGTGGAATTCGCCGCGCAGATAGTTGTAGGCCACCGTCGAGCCGGTCGCGTAGCAGGCGATCGCCATGCCTTCGATCACCGCATGCGGGTTGTAGCGCAGGATGTCGCGATCCTTGCAGGTACCCGGCTCGGACTCATCGGAATTGCAGAGGATGTACTTCTGCCCCGGCGCGTTGCGCGGCATGAAGCTCCACTTCAGACCCGCAGGAAAACCGGCGCCGCCGCGACCGCGCAGCCCGCTCTGCTTGACCATGTCGATCACCTGCTCCTGCGGGATCTTCTCGGTCAGGATCTTGCGCAGCGCCAGATAACCACCGACTTTCAGGTAGTTCTCATAGCTCCACGGCTTCTCGAAATGAAGCGTGGTGTAGACGACGCTGTGCTCTTGCGGTTCCGGTCCGTACGCCATTGCCTTCTCGCCTCTTCCTCATCTGCCCGTCGCGGGATGGCGGCGGGCCTGCCAAAGCAGGTGCGGCGCGGCGTTCGGTGTCCAAACGTCGCGGCCGGGCTCCCTTACTTCAGCGAATCCAGGATCTGATCCATCGACGCCGGGGTGAGCTTCTCGTGGTAGTGGCCGTTGACCACCATCATTGGAGCTCCGCAGCACGCGGCCAGGCATTCTTCTTCGCGCTTCAGGTAGATACGTCCATCCGGCGTGCTCTCACCAAGCTTGATACCCAGTCGCTTCTCGACGTGGCTCACCAGGTCTTCCGCGCCGTTCAACCAGCAGCTGATATTGGTGCAGATCGCCACGTTGTTCCGGCCCACCGGTGTCAGCTCGAACATCGAGTAGAAGCTGGCGACCTCATAAGCCCAGACCGAGGGCAGGTCCAGATAGCGCGCGACCGCGGTCACCAGCGCATCGGTGAGGTAGCCGCCGTTCTGCTCCTGCGCTGCCATCAGCGCCTGGATCAGCGCCGAGCGCTTGCGATCCGACGGAAACTTGGCGACCCAATGGTCGATGTGCTGACGGGTGTGCTCGCTGAGCACGGCGAGCGCGTCGACCTCGCGTACCGTCTCGAAATTGCCGGTGGCTTTCATGGGTGGAGAGCTGGGATTCGGGATTCGGGATTCGGGATTCGGAAGAGCAGGCCGCGCTGGCCCGGATCGGAGCTGCAAGGACACGAAGCCGGAACGGACGTCGCGCCGCAGCCGCTGTTCACGGCTGTCGCGAATCCAAAATCCCGAATCTCGAATCCCGCGCTCATCGATCAATCTCTCCGAACACCACGTCATAGGTGCCGATCATCGCGACCACGTCAGGCAGCATGTGGCCGCGCACGATCGAGTCCATCGAAGACAGATGGGCAAAGCCCGGGGCCCGCAGCTTGACGCGGAAGGGCTTGTTGGCGCCGTCCGAGATCAAGTAGCAGCCGAACTCGCCCTTGGGCGCTTCGACCGCGGCGTAGACCTCACCGGGTGGCACGCAATAGCCCTCGGTGAACAGCTTGAAGTGATGGATCAAGGCTTCCATGTCGTCCTTCATCTCCTCGCGGGAGGGCGGCGACACCTTGAAGTTCTTGAGCATCACCGGGCCGGGGTTGGCCCGCAGCCACTGGATGCATTGCTTGATGATGCGATTGCTCTGGCGCATCTCTTCGACGCGCACCAGGTAGCGATCGTAACAGTCACCATTCACGCCTACCGGGATGTCGAAATCGACTTCCGCGTACTTGGCATAGGGTTGCTTCTTGCGCAGGTCCCAGGCGATGCCGGAGCCGCGCAGCATCGGGCCGGTCATACCCCAGGCAAGCGCGTGATCCGGGCTGACCACGCCGATGCCGACGGTGCGCTGCTTCCAGATGCGGTTGTCGGTCAGCAGGGTCTCGTACTCGTCGATCTTCGAGGGGAAGTCGTCGGTGAAGGCATCAAGAAAATCGAGCATCGAGCCTTCACGCCAGGCATTGCGGCGCTTCAGGTCCTTGCCCTTGGTCCAAGGCGATTCCCGATACTGCGGCATGCGCTCAGGCAGGTCACGGTAAACGCCACCCGGACGATAGTAGGCGGCGTGCATGCGCGCGCCTGAGACTGCCTCGTAGCAGTCCATCAGTTCCTCGCGTTCGCGGAAGGCGTAGAGGATGACCGCCATGGCGCCAAGATCAAGACCGTTCGAGCCCACCCACATCAGGTGGTTCAGAACGCGGGTGATCTCATCGAACAGGGTGCGGATCCACTGCGCGCGCTCGGGCGCCTGGATCCCCAGCAGCGTCTCGATGGCGCGCACGTAGGCGTGCTCATTGCACATCATCGAAACGTAGTCGAGCCGATCCATGTAGCCGATCGACTGGTTGTAAGGCTTGGACTCGGCCAGCTTTTCGGTACCGCGATGCAGCAGTCCGATGTGTGGGTCGGCGCGCATCACGGTCTCGCCGTCCAGCTCCAGCACCAGGCGCAGCACGCCGTGCGCGGCCGGATGCTGCGGGCCGAAGTTCATCGTGTAATTGCGGATTTCCTGCATGGCCTACTTGCCCTGCCCTGCGCTGCGCTCGGCCTGGGCCTGCTCGTAGCGGGAATCACTGCGGACCACGCGCGGCACGCCGACGCGCGGATCGATACTGACCGGTTCGTACACCACGCGACCTTTCTCGGGGTCGTAGCGCACTTCGACGTTGCCGATCAGCGGGAAGTCCTTGCGGAAGGGATGACCCACGAAGCCGTAGTCGGTGAGGATGCGGCGCAGATCGGGATGCCCTTCGAACACGATGCCGTACAGGTCGAAGGCCTCGCGTTCGAACCAGTTCGCAACCGGCCAGAGCTCGGTCACGCTGGGCACCACCGGCAGCGCGTCGTCCGCACCGAAGCAGCGCACGCGCAGACGACGGGTGTGTACGATCGAAATCAGATGGAACACGGCGGCGAAGCGGCCGGCACCGGACGATACGGCCGGGCGCTGCTCCCAGTTGAAGCGTCCCGGGCCCAAACCTTCGACACCGCGCGAGAAGCCTTCCGAGGAGACGTCGTCGGTGTCCCACTCGACATCGCCAAAGCCGAGGTAGTCCACACCGCTGACGTCCATCAACTGTTCGAACCTGAACTCGGGGTCGTCGCGCAAGGTACGGCAAACGTCGATGAGTGCGTCCGGGGCCACCTCGATGGTGGTCTCGTCGCGCTCGACGGCGAGCTTCAGAAGCTTGCTCTCGAAGCGCACGCGCAGGCGATCGGCAAGAGTTGTGTATTCGTCTGCCATGGCCTGCTCAGCGCGCAATCGTATTGGTGCGACGGATCTTCTTCTGCAGCTGCAGAATGCCGTAGATCAAGGCTTCAGCCGTCGGCGGGCAGCCCGGTACGTAGACGTCGACGGGCACCACGCGATCACAGCCGCGCACCACCGAGTACGAGTAGTGGTAGTAGCCACCCCCGTTGGCACAGCTGCCCATCGAAATCACCCACTTGGGGTTGGGCATCTGGTCGTAGACCTTGCGCAGCGCCGGGGCCATCTTGTTGACCAGGGTGCCGGCTACGATCATCACGTCCGACTGGCGTGGCGACGGACGGAAAATCACGCCGTAGCGGTCCAGATCGAGGCGGGACATTCCCGCGTGCATCATCTCGACCGCGCAACAGGCCAGACCGAAGGTCATCGGCCACATCGATCCGGTGCGCGCCCAGTTCAACAGGGCGTCAACCGACGTGGTCACGAAGCCGCGTTCCAGCAGCGGGTTATCACCCTCGGGGCGCAGGATGTCATCCAGGCGGCCGATCGGCTCGGGGTTGTGCAGCAGCTGGCTCACTCCCATTCCAGCGCTCCCTTCTTCCATTCGTAGATGAAGCCGATGACGAGAATGCCGAGGAACACCGCCATCGCCGCGATCGCGGAGACGCCGATATCCTTGAAGACCAGCGCCCACGGAAACAGGAACGCGATCTCGAGATCGAAGATGATGAAGAGGATGGCTACGAGGTAGAAGCGCACGTCGAACTTCATGCGCGCGTCCTCGAAGGCTTCAAAGCCACACTCGTAGGGCGAGGACTTTTCGCCGTCGGGAGACTTCGGACCGAGCAACCAGCCCAGGAAGAGCAGAACTACGCCAATGCCAGCGGCAACGCCGAGGAACATCAGGATCGGCAGGTAATCGGCCAACACGCGTCGCCACCTCCGCGCCGCACTCGGGCGCATCAGCGCAGCGGAGAGCGCAAAGTGCAGCTCCGCTGCCGTTTCAGATGTTGGTGCCCAGGGCGGGACTCGAACCCGCACAGCTTGCGCCGCTACCCCCTCAAGATAGTGTGTCTACCAATTCCACCACCTGGGCAAGGGACTGCCGGAAGAGCGTCTGTGCGCCTGACTCCGGCAGGAGTCGGATTGTATCAGGCGATTACTCGCCTGACCCACCCTCCGACGGGGGATTTTCCTGACCTTCTTCGCTCTCAACGGGCTGCTCGGCGGCAGCCTCTGAGGCCGCGGCAGCGGGCGCCACCTGGGTCTCTGGAATCTGGCTTACCGGCGGCGCGACGGCGGCCGGAATTTGCTGGGCAGCGGCTGGCTCGACCTGCCCCATGACGCCGAGGTCTTCAGTCGAACTGGCGCGAAGACCGCCGCGCGCGACATACATCGCCATGGCGAGGCTGATCGCAAAAAACAGGACCGCCAGCACGGCGGTGGACTTCGACAGGAAGTTCGCCGAACCGCGCGAGCCGAAGACCGTGGCGGAAGCGCCGCCACCAAAGCCGGAGCCGGCAGCAGCACCTGCACCGCGCTGCAGCAGGATCATCACGATCATGGCCACTGCGACCAGGACGTACAGGATGTTGGCGAGAGTCAGGACAGTCGAAGACATGGATACCAGCTTGGATCGGAATTCATCCGCGGGCGGCGGCCGCAGCCGCAATCCCCAGAAAATCGGCAGCCACCAATGAGGCGCCACCGATCAGACCACCATCGACATCCGGCTGAGCAAACAAAGCCGCCGCATTCTCTGGCTTGACGCTGCCGCCGTAAAGGATGGCCAGCGAGTTCGCCATAGTAGCATCGACCGCGCCGATTTCGCTACGGATGAACACATGGACATCCTGCACTTGCTGAGGACTCGCAGTGAGGCCGGTGCCGATCGCCCAGACCGGTTCGTAGGCCAGCACGCAGCGCGAGAGCGTAGCGGCACCCAAGCCCAGAACCGGCGCCAGCTGGGCGCGCAGAACGTCTTCTGTGGCGCCGCTCTCACGCTGTTCGCGGGTTTCACCCAGACACACCACAGCGGTCAGACCAGCCCGGATCGCCGCCTCCGCCTTGCGCGCCACTTGTTCAGAAGTTTCGGCATGAAAGCTGCGGCGCTCGCTGTGCCCGACCAAAGTCCAAGTCGCGCCGATGTCGGCCAACATGGCAGCGGAAACATCACCGGTGTAAGCGCCCCGGTCGTGCTCCGACACATCCTGTGCGCCGAACTCAAGACCGCGGCCCGCATACGCGTGCGCCAGCTCGGCAAGATAGGCGACGGGGGGAAACACCGGCAGCCGCACGCCCTCGGGCAAGGGCTTCGCCAGAATCGCGTCCAATAGCGCTCGCGCGCTTTCGCGGCTGCCGTTGAGCTTCCAGTTACCTGCAACGATGGTGCTGCGCATGAGCGCTCCTTCGAATGTCCAAGAATCCAGGCAGGCGTCTGAAGCGGGCGCGTTATCGACAAGGCCCAGTCGGCCCCGGCTGGCATCACCCGCATCAGGTTCGATCAGACGCTGAACGTGCGGCGCGCAGGATACGCGCAGGCTCGAGCACACGCACGCCCGCCGCAGCCGAAGGTCAACGATAGAGGATGTCGCGCTGCATGGGTGCCAAGCGCGCCAACAGCTGATTCTGGGCACGAAACGAAACGCCCTGCTCACGCATCGCGACCTGCAGGCATTCGACAAGGGCATTGAAGTCGGCCTGCGTGAAGCCGCGACCCGCATGGCTCTGCTGCATGCTGTCGCCGGTGTAGGTGCAGGGCCCTCCCGACTCCATGCAGATCTGCTCGATCAGCTTCTCGCGCAGCCTCAGAATGTTGGACTCGGCGAAATGGTGGGCGATGCGCCGGTCTTCGCTGATCGCGAACAATAGCCCGTCAACCACGGCAGTCACGCCGGGCAGGCCACCGAGCTCGCCGAACAGCGGGTCGCCCGCCGCGCGTGAGCCCCCTGCCCCGGTGCAGGCACACAGACCGAAGCTCAGCAGCAGCGCCGCAAAGCGAGCGCCCAGTGCTGTCCGACAGCGCCTCTGGACTGGATGCATGGGACGAACCTCGGAGAGAGTCAACACTGGATCAACCCGCGGCCGCCAGCAACTGCCGGCCGTCGAAGCGCCTGCACCAGTCAGGCATGTCGTTGCCCGGCATGGGCCGGCTGAAAAGGTAGCCCTGACCGAGATCACAGCCCAGCTCACGCAGCACGGCCAGACCTTCATGGGTCTCAATGCCTTCGGCGATCACCTGCATGCCGAAGCGATGGCCCAGCTCAACCGCGATTCGCACCAGCTCCGCCTCTGCGCTTCCCGCCTGCAGGGTAAGCACGAAACTCTTGTCGATCTTCAATTCGTCCGCAGGCAGATGCTGCAGTTGGGCGAGTGAAGATTGGCCGGTCCCGAAATCATCGATCGCAACCCGCACACCGGCGGAACGTAGACGCTGCAGCTGCTCGATGGCCGTGGGCAGGTCGGTGACGACCGCGCTCTCTGTGACTTCGACGATCAAATCCGAAGTCGCGAAGCCCTGCCGCGCCAGCTCACCCTCGATGTGAGCAGCCAGCCCTGGATCTGCCAGGTCGAGTGCCGACAGATTCACCGCCACCGCGAGCTCGACGCCTTGGGCGCGCCACGCACTACAGACGCGCACGGCTTCCGCCAGCGCGAAGCGCGTCAGCGTACCCACCACTCCGGCGCGCTCGGAGATGGGTATGAACTCATCGGGGAACACCATGCCCAACTCCGGATGCCGCCAGCGCAGCAGCGCCTCCGCATGCACGACACGCACGCTGCGCAGGTCGATCTTGGGTTGGAACACCAGAAACAGCTCGCCACGTTCGCCCGCCACGCGCAGGTCCGACATCAGACGAAGCTGACGCAGATGCCGATCCTCGCGACCCGGGCGATACGCGCAGACCGGCAGCCCCTCCTGCTTGGCATCGACAAGCGCGAGCCGGGCTCGACGCAGCAGGTTTCGACCGGTATCGGCATCCTCCGGAAGGCAGGCCAGGCCGGCGGTGAACTCGACGCGCACCGGCGCCGAGCCAATGGCATACGCACTGCCCAGCCGCGCCAACACCTCGAGCGCCCAGCCCATGGCAGGCAGCCGCTCGGAGCACTGCTCCAACAGCAGGAACTCGTTGGCTCCCAGCCGCGCGAGACCTGCCTCCGGAAAGGCCAAGCGCAGGCGCTCTGCCACTGCCTTCAGCAGCGCATCACCTGCCTCCGCGCCCAGGCTGTCGTTGATCTGCGCGAAGCGGCGTATATCGATCAGCAGCAGACGCCAGGGACGCCTGGAACTCGCCCCAGCCAAGCCATCCAGCATGGCCAGCGCTGCCGGGCGATTGGGCAAGCCGGTCAGACCGTCCTCCACCGCCTGTTGCTGGATGCGCGACTCGCGGGCCCGAATCTGCAGCTGCATGGCGTCCACCGCAGAGGCCAGTCGACTCAGCTCCTCACCGCCCGATCGGGGAATCGCGCCCGCATAGTTCCCCGCTGCGATGCGACCTACGGCATCGGTCAGCTCCTGCAGCGGCTGACCGATGCCGCGGGCGGCCCAAAGTGCGGCGAGGACAGCGGGCAAGGCCATCAGTAGCGAGAGCTCGAGAATGCTGGTGCGTAGTTTGCGCATCGGCGCTTCGAAGCGTTCGCGCTCGAACTGCAGCACTTTCTCGAAGACGGAGCCGTCGGCGCTCTGCATGCGGCTGAGCCGCACGACGGCATCCTGCCAGGCGGCATCAGGCGTGGTGAAACTTTCGATCAACTGTGCCTGCTCGGAGGCCGACAGACTGCTGGCCAACAGCACACCGCGCTCGGCTGTGAGGATGCTGAGGTCGGCTCCGGTCAACTCGCGGAAATCGGTGAGCACCCCGGGACTGATGGCGAACCCGAACGCGGCCCATGCCACGCGCTGGGGCGCACGCACCGGCACGATCGCCAGCTGTACGGCGATCCCTTCGACTTCGACCAGCCCGACCACGCCCTGGTCAGCATGCGGGTCTCCGATCAAGGCCGCCAAGGCCGGCTGCAACGCCCGCGTATCCAGCTCGGGCAAGGCGGCGATGGGCTCGCCCGAGGGTGTCAGCAGCAGCGCGAAATCCGCCTCCACGCGCGCCGCATGGTTGAGCAAGGCAGACACGCCGGTAGCACGGTCACCACTGGCCACCGCCTCGCGAAAACCGAAGTCTTCGGACAACACCGATACCGCGGACAGCAGACGTCGGCCGCGCAACTCGAGAAAGCGGTCCCAGACCCGCGACGCGGTTTCCAGCTCGGTGCCGGCCACGCGATCCACCACCGCTCGGGTACCGAAATGCACCGCCAGCGCCGAAGCGGCGAGCAGCAGCAGCACGGCAAGTAGCACCAGGGCAATCAGGCGCGCGCGCAGGCTGGAGAGTAGCCAGTGCACGCCTCAGGGTTCCTTGCGCAGGGCTCGGAAGCGCTCCTGCAGAGCGCGCAGCTGAGCATCTTCGGACAGCGCTGGCGCCTGCGCGCGCTTCAGCGGCAACTCGAGCGCGACGCGTAAGGTTTCGTGCGCTTCCAAGCGAACACTTCGCTCGATCCAGAGTGACTCGGCGTCCAGCCGCGCATGCCACACCCGCAACAGGTAATCGCCCGGGGGCGCTTCCAGCCAGTGCTCCGCAGAGGACCCAAGCAGCGCTTCGCGAACGTAAGGGGTGTCCATCACGAGAATGTGGCCCTGCATCCAGTCATGGATGTTGCAGCCGAGCACCACGACCCCGGGTACTGGAAACTCGACGGGTTCCGCCGAGCTGCCGGCATAAAGCGGCAGCTCGAAGCGACGCGCAGGCGAGAACGAGTAGACATGGTGGCGGATGTCGTCGCTGTTGGGAAAGGCGACAGCGCTACCTGCCGGCACTACGAGCAGGTCAGGCGAAAACTGGCGATCGCGCTGGTCCATCTGGGCCTGCACCGGCCGCACCAACGCAGCTGCAGCCGGCGAATGCAGGCTGAATACAACCGGCCCAGCGGCAGCATCGCCGGTGACGCGCAGCTCCAGTTCGGCCCGCGCCGACCATCCTGCCGCTGCATAGAGCAAGGCTGACACGAAAAACAGCCTGCTCATGGCCGTCGCTTGCCGCATCTTCACACGCATCAATCGCAACTCCTTGCATGGCCTGAACAGGCTTACACCTGCCCGCGTGTCGATCATGCAAACGGCGTGCTGCCGGAATTCCGGGGGCCGCTCCTCCCGGCGCGCACGCGCTGGGGCCTACGCGGGACGCTTCGATCCGACGCACGCTGTGGCCGGCTGGCGGAGCGTTGGCATGGGCCTATCCAAGCCGCGCTGCGAACGGGCACGCCCCTGCAGACCCGCTGTGAAAGAATCTCGCCCTGCCCATCGCGGCACCGCGCACCTGCGCGCGTCGCCCACACCCAACCGGAAGCCCGCCACATGGAAACCGAGTACGTTCTGATCACAGGGGCCTCCGCCGGCATCGGCGAAGCCTTGGCCCGTGAGTACGCCCGTCGCGGTCGGGCGCTCGTGCTAGTGGCGCGCCGCGCCGAGCGCCTGCAGACATTGGCTGACGAACTGCGTCTGCAGGTGCCGGTGGAAACCCTCGCGGCGGACCTCGCCGACCCGTCGGCGCCCTCAGTCATCGTCGACGCCCTGGCCCAGCGCGGACTGCAGATCGGTGGCCTGGTCAACAATGCCGGCTATGGCCTACCAGGCGCGTTTCATGTGCCCGACTGGCCCGCCCATGCGCGCTTCCTGCAGGTCATGGTGACCGCAGTCTGCGAACTCAGTTGGCGCTTGCTGCCAGCCATGCAGGCACGCGGCCGCGGTGAAATCCTCAACGTCGCATCGCTGGCGGGACACGTGCCCGGCTCTGCGGGACACACCCTGTACGCGGCCTCCAAGGCCTTCATGATCCGGTTCTCGGAATCACTGGCCCTGGAAAACGCCGATCGCGGCATCCGCGTCTGCGCCCTGTGTCCGGGCTTTACCTACTCCGAGTTTCACGACATCACCGGCACGCGGCCGCAGGTTTCGCGCATGCCAAAGTGGATGTGGATGAGCGCCGAGGCCGTCGCCCGCGAGGGTCTGGACGCGCTCGATGCGGGCCGGGTGGTGCACGTGCCCGGCCGCGCCAATCGTCTGATCAAGGCGGTGACCCAGCTACTGCCCGACAGGCTCGCGCTCAAGCTTGTCCAGAAGCGCTCGCGCGACTTCCGTTCACTGGAGTGAGCGGCGGCCACGAAGCCCAAACGGAAAAAAACAAAGCCCCGGGCTTGCGCCCGAGGCTTCGAATGGAGCGGGAAACGAGACTCGAACTCGCGACCCCGACCTTGGCAAGGTCGTGCTCTACCAACTGAGCTATTCCCGCGAAACACTGTTGTTTGAATCCACCCCGAAAGATGGAGGCCTGGGTCGGAATCGAACCGGCGTACACGGCTTTGCAGGCCGCTGCATGACCACTCTGCCACCAGGCCTGGCGGCGCAGCTTACCACCTGCACATCTGGGCCCGAGGGCGCTGACGACACGTGGTTCCGCTTAAAAACAAAACCCCGGAGGACCGAAGTCACCACGGGGTTTCGTGGATCTGGAGCGGGAAACGAGACTCGAACTCGCGACCCCGACCTTGGCAAGGTCGTGCTCTACCAACTGAGCTATTCCCGCACTGGAGCCCGCCATTGTAGGGATTGGAGTATGTCTGTCAAGCCTCGTCGGCGGACTTTTTCGACTCGCCTGTCTCCCCGCGCATCGCAGGCCAGGCCGCGATCAGATACTGCATCCCGGACCAGAGGGTCAACACCGCGGCAACCGCCAGCAGCACCTCCCCGATCAGGAAGATGGGCAGGCCCAGAAGGTCGACCCGATAGAGAAGCATGACCAGGGCCACCATCTGCACGATCGTCTTGATCTTGCCGATCGCCGCGACCCGCACCGTCGCACGCTGGCCGATTTCAGCCATCCATTCGCGCAGAGCTGAGATCGTGATTTCACGCCCGATGATCACGGCTGCGATGAGCGCCATGAACATGGTCGGGTGGGCCTGCACGATGATCACCAGGGCAACGGCGACGGCCAGCTTGTCGGCCACAGGGTCGAGAAACGCGCCAAAGGCAGAAAACATCCCGTAGCGACGGGCGATGTAGCCATCGGCCCAATCAGTGATGGCGCCCACCGCGAAGATCAGCGCCGCGGCGAAATTGGTCCACGAGTAGGGCAGATAGAACACCAGCACCAGCACCGGGATCAAGGCGATGCGGAACAGGGTCAGCAGATTGGGCAAGTTCAGGGGCACGCAGACTCTTCCGTGGGGACCCTTGGCCCCGGGCCTGAGCCCGGGCCGCGCGGGAACGGCCCTCGCATTCTGCCCGCTCGGGCTGTGATTGTGTCATTGCGATGCCGGCGGCCTTCAGACTGGACCGCTCTCATCCAGCCCGTGCAGGGCGGCATAGATGCGCTGTGCGAGCGCAGCGTTGATGCCCTCCACCCGGGCGATGTCCTCCCAACCTGCGCGTTTCAGGCCAGCCAAGCCGCCGAAATGCCTCAGCAGGGCCGTGCGGCGCTTGCTGCCGATGCCTTCGATGTCTTCAAGGCTGCTGCGCTCTCGCGCCTTGGCTCGCCGCCCGCGATGGCCGGTGATGGCGAAGCGGTGGGCCTCGTCGCGGACCTGCTGGATCAGCTGCAGGCCCGGCGAATCCTGCCCGGGCCGCAGCAGGCGACCGTCCGGGAAGACCAGGGTCTCGTGCCCTGCCCTGCGCTCTTCGCCCTTGGCCACGCCGACGATCGCCACACCCTGGACATCGAGCTCGGACAACACACCGATCGCCTGCTCCAACTGGCCGCGACCGCCGTCGATCAGCAGCAAATCCGGCAGCACGCCGTCTTCGACCGCGCGCCTGAAGCGCCGCGTCAGCGCCTGATGCATGGCAGCGTAGTCGTCGCCCGGAGTGATGTCGGTGATGTTGTAGCGGCGATACTGCGCGCGCACCGGGCCGTCCGCGTCGAACACCACGCAGCTGGCCACTGTCGCCTCGCCCTGGGTGTGGCTGATATCGAAGCATTCGATGCGCTGCGGCGGTTCGGCAAGCGCCAGCAGCGCCTGCAGCGCATCCAAGCGCGCACGTTGGCTGGCCGCACTGGCCAATTCACTGCGCAAGGCCAGCTCGGCGTTCTGCTTTGCCAGCTGCAGCAGGCGTGCACGATCGGTCCGCACCTGCAGCTTCAGTTCGATGCGCCGGCCGGCGATCTCACCCAGCACGCGCTCGATCAGAGCCTGATCCGGCACTTCATGGCTGAGCACGACTTCCTTGGGCGGACTCTGCTCCAGATAGTGCTGGGTCACGAAGGCGCCCAGCACCTCGGCCGCGTCTTCCGCCCCGTTCAACTTGGGGAAGAAACTGCGGCTGCCGAGGTTGCGACCATCGCGAAAGCTCAGCAGAAGCACGCAGGCGCGTCCGTTCTCCAGAGCGCAGGCCAGCACGTCCAGTTCGGCGTGTTCGCCATCCACGACCTGTCGGGTCTGCACCTTGCGCACGGCACCGATGGTGTCGCGCAGCTTGGCGGCACGCTCGAACTGCAAATCCGCGGCGGCGGCGTCCATCGAGGCCGCCAGCTCGCCGACCAGATCCTCGCTGCGACCCTCAAGCAGCAAGGCTGCGCGACGCACCGACTGGGTGTACTCGTCGGGCTCGACCATGCCGACGCAGGGCCCGCTGCAGCGCTGGATCTGATACTGCAGACAGGGCCGCGTTCGGTTGCGGAACACGCTGTCCTCGCAGCTGCGCAGGCCGAACAGGCGATGGATCAGCGCCAGAGTTTCGCGCACCGCAACCACACCGGGGTACGGCCCGAAGTAGCGGCCGGGCTGACTGCGCGGGCCCCGATGAAAGCGGATGCGCGGGCTTTCGTCGGCGGTGGTCAGGTGGATGTAGGGGTAGCTCTTGTCGTCGCGCAGCAGGATGTTGTAGCGCGGCTTGAGCGACTTGATCAGCTGGTTTTCCAGCAGCAGGGCCTCGCCCTCACTGCGGGTGACGGTGATCTCGATGTTCGCGATCTGGCTGATCATCACCCGCAGGCGCGGCTCGCGCGGGCTGCGGGTGAAATAGCTGGCGACGCGCTTTCGCAGGCTCGCCGCTTTGCCCACGTAGAGCACGCTGCCGTCGGCCGCCAGCATGCGGTAAACACCGGGCGCCAGGGTCAAGCGCCCGGCGAACTCCTTGCCGTCGAAACCGCCGTCCTGTGGCCGCGCGGAACCCGCTTCGCTCATTCGCCGATCGCAAGCCTGCGCGGCAGCTGGCTGTCGAAGTCGATGCGCAGCACTTCGTGCGCATCCGTGTTTGCCACAAATAGGCTGCTTCGGTTGACCGCCAGCGCTGAAGGCTGGTGCAGCCGATAGCCGATGTTCTGCGTACTCACCTGACGGGTCGCAGGGTTCAGTAGCTTCAGCGCGCAGTTGTAGGTATCGGCGATCCACAGCTGCGGTGCACGCGGATCCAGCACGATCGACAACGGGTACTGCAGGCGCGCCTGCGGCAAGGGGCCATCGACATCTCCGAACTCGTACAGACCCGCGCCCATCAGGGTCTGTACCTTGGCTGTCGCCAGCTGGATGCCGCGGACAGACGATGAGGCCGAATCCGCCACGAACAAGGTGTGCTGGGCAAGCGCCAGGCCGCCGGGCTGCGCGAAGTGGGAGTTCAACGACTCACCGTCGCCCAGCGCCAATGCGCCCGAACCGGCCAGCACGGAAAGACTGCGGCGACCGAGGTCGTACTCCCAGATCTGGTTCCAGCCGGCCATCGACAGGTAGAGCTTGTCGAAGGCGGTGGCCAGCGACCACGGCGCGTTGAGCGCGCACAGCTTCGGGTCAGGCGGCGCGCCCTCGGGAAGCGGCCCGGCGCGCCCGGTTCCCGCCAGCGTGTCGACGTCGCCGTCCAGCAGGCTGATCCGGCGCAGTGCATGGTTGCCGGTATCGGCCACGTAGAGGGCATCCTTCCACAGCGCCAGCCCACGCGGCGCCAAGAAGCTGGCCTCGGCGCTGCCGCCATCGATGAAACCGCCGCTGCCGGAACCGAATTGCCGCAGGATGCGGCCGTCAAGCGTGCATTCCAGAACGCGGTTATGCCCGGTGTCGGCCACGTACAGATGACGCTCACTGGCAGCGAGGCCGCTGGGGAAGGCGAGCGGCAGGCGCGGCTCCGGGCGGGTGAAGGATCCAACCGCCTCGTAGACGCGGGTGTCGTTTTCGCCGGCGCGCTGCAGCACCTGATCGATCATCGGCTGAAGGCGTTCGCGCATCGGCTCGCCTGCCACCATCTCGACCACGCGCCCGTCGGTATCGATCAGCACCGCGCTCGGCCAGGACTCGACCCCATAGTGCTGCCAGGTAACGAAGTCAGCGTCCTGCACCACCGGAAACCTCACGAACAGCCGATTCAGCGCTTTCAGCAAGGTCTTGGGGTCACGCTCTGCATCGTACTTGGGGCAGTGCACGCCGAGCACCGTCAAGCCGTCGGAGAACTGGTTCTGCAGCAGCCGCATTTCTTCGAGCGAGCTCTGACACCAGGCCGATCCGACATGGAAGAAATACAGAAGCACGGCGCGGCCCTTCAGCTCGGCCAGCCGCTGCGGCGGCGCATTCACCCATTCAAGGGCGATATGAAACTCAGGGGCGCGCGCGCCAGCCACCATCAGTGAATCCTCCCAGTGCGCGCCACTAGGGCGCAGGCTGTCCGAATCTGCTCGGACGGCGGCTCACCACAGCCCTTGCAGGCCATCCGCGTCCGCGCTTTCTTCACATTCTGCCACGCCCAGCAGGCGCGCCGTGATTCTGCGGCAGGCGTGATCCAGCAGAGCATGCACTTCCTCGAAGGCTTCGATACGTCCGTAGTACGGATCCGGCACCGCCTCGCCCTGCCCCAGACCCGCCCATTCGAGCAGCAGCGCGAGGCGCGCGCGAGCGCCGGCCGGCTGCAGCGCCTGCAAATCGCGCAGATTGCTCGGGTCTGCCGCCAGGATCAGGTCGAAGCGCTCGAAGTCGCGCCGATCGAACTGGCGCGCGCGCTGCTGATCAATCGGCGTGCCGTTCGCGCGCGACACCCGAATCGCGCGGGCATCGGGAGGCTCGCCGACGTGATAGCCGGCGGTGCCGGCAGAATCGATGTGCAGGGCCAGCCGGGCTTCAGGTGCGCGCACGCGCAGGATTCCTTCGGCCATCGGTGACCTGCAGATGTTGCCCAGGCAGACGAAGAGCACGCTGCGGGTGCCGTCCACTGCGGCCCTCATGGCTGTCGCTCGCGCAGGACTGCATCGACACGCGCCAGATCCTCAGGCGTGTCCACGCCGGCCGGAAACGCCTGCGGGCTCATGGCCACCGCGATTCGCCAGCCGGCTTCGAGCGCGCGCAGCTGTTCCAGGCATTCGAGCTGCTCCAGGCGCGCCGGAGGCAGCGCCGCAAAGCGCTTCAGATCGCCTGCGCGGTATGCGTACAGGCCGATGTGGCGAAGCCAGTGGCCGCCGCTCAGGGTCAGACGATCCTGCGCGAAACGATCGCGGTCCCAGGGAATCGGCGCGCGGCTGAAATACAGCGCGTCTCCGCCCTCGGCGCAAACGAGCTTGACGCAATTTGGATTGAACAATTCCTCGCTGTCGAGCACCGGCTGCGCGAGCGTGGCGATCTGCGCGCCGCTGTCAGCCAGCAGCTGGGCGACTGCGGCGATCGCGGCCGGCGGCGCCAGCGGTTCATCGCCTTGAAGGTTCACCACGATGCGCTCTGCAGGCCAGCCGAGCGCCTGTGCCGCCGCCGCCAGTCGATCAGTGCCGGACGCGAGCTCGGGCGCGGTCATGCAGACGCTGGCGCCGTGGCCGGCCACCGCCTCCGCGATGCGCGCATCATCGGTGGCTACGACCACTTCGGAGGCACCGGCCTCCATCGCGCGCCGCAGCACGTGCAGGATCATTGGCTCACCGGCCAGCATCCGCAGCGGCTTGCCGGGAAGCCGGGTCGAGGCATGGCGGGCCGGAATGGCCACGGCGAAATCGAGATTTGGGTTCATCTACGGGCTCGGGTGGCGCGCACCTCAAGCAGGCGCGCGTGCAGCAAATCCAGAAGCGCCTCAGGCAGCTCGGCGCGCACCGGCAGGAAGAAGCACCGATCGCTTGCGAAGGCACGGCACTTCACCGCGTCCTTCTCGGTCATCAGCACCGGAAGAGGATCGTTGAAAGCGATGTCCGTGGCCGTGAAAGGGTGGTGATCCGGAAGCGCATGCTCGATCGGATCAAAACCCAGCGCCCGCAGGCTGGCGAAAAAACGCGCGGGGTTCGCGATCCCCGCCAGCGCATGCACGCGTGTACCGGCCAGGGGCGGCTCGGCCTCACCGGCGACTGCGCGCAGCGGCTCCGAGTGCAAGCGCATTTGCCATTCGCCCGCTTCGGCGCTGCCACCGTTGCTGACTCGCGCCACGCAGGATGCCGCACGCGACAGCGGTTCGCGCAGCGGCCCGGCCGGTAGCAGCGCGCCGTTGCCGAAGCGGCGCTCGCCGTCAATCACCAGCAGCTCGATATCGCGCGCCAGCGCGTAGTGCTGCAGCCCATCGTCGGCGATCAGCAGGTCGACCGCATCGTCGGCTTCCAGCAGCGCCGCGGCCTCAGCGCGGCGCCGCGCCACCGCGACCGGCACACCGCTGCGCCGGCGGATCAGGCTGGGTTCGTCGCCGAATTCCGCTGGATCAGGGGCATTGGGCAAACGCTGTGGACGGCGTACACGGCCGCCGTGGCCGCGCGAGATCACGCCGGGTTTCCAGCCGCGGGCGCGCATACCTTCGACTAAGGCGAGCACCGTCGGCGTCTTGCCTGCGCCGCCGACGGTGAGATTGCCCACGACCAGCACCGGCAGCCGGCGCGGCTCGGGCTTCAGCAGGCCGCTTCGATACAGCGCACGCCTCAAGCCGGTGACCGCGCCGTAGAGCCAGGCCAAAGGCTGCAGCCAGGCAATCGGACGCGGGCCATACCAGCGCGCCACCAGCCCGGCCTCAAGCGAGGCGCGCAGGCTCATTCGACTTCGTCTGACCCGGCCACGGCCGACTCCGAGAACTGCAGCCGGTGCAGCGAGGCATACATGCCAGCGCGTGACAGCAACTCGGCATGCGAACCGGTTTCGAGGACGCGCCCGCCGTCGAGCACGACGATCTGATCCGCATGTTCAATGGTGGACAGGCGATGTGCGATCACCAGCGTGGTGCGATCGCGCATGAGCCGCGCCAGCGCGTCCTGGATCAGGCGCTCGCTTTCGCTGTCGAGCGCACTCGTGGCCTCGTCGAGAATGAGGATCGGGGCGTTCTTCAGCAGCGCGCGCGCGATCGCGATGCGCTGGCGCTGGCCACCCGACAGCAGCGCCCCACCCTCGCCGACGGGGCTGTCGAGGCCCTGCGGCAGCTGACGAATGAATTCCATGGCGTTGGCGGCTTCAGCCGCAGTCTCAATCTCCGCTCGCGAGCAGCGCCTGAGCGCACCGAAGGCGATGTTGTCGGCAATGGTGCCAGCGAACAGCACCACACGTTGGCTGACCAGGGCGATCTGGGCACGCAGGTCGGCGAGTCGGTAGTCAGCAAGCGCGTGGCCGTCCAGGAGCACGGCACCGGCGCTGGGCTCGTAGAAGCGTGGCAGCAGACTGACCAGGCTCGACTTGCCGCTGCCAGAGCGGCCAACCAGAGCGGTGACTGTGCCAGGCGCGCAGCGCAGGGTAATTCGATCGAGAGCCGGGGTAGAAGTCTCGACATAGTTGAGGCTGGCCGCCTCGAAACGGATTTCGCCGCGCGCGCGCTCAAGTGCGCGGGTACCAGCGTCCTGCTCGGCCGCAGTGTCAAGCACGCCAAAAAGGTCATCCGCCGCGGCAATGCCGCGCTGCAGCATTGACTGCACAGCGGTCAGCCGCTTCAACGAAGGCAGCATGACCATCATCGCGGTAATCAAGGCCATGAAGCTGCCGGGGTCCATGGTATCGAGCAGATCCGGCCGGGTCGCCCGCCACACGATGGCCGCCAACACGATGGCTGCGATCAACTGGATCGTGGACGTGCTGAGGGCATTCGTAGAGGCGACTTTCAGATTTAGCCGAAAGTTGCGGTGCACGACTTCAGTGAAGCGTTGAGCCTCGATCTCTTGACCGCCGTAGATTCGGACCTCTCGATGACCTTCTACAGCTTCCTCCACCCGCCCGGTCACCTCTCCGACAGCGCCCTGGATCTGGCGGTTGATTCGGCGAAAACGCCTGCCGACAAACTGCCAGACCACCGCCGCCAGCGGCACCATCACGAACAGATACAGCGTGAGGCTCGCGCTCTTCGAGACCATCACTCCGACCATCGCGATCACCAGCAAAGCATCAAGCAAAAGAACCTTGAGCGCCTCGGCAACCGCGTGCGCCATTTGCTCCGCGCTGTAGATGACGCGCGCAATGATTTGGCCCGAAGGTTCACGGTCGAACCAACTCGCCGGAAGCCGCTGGTAGTGCTCGAAAACGGCAATTCTCAGATCACGAACCACCCCACGCCCAACGCGCGCCATGCCGTAGTCCGTAGCGTAGGTGCCGATTCCCCGCATCACGAAAATGCCCACCAGAACCAGAGGCAACCACTGGATGGCCCAGGGCTCGCGGGCCACGAACAGGTCATTAAGCATTGGCTCGATGAGGTTAACGAACGCAGCTGAAGAAGCTGCATCTAGCGCGATTCCCAACAGCGCCAGCAGGCCAAAACCCCAGTACACGCGCGCGTAACCGAGCAGTCGACGGTAGGCCCGCGCCGCGGAGGGCGTCGACGCCACGTCGGTGGACTCGACTGTCATCCGCCGCCCCCGCGGGGGGTGGTGTCTTCCGTTTCGGGCAGCGTCGCGATCGAAAGCTTGGTGAAGCCGACTGCACCCAGGGCATCCATGGCTGTCACAACCGCCTGGTGCGGCGTGCGCGCGTCAGCTCGAAGGATCACGCTGCGCTCGCGATCGCTGCCGGCGATCTGCTGCAGGGCCTCACGCAGGGCGGCGCCGTCGCGACGCAGCACCTCGTTGCCGGCGATGAAGTAGCGGCCCTCCGCATCGATCTGGATCTGCAGTGGCTCGCCGACAGGCAGCGCCTCGGACGGCCCAGCCTTGGGCAGCTGGATGTTCAGCGCGGAGCGATCATCGAAGGTGGTCGTGACCACGAAAAAAATGATGAGGCAGAACACCACGTCGATCAGCGGCGTGAGGTTGAGCTCCGGGTCTTCCAGCGGGCGGCGGCTGCCGAGGTTCATCCCGCGCTTCCTCCGGCCGGAGCGGCCGGCGCCGGCCGCCGCGGACGCGCCGCCGGCTGTGCGGTGCCGGGCATCGGCGCGCTTTCGATGGTGTCCATGAGCGCGATGACCTGCTGTTCCATCTCGACCACGTACTCGGCGATGCGGCCGCGGAAGTAGCGATAGAACATGAAGGAGGGAATCGCCACGCATAGGCCCGCCGCGGTCGATACCAGCGCGGTACCAATACCGCCAGCGAGCTGATTGGCATCGCCCACACCGTGGGTGAGGATGCCCAGGAACATCTCGATCATGCCGAACACGGTGCCCAGCAGGCCCAGCAGCGGGGTGATGCCGGCGATGGTGCCGAGCGAGTTCAGGAAGCGCTCCATCCCGTGCAGTTGGTGGCGACCGATGTCTTCGACGCGCTCCTTCATCTGCTCGCGCGGCTTGTGACGCACCTCCAGCGCAGCAGCAAGAATGGCGCCCAGCGGCGAGTTCGCGCGCAAGGTGTCGATGTGTTTGGGGTCAAGCCTTCCGGTCGAAGCCCACTGCCGCACCTCGTCGCCCAGATCCAGCGGCAGCACCTTGGCGCGGCGCAGGCTCCAGAAGCGTTCGATGATGATGGCCAGGGCCAGCGCGGAGCACAGCAGGATCGGCCACATTACCCAGCCGCCCGCGATCAGCAGTTCCAGCACGCAATTTCTCCGTGGGGTCGTCGAAAGTCGAAGCCCGCCAAGTGTACGTGAGGGCGCTGCAGGTCGGCGGCGACGTTCAGCGTCTGAACCGGGTGGCCTGCGCCCAGCGTCCACCTGGGGCCATGATCGTTGCGCTGAGGACAGCCCCTCAACCGCCAGCGCCATTCAGCTCGGCCAAGGCGGACAGCGCGCGAAAGTCGTGACGATGAAGACCGGCCGGCGCGTGCCCGAGCAGCGCGACCGCGGCTGCAGCCACAGTGCCGGCCCCGATCGCTCGATACCGCGCCAACGAGCCCACCAGCAGCGGGTTCAGCACGGGCACCAGCCACTGCCCGAAGCGCTCGGCGGGCCGGGGCGTCTGGCCGGCACGCGCTCCCAGAAGCAGCCCCGGCTGCAGGAAGTCGCAGCGTTCGAAGCCGAGTGCTGCGATGCCCTCTTCGAGTTCACCCTTGACCCGCAGATAAGCGCTGCGCGAGCGCGGATCCGCGCCGATCGAAGACACGATCAGTGCATGCCGCGCGCCCTTCTCATGCGCCGCGCGCGCAACCTGCAGCACCAGATCACGGTCGATGCGGGCAAAAGCTTCGACCGAGCCTGCGATACGGCGTGTCGTGCCGAGCGCACTGATGAACACATCACAGCCGCGACCGGTCGCTTGCCAAGCCTGCAGCGAACTCGGCAACGGATCGCCCGCGAACGACAGCGCGTTTGCGGGCGCGTCACACAGCGCACTCCGCAGCAATAGATCCAGTTGAACGTCGGCTCGCGCGGCCAGCCGGGCGACCAGCCCGCGCCCGACCAGCCCGCTGCCGCCGATCAGCAGAACCCGCATTGACGGGCTGCTCAGGCCGCTCAGGCCGCTCAGGCCAGCACCACGGGGATCTTGCCGATCCGCGCCTGCCACTCCCTGGGGCCAGTGGTGTGCACCGACTCGCCGGTGGAATCGACCGCCACCGTCACCGGCATGTCGCGTACGTCGAACTCGTAGATGGCCTCCATGCCCAGATCTTCGAAACCGGCCACGCGCGCCGACTGGATCGCTTTCGACACCAGATAGGCGGCGCCGCCGACCGCCATCAGGTAGACGGAACGGTGCTTTCGGATCGATTCGATCGCAGTCGGACCGCGCTCGGCCTTGCCGATCATGCCCATCAGCCCGGTCGCACCCAGCACCTGGTCAGTGAACTTGTCCATGCGAGTCGCCGTGGTCGGGCCCGCCGGGCCGACCGCCTCGTCGCGCACCGGATCGACTGGGCCGACGTAGTAGATGAAGCGACCAGTGAAATCGACCGGCAGCTTCTCGCCCCGGTTCAACATGTCGACCATGCGCTTGTGGGCCGCATCGCGGCCCGTGAGGATGGTGCCGTTCAGCAGCAGAACCTCGCCCGGCTTCCAGCTGGCCACATCTTCGCGGGTGACGCGGGCGAGATCGACACGACGTCCCTTGCTGGAGTCATAAGTGAGCTTTGGCCAGTCCTCCAGCGAGGGCGGTTCAAGGCTGACCGGGCCGGAGCCGTCGAGCACGAAGTGCGCATGGCGAGTGGCCGCGCAGTTCGGGATCAGCGCCACCGGCAGGTTGGCCGCATGCGTGGGGTAGTCCTTGATCTTGACGTCGAGCACGGTGGTGAGGCCGCCCAGGCCTTGTGCGCCGATGCCCAGCGCATTGACCTTTTCGTACAGCTCCAGCCGCAGCTCCTCGATGCGATTGGAAGGTCCGCGCGCGGCCAGATCCTGGATGTCGATGTGCTCCATCAGTGCTTCTTTCGCGAGCAGCATCGCCTTCTCGGCGGTGCCGCCGATGCCGATGCCGAGCATGCCGGGCGGGCACCAGCCGGCCCCCATCGTCGGCACGGTCTTCATCACCCAGTCGACGATCGAATCCGACGGGTTCAACATCGCGAACTTGGACTTGGCCTCTGAGCCGCCACCCTTGGCGGCCACGATCACATCGACCGTGTTGCCGGGCACCACGCTCATATTGATGACCGCGGGCGTGTTGTCCTTGGTGTTCTGGCGCTTGCCGGCCGGGTCAGCCAGCACCGAGGCGCGCAGCTTGTTGTCCGGGTGGTGGTAGGCGCGGCGTACGCCCTCGTTGACCATGTCCTCGACGCTCATCGTCGCGTCCCAGCGCACGTCCATGCCGATCTTCAGGAACACGGTGACGATGCCGGTGTCCTGGCAGATCGGGCGATGCCCTTCGGCGCACATGCGCGAGTTGATCAGGATCTGCGCCATCGCATCCTTGGCGGCCGGGCTTTCCTCGCGCTCGTAGGCGGCGGCCAGCGCCTTGATGTAGTCGACCGGATGGTAGTAGCTGATGTACTGCAGGGCGTCGGCAACGCTCTGGATGAAGTCGTCCTGGCGGATGGTGGCGGGCGTGCTCACGGCGCGGGCGTTCCAGCTGGGGAAAGCGCGCATTTTAGAAGATCGCGCGCCCCCCGGGCCCGCGACCGAAGTCGAAGGCCCGAACAATGGGTTTCTGCAGGTCTACTCGGGCAGCGCGCCGAGTGACTTGAGAACCGCTCGCAGCTCAGCGACCTCGGCCTCAAGCGCCTCGACCCGAGCCTCCAGCGCCGATCCGCCGCGCGCGACGCGCTCGGGCTGGGCGCGCTCCGCGAGCAGGGCCGGATCCACCGCACCGAACAGCAGATGCATGAAGCGCTCTTCGCGCTGGCCAGGCTGACGCGGCAACCGCACCACCAACGCAGGCTCGCGCTCCATCAGGCGTTCCAGCGTGTCCTGCACGTCATCGACGCCGGGAAATGCGGCCAGCCGTTCGCTACGGGTGTGGATCTCGTTCAAGGTCTGCGGGCCGCGCAGCAGCAGCGTGCAGATCACAGCAGCCTTGCGCGGAGTCAGGCCCAGATGCTGGTCAAAGCGATGCTCCCAGCGCTGTGCGCGCACGCCTTCTGAGGACTGGCGGGCCCAGCCTCGGTTCTCGAGATCGCGCAGGGCATGCACGATCGCACCCTGCTCGAACTGGGTGATCGGGTCGCGATTGTTCTTTTGATTGCAGGCCAGCTGCAGCGCATTGACCGTCAACGGGTACTGCTCGGGCGTGGTCTGAGCCTTCTCGAACAGGCTGGCGAGAACCCGCCCTTCGATGTCGCTCAGAATGCGGGCAGGCGCCGCGGGTGCCTCGCTCGGAACTTCGGTCGTGCCTTCGCTGCTGTCGGTTTCGTCGTTCATGGGATGTCCATCAGGAAAGAGTTCGGTTCAGAAGATACCCAAGACCAGGCCCGAAGCGAGCGCCGCGCCGAGTTCACGCGCTGCACTCAGATCGGTTTCGGCAGGCGCACCTACCACGCGCAGCGGCTCGGCGAGCGGCTTCAGGGGAAAGCCCCGCGCGATTCGCTGCACCGCCTCGACCGCACCAAGACCATCGTTGCCCGCGCTTACGATCAGGGCGTAGCCAAGGCCTGCGACCGAGCCCTCAAGTGGGTAGAAGCTGCGATCGAAGAAGTCCTTGAGCGCTCCGGCCATGTAGCCGAATTTTTCGGGCGTGGCGAACACTACGGCGCCTGCGCCCCGCAGATCCTCGGGGCCGGCCGCAAGCGCCGGCAGCAACTGCACGCACAGGCCCGGTTCTGCCGCGCGTGCGCCTTCGCTCAGTGCCTGTACCAGTTGCATCGTGGTGCCGCTTCCAGCACCGGCGTGAACGATCAGCAACGGCTTCATACGCGACGGCCTCGCTTGCAGGACACGGCACCCGGTGCGCCCGCGCAAGACTCCAGCGCAGGACTCCAGCGCACGTTCGCACAAACCCCGGAAACGACGAAGCCCCGGCGAACCGGGGCTTCGTTCAAACCAGCGGACTGGTTTGGAATTACAGCGGCTGGACCTGGTCGGCCTGCAGGCCCTTCGGGCCCTTGGTCACGACGAAGCTCACGCTCTGGCCTTCCTGCAGCGACTTGAAGCCGGTGCCCATGATGGCGCGGAAGTGGACGAAGAGGTCCTCGCCGTCCGGGCGGCTGATGAAGCCGAAACCCTTGGCGTCGTTGAACCACTTCACGGTACCAGTCTGACGATCAGACATGTCTAACTCCTTGAGACTTGATTGAAATGAAAGCGACAACTCAATTATTGAGTCGCCTACTGGGTCTGCTCGGAGAAAGACACGAGGTGAAGCGATGAACGTTGTGGAACCAACACCATCGGGTCACGAGTCACGGTGACCCCAGCAAACACAGCGAGGGCACTATACGCCATCATTCACATTAAAGCGACTCCGCAGATCTGACAGGGTACCGAAATCCTAAAACCCTTTGAAATCAGCAACCTGTGACTCAACGACTGTTTCAGTGCTCGACGCCGTCGGCGCCATGCACGTGTCCGTGAAGCGTTTCCTCCAAAGAAGCCTCGCGAACCGAGCTCACCTCGATGTCGAAGTGCAGGGTCTGTCCGGCCAAAGGATGGTTACCGTCGATGGTCACCGTGTCACCCTCGACCCCGGTCACGGTTACAGCCAGCGGTCCCTGCGGTCCCTGCGCATGGAACTCCATGCCGACCTGGACGTCCTCGACTCCGGCAAAGGCATCGCGCGGGACCTGCTGCACCAGATCCTCGTGGTGCACGCCATAGCCTTCTTCTGGAGCGACCGACACCTTGAAGGCGTCACCGGCCTGGCGTCCGGTCATGGCCGACTCCAGCCCCGGAACGATGTTGCCGGCGCCGTGCAGGTAAGCCAAAGGATCACGACCGGACGAACTGTCCAGCACCTCACCGGCGTCGTTGGTCAGGGTGTAGTGGAAGGTGACGACGCAGCGGTCGGCGATCTGCATGAGGAAGCTCCGATAGGACAGGGGGTGGTGACTCAGGGTTGCCTGGGGAATCCGCAGCGTGCCGTGCGGATGACGTGCTCAGTTCGTGCCCCAGCATGGCTGGAGCCGCACAACAGGCTAGGACAGCTCGCCCGTCGCGGCAAACCCGGGGGCGCTTGACAGCTCCGAGTATAGTGTTATAGTCAACTACAACACCACTCACCCGCCCCGCCTAGCAGGAGCGTCCCATGAAGCGTTACTCCGTCGCCCTTACCCCGAACCTGGCCGTCAGTCTGGTCATGGCCCTGGCCTACAGCGGTCTGGTGGCGACGCTGGTCGCCCTGCACCCTGGCCCGACGCCAACCGCGCCCCTGATTGTCGCTCGTCCCGCTCCAGCGGACGCCTCGCCCGTGCACCTTCCCAAGGTCGCTGCTCCCGGCAGCCTGCGACTGCGCATGACCCTGCCCTACATGCCCGGTAACCCCGCCCGCGAGGCTGATCAGGAGATCTGAGCATGAGCGTGATCTGGAACGAGAACACACCGATCTATCTGCAGCTGAAGGAGAAGGTCATCGGCATGCTGCTCGACGGCGTGCTGAAGCCCGGCGATGCCCTGCCCTCGGTGCGTCAGGTGGCCGCCGACTTTCAGCTGAATCCCATCACCGTCTCCCGCGCCTATCAGGAGCTGGTGGACGAATCCCTGGTCGAGAAACGTCGAGGTCTAGGCATGTACGTCACGGAAGGCGCCCCCGAAAAACTCCTCGCCAGCGAACGCCAGCGCTTTCTCAGGGAAGAGTGGCCCGCGATGCTCGCGCGCATCGAACAGCTGGGGCTGAGGCTCGAAGAACTCATGAAACGCGCGCAGGACTCGGAGGAATCGGCATGAGCACGGTCATCACCGCACGCGGCTTGAGCAAGAGCTACGGCAAGACACCCGCCCTGAAGGGCCTAGATTTCAGCATCGAAGCCGGTCGTATCGTCGGGCTGATTGGCCCCAATGGCGCCGGCAAGACCACCGCGCTGAAGGCGATTCTGGGGCTCGCGCCCTATGAGGGCGAACTCAGCGTGCTGGGTCTCGACCCACGCACCCAGCGCAACCAATTGATGCAGGACGTCTGCTTCATCGCCGACGTCGCCGTGCTGCCGCGCTGGATCCGCGTGCGCGAGGCCATCGATTTTGTCGAAGGTGTGCACCCGCGCTTCTCCCGCGCCAAGTGCGAAGCCTTTTTGAAGGCGACCAAGCTGACGCCCGAGATGAAGGTCAAGACCATGTCCAAGGGCATGATCGTGCAGCTGCACCTGGCCCTGGTGATGGCGATCGACGCACGCCTGCTGGTGCTGGATGAGCCCACGCTCGGTCTCGACATTCTCTATCGCAAGGCCTTCTACCAGCACCTGCTCAACGACTACTTCGACCATGACAAGACGATCATCGTCACCACCCATCAGGTCGAGGAGATCGAACACATCCTCACCGACCTGATCTTCATCCGCGATGGCCAGGTCACTTTGTCCTCAACCATGGAGGACCTCGGCGAGCGCTTCACCGAAGTCATGGTCGGCGCCGAACACGTTGACGCCTGTCGCGCGCTGAAGCCGCTGGATGAGCGCCAGGTCTTCGGCAAAAGCATCTTCCTGTTCGACGGTGCGGATCGCACCGAGCTCAGCCGCATGGGCGAGATCCGTACGCCCGGCATCGCCGACATCTTCGTGGCCACCATGAAAGGAACCTACGCATGAAGACCACCCTGCCCTGGCTGCTCAAGCGCGAGTATTGGGAGAACCGCGGTGGCTTCTTCTGGGCGCCGGCGATTGGTGCCGGCATCACCCTGTTGCTGACCGTGATGGGCCTCATCACCGCGGAGGTGTTCCGCAAGAAGTTCACCGGCGACCTGCAGATCGGTATCCCGCTGAAGCGCCTGACCGAGAAGCTTTCGGAAGAAGACCTGTCCAAGCTGGGCGGTGTGCTGGACATGGCCCTGCTGTCGATGTCGGGGCTGCTGCAGTTCGTGCTGTTCTTCGTGGTGTTCTTCTATCTGCTGAGCGCGCTGTACGACGACCGACGCGATCGCAGCGTGCTGTTCTGGAAATCACTGCCGCTCTCGGACGGCTCGATGGTGGTGTCGAAGGTGCTGGCAGCAGCCTTGGTCGCGCCGATCCTGTCGACCCTGATCGCGATGGCGCTGCAATTCGCACTGCTCGTGCTGCTGAGCCTGTACGTGCTGTTCCACGGCATCAATCCGCTCACTGTCCTGTGGGGGCCCGTGTCGCTGCTGAATGTGTGGGGCCAGATGCTCGCCAACATTCCGATCAATGCCGTGTGGGCCTTGCCCACGATCGGATGGCTGCTGATGGTGTCCGCCTTCGCCCGCAGCAAACCCTTTCTCTGGGCGTTGCTGGTGCCTGTATCGATCGGCCTGCTGATCAACTGGTTCGACGTGCTCAGCATCATCAGCATCGAGTACACGGCCTACTGGAAGCACGTGGTCATGCGCATCCTGCTGGGGGTAGCACCGGGAAGCTTCACCTTGCACGTCCTGGTCACGGATGGAATCCAGCTTACGAACGAGAGTGGGATCCAGAACTTCACGAGCACACTTACCTGGAGCCAGATGGTCAAGGCCATGAGCTCGCTGAACTTGTGGATCGGCGCCGTCGCAGGCATCGGCATGATCTTTATCGCCACCCGCCTCCGCCGCTGGCGGGATGAGGGCTGATTCGATGTGCTTGCGGACTGCGTTGAAGCGCAGTCCGCGCATCGAATCAGGCCCGCGCAGGGATGCGCGGGCGGGGGTCGCCCGCCATGGACGGCTCGACCTCAGCTGCGTTAGACGCGCTTTGGGTCCGCCTTGAATGGCGGACCCAGCGGCTGGCTAGGCCGGCGCATGGATGCGCCGGCGGGCATATCCCGCCAGGGATGGCTCAGCCCCTCTCCATGCGCATGTGCTCGCGGACTGCGTTGAAGCGCAGTCCGCGCATCGAATCAGGCCCGCGCAGGGATGCGCGGGCGGGGGTCGCCCGCCATGGACGGCTCGACCTCAGCTGCGTTAGACGCGCTTTGGGTCCGCCTTGAATGGCGGACCCAGCGGCTGGCTAGGCCGGCGCATGGATGCGCCGGCGGGCATATCCCGCCAGGGATGGCTCAGCCCCTCTCCATGCGCATGTGCTCGC
>CAZPHV010000006.1:84921-140016 GCA_964586455.1 uncultured Aquimonas sp.
CGCGCTCGGGCCTGGGCTTCGATTGGGGTTTCGCGTCGCTCGAACGTGTTGGTGCGCGATACGCGCACCCTATACGCGCTCGGGCCTGGGCTTCGATTGGGGTTTCGCGTCGCTCGAACGTGTTGGTGCGCGATACCCGCACCAGCTGTGCGCACAGAGGCTCGGGCTTCGATAGGGGACTCGCGTCGCTCGAAATCGTAGGTGCGCGACACGCGCGCCCTGTGCGCCGGCGATGCGCGCTGGCGTGCAACTGCTCGCCACGCCTATTCAAACGCTTGTTTCACCTCACGAAACACCTGATTTCCATAGGAATTCACGCTTTTTGCGCTGACATCGACGCGCGTCTGCGGCATACTTTCGGGGTAAACATACGGCCGCGTATGGCTTCTGCCCGCGTCTGTACTTCCCACAGCCCGCCGGAGCCCGCCCCATGCCCAGCTATACCGCCCCCCTGCGCGACATGCGTTTCGTTCTGTTCGAACTGCTGGATGTCGAGAGCGAACTCAAGGCGCTGCCCGCCTACGAGTCCGTAGACACCGAGATGCTGAATGCGGTGCTGGAAGAAGCTGGCAAGTTCGCCGCCCAGGTGATTCATCCTTTGAACGCGGTCGGCGATCGCGAAGGCTGCACCTTTCATGGCGATGGCGTGGTCACCGCGCCGACCGGTTTCAAGGCAGCCTACCAGCAGTACGTCGATGCCGGTTGGCCCTCGCTGGCCTGCGATCCGGCCTACGGCGGCCAAGGGCTGCCGATTATCTTGAACAACTCGGTCTACGAGATGTACAACTCAGCCAACCAGGCATGGCTGATGTATGCGGGCCTCTCGCATTCGGCCTACGAGTGCATCAAGGCGCACGGCAGCCAGGAACAGAAGGACCTCTACCTGCCGAAGATCGTGTCCGGCGAATGGACCGGCACCATGTGCCTCACCGAATCGCATTGCGGCACCGACCTCGGCATCCTGCGCACGCGTGCCGAGCCGAACGACGATGGCAGCTATCGTCTGTCGGGCACCAAGATCTTCATCTCCGCCGGCGAACATGATCTGGCCGAGAACATTCTGCATCTGGTGCTGGCGCGGCTGCCGGATGCACCCGCCGGAACCAAGGGCATCTCGCTGTTCCTGGTGC
The DNA here is from genome assembly GCA_964586455.1 of uncultured Aquimonas sp. Classification (GTDB taxonomy): domain Bacteria; phylum Pseudomonadota; class Gammaproteobacteria; order Xanthomonadales; family Xanthomonadaceae; genus Aquimonas. The sequence continues at coordinate 86,052 of CAZPHV010000006.1, forward strand.
CGAAATTCGTGGCGAACGCTGATGGCACGCTCGGTGCTCGCAACGGCATCAAGGCCGGTTCAATCGAACACAAGATGGGCATCCACGGCAATGCCACCTGCGTGATGAACCTCGACGACGCGACCGGCTGGATGATCGGTGAGCCGAACCGCGGTCTGAACGCGATGTTCGTGATGATGAACTCGGCGCGCCTCGGGGTCGGCATGCAGTCGCTGGGCTTGGCCGAAGCGGCGTACCAGAACGCCGTGGCCTACGCGCGCGACCGCCTGCAGAGTCGTTCCGCAACCGGGCCGAAACGCCCGGACAAGGCGGCCGACCCGATCATCGTGCATCCCGACGTACGCCGCATGCTGCTCACGGCCAAGGCCTACACCGAAGGCGGGCGCGCCTTCACCAGTTGGATCGCGCAGTTGATCGACCGCGAGCTTTCGCACCCCGATGCGTCGGCACGCGAAGAAGCCGCCGACGTGGTGACCCTGCTCACTCCGGTGGTGAAGGCATTCATCACCGACAACACCTGGGAGACCAACACGCTGGCCCAGCAAGTGTTCGGCGGGCACGGCTACATCGAAGAGTGGGGCATGAGCCAGTACCTGCGCGATGCCCGCATCAACATGATCTACGAGGGCACCAACGGCATCCAGGCGCTGGACCTTCTGGCCCGCAAGGTGCTGGGCGACGGCGGCAAGCGCCTGCAGAAGTTCGGCGCGTTGGTCGGCACGTTCGCGGAGGCCGAGCAGAACCATCCTGGCATGGCTGAGTTCATCGCGCCCTTGGCGGAAGTGGGCCAGCAGCTCACGCAGCTGACCATGGAACTTGGCGGCAAGGCGATGTCGAACCCGGACGAAGTCGGCGCGGCCGCCACCCACTACCTGCGCATCGTCGGCCATCTGGTCTATGGCTATCTGTGGGCAAGGATGGCGCGCGTTGCGCTTGAGAAACAGGACAGCGGCGACGCCTTCTACGCCGGCAAGCTGCACACCGCGCGCTTCTACTTCAGCCGCCTGCTGCCCGAAACCGCTTACCACTTCCGCGCCGCACGCGCGGGGGCGAGCAGCCTGATGGCGATCGAGGAAGGGATGTTCTGAAAGAGCCGGGATTGGGGAGTCCAGATTCGGGATTCGTTGGAGCAGAGTTCTGTGGCAGTCGAGCCTGGGGGCTCCCCAGCTCCCGTGCGCTGGAACGGAGCACGGGACCTCTGAGCTTCGCCTGCCCTGCAGAGTGAGTGCGAATCCCGAATCCCCAATCCCGGCTCCAAGGCATACTGATCCCCTCCCCCGTCGTCACCGATCCACCGAATGAAATCTCCCTTTGCGTGGCTGCGTGCCGCCTTCACCTTCAGCATGGTCGCCATCAACACCGGGATCCACGTGCCGGTGCTGCTGCTGTTCGCGCTGTTCAAGCTGGTGCTGCGTTTCCGCGCGGCGCAGGTGGGCTTGACGCGGGTTCTGATTGCCATCGCGGCGAGTTGGGTCGCGGTCAACAGCACGCTGATGCGATCGCTGACGCCGACCCGCTTCGTGTTCGAGGGCTTGGACGAGCTCAAGCCCGAGGGCTGGTACCTGGTCATCGCCAACCATCAGAGCTGGGTCGATATCCCGGTGCTGCAGATGGCGATGAACCGACGTATCCCGATGCTGAAGTTTTTCCTCAAGCAGCAGTTGATGTGGGTGCCGGTGATGGGCCTGGCTTGGTGGGCGCTGGACTTTCCCTTCATGCGTCGCCACACCCGCGAGCAGATCGAGCGCAACCCGGCGCTGCGCGGCAAGGACATCGAAGCCACGCGGCGAGCCTGTGCCAAGTTTCGCTACACGCCGGTATCGGTGATGAACTTCGTCGAGGGCTCACGCTTCACGCCCGCGAAGCACGCCCGCCAGAACTCGCCCTACGCCCATTTGCTGGCGCCGAAAGCCGGCGGCGTGGCCTTTGTACTGCAGGCCATGGGCGACAACCTGCACGCCCTGGTGGATGTGAGTCTGGTCTACCCGGGCGGCCGCCCGACCCTGTTCGACCTGCTGGCCGGGCGCATTCCTGAAGTGCGGCTGCGCGCGCATCTGCGGGAGTTGCCGGCAGATCTGCTGGGCCGCGACTATCTGGAGGATGCCGAGTTCCGTTCGCGGTTCCAGACCTGGCTGAACGCCCTGTGGGCCGAGAAGGACGCCGAGCTGGCGCGCATGCAAACCGCCTCGGAACGGCGCTAGCGGTCGCGGCGGCACCTTGGCCGCGCTTGATCCCGATCAACGCAGGCGAAACCCGTCGGCGCAAGACTTCGCCCATGCCGACGATCCCACCCTTCGATGCCGAGCTGTTGCGCCGCTACGACCGTCCCGGTCCGCGCTACACCTCGTACCCGACCGCACCGCACTTCCACCAGAAGTTCGATGCGCACGCCTATCGCCAAGCGGCCAGCGACAGCAATGCGGACCCGATCCCGCGCTCGCTGTCGCTCTATGTGCACGTGCCCTTCTGCCTGTCGCCCTGCTTCTATTGCGGCTGCAACCGAATCATTACGCGAGACCTGAGCCGCGGGGAAAAGTACCTTGGCCATGTCCAGCGCGAGATCGGCCTGGTCGCTCCGCTGTTCGACCGCGACCGCGAAGTGGTCCAGCTGCACCTCGGCGGAGGCACCCCGAATTTCCTGAAGCCCGAGCTGATGGAGCAGTTGATCCTGAGCCTCGGTCGCGAGTTCCAGTTCAGCACCCGCGCCGATCGCGACTTCTCGATCGAGCTCGACCCGCGCAGCGTAGACCCGACCGGTATCGCCCAGCTGGCCGAGCTGGGCTTCAATCGCGCCAGCCTCGGCATCCAGGACTTCGACCCCGAGGTGCAGGAAGCGGTCAACCGCATCCAGAGCGTTGAGGAAACCCTGGCTGTGATCGAGGCATGCCGCAGCCACGGCTTCCGCTCGGTCAATGTCGACCTGATCTACGGCCTGCCCCGGCAGAACCTCGCCGGCTTCGGACGCACGCTCGACACGGTGATCGCTGCACGCCCGGACCGACTCGCGGTCTACAGCTATGCCCATCTGCCTGAGTTGTTCAAGGCGCAGAAGCAGATCAAGATCGAAGACCTGCTGCCGCCCGAGATGAAGCTGCGCCTGCTCGAACTCGCGATCGAGAAACTGTCCGAGGCCGGCTACCACTACATCGGGATGGACCACTTCGCCCTGCCCGAGGACGAGCTCGCGCGCGCCCAGCGTGCGGGCAGCCTGCAGCGCAACTTCATGGGCTACACGACGCATGCCGACACCGACCTGATCGGCCTCGGCATGAGCGCGATCAGCCGCATCGGCGATCACTTCGCGCAGAACGCGCGCGAGTTGGCCGGCTATGTGGCGGCGGTCGAAAACAACCGCCTGCCGATCCTCCGCGGCCTGAAGCTGGACGCCGATGACGTGCTCCGCGCGGACCTGATCCAGCACCTGATGTGCCAGGGTGAGATCGACAAGCGCGACCTTGAGGCCCGCCACGGAATCGACTTCGACGTCTACTTCGCCGACAGCCTTGAACAGCTGCCGCCGCTGGTCGAAGACGGCCTGGTCTCGCTCGAACCCGGCTTCATCCGCGTCACCCAGCGGGGTCGCCTGCTGATGCGTATCGTCGCGATGTGCTTCGATCGCTACCTGCAGAGCCCCGCGCAGCCGGTGCGGTTCTCGAAGGCGATCTAGCCCGGATTTCTCGATACCGGGCTAGCAAACTGCCGGGCGTGTCCAGGGCCACGCGGGTGCGTGTCTTCAGCCTCATCGCGGATTCGTGTGGGTCAGCGCTGCGTGGCTGCGTGGCTCAGCAGGCGAGCTTCGGTTTCGTTGGTGCGCCGCAGCACCCTATGCGGCCGATCGGTTCAGCTCGCTCCGAGGCATGGCGTCGCACGCTCTCGTAGGGTGCGCGTGCCGCGCACCACTCGAACGCGAGAGGCGCCTGCCAGGACCTTTGCCCCGCGCGATCGGCACGCCTCTCTCAGCCGTGCCCGATGAACGCACGGAAGCGCTGCCTGCAGCGCCTTCCGCGCCGTAGTGACTCGGCACGGAGCTCTGTGCAACGGGGCACTCAAGCACGCGCAGCCCGATCTGGGGCACCCGGCGACTGCGCCAGCGCCCAACCCAGCGGCGCCTGCGCGGACAGCCCGATAAGACATGGCAGCAGACACGCGAGACTGATCAGATCCTGCCGGTGATGCAGGCGCACGCGCTCCAGCGGTCGCGGATCACCGCTGCGCAAACTTGCAAGGAAGGCTGCAGGCACTTCGGCGCCCGGCAGGTCATCGCTGCGTTGAACGCCGAGCAGACGTGTCTCTGCTTCAGCCAAGCGGCAGCTCGGCCACGCGCCACGGAAACGTCGCCGCACCGCCGGCAGCAGATCGTGATGGGGCAGGCCGTCGAGAGGATCGCGCTGTCGGCACAGGCGATAGCGCGCGCGCAGCAGCGGCGCATCGAAGCTGCGGCCGTTGTAGCTGACCAGCTGGAACGCCCCCTCGGACAGCCACTGCGCGAAGCGCTCAAGCATGGCGGACTCAGCCCCGAGCCGACGGATCCACAGCTGACGCAGCTCCAGGCCCTCATCGCACCACCGCGCAAAGCCGAGCATGAAGGCGCGGGTGCCGGTGCCGCCGGCGAGTCCGGTGGTTTCGGTGTCGAAGTGCAGCAGGCTGTCGGTCGGCAGCAGCCGCGGATGCAGGTCTGGCAGCCACTGCCAGGCCGCCGGCGCAGCCATCGGCACGCATTCGACGTGTTCGAACAGGCCGGGGCTTATCTCGATGCCCGCGGGGGCGTCGCAAGCCGATGCCCGGCTTTGTTGGGCATCGCGGTACTCCGCCCAACCGATTGAGGCGTCCGGCTCAGAGGGCAAGCGCGGCCCGGCCTCTTGGACATCGCTGTCCCCCGTCCAGGCGACTGACCCGTTCTGCTCCCCCATTTGCTGTACCCGCGCCGGTGATCCATGCGGGTGTGGATCCTGTCCAGAGGGAACTTCGACGCCGATCGCACAGGGGACGTCATCTCGCGCACCTGGGCCGGTCTCCGCGACCGCACGCACATGTCGACGCAGCAGCGCTTTCAAACCCGCCGTCGAGGCCGTGCTGGGCGTCGGCGCTGAAGCAGGCGCGGCGCCTTTGACGGGCGCCGTGCCGGTGACGCCTGCGCGTACCTCGACTGCCGATTCAGACCGCGCGCCGGCCTGACCGCGCAGCCGACGCAGCCGCGCTGCCAACTCACTCATGTGCGCCCTGCCCCGCCCACAGGCCCAGTACGCGCTGCGCCAACTGCTTCGGGCTTGCGCCCTGCACGGCCAGCTCCTCATCAATCTGCAGTGCGGGCCCGACGCAGGCCGGGCAGCCGACCGCGCAGTCGCAGGCATCGACGAGTCCGAGAGCCGCCTGCACCAGCTCCTTTCGGCGATTGAACAAGGGCTCGGTCAGGCCGATGCCACCGGGGTAGTTGTCGTACAGGAACACCGCCGGTGCGAAGCGCGTATCCGACTCTGCCGCCTCCGGCAGATCGCGACCGAAACCGTCCACTCGGCTCCAGCTGCCGTCGCCGCTGCCGACCGACTGCTGCAGATCACGCGCCTCGGCCATCGCTGACAGGCCCGCCACGAGGTGCAGCGCATGCGCAGCAGCCAGGAAGGCATCGAGCGCGTCCTGCCGGCTGTCGAAGCTGGCTTCGAGTGTTTCAGCCGGCAGCGACCACCACAGCGAGGTGGTGTGCAGCTCTTGATCCGGCAGGTTTACTGGCCCATAGCCGATGTTCTCGTGGGTGTAGTAGCGGATCTTCTTGTAGCCCGACACGCGCCGCACGACGTGCACCTCGCCGTGATGGCAGGTGCCCTGCCCTGCATTGCTGCCGTCGAAACGTTCCAGCACCTTGAGCCGCGTGTAGTCGATGGCGTCGGTGTAGTAGTCGACGCTGACCCGGGTCACGTAGGCCTTACGACCGGTCCAGTCCAGTTGCTCGACCTGGAAGGGCTGCGACTGCAGCAGGTAGATCGCACCCTCGTACAGGGTCAGTGCGGCGGCCGAGTAATCGACCTCGGCGATGATCTGCTGGCGGCCGTCGCTACGATCGACCACCACGAAGTTGCCGTCGGCCACCGAGCGTAGCGACACCGCATTGGCCGGATAGCTGTCGGCGATCCATTCCCAGCGGCCGCTTTCCTGATGCAGCACCTCAGCCTCGGCCAGCACCTCCAGCCAGGGTGCGGGCTCGACGCTGCCGAAACATTCGCCCTCGATGAAGGGCAGCTCAAACGCCGCACAGCGGATGTGGTCGAGCAGGATCAAGGGATGATCGGCGTGAATGCGCGCCATCTCGGGTGAGGCCGCCTCAAAAAACTCCGGATGCCGCACGATGTACTGGTCGAGCGCGGTGCTGCCCGCCACCAGCACGCCGAGGCTGGGCTGGCCGCGGCGGCCGGCGCGGCCGAGCCGCTGACGGGTCGCGGCGATGCTGCCCGGATAACCGTTCAGTACGACAACATCCAGCGCGCCGATGTCGACGCCCAGCTCCAGCGCCGAGGTGCCGACCAGCCCATCGATGCGGCCTTCGCGCATCGCCCGCTCGACCTCGCGACGTTCGGTGGGCAGGTAGCCGCCACGGTAGCCGCGGATGCGCGGGGCATGCCGCGGGTCGTGGTCGAACACGTCCTTCAGGTATTTTGTGATGACCTCGACCAGCAGCCGCGTCTGCGCGAACACCAGCACCTTCAAGCCGGACTTGATCGCCAGCCGCGCGATGCGCGTGCTCTGTGAGCGCGCCGAGGCGCGGATGCCCAGCTCGCGGTTCACCATCGGCGGGTTCCATAGCAGCAAGTGTTTCTCGCCGCTGGGCGCGCCGCTCTCGGTAATGGCCTGGACTGGAGCGCCGATCAAGGCCGCCGCATGTTCCGCCGGGTTACCAATCGTCGCCGAGGCCAGAATGAACTGCGGCTTCGATCCATAGAACGCGCAAATACGCTGCAGGCGCCGCAGCACATTGGCCAGATGCGCACCGAACACGCCGCGGTAGCTGTGGATCTCGTCGATCACCACATAGCGCAGGTTCTCGAAAAACTGCGCCCATTTGGTGTGATGCGGCAGGATCGCCTGATGCAGCATGTCCGGATTGCTGATCACCAGGTCGCCGTGCAGGCGGATCGCCTGGCGCGCATCGCCGGGGGTGTCGCCGTCAAAGGTATGCGCCTTGATCGCGAGCCCGCCGGCGCGATTCAACTCCAACAGCTCGGCCAGCTGGTCCTGCGCCAGTGCCTTGGTCGGGAACAGATACAAGGCCTTGGCACGGTCCTCGATGGCCCCCGCCAGCACCGGCAGCGTGTAGCAGAGCGTCTTGCCGGAGGCAGTGGGTGTCACCACCACGAAGTGCTGGCCGTCACGCGCCAGCTGCCAGGCTTCGGCCTGATGGCTGTACAGCCGCTGGATTCCGCGCGCGTGCAGCGCCTTGGCGATCACCGGCGGCAGATCGAGCGGCAGCTCGGCGTAGCGGCCCTCGCGCGCGGGCTGCATCGAGTGCCCGGTGATTCGGCTGCCGTATTTGCGCTTGAGTTTGCCGGTGAGGCGATCCGCGCGCAGCAGTTCCGTGCGTGGGGCTTCCGCAATCGCGCGGCTGTGGGATTCGATCAACTGCGGGGCGTAGGGCAAGGGTGCGGGAACGGTCATGGGCGGACAACAGGCTCAAGCGGCGGTGCGCAAGCGGAGCGCATGCGCGTCTCACGCTCTGAGATTGCGCCGGGAAGTCAGCGCTTGCGCCCGATAGGCGCAAGAACGCGACCGCGCTGCCTGTTAAATTCAGCGCACTCATTCGCCTCATGAAGCCGCCATGCGCACCATCCGCAGCCATATCGACGCCGAACTGGCCGAAGGCTTGAACCTTGCCCTGCCCGATTCCGCCGCCACCCACCTGCTGCGCGTGCTGCGCCTGGGTGAGGGCGACGAGGTGCTTCTGTTCAACGGCGATGGCTGCGACTACCGAGCGCGCATCCACAGCGTCAACAAACGCAGCGCTGAGGTGCGGATCGAGGCACGCATCGAGGTCGACCGCGAGTCACCGCTGCGAGTCACGCTGGCGCAGGCGCTCGCGCGCGGCGAGAAGATGGACTGGGTGCTGCAGAAGGCCACCGAGCTGGGCGTCAGCCGTGTCGCCCCGGTGGTGACCGAACGCACCGAGGTGAAACTTGATGCCGAACGCGCCGACCGCCGCATGCAGCACTGGCGCGGCGTCGTTGCCAGCGCCTGCGAGCAGTGCGGACGCGCGCGCCTGCCGCAGATCGAAGAGCCCCGCGCACTGGGCGATTTCCTGGCGACAACAAAGGCCGAGGGCCACCTCATCCTGGCGCTTGATCCCGACGGCGAACACCGCCTGGCGTCCCTGCCCGCCTTCGAACAGCTGACGCTGGTGATCGGCCCCGAAGGCGGCCTGAGCCCACGCGACCTCGCCCAGCTGCGCGCCGCCGGCGCCCAGGGCCTGCGCCTCGGCCCGCGCATCCTGCGCACCGAAACCGCCGGCATCGCAGCGCTGGCGGCGCTGCAGGCGCTGCGCGGGGATTGGGGCTGAAGAGGCCTGCAGCTGAGCGACACATCGGTGGTTCGAACGGTCCAAGCACGAGGAGTCCGTTCTTGGCGGCGGATCAAGATCCGCCCTACGGTGGATTGTTCGGCCTTGGTAGGGCGGATCTCGATCCGCCGCCGGCACACCGCACGCCCACTCACAACGAACCCATCGCGCGCCAACACATCGAGATTCGATACCGGTAGGGCGGATCTTGATCCGCCGCCTGAGCATTCCGCGCCACCGCGCCAAACATCACCGCACCCTTTCAAGCGACGGTCGCTCGCCCACCTCACGCGCGAACGCGCGCATCGAGGTGCCCCAATCCGGCGCCAGCACACCCTGCCTTACAAATCGATGGAAACTCGAATGCGGCCAGTCAAGGACGCGTTCGACATGCCCATGCTTCACCGGGTTGTAGTGGATGTAGTCCACATGTGCCCAAAGATCGCGCTCATCTCGGATGAGGCGCTCCCAATAGCGGGCCTGCCAGATCGTGCCGTTCGGCAACCGCAGCTCCTCGCGAACCGTCCGCGTGAATAGGGTCTTGATATGACGCCAGCGCGTCGGATGGTCCGCATCGCCCTCTGGCAGGCGCCACAGGCAGTGCAGATGCTCCGGCAACACCACCGCCGCGGTGATCTCGAAGGGACGGACGCGTGCGGCTTCTCGAAACGCGGCTCTCAAGCCCCCGACATGTTCGATGAGCAGCGATCGAGAACGGTCATGCAGGTTGACGGTGAAGAAGCAGGCTGCTCCAGGCACCCAGACACGGCGAAAGTTCGGCATGGCGCAAGCCTCGCAAGCGCGCCCGCCGCAAGGAATCGGAAAGGTGAGTCCAAGGGGGTAGGAAAACCGCTCGCCGTGGGGCATCGGTCGGGTCTTGACCCACCGCGCCAAGCCGGTCGACCCGCCTCGACGACACACCGCAACCGATCCGGACGGCCGCCGGAACGCCGCACCACACGCGGAGACCTCTCTTCGCTTGATGCACGCGGAAACCGTGCTTCGGTGACGCACGCTGCTCCGCAAATGCCCAGGCGGCGGATCAAGATCCGCCCTACACGGCTCAAAGCGACGCGCGTCGCGACCTCATACCCAAACGAACGTAGTGCGGGTCTTGACCCGCCGCGCCAAGCCGGTCGACCGCCTCGACGGCACACCGCAACCGAACCGGACGGCCGCCGCAACGCCGCGCTACACGCGGAGACCGCTCTTCGCTTGATGCACGCGGAAACCGTGCTTCGGTGATGCACGCTGCTCCGCAAATGCCTAGGCGGCGGATCAAGATCCGCCCTACACGGCTCAAAGCGACGCGCGTCGCGACCTCATCCCCAAACGAACGTAGGGAGGGTCTTGACCCGCCGCGCCAAGCCGGGCGACCGCCTCGACGCCGCGTCTAAGCGAACGCTTCGCCGTTGCGTGCATGCAGCAGAAATTCCGCTAGGGCCAAATCTGCGGGAGTTGTGATCTTGAGGTTGTCGTCCGCCGCTTCGACCAACAGGGGACGCACGCCGGTGCGCTCCATCGCCATCGCTTCGTCGGTGATCCGAATGCCCATCGCGAAGGCTTCGTCCAGCGCACGCATGAGCGACTGCAGCGGAAACAGCTGAGGGGTCAGGGCGCGCCATAAAGCGGCGCGATCGGTCGTGCCCAAGGCGCGCTGATCGATCGCGGGCAGGTGCGGGTCGACGCGCTTGAGCGTGTCACGCACCGGTGCCGCCAGCAGGCCGCCCTCGCCCGCACCCATGCAGCGTCGGATCAACCGATCCAGATCCTCCCGCCGCAGGCAGGGGCGCGCGGCATCGTGGACCAGCGCCCACAGCGCTGCCGCGTCCTCGCGCGCAGCCAGTACGCGTAACGCCGCGCGCACGCTGTCAGAACGCTCGCCACCGCCCTCAACACGCAACACCGGCTTGCCTTCAAGCGTGGTCCAACCCGGCCAGCGCGCGTCATCGACGCAGAGCGCCACCACCACGCCTTCGACATCCGGATGCGCAAGCACCGCGCGCAGGCTGTGTTCCAGCACGGAACGACCTGCAAGCTGCAGGTACTGCTTGGGAATCGTGCTCTGCATGCGCTGGCCGCTGCCTGCGGCGGGCAGGACAGCCCAGATCGATGCGTTCATTCGCGCGGCCGCGGGGCGCTTGCTCCGTCGCCCTCGGTGCCAATGCCAGTGCCGGCTTCGGGCGGCGGCTCGGGCACGAGCTCACCATCGACCACACGGTAAAAAACCTCGCCGGGCTTGATCATGCCCAGCTCGGCCCGCGCCCGCTCCTCGACTGCAGACTGGCCTTCCTTGAGATCGACAACCTCGGCCTCCAGCGCCTCGTTGCGGGCTTCCAGTCGGATGTTCTCATCCTGCTGTCGCTGCACTGACTTGCCGAGGGTTTCGACCTGGGCACGCCCCCCGGCCCCCGTCCACAGCTGCACCTGCAGGTAAACCAGCAGGGCCAGCAGCACGAGGGTGATCAGTCGGGACATGTGCGCCCAGGCCGGGCTACCAATTCAGCGGAAGTGTTTGAGCTGCGGGAACGCTGCGCGACCGGCATAGCGCGCGCCGGCACCCAGCGCTTCCTCGATGCGCAGCAGCTGGTTGTACTTGGCCACGCGGTCCGAGCGGCACAGCGAGCCGGTCTTGATCTGGGTCGCCGTGGTCGCCACCGCGATATCGGCAATCGTGGTGTCCTCGGTCTCGCCGGAGCGATGCGAGATCACCTGCGCATAGGTGGCGGCTTCCGCCATGGCGATGGCTTCCAGGGTCTCGGTCAGGGTGCCGATCTGGTTGACCTTGATCAGGATGGCGTTGCCGATGGCCTTGGCGATGCCCTCGCGGAAGATCTTCGGATTGGTCACGAACAGATCGTCTCCGACCAGCTGCACGTTCTCGCGCAGGCGCGAGGTGAGACCCGCCCAGCCGTCCCAGTCGTCCTCAGCCATGCCGTCTTCGATGGTGATGATCGGGTACTGGCGGGTCCAGCCGGCCAGAAAATCAGCGAACTGCTCGGAGGTCAAGCGCTGGCCCTCGCCGACAAGCTGGTACTTGCCGTTCTCGTAGAACTCCGACGCCGCGCAGTCCAGGCCGAGGTAGATGTCCTCACCGGCGCGATAGCCAGACTTGCCGATCGCCTCCAGGATGACTTCGACGGCTTCCTCGTTCGAGCGCAGGTCCGGCGCGAAGCCGCCCTCGTCGCCCACGGCCGTGGACAGGCCGCGGCCCTTCAGCACTGACTTCAGCGCATGAAAAATCTCGGTACCGGCGCGCAGGGCCTCGGCGAAGTTCGGCAGGCCGACCGGCAGCACCATGAACTCCTGCATGTCGACGTTGTTGTCGGCATGCGCACCGCCGTTGATGATGTTCATCATCGGAACGGGCAGCACGGCTTCGCGATCGCCCAGCAGGTGCTTCCACAGCGGCAGCCCGCGGGCGGCGGCCTGCGCATGCGCATTCGCCAGCGACACGCCGAGCAGCGCGTTGGCGCCGAGGTGACTCTTGGTCTCGGTGCCATCAAGTTCGATCATGCGCTGGTCCAGCCCGGCCTGATCGGCGCCGTCAAAGCCGCGCAGGGCCTCATTGATCGGCCCGCGCACATTGCCGACCGCGCGGGTCACGCCCTTGCCGAGGTAGCGCGTGCGGTCACCGTCGCGCAGTTCTACCGCCTCGCGGGTACCGGTCGAAGCGCCCGAGGGCACGGCGGCGCGGCCAACCTGGCCGGACTCCAGCGTGACTTCGGCTTCGAGCGTGGGATTGCCGCGGGAGTCGAGGATTTCGCGGGCGTGGATGCTGCGGATCGTGCTCATGAGGGTTTCCATGGTGGCGAACGTTTTAAGGTCAGCAGACGGGGAGGCGTACCGAGGGCGCATCGTAGTGCGTGGGGCGGTCTTCCGCAGCGGCGAAGAGCCGGCGGATCAAGATCCGCCCTACGCAAACTCCAGACCGAGATGCAACGAGAACCGCAAAACGAATCTGTAGGGCGGGTCTTGACCCGCCGCGTCGATGAACTGGCCGCTGGCGTCGCCGGACTCGCGCCGCGAAGCACCCGCTCGGCGAATGACGCACAGCTGCCGCTGGCCGACTCCATGCGCATCAGCTCAGGCGCTCAGCTCATCTCGATAAACGGACGCTTCTTCACAACCCGATCGAGCTCGACCAGGCTTTCGAGCAGCTCCGCCATGCGCCCCAGCGGCCAGGCATTGGGGCCGTCGGACAGGGCGTTCTCTGGATCGGGGTGGGTTTCAGCAAACAGGCCGGCGATGCCCACGGCGACAGCCGCGCGCGACAGCACCGGCACGAACTCGCGCTGGCCGCCGCTCTTGCCGCCGGCGCCGCCGGGCAGCTGCACGGAATGCGTGGCGTCAAACACAACAGGGCAGCCGGTGTCGCGCATCACGCTCAGACTGCGCATGTCGCTGACGAGGTTGTTGTAACCGAAGCTGACACCGCGCTCGCAGGCCATGATCTGGGTGTTGCCGGTAGCCAAGGCCTTGTCGGTGACGTGCTTCATCTCCCAGGGCGAGAGGAACTGGCCCTTCTTGATGTTCACCGGCTTGCCGGCGCGGGCGACCTTCTGGATGAAGTCGGTCTGCCGGCACAGGAAGGCCGGCGTCTGCAGTACATCGACGACGGAAGCGACCTCGTCCATCGGCGTGTACTCGTGCACATCGGTCAGCACCGGCACGCCCAGCTGGCGTTTCACTTCAGCCAGCACCTTCAGGCCCTCTTCCATACCCGGGCCGCGGAAGCTGGTCGCCGAGGTGCGGTTGGCCTTGTCGAAGCTCGACTTGAAGATGAAGGGCACGCCGAGTTTGGAGGTGATTTCCTTGAGCGTGCCGGCTGTGTCGATCTGCAGCTGCAGGGATTCGATCACGCAGGGCCCGGCGATCAGGAACAGCGGCTTGTCGAGGCCGACTTCAAACCCGCAGAGATTCATGCGCTGGCCTCCTTCGCGGCAGCGGCCTTGTGATCGCGCGCGGCGCGGATGAAACCGATGAACAGCGGGTGCCCATCGCGCGGCGTCGAGGTAAATTCGGGATGGAACTGGCAGGCCAAAAACCACGGGTGCTGCTCAACCGGCAGCTCGATGATCTCGACCAGCAGGTCGTCCATCGATTTGCCGGCAATCACCAGACCCGCGTCTTCCAGCTGGGTGCGGTAGTAGTTGTTGAACTCGTAGCGATGACGATGGCGCTCGCCGATGACGTCACGGCCGTACAGCTCTCGGGCCCGCGTGTTCGGCTTCAGGCGGCACTCCTGCAGACCCAGACGCATGGTGCCGCCCAGGTCGGAAGCTTCCGTGCGGCGCTCGACTTCACCCGAGGAGGTGCGCCACTCGGTGATCAGGCCGATCACCGGATGCGGGCCGCTGCGATCGTTTTCGGTGGTATTGGCGCCAGCCAAGCCCACCACATTGCGCGCGAAATCGACCACCGCCGCCTGCATGCCGTAGCAGATGCCGAAGTAGGGAATACCGTTCTCACGTGCATGCTGCACCGTGCGCACCTTGCCCTCGAAGCCGCGGTCGCCGAAGCCGCCCGGCACCAGAATGGCATCGACGCCGTCCAGCGCGGACACGCCCTGCGATTCGACCTCTTCAGACTCGATCCACTTCAGGCGCACGCGGGTGCGCTGGCGCAGGCCGCCGTGCTTCAGCGCCTCGGCCACCGATTTGTAGGCATCCTGATGGTCGACGTACTTGCCGACCACGCCGATGGTGACCTCATCGGCCGGATGGTCGACCGCGTCGATGACTTCCATCCAGTCGCCCAGCTCGGCCGCGCGCTTGGCCGGCAGGTGCAGCTGACGCACCACCAGCTCGTCGAGCTGCTGCTCGTGAAGCCAGGGCACGATGCTGAAGATGTTGGCGACGTCGATGACCGAGATGACGGCCTTCTCGGGCACGTTGGTGAACAGCGCGATCTTGCGGCGCTCGCCCTCCGGCAGCGGCTGCTCGCTGCGGCAAAGCAGCACATCGGGCTGGATGCCGATGCTGCGCAGTTCCTTCACCGAGTGCTGGGTGGGCTTGGTCTTGAGCTCACCGGCGGCTGCGATGTAGGGCACCAGGGTGAGGTGCATGAACAGCGCCTTCTCGATGCCACGCTCGCTGCGGATCTGGCGGATGGCCTCCAGAAACGGCAGCGACTCGATGTCGCCGACGGTGCCGCCGATCTCGACCAGGCCGACATCGAAGCCCTCGGTGGCCGCATCGATACAGCGCTTGATCTCGTCGGTGATATGCGGGATCACCTGCACGGTGGCACCAAGGTAGTCGCCGCGGCGCTCCTTGCGGATCACGTTCTCGTAGATGCGGCCGGTGGTGATGCTGTTCAGCCGGCCCAGGCGCGTGCGCACGAAGCGCTCGTAGTGGCCGAGGTCGAGGTCGGTCTCGGCACCGTCATCGGTGACATAGACCTCGCCATGCTGGAAGGGGCTCATGGTGCCGGGGTCCACGTTGATGTACGGGTCCAGCTTCATGAGGGTCACGCGCAGGCCGCGCGATTCCAGGATGGCCGCGAGTGCGGCCGAAGCGATGCCCTTGCCAAGCGAGGACACCACGCCACCGGTGACGAAGATCAGGGGAGTCATGTGAAGACACGCAGCGGGAAAACGCGATTCTACAGGGCGAACGGGCTGGGCGCCTCAGTCCTGATGCCGGATGCGCTAGACCTGTGTGCCCGCTGTCGGGTTCGGCACGCCGTGGAGGCGACGACGTTGGGCATCGCCTGCGGCTCCGCCCAACCTACGAATCGGCGAGTGCGTCGGCCGCTTTGGTAGGTTGGCGCCAAGCGCAGCGCGGCCCACGTCGCGATCCACCGCTCAGCAAGCCTCGGAGCTCGCAACTGGGACCGAGGATCTAACTGCGCAGGATTTTCGCCATCGCCTTGCCCTTCGCCAGCTCATCGACCAGCTTGTCCAGCCAACGGATCTTCTGCATCAAAGGGTCCTCTACGGCTTCGACACGCACGCCACAGACCACGCCTGTTATCAACGCAGCCTTGGGATGCAGGGCGGGTGCTTCGGCGAAGAAGGCTTCAAAGTCGACCTCGGTCTCGATCTGGCGCTGCAGGTCGGCGAGCTCGTATCCGGTCAGCCAGCAGATGAGCTGATCGACCTCCTCGCGCGTACGACCTTTGCGCTCCGCCTTCTGAACATAGAGCGGATAGACGCGGGCGAACTTCATGGCAAAGACGCGATGCGCTGTCATGAACGGCCCTCTACAGGTGAAGTGCTATGGATGGAAACACGATGCCACTTGCGTGCTTGTTGCCGACGCCGACCCTCGATTCCGATCACCCGGCGAACTCCGACCGTGAGTCACAAACTGACGCAGCCATGGACTGCGACCGCAGGCCTACCAACCCTGCGCGCGCAGCAACGCCTCCGACTCCGCATCTGCCGGGCGCGCGACCAGTCCGCCGCGCGGGCCCAGGCTGACACTGTAGCGGGCGCCGTCAACCAGCGGCAGATAGGCGCCGCTGCCGAAGTCGGCGTCGACGAAATCGAGGTACTGCGGAAACTGCCGGCGCAGCGTCCACAGATCAGGGAACGCATGCTCACCAAGGTCGTGCACGCTGCGCATGGCCTCACGCTCCTGGGCGATGTCCACGTGGCGCGAAGAAAGGCGCTCCAGCCGATACAGTGAGGGCGCGCCTGCCAGCAAGGCCGGCAGCTTCCAGCGCAGCACACGCGCATCCAGCTGCCATTGATCGCCGCCGAGCTCGAAGCGCTGGCGCGCGCCGTCCGCCGTCTCAAGCTCGACGGTGAACTGCTGTGGCCCCAACTGCTGCGCCGACAGGACGGCGACCTCGGTTTCCTGCAGCAGCCGGGCATAGCCAAACAGTGCAGTGCCCAGCACGCCCAGCAGCGCGGCCGACAGCAGCAGCAGGCTGGAGATCAGCAGGCGCAGAAGCCTTGAGCTCCAGCCCCGACCGCGCCGCCAGCGCCATCCAATCAGCACGCCCGCCAGCAGCGGCAACAGCGCCGCCAGCAAGAACCACATCGAAGGATCGAGCGCAGACATGCAAGGATCTTAGCCGAGGTTGGCGCGCAGCCATGGCGATGCGCGGGCCAACACGGCCAAACCGGCAGCTGGGCCTAGCACCTCAGCAGAGCTGCTGCGCAGGACTTGGCAACCTCGACAACAGCACGATGTGGTGGCGGCGACCAGTGCCCGCCCCCGCCGTGTGCCTGGGTGCAGACTCACAGCACGTGCGCATTGCAGGCAGGGTTCAAGCTGAAAGGTTCAAGCTGCATCGCATGCGAGCGCGATGGACAGCAGTACCGCATTCATCTGACTCTGCCTCGGGACTCCAGGGAGCTGACATGCAACATGACTACGATTTGTTCGTCATTGGCGGCGGCTCCGGCGGCGTTCGTGCGGCGCGGCTGGCGGCCGAAGCGGGTGCGCGGGTGGCGCTTGCCGAACGGTCCCACTACGGCGGCACCTGCGTGGCGCGCGGCTGCGTGCCGAAAAAGCTGATGTTCTACGCCGCTGCCTACGCGCAGCTGCTGCGCGAAGCACCGGCCTACGGCTGGCAACTCAAGGACGCGCGTTTCGAATGGCCATGCTTTCGTGCGCGCCTTCAGGAGGAGCTGCAGCGGCTGGGGGCTCTGTATCGACAGCGCCTGATCGAGGCAGGCGTCACGCTGTTCGATCAGCATGCGCAGCTGATCGGCACGCAACGCGTCGCGCTCGCCGATGGGTGCACCTACAGTGCGCGCGAGGTGCTGATTGCGACCGGGGCGCGCCCGCGCCGACCGGATATCCCCGGGGCAGAACTTGCCCTGGTGTCGGACGACGTGTTCGAGCTGGACCTTCTTCCCAAGTCCGTGCTGATCGTCGGCGGCGGCTACATCGGCTGCGAATTCTCAAGCCTTCTGAACGGTATGGGAGTGAACGTCAGCCTGTACCACCGCGGCGCGCACCTGCTGCCCGGCTTCGACCGCGAGGCAGCCGAGCTGCTTGCCGAACACCTGCGCAATGCTGGCGTGGCCCTGTATGCCGATCGCGATGTGCAGCAGATTGCCCGACGCAGCGCGGTATTCGAAGTGAGCAGGCAAGACGGCCAGCGGGAGTGTTTCGAGCAGGTCTTGCTGGCCACAGGTCGCAGCCCGAACACGGCCGGGCTCGGCCTCGACGCGGTCGGCCTGAGCCTCGGCGACAAGGGCGAAGTACCGGTAGACGCACACTCACGCACCACCCTGCCCTGGCTGCATGCGATCGGCGACGTCACCCAGCGGGTGAGCTTGACCCCGGTGGCCATTGCCGATGCAGCGGCCTTCGTTTCCACCGCGCTTCAAGGTCACCCACAAGCGGTCGATCACGACCTGGTGCCGACGGCCGTGTTCACCCAGCCCGAGCTAGGCAGCGTCGGCTTAAGCGAAGAACAGGCCGCGGCCCGCGGCGATGTCGAAGTCTACTCAACGCGCTTCAAGCCGATGCGCTCGGCGTTTGCGGGTGGACAGGGCAAGGCACTGATGAAGCTCAGCGTCTGCGCACGGACGCGGCGAGTGCTGGGCTGCCAGATTCTCGCCCCGGGCGCGTCCGAGCTGATCCAGCTGGCAGCGGTCGCCCTGAAAACAGGGGCCAGCAAGGAGGACATCGACCGCACCATGGCCCTGCATCCAAGCCTTGCAGAAGAGCTGGTCACACTGCGCGAGCCGACGCGCCGACATTGAAGGGCCGCGCCCGGGGCTATGGATGGCCCCGGCAGCGTCCGCTGCTTCAGCTGCGCTGTCGCAGCGCCTCGAACAGGCTGATGCCTGCCGCTACCGACACGTTCAGGCTCTCCATGCCCGAGGCCATCGGAATCTGAGCGAGGTAGTCGCAGTGCTCGCGGGTGAGTCGACGCAGGCCCTCGCCCTCGCCGCCCATCGCGATCGCCATCGCGCCCTTCAGATCGACGCTGTACAGGCTGGCCTCGGCTTCGCCGGCCAAGCCGACGATCCAGACACCCGCGTCCTGCAGCTGCTTCATCGTGCGGGCGAGATTGGTCACGCGCACCAGCGGCACCCGCTCGGCGCCACCGGCTGCGACCTTGCGAGCCGTGGGCGTGAGCGTGGCGGCGCGGTCCTTCGGCACGATCACCGCGGTAGCGCCGGCGGCTGCCGCCGAGCGCAGGCAGGCGCCGAGATTGTGCGGGTCCTGCACGCCGTCGAGGATCAGCAGCAAGGGTTTCACTGCCGCCTCGATCAGGCCCTCGAGATCGCGCTCGTCATAGATGCGGCTTGATTGCACGCGGGCAATCACACCCTGATGGCGCGCGCCCGCGGCCTCGCGGTCGATCTGGTCCAGCGACACGTAGCGCAGCACCACGCCGGCCACTTTTGCAGCGCTGCCGATCTCGGCCAGACGCGGGTTCTTGGCCTTGCCGTCGATCAGGACCTCGGCGAGGTCCTGGCCGGCTTCGATCGCAGCGGAAACGGCATTGATGCCGGCGATCCAGTCACTCATCGGCGCGCGCTCACTTGCTGATACCTACCTTCTTCGACTTCTTGCCGCCTTCGACCAGACGGAAGTCGATCTTGCGGTCCTCGATAGATGCACGCAGCACCAGCACGCGCACCTTGTCGCCGAGCTGATGCACGCGGCCCTCGCGCTCGCCGCGCAGCAGGCGCTTGGCCGGATCGAAGTGGTAGTAGTCGTTCGGCAGTTGGGTCACGTGCACCAGGCCGCTGATCTTCGATTCATCCAGCTCGACGAACAGACCGAAACTGGTGACGCCGGCGATGGTGCCGTCGAACTCGGCGCCGACGTGGCGCTCCATGAAGGCACAGCGGTAGCGTTCATCCACCTCGCGTTCGGCCTCTTCGGCGCGACGGCTGCGCTCGCTGCACTGCATGCTGAGCGCTGCCATGTCATGCGTTGCATACAGGTAACTGTTCGCGCTTCCACCGGCCAATGCGTGCTTGATCGCGCGATGCACCAGCAGATCCGGGTAGCGACGAATCGGGCTGGTGAAGTGGGCATAGGCCTCCAGCGCCAAACCGAAATGGCCGATGTTCTCGGGCTGGTACACGGCCAGCGCCTGCGAACGCAGCAGAACGGTTTCAAGCAGCTCGCAGTCGTCGCGCTTGCGGATCTTGCGCAGCAAAGCCGTGTAGTCGGCCGGGGTCACTTTCGACCACTCGGGCAGCTTCAGCGCGAAGCTCTTCAGGAACTCCTGCAGGTCGGCAAACTTCGACTCCGGCGGGCGATCGTGCACGCGGTACGGCGCCGGCATCGCTTTCTTCATCAGGTAGAGCGCAGCCTGCACGTTGGCCGCGATCATGCATTCCTCGATCAGCTTGTGGGCATCGTTGCGCGGCTGCGGCGCGGCCTGGATGACCTCGCCGGCCGGGCCCAGCCGAAACTCGACCTCGGTGCTTTCAAACTCGATCGCGCCGCGGCGCTGGCGCTGCGCCGACAGCACGTGGAACAGCGCATACAGGCTCTCGACGTGCGGCAGCACGCCGCCCAGCTGGGCGCGCGCGGCTTCGTCCTGCTCGCCCACCGCTTCCCAGACCTGGGTGTAGGTCAGGCGCGCGTGCGAGCGCATCACCGCCTCGTAGAAGGTGGACTTGGTCACCTCGCCGTCGGCATCGATACGCATATCGCAGACGAAGCACATGCGATCGACTTTCGGGTTCAGCGAGCAGATGCCGTTGGAGAGGGTCTCCGGCAGCATCGGCACCACGAAGCCGGGGAAGTACACCGAAGTCGCGCGCTTCTGCGCCTCGTCGTCGAGCGGCGTGCCCGGGCGGACGTAGTGCGAGACGTCGGCGATCGCGACCACCAAGCGGTAGCCGTCCCGGGTGGCTTCGCAGTAGACCGCGTCGTCAAAGTCACGCGCGGTTTCACCGTCGATGGTGACCAGCGGCATGTTGCGCAGATCAACGCGGTCGCCGAGTTCATGCGCGCCCACTTCCAGGCTGACGCCGGTGGCCTGCTGCAGTACTTCATCCGGCCAAACGTGCGGGATATCGTGGCCGTGAATGGCCATCTCCACCGCCAGCGAAGCGGTCAGCGCCTCGCCCAAGGTGGTCAGCACGCGCCCCAGCGGCAGACGGTGCGAAGACGGCGCCTGGGTGATCTCGCAGACCACGATCTGGCCCGAACGCGCGTCGCCGCGGGCGGTCGGCGGAATCAGAATCTCCTGATGAATGCGACGATCATCCGGCACCACCGAGGCGATGCCATCGTTTTCCTGGAAGCGGCCGACCAATCGCTGGGTGCGGCGTTCGAGCACCTCGACAATCGCACCTTCAGGGCGACCGCGGCGATCCAGCCCGGTGATGCTGACCAGGACGCGGTCGCCGTGCAGCACCTGGCGCATCTGCGCCGGCGGCAGGAACACATCGTCGCCGCTGACATCGCGACGCAGGAAGCCGAAGCCATCGGCGTTCGCCAACACCACACCGGCAATCAGGTCGAGCTTGGTGGCCGGCGCATAGCCGCCACGACGATTCACCAGCAGCTGACCGTCGCGCAGCATCGCGCGCAGGCGGTTGCCCAAGGCCTCGAAGCGCTCGGGTGAAGTCAGCTGCAGATCGGACGCAAGGTCTTCGGCATTGACCGGTTCGCCCTTGGCTTCAAGATGACCCAGGATCGCCTCGCGACTCGGGATCGGGAACTCGTAGCGACTGGCCTCGCGCTCGGCGTAGGGGTCCGCCACCGCAGGCTTGGCGCCGCGGCCCCGCGGCCGCGGCAGCACGTCATCGGGCGATGCGGTGCGCGATGGCGGCTGGGGCAGCGGTGCCGACGGCAGGTCGGGCAACCAGGGCGCTGGCTTGGCAGCCTTTCCGCGCGGCTTGGACGGGCCTGTGGGCGCAGCGCCGGCGGATTTTGATCCACCGCCGCGGCGCGAGGTGGGTTTGCTGGGTCGTTTGCTCATTCGCTCATGGTACACGCCGACGAAATCTCCCCGCGCCCACCCGTTGACAGTGCCCATCACGATCCGTAAAGTGCGCGGCTCTCCGGTGCTGCAACGCAAGACGCGCAACGCGGGACACCTGCCCAGGTGGCGGAATTGGTAGACGCACTAGTTTCAGGTACTAGCGGGGCGACCCGTGGAGGTTCGAGTCCTCTCTTGGGCACCAGATTCAAGACAGAAGGCCCGCTCGCAAGAGCGGGCCTTCTGCTTTTGAGGCGCGCTGACGTGTCTGCGCATTTCCCCGATCGCCCGATCGCTGGAGCGTGAGGCAATCGCTGCCGGTTACCCGCAGGGGAAGATTCTGTAGCGCAGCGCAAGCCGCAATGGAGCGTATGGGCCGAGAGCTAAACACGGCTCCGGTTCCAGACGTAAGCCCGCACTCCGCCCTGCCCCTCATCCGACGCTGCGCGCCATCTTCTCCCGTGGGGAGAAGGGCAAAGCGCGGGGCCGCGACATCCGCGGTGAGCGCATCGCGCTTCCCGAATCCCGAACCCCGCAGCCTCCGCCAGCTCGGCGGAGGCTGCAAAGGCGTCAGTGCTCGACGCCGCCTTCGCCGTGCACATGACCGTGGTCGAGCTCTTCGGCGCTGGCTGCGCGCACTTCGAGGATCTCGATGTCGAAGCTGAGCTGCTTGCCTGCCATGGGGTGGTTCAGGTCGATGTCGACCACGCTCATGCCGACCTTCTTGATGGTGATCGGGCGCGGGCCCTGCTGGGTCTGCATCACCACGGTCTGGCCCACGGCCAGCGGCATGTTCTTGAAATGCTTCTTCGGTACGCGCTGGGTCAACTCGGCGCGGTAGGGGCCGTAGCCCTCTTCAGGGCTCACTTCCGTCTGTACGCTGTCGCCGGCTTCGCGGCCTTCCAGAGCCTTTTCCACACCCGGGATCAAACCGCCCTTGCCGAACAGCACGGCCAGCGGCTCACCCGCGGTGCGCGAGCTCTCGACTTCGCGGCCGCCTTCGGACACGGTGTAATGGAAACGGACAACGCGGTTTTCTTCGACTTTCATGCTGGGGTCTTCGCTGGTGATCGGATTGGACGTAACGCGCAAGGATAGCGGTCACTCGGGGCTGCGTCACGGCGCAGCACGGATGCTGATGCTGGTGGGCATGCTGGCGCTGGCCGCTTGCGGCTCGGCACCTAAGCGTCCGCCGCCGGCATCAGTGCCGACAAGCGGCGCGGCCCACGGCAGCGCCGGCGTGGTCGGTCACCTGGCGCAGGATGTGCTGTTTCTCGCGCTCTCGCTGGTGGGCACGCCTTACCGCTACGGCGGCAACACGCCGCAGGCCGGCTTCGACTGCAGCGGGTTGATCGGCTACGTGTTCCGCCAAGCGGCGGCGCTCAGCCTGCCGCGCACCACCCGCGAGCTGCAGGCCATGCGTGGCCGCGAGGTCCGTCGCGACGCCCTGGCCTCGGGCGATCTGGTGTTCTTCGGCGCCCGCGGCCGCGTCAATCACGCCGGCATCTATGTGGGTGAGGGGCGCTTCGTGCACGCACCCAGCAGCGGCGGCACGGTGCGGCTGGATGCGCTGGACGGACACTACTGGCGCGACAGCTATCTGGGGGCGAAGCGCGTGCTGTGAGTGCGCGGCGTCACGATGGCGAAGCCCGGTCGTGGGGGGGCTCTGATGAACTGGGGCGTCTTGCGCGAGCCTGCTCGTGGCTCTCCCGCAGGCACAGGCCCCGAAAGAAGCGAGGCCTTGAGCCAGTAGATGCGCTGCGCGCATCCACCCTGCACACGAAGGCTTGCCGCTTTGTTCGGGGCAAGGCGTCACTCTTACTCGTAGGGTAGATAAGCGCAGCGCATCTACCAGCAAGTCCGACGGAAGCCGAGCGCCAGGCAAAGCCCGGAGATCGAACTCGCCGACATCGAATCCGCGGACCCCGCGCTCCGAGACGCATGCCGCACACCCAGCCGAGGCCTCACCTGAACCGCGCCGCGAGATTTAGGGTGACCTCGGCGCCCGCGTGCTGTAGTCTCCGCGTCGCCCCGAGGTGCCGTGCGCTCTCCCCAGGGCCTGAGTTCCCGATGTGGCCACGCCACGCCAGGAAATGCCGGGTCCAGCCGCCGCCCTTTCTATCCTCGGAGCTGTCCCTGATGCGATGTTCGCATCGGGGGTCGCAGGCGAATCCTCGCCATGTCAGTTTTTCCCTTGAGCGCGGTTGCAGGGAGCGCTCGGGACCGTCACGGAATCTCCCATGTCATTTGAAACCCTCGGGCTCTCCAGCCCGCTGCTGCGCGCTTTGTCCGATCTCGGCTACACGCAACCCACCGAAATCCAGGTGCAGGCCATCCCCCACGTGCTCCAGGGCCGCGACGTGCTGGCCGGCGCGCAGACCGGCACCGGCAAGACCGCCGCGTTCGCGCTGCCGCTGCTGCAGCGTCTGGCCGGCGGCCAGCCCGCGCAGGGCAAGCGCCCGCGTGCACTGGTACTGACTCCCACCCGCGAACTCGCCGCCCAGGTACAGGAAAGCATTCGCGAATACGGCAAGCAGCTGCGTATCCGCTCGACCACCGTGTTCGGTGGTGTTGGCATGAGCCCGCAGATCGACGCGCTGCGTCGCGGCGTCGACATCCTTGTCGCCACCCCTGGCCGCCTGATCGACCACCTCGGCCAGGGCACGATCGATCTGTCGCATATCGAAGTGCTGATTCTTGACGAAGCCGACCGCATGCTCGACATGGGCTTCCTGCCGGCGATCAAGCGCATCGTCGCGCGCGTTCCGCACACCCGGCAGACCCTGCTGTTCTCGGCCACCTTCGCCGACCCGATCCGCGAGCTGGCCCAGCAGTTCCTGAAGAACCCGGTCGAAGTCCAGGTCGCCGCGCGCAACAGCACCGTGGCGATGATCGAGCACGTGGTGTATCCGGTCGACACCGCCAAGAAGCGCGATCTTCTGCTGCATGTGCTGAGCCAGGACAGCCGCCGTCAGACCCTGGTGTTCAGCCGCACCAAGCATGGCGCCGACCGCCTCGTCCGCCAGCTTGAAGCCGCCGGCCTGCGCGCTGCCGCCATTCACGGCAACAAGAGCCAGGGTGCGCGCACCAAGGCGCTGAGTGATTTCAAGTCGGGCCGCGTGACCACGCTGGTCGCCACCGATATCGCCGCGCGCGGTATCGACATCGACCAGCTGCCCACGGTCATCAACTTCGATCTGCCGATGGTGGCCGAGGACTACGTGCACCGCATCGGCCGCACCGGCCGCAACGGCAGCACCGGCCATGCGATTTCGCTGGTCTGCCATGAAGAAGTCGGCCAGCTGCGCGACATCCATCGCCTGATCGGTCGCGAGATTCCGCAGGAGCTGATCCCCGGTTTTGAGCCGAACCAGCCGCTGCAGGTGAACCGATCGGCACCGCGCCCCTCGGGTGCGCCGAGGCCGCAGGCACGTCGCGGCAGCAGCGCGCGTCCCGGCAGTGGTGGTCGGCCAGGCGGCCAGTCGAGCTCGGCGGGCGGCAATGCCACGCCCAAGCCGGCAGGCCAGAATCACGGTCACGCCCGGCGTGCCACCGGCGGCGAACGCAGCCGCTGACGTATCGGGTCCGTCGATGAAGACGGCCTCAAACGTGATCCGCTGAACCCTGACAGGCCCGCCACGTGCGGGCCTGTCACGTTGTGGTTCCCACGGACTCATGCAGCAGGCCCGTCGCCGCGTTCAGCGAAGCGCGTCCCCAACCTCACGGTAGCCGGGCTACTCTCGATCGCTGGCTCTCAACACACAGGGAACTCCCATGCTCCGTCCCTTGTTCAGGTTCCTTCCAAACTTTCTGCGCCGTCGTCTGCAGCGCCTGCGCTTTCCGCAGCTGGCGCTGATCACCGGCCTGCTGTTCCTGATCACCCTGGTCGTGCCGGACCCCCTGCCCTTCGTCGACGAGCTGCTGCTGCTCGCCGGCACCTTGCTGCTGGGCAGCTGGAAGCATCGCCGCGAAGAGCACGCGCAGTCGCCGTCGCAAGCGCCAATTGAAGGCGAAGCGCGGCGGGTCGACAAACGCTGAGCCCTCGGCTCGCACGCCCATGCAGCTGATCGACAGCCACTGCCATCTGGACGCGCCCGAGTTCGACGCCGATCGCAGCGCCGTACTTGCTCAAGCGCGCGCGGCGGGGGTCATGGCCCAGATCATTCCCGCCATCACCGCCGCCAGCTGGCCCGCGCTGCGCGCACTTTGCGCGCGCGAGGCTGACCTGTTCTGCGCCTACGGGCTACACCCGATGTTTCTGCCGGAGCATCGTCGTGAGCATCTGGACGCACTGGAACAGTGGGTCGAGCGCGAGCGGCCCGTCGCCGTCGGCGAATTCGGGCTGGACTTCTACGTCGAGTCGCTGGACCCGATCGAGCAGCAGCACTACTTCGACGCCCAGCTTGCGATCGCTGCGGCTGCGAGGCTGCCGGTGATCCTGCATGCACGGCGCGCGGTTGAGGCGACCCTGCTGGCACTCAAGCCCTACCGCGGTCGCCTGCGCGGCGTCGTGCACAGTTATGCCGGCAGCGCCGAGCAGGCCCAGCAACTGTTCGATCTCGGCTTCATGCTCGGCATCGGTGGCCCGGTGACCTACCCGCGGGCGCAGCGCCTGCGCGCGCTGGTGGCGAGCATGCCGATCGAACACCTGCTGCTGGAATCGGACGCACCGGACCAACCGCTGATGGCCTGGCGCGGCCAGCGCAACCTGCCCTCGCGCGTGGCCGAGATCGCGGCCTGCGTAGCCGCGCTGCGCGATCAACCGATTGCATATGTCGCAGAACACACCTGCGCCAACGCTCGGAGCCTCTTCAACCTGCCTGGCTCGCACTAAACGCTCGGCGCGGTGCGCACTTGCACCCTGCTCCTTGCGCGGCCACCGCACGTTGCTGCACCACCCGGACTCAAAAGCCCGAAAGTTCCTGCGTCAAAAAAAGTAATTGACAGCGATGTCAGTTTGAGGAAAGTTAGCGTCCACGGCGCATGAAGACGCCTGACGCTCCGCTGCGTGCGGAGACGATCCAAGTGGTGGGAGGAACATCGTGAGTTCAACAGAATCAGCCGGCCGCCCTGGGCAGCCCGTGGCGCGGGTGCGCTTGGCCTGCCGCCAAACCCAGCGCTCAAGTTCATTGCACGCCCTGCTGACGACGGCATGCGTCGTTCTTGGCACCGGCTGCGCGCTGGCCGCGCCCGCGCAGCTCTCGCCAGAAGTTGACCCGCAGCAATGGCCGAAGGCCCAGACGGCCCTCAAACGCGAAGACGCGATCGAAGCACGCGTCGCTGAACTGCTGTCCCGCATGACGCTGGAGGAAAAGGTCGGCCAGCTGATCCAGGCCGACATCGGCAGCATCCGCCCGGAGGACCTGCGCCGCTACCCGCTGGGTTCGATTCTCGCCGGCGGCAACTCCGCGCCCGGCGGCAAGGCCTACGCGACCGCGCAGGAATGGCTCTCGCTGGCCGATGCCTTTCACGCCGCCAACGCGGGTCGCCGCGGCACCGTGATTCCGCTGCTGTTCGGCATCGACGCCGTGCACGGCCACAACAATGTCATCGGCGCCACCCTGTTTCCCCACAACATCGGGCTTGGCGCGATGCGCGACCCGGCGCTGGTCGGACGGATCGCTGAAATTACCGCGCACGAGCTGCGGGTAACCGGAGCCGAATGGACTTTCGCGCCCACGCTCACCGTTCCGCGGGACGACCGCTGGGGCCGCAGCTACGAGGGGTATTCGGAAGATCCTGCCGTCGTCGCAAGCTACGCCGCCGCGGTGGTGCACGGCCTGCAGGGCGTACCCGGCAGTGAGGGTTTCCTGGGTGAGACACGCGTGCTGTCGGCGGCCAAGCATTTCGTCGGCGACGGCGGCACCGCGGATGGTCGCGACCAGGGCGATACCCAGGTCAGCGAGGCAGAGCTTCGTGATATCCATGCGGCCGGCTACCCGCCCGCGATTGCTGCGGGCGTGCAGTCGGTGATGGCGAGTTTTTCGAGCTGGAACGGCGTCAAGCTGCATGGCCACCGCGGCCTGCTCACCGATGTGCTGCGCGGGCGCATGGGCTTCGACGGCTTCGTCGTCGGCGACTGGAACGGCCACGGCCAGGTGCCAGGCTGCACGCCGACGGATTGCCCGGCCTCGATCGAAGCCGGCGTCGACATGTTCATGGCGCCCGACACCTGGCGCGGACTGTTCGACAGCACACTCGCCGCCGCGCGCGCCAAACGCCTGAGCGCTGAGCGCATCGATGAAGCGGTTTCGCGGATTCTGCGGGTCAAGCTCGCGATGGGGCTGATGGATGCGCCCAAGCCTTCGGCACGTGCGCTGGGCGGGCGCTTTGAACTGATCGGTGCGGCCGAGCACCGGGCCGTGGCGCGTGAATCCGTGCGCCGCTCGCTGGTGCTGCTGAAGAATGCCGATCAGCTGCTGCCGCTGGATCCACGACGTCGCATCGGCGTCGCCGGTGATGGCGCCGACAGCGTAGCCAAGCAGAGCGGCGGCTGGACCCTCACATGGCAGGGCACCGGCACCCAGCCATCGGATTTTCCCGGTGCGACTTCGATCTGGCAGGGCCTGCGCACCCAGGTCGAGGCCGCTGGCGGCAAAGCCGAGCTGGCCCGTGACGGCCGCTTCGAGCAGCGCCCCGATGTCGCAGTCGTGGTGTTCGGCGAAGACCCGTACGCCGAGTTCCAGGGCGACATCGATACGCTGGCCTACCGCCCGGACGATCGCGGTGATCTGGAGCTGCTGCAGCGCCTGCGTGCCGACGGCATTCCCGTGGTCGCCGTGTTCCTGTCCGGCCGCCCACTGTGGGTCAATCGCGAGCTGAATGCATCGGACGCCTTTGTCGCCGCCTGGTTGCCTGGCAGCGAGGGTGGCGGCGTGGCAGATGTGCTGCTGCGCTCGGCCGACGGATCCATGCAGCACGACTTCCACGGCCGCCTCTCGTTCTCATGGCCGGCGCGACCGGACCAGTTCACCTTGAACGTCGGTGATGCCGACTACGCACCGCTGTTCGCGTTCGGCCACGGTCTGCGCTATGGCGATGACGGCACCCTGCCCGCCCTGCCTGAAGACTTCGATCTGTCAGCGGTCAGTCGCGCTGGCCAGTGGTTCGCCCGCGGCGCGCTGGCGCCCGGCGCGCGCTTCCAGCTGATCGACGCCGAGGGCACTCGCACCGTGGAGGGCAATGGCCCCGACGAGAGTGCCTCCGGCGCGCTGAGTTTCCGCGCGGTCGACCACCTCGCGCAGGAAGATGTTCGGCAGCTGCAATGGTCGGGCCCGGCCGAACTGCGACTGCAGCTGTCGGAGCCCGTCGACATCGAGCGCGAAACCAATGGCGATGTACGCCTGGTGCTGCGCCTGCGTACTGACGTGATTGGCAGCTCAGGTCTGAAGCTGGGCATGGGCTGCGGCAACTCTTGCGCTGCCTTGATTGAAATCGGACCTCAGCTGCAGCCGTCGCGGGGTGAATGGCAGCGCGTGGCAATGCCGCTGAAGTGCCTGCGCCACGCCGGTCTCAAGGCCGACCGCGTCGACTCCGTGCTGCGACTCAGCGCCGGCGCCGGCACCGATCTGCGCATCGCAGGTGTCGAGCTTGGCACCGACGCCGACCTGCTGATCGATTGCAGCACCACACCTTGAAGCCACCCCGCGCCAGCGGCGCGGAGCGGCAGCAATGCCATCGGGTCAGCCACCCGGTGTGATGAGAATTCCCGTCGCGACGCGGCGGGCTTTTGGGGTAGTCAACAGGCGCACGGGCGAACACAGCCGCAGGCGCCGGGAGGGGATCGACAATGCGCAGTACCCAGTATCAGGGCCGGCACACGCCGCGCCGTCATCGTCTGGCCGTTGCCACGGCCGTGGCGCTCACCGCGGTTGTACTTGCGGGCCCTGCGGCTGCGCAGGACAGCAGCAGCGAAGAGCGCGCCAAGCAACTCGACACCATCACGGTAACCGTGGACCGCCGCGAGCAGGACCTGCAGAAGTACGCCGGCACCGCTCAGTCATTCACCGGCGACGAGCTGCGTGCGCTCGGCATCAACAACGAGCTGCGCAACATCCAGGTCGCGGTGCCGGGCCTGAGCATCGCCAACCAGGAAGGCAACGTCGAGATTTTCATCCGCGGCGTCGGCTCCTCCAACAATACCGAGCTGGGCGACCCGGGTGCCGCACCGCATATCAACGGCGCCTACATTGCCCGGCCGCGCGGCCTGGGCGCGATGTTCTTCGACGTCGAGCGCGTCGAAGTCAACAAGGGTCCGCAGGGTACCGTGCGCGGCCGCAACGCACTCGGCGGCAGCCTCAACATCGTCACCGTCAAGCCACAGCTCGGTGAAACCAGCGGCTACGCGCTGGGCGAGTACGGCAGCCGCGACCACATCGGCGGCGAGTTCGGCCTGAACCTGCCGCTGGGCCGCACCGCAGCGCTGCGCTTCTCCGGTTACCACGTCGAGAAGGACACCTCGTACAAGAATGTGGGCGACCCTTCGGTGCGACCGGCCGGCTTCCAGAAGGAAGATGCGGGCCGCCTGTCCTTCCTGTGGGAACCGAACGAGGACCTGCGCGTATTCCTGATGGGCGACTACGGTCAGGAAGGTGGCACCGGCTATCCCGGCGCCAACATCTACGGCGCCGCGCTACAGGGCTTCTCGCCCGATGATCTCGACCTGCGTGAGGTCGTGTACTTCGGTAATCAGGGCACGCTGGACTCGACCAACAAGGGGCTGATGGCCAGCATCGGCTACGACTTCGGCGGACTGCGCGTCGAGTACAACACCTCGTTCCGCGACGTCGACTACACCCAGACCAATGCCAACAGCGCTGGCATCAACTGGCCCGGTCGCAATCTTGAGCAGCGTCCACTCGGCAGCAGCGACGGCTCGCGTCCGGACTACGATCTGTACTCGACCAACTATTGGGAAACCCTGTCGAAGTCGCAGACCCACGAGCTGCTGTTCTACTCGCCCGACTCCGCGCGCTTCCGCTGGACCGCTGGCGGCTTCTACTTCAAGGAAGATCAGCAGGTCGGTCTGTTCTCGCTGGCCGACAAGGGCGTGTTCTACTCCGGCACCGAGTTCACCATGCCCGATGTCAACAGCGACTCCTGGGCGGTGTTCGGCGACGGAACATTCGATGTCAATGACAGCTTCCGCCTGAAGGGCGGCCTGCGCTACACCGAGGAGTCGAAGTACCGTTACGGCATCGGCGGCAACTGGACGATCGGCCTGGGCGCCGAGGATGGCTGTTGCTTCTCCACGCGCCTGGGCACGCCCGGATTCCTGCCGGCGCTGACGCGGCGCCCGAACTTCGACGTGCGCGGCATCACCACCAACGCCGAACGCGCCCGTTTCCTGCTGCAGGGCATTCTGGCGGGCGGTCGCAACGACACGATCTTCCAGCAGATCGGCCCGATCGCGGACGGCAGCCTTCCGAACGGCGGCTGCGTGGATCGTCCCGATACCGGCGGCAACAATCTCAACTGCACCCCGGATGGTTCGCATCCCTGGATTTCGCTCAGCATTCCCGCTCAACAGGAAGGCAGCAGCGAGTTCGAGTTCAACGATTTCCGCATCGGCTTCGAGAAGGATCTTTCCGACAACCACCTGCTGTACGGCGCGGTCACCACGGGCCACAAGTCGGGCGGATTCAACGACAGCTTCAACATCGACGTCATTCCGGAAACCTATAAGCCCGAGAAGATCTCCGCCTTCGAGCTGGGCTCGAAGCGCAGCTTCGATTTCCGCGGTCGCAACTCGACCTTCAACGTCGCCGGTTTCTTCTACGACTACCGCGACCAGGTCTTCCAGGACCTCACCGCGATCGCCTTCAACCCGGAAACGGGCGAGGCCACTGGCTTCGCGCTGGCCAATCGCAATGTCGGCAAGTCGCGGATCATGGGCGTCGAGGCCGACAGCATGATCAGCCTCTCGCGTGACTGGACACTCACCTTGAACGCGCTGCTGCTGGACACCGAAATCAAGAGTGGTGTGGTGGCGGATGTGCGCAGCATCGACTTCGGCCTGGGCGGAATCACCTCCGAGATCGATCTGTCGGGCAACGAGCTGCCGCTGTCCTCGAAACTCACCCTGAACGCGCGGCTGCAGCACATGTTCGATCTGGGCAACGGCGTGTTCGACTGGCAGATCCTCGCCAGCTATCGTTCGGCCTACTACCTGACCCAGTTCAACAATCGTGATGTGGTGTTCGTCGGTGATACCGCCGGCACCGTCTCCCGCGTCGAGGACGCCGCTACTGCCGGCTTCCCGGATCGCCAGAGCGCCTACACCACGATCAATGCCGGCGCCGGCTACAGCCCGTCCAACAGCAACTGGCGTTTCGAGCTGTGGGCTTCGAACCTGCTGGGTGATGACGTCTCCCAAAAAGCGCTGGTCGGTTCGCAGCTGAACATCCGTTTCCTGAACGATCCGCGCAGCTACGGTCTGCGGGTGCGCTACCAGTTCTGATCTGCGGCGCGCGGCATTCAGATGCCCGCGCCCTATCGGCCGGGGCTGTGGCGGCAGTCAGCGCCAGGGAGGGCGCGATCGCTGCCAGGGGCTCACTGCCTTTCGTGGCTGCTTCTCCGCCGCGCCCGGCATCGTCGATCACGATGCCGGGCGCAGTGAAGGGCGGTGCGACACCAACGGCAGCCCGTTTTGCCATCGGCGCGGGGAACTCCCCGTCTCCGCGCCGCCTTTTTCCGCTCGTCTGCAGCCAAGGTCCGCGACCCGGATCAAGGAGCTTCTGTGTCCGCACTTTCGACGCTCGACCTGACCGTGGTGGCGATCTACGCGATCGGCCTGATCGGCCTTGCCACGTGGATCTCGCGCGAGCCAAGCGGGCATCAGCGCAACGCCAGCGATTACTTTCTTGCGGGTCGCAGCCTGCCCTGGTGGGCGGTCGGTGCCTCGCTGATCGCGGCCAATATTTCCGCCGAACAGATCATCGGCATGTCCGGCTCGGGCTTCGCCATGGGCCTGGCGATCGCGAGCTACGAATGGATGGCGGCGATCACCCTGATTCTGGTCGGCAAGTTCATCCTGCC
Source organism: uncultured Aquimonas sp. (assembly GCA_964586455.1). GTDB lineage: Bacteria > Pseudomonadota > Gammaproteobacteria > Xanthomonadales > Xanthomonadaceae > Aquimonas. Next base: position 118,492 of record CAZPHV010000006.1, read on the forward strand.
GGTACTGCTGCGCTCAGGCATCTACACGATGCCGCAGTACCTCGAGCAGCGCTACGACCGCAGCGTCAAGACGGTGATGGCGGTGTTCTGGCTCGGCGTCTACGTGTTTGTGAACTTGACCTCGGTGCTGTGGCTGGGCGCGCTGGCGATCAATGCGCTGACCGGCCTCGACATGAGCCTGGGCCTGGTCGCACTCGCTGCGTTCGCGCTGGCCTACTCCCTGTACGGCGGCCTGCGCGCAGTCGCGATGACCGACATCATCCAGGTCGTGCTGCTGGTGCTGGGCGGCCTGCTGGTGGCCTGGATCGCGCTGGATCGCGTCTCCGATGGCGGTGGCGCCTGGGCGGGTCTGTCGACGATGTATCAGCGCATGCCCGAGCGCTTCGACATGATTCTGTCGCCTGACAACCCGCAGTACGCCAACCTGCCGGGCTTGAGCGTGCTGCTTGGCGGCATGTGGGTGATGAACCTGTCCTACTGGGGTTTCAACCAGTACATCATCCAGCGCGCCCTGGCCGCCGGAAGTCTGAAAGAGGCCCAGAAGGGCATCCTGTTCGCGGCCTCGCTGAAGCTGCTGATGCCGTTGATCATCGTCATTCCCGGCATGGCGGCACTGTTCCTCGCACCTGATCTCGCCAAGCCAGACCAGGCCTACCCCGAGATGATGAAGCTCGCGCCCTCGGGCATCCGCGGCCTGATTTTCGCGGCCCTGGTCGCCGCCATCGTGTCCTCGGTCGGCTCGATGATGAACTCGGTCGCGACTCTGTTCACGATGGACCTGCTGCAGCAGTTCCGGCCGCAGACCAGCGACCGCGGACTGGTGCGCAGCGGGCGTCTGGCCGGCGCCACCGCGCTGGTGATTGCGGTGATCTGCGCGCGTCCGCTGTTGGGGGGGTTCGAGCAGGCCTTCCAGTACATCCAGGAGTTCACTGGCTTCTTCACGCCGGGCATCTGCGCGATCTTCCTGCTCGGCGTGTTTGTGCGGCAGACCACGGCGCTGGGGGCACTGGCCGCGGCCCTCGGTTCCTTCGTGCTGTCGATCGCCGCGCGCACCTGGCTGCCGGAGCTGCCCTTCATGGATCGCGTGGGCTACGTCTTCCTCGCCTGCTGCGCGCTGGCCTTGGGCATTTCCGCACTGCAGGGTTGGAAAGTACAGGTCAAGTCGCAGGCGCTTCCCGCCGGCGGCTTCGCGACCAGCACCGGCTTCAACATCGGTGCGGCGGTGGTGACGGTCGTTCTGATCGTGATCTATGCGGGCCTGGGCTGAGACGCCGTGATGCACGCTCCGCACCCACTCACTTCAGCGACCGCGCCGCACCCCTCCGCGCAGCTTCGGCACAGGCCCGGTGCTGGCGCGCAGGCACAGGCTGTAGGGCACCCGCCGCATGACCGCCTGGCTGGGATCACGCATGCACTTGAGCAACTCGGCGGCTGCACTGGCCCCCATCTCACGGGCCGGCTGACGCACGGTGGTCAGGGCCGGGAAGATCTGGCGCGCGATCGGGATATCGTCGAAACCGCAGACCGACAGCTCGCCGGGAATCGACAGCCCACGCTCAAGCGCCACCCGCACAACGCCCGCGGCCATGTCATCGTTGGCCGCGAAGATCGCGGTGGGTGGATCCTCCAGGTCCAGCAGGGTGCGCGCCGCCTGCATGCCGGAATCGAACGTGAACTCGCCTTGCACCAGCAGCACAGGATCGAACTCGATACCGGCACGCTTCAGCGCATCGCGGTAGCCGTCGATGCGCCAGCGCGATGCGCCGTGGGCGACGTGGCCGCGAACATGCGCGATGCGATGATGGCCGAGCTCAATCAGGTGACTCATGATCTCGCGCGCCGCCTGGCGCTCGTCGAAGGTGACGCCGCAGCCCTCCGCACGCTTGGGCGAGATGCACGCAAACGGCACACCCAGCGATCGCAGGTGTTCGAGCAGTTCGTCGTTGTCGGTCAGGGGCGGGGTCAACACCAGCCCACCCGGACGCGACTGCGCGACCAGCGAATCGACCTCACGCAGAAGGTCGGCGCGATCGAAGCGCAGCGGACACAGCAGAGTCTGGTAGTGCTGCGCCTGGCAGGTGTCGAGCACGCCGCTGATGATCTCCATCAGGTAGCTGTCGGACGGGTTGTCGTAGACCACGCCAATCAAGTACGAGCGGCTGGCCGCAAGGCTGCGTGCGGAAGGGTCGGGGCGGAAGTTGAGCTTCTCGATCGCCGCGCGTACGCGCTCCTGGGTCTGTGCGCGCACGTTGGGCTCGCTGTTGATGACTCGCGACACGGTCTTGGGCGAAACCCCGGCCGCTGCCGCCACATCGTCGATGGTCACTCGACCCGCCATGCCTGCCGTTTTCCTGTCGCTGCCCGCCGTCGTTCTGACAGCGATATCGGGTTGCAAGCATACCCGCGCTGCAGGGTCGGCGCGCCGGCGAGGACGCAGCACCGATGAGCCTTTTGCTCGAATCCCGACGCGATCCAGCGACCGCCACCGCGCTGCGCTGCCTCGCCGCCGACATCGGCGGCACCAATGCGCGCTTCGCGACCGCGACGCTCGGCGAGAACGCACGCGTGCAGCTCGGCGCGCAACGCAACCTCAGAGTGGAGGACCACTCCGGCATCGAGTCAGCGCTGGAGGCCTACTTCGCGGACAGCGGCGAGCCCGTACCCGAGCGTGCGGTGCTGGCCGTCGCAGGCGCGGTGCTCGACGACCAGGTGATCCTGACCAACAGTCGCTGGAGCTTCTCGATTCGTGCGCTGAAACAGCGCATCGGCTTTCGCGAGCTGCAGGTCATCAACGATTTCGCTGCGGTGGCCTGGGCCGTGCCCGGACTACGCGAATGCGACCTGCACGCGATCGGCGACGCCCCCGGCGCGGCCTTCGACACCGCTGCGGTGCAGGTGGTGCTGGGGCCCGGCACAGGTCTGGGCGCGGCCGCGATCCGACGCGATGCGCGCGGTCTGGCGGTGCTGGAAACCGAAGGCGGCCATGCCAGTTTTGCCCCGCACGACGAGCGCGAAATCTTCATCCTGCGCTTCCTGCAGCGCCGCTACGGCCGGGTCTCGTACGAGCGCCTGCTCTGCGGTGAGGGCCTGGTGAATCTGCACGATGCCTGCGTGCACATGGCGCGCGGCCGTGAGCTGCGGCTGCACGACTCGGCCGCGGTGGTGGCTGCTGCGCGGGCAGATGATCCCGATGCGCGCAGCGCGATCGATCTGTTCTGCAGCATTCTCGGTCGCTTCGCGGGCGATGCAGTGCTGCTGTACGGCGGCTGGGCCGGCGTCTACCTCGCCGGCGGCCTGCTTCCGCATGTGCTGGACGAACGCGGTGAAGCGCTGTTTCGTGGCGCATTCGTCGACAAGGGACGCTTCACGCCGCTGCTGGCGCGCACGCCGACCTTCCGGATCGGCACACCCGATGTCGGCACGCTCGGCGCCGCCCGCGTGGGCCTGTTGGGATGAACCTGCTTGCTCGTCGCCAGATCGCACTCCGCCTGCTCGGCGGCGTTGCTGTGCTCGTTGGCCCGACCGCTTGCGCTGCCACCAACAGCGCCGCAGTTCGGGACATCCCCTATGCCTCCGAGGCGCCGGTCATCGACGGCCGCGCCGATGAAGCCGATTGGGCGGGAGTGCCGTGGCGCGAGCTGACCCATGTGCTGGTCGGCGAGCCGCCGTCGAGCGAGGCCGATTTCTCCGGCCGCTACCGCCTGCTCTGGCGCGAGGACGCCCTGTACCTGCTGGCCGAGATCCGCGACGACGTGCTGAGCGACGGCGAACCCGATCCGCTGCGCAACTATTGGGTGGACGACGCACTGGAGATCCTGGTCGACGAGGACGCCAGCGGCGGCGATCACCAGTTCAACCACAGTGCCTTCGCCTACCACGTCGCCCTCGACGGCCACGTCGTGGACCTCGACACCGACGGCGCCCCTGCCCTGTTCAAGGACCATGTGCAGGCAGTCTGGCGGCGCGCCCCCGAGGCTCCGCACGTACTGGTCTGGGAGGCCCGGATCCGGCTGTATCCCGATCCCGCCCGACGGGCGGAAGGCGAGCTCTGGCAGCCGCGCATGCTCTCCAGCGGCGAGATCATCGGCTTCGCGCTGGCCTGGTGCGATAGCGATGCCCCCGGCGTGCGCAGCCGTCTGGTCGCCGATGTCGATGTGGCTCCGGTCAACGGCGACCGCAATCGCCTGTATCTCGATGCCGGCGTGTTCGGCCGCATCCGGCTGCAGCGCTGACGCGCCGAACGCATGAGCACACTCCCGAACGCTGCTGAGCCCCCCGCGTCGCGACAGGCCCGACTCGGCTGGGGCGAGCGGCTGGGCTATGGCGCCGGCGATCTCGGTTTCAACCTCTACTGGACCACGATCGCCTCGTTCCTGGCGGCGTTCTACACCGACGTGTTCGGGCTTGGTGCGGCCGCCGCCGGCACCCTGCTGTTCGCGACCCGGCTGCTGGATGCGATCACCGATCCGCTGATGGGCGCGGTCGCCGACCGCACGCGCACACGCTACGGCCAGTTCCGGCCCTGGCTGCTGGTGGGCGCACTGCCGCTGGCGGCAATGGGCGTGCTGACCTTCACCACGCCGGACTTCAGCGAGGGCGGCAAGCTGATCTGGGCCTATGCGAGTTTCAGCCTGCTGATGCTGGCCTACACCGTGCTAAGCACGCCCTACTCCGCCTTGAGCGGCGTGATGAGCGCGCGTAGCGAAGAACGTACGACGCTGAACAGCCTGCGCTTTCTGTTCGCGTTCGGCGGCGGTGCGCTGGTCAACAAGTTCACCCTGCCCCTGGTCGATGCGTTGGGCGACGGTGATCCGCAGCGCGGCTGGCCGCTGACCATGGCCCTGTATGGGCTGATCGCCTGCGGCCTGTTCGCACTGACCTTCGCCAGTACGCGTCAACGCATCGTTCCGCCGCCCGCGCAAAGCAGCTCACCCGCGACCGACCTGCGCGATCTGCTGCGCAACCGGCCCTGGCTGATCCTGTTCGGGTTGGCCCTGCTGATCATGCTGACGATCACCTTGCGCGCGGGTTCGGCCTACTACTACTTCACCTACTGGTTGAAGCGCCCCGACCTGCTGCCCGATTACCTGCTGGTGCAGATGCTCGCCTACGCTGCAGGTGCGGCACTGGCGCCGGTGCTGATCCGCCTGTTCGACAAGTCGCGCCTGCTGGCGGTGCTGATGCTGCTGGTGGCGGGCCTGTCCTTCGCGTTCTGGTTCGTCGGGCCCGAAGACATTGCCCTGATTTTCACCCTGAACATTCTGATCAGTCTGGCGCTGGGCCCGAAGTCACCATTGACCTGGTCGATGTATGCCGACAGCGCCGACTACGGCGAGTGGAAGCACGGCCGCCGCGCCACTGCCATGACGTTCGCGGCCGCGACCTTCTCGCAGAAGCTCGGCGGCTCGCTGGGCTCGGCTGCCCTGCTGTGGGTGCTGGCGGCGATCGGCTACGCCGCCAACCAGGCTCAGAGCGGTGCCTCCGAGGCCGGCATCCAGTGGCTGCAGACGCTCGTGCCCGGGCTGTTCGCCCTGCTCGCGGCTGCCCTTGCCTTTGCCTATCCCCTCAGCGGCGCGCGCCTGCAGCAGGTCCAGAAGGAACTGCAGGACCGCGATGCCGCGGCCTCCGACCCGACATCGCCCGCATGCACGCCAGTGACCTGATCCACAGCAGCGCCGAAGCCGTCGAGCTGCGCTGTCCGCAGCAGATGCCGCGGGCCAGCACCTTCCTGTGGAACCGGAATCTGCTGCTGCAACTGAACTGTCGCGGCTATGCCAGCGCCCTGCACATGCAGCCGGAACCCGGCAAGTACGCGCGCGCTCCCCTGCTTGAAGCCACCTCCTTTCTGCAGCCCGAGCAGCCGCATTTCGCACACCATCCCGGGCGCTTTGTCTACGTGTTCGATGAAGACCGCGACGCGCTGTTCTCGCTGCCGCACGAGCCGGTACGTGCGCCGGCCGATCGCTTCGTGTTTCGCGCGCGGCCGGACGGCGTCGACTGGGAGGTCGAGCGCGACGGGTTGCAGTACCGCTGGTCGGTCGGCCTGCCGCCCGAAGACGCGCTGGAGCTGTGGACGCTCGCACTCGACAACCCCGGCCCGACCGCGCGTCGGCTGCGCGTGTGTCTGTACTTTCCGCTGGGCTACATGAGCTGGATGAACCAGTCGGCGCGCTACTCGGCCGATCTGGGAGGCGTGATCGCGCGCTGCGTCAGCGGCTACCAGAAGCGCGAAGACTGGCCGCGCATCGCGCGCCTGAAGGACCACACCGTGCTGCTGCACGACACCGCCCCCGACAGCTGGGAGTGCCGACAGGCTGCCTTCGAAGGCGAAGGCGGCTTGCACGCGCCCGATGCGCTGCGCGCTGAACACTTGCCCGGCGGCGAAGCGCTGTATGAAGTCCCCGCCGCCTGCCTGCAATACCGCATCGAGCTCGCCGCGGGTGCCTCGCAGCGGCTGCGCTTCGCGTTCGGCCCGGCCCACGATGAAGCCGGGATCCGCGCGCTGCGTCAGCGCTACCTGGAAGGCGATGGCTTCGAGCGTGCACTCAACGAGCGTGCCGCCGCGCTGGCCCCTGCGCGCGAAGCGCTGCAGCCGCAGACACCGGACCCAGGCTTCGATGCCTTCGTGCAACCCTGGCTGTGCCGACAGGCGCTCTATCTCGGCCAGGGCAATCGCTTCTGCACCGATCCGCAAACCCGCAACTATCTGCAGGATGCGATGGGACTGAGCTTCCTGCAGCCCGATGCCGCTCGCACGCACTTTCTGCGGGTGCTGGAGCAGCAGGAACACGATGGCGGTCTGCCCGACGGCATCCTGCTGCACCCCGAGGCCGAGCTGAAGTACATCAACCAGATCCCGCACAGCGACCATGCGCTGTGGCTGCCGCTGTGCCTGTCGGTGTGGCTGCAGGAAACCGGCGACTACGCCTTTCTGCAGCAGAGCGTGCGCGATCGACACGGCCACGAAGCCAGCGTTGCCCGCCGCGTGGAAGACGCCCTGCGCTGGCTGCTGCAGCGGCGCGACGGGCGCGGCCTGTGCCTGATCGGCCACGGCGACTGGTGCGACCCGATGAACATGGTCGGCCCGCTGGGGCACGGCGTCTCGGGCTGGCTTTCGCTCGCGCTGGTGCATGCGCTGCGGGTGTGGGCCGAGACCTGCACGCAGGCCACAGATCTGCTCGACACCGATCCTTCGGACTCGCTGCGCCGCGAAGCCGATGCCCTGTCGGAGGCCGTGCAGACCTGGCTGTGGGACGGCGACTGGTTCGCCCGCGGCATCACCGACGGTGGACGTCGATTCGGCGTGCGCGCCGACGTCGAGGGGCGGATTTTCCTGAATCCGCAGGCCTGGTCCCTGCTGGCCGGCGTGGCGACCTCGGACCAGCATAGGCGCCTGCTCGACTCGGTCGACACGCATCTGCAGACGCCCTCGGGGCTGACACTCTGCGACCCGCCGTTCACACGCATGCACGAGGACATCGGCCGCGTCACCCAGAAGTTTCCGGGCTCGGCCGAAAACGGCTCGGTCTACTGCCATGCCGGCGCCTTCCACATCAACGCGCTGTATGCCGTCGGCGAAGGCGAGCGCGCCTACGCGCTGCTGCGGCAGATGCTGCCCTGCGCCGATTCGGACGCCGCACTCGCCCGTGGCCAGCTGCCGAGCTTCATACCGAACTACTACCGCGGCGCGCACCGGCTGTATCCGCAGACCGCCGGCCGCAGCAGCCAGCTGCCGAACTCCGGTGCCGTGGCCTGGCTGCTGCGCGCCGTGCTGCAGGGCCTGTTCGGCCTCTACGGCGACCGCGAGGGCCTGCGCATCGCGCCGCAGCTGCCGGCGGCATGGTCGCAGGCGCGACTGCAACGCAGTTTTCGCGGCTGCCTGCTGGACATCGAGTACCTGCGTCACGCCGGCCCGCTGCAGATCGTGCTGGATGGCAACATTAAGCCCGAGCCGCGAATGCGCGCGCTGCAGCCCGGTCGCCAGTACCGGCTGCAGGTGCGGGTGCCTGCGGCATGAGCGGGCCGCGCCTGCTGGTCTGCATGGGCGTCAGCGGCTGCGGCAAGAGCACGCTGGCGCAGGCGCTGGCCGCGCGTCTGGATTGGCCGCTGTTGGAAGCGGACGACTTCCACAACGCAGCCAACCGCGCCCACATGGCTTCGGGCCAACCGCTGACGGAAGCCATGCGCGAGCCCTGGCTGGCCTCGATCTGCAGCGCCCTGCGTGCGCGCAGCACCGACTGCGTACTGGCCTGCAGCGCGCTGCGACGCGCGCACCGCGAGCGCCTGCGTGCACTGAGCTGGGAGACGCGGTTCCTGCTGCTGGAGATTGATCGCGACAGTGCCGCGCGCCGCGTCGAGCAACGCCGCGGGCATTTCATGCCGCCGAACCTGATCGACAGCCAGTTCGACACCCTCGAATGGCCGCTCGGCGAAGCGGACGTCAGCCGCCTCGATGCACAGCTGCCGCTGCGCGAGCTGGTGCTTCTGTCGCTGATCGAGCTGGATCGCTGCGAGACCTGAAGCGTCTCGGGCTCGACCTGCATTTCAGCGCAGCAGCTTCTCGATCAACTTGCCGACAGCCGCAAACGCGAAGCTCGCGGTGACATGCGTCGCCGCCCCCAGACCGCCACCACCACAGTCGAGGCCCAGGCTGTCGCCACCGGCAGGTCGCAGCCCGCACACGCTGCCGTCGGCCTGCGGGTAGCGCACGTTCTCGCGTGAGAACACTGCCGACACGCCGAAATAGCGGTCGCGGTTCTTCGGAAAATTGAACTCGCCGCGCAGCTTCTTGCGCACCAAGGCCAGCAGGGCATCGTGCTCAGTGCGCGAGAGATCGCGCACCTCGATCAGGGTTGGATCAGCGCGCCCGCCCGCCGAACCGCTGACCACGATCGGAATCTTGCGGCGACGACAGAACGCGATCATCTCGACCTTGACCCGGAACGCGTCGCAAGCATCGAGTACCGCGTCATAGCCGCGCAACAGCAGCGGGTCCAGCGTCGAGGGCGTCAGGAACTGCGCGAGCGGGTCGATCTGGATGTCGGGGTTGATCCGCTTCAAGCGCTCAGCCAGCACCTCGACCTTGAGCTTGCCGAACTCGCCGTCCAGCGCATGCAGCTGGCGGTTGACGTTGCTCAGACAGATGTCGTCGGCATCGATCAGGGTGAGCCGCCCGACGCCGCTGCGCGCCAGCGCCTCGGCCGCCCACGAGCCCACCCCGCCGACGCCGACGATGCAGATGTGCGCAGCGGCAAGGCGGTCGACGCTGCCGAGGCCGTACAGACGATCGATGCCGGAAAAGCGGGAGGGCGTGGCGGTGGCAGACATGGCGGCCGATGAAGTCGAGGGCCGCGGAATTCTACCGTCGCAGCGCCTCGCAGCCTGCGCGTGACGCAAGCTGCACGGCGGGGAGCACGGCCTCCGCTATCCTTCGCAGGGCCTGAACCCACGAGCCCCGCCCCGCAATGAAGATCCTGCTGTCGCTGATCGTCGGCCTGATGGCCGGTGCCATGCTCACCGCCACCTTTCTCAACCTCGGCAACCTCAAGCAAGGTGCGCGCCCACACGCAGCGGCGATGGTCACGCTGAAGTACCAACTGGGCGAAGCCCGCAAAGCCATCGAGAGCGGCTGCGAGGAATCGCAGGGCACCCGCCAGCTGCTGGTCATGCGCGGCATGGCCGATGACGTGGAGCCCCTGTTCTTGGAGCAGGGCTACGACGCCGGCCTATTTGGACGCCACGCCGTGCAGATGCGCGATCGCCTCGATGCTGCGCTGGCTTTGCCGGAAGACGCCAGCTGCGGCGAACGCAAGACCGCACTGACCGCCGTCCACAACAGCTGCGACAGCTGCCATCGCGACTTCGGTCGCGGCTGAGAGGGCTTTGCGAGTCAGGCGAACCTGCGAGCCAAGGCCAAAGAGTCCGTCTGAATTTCGGCGACACGCCGTGCGGGACGTGCTGGTAGATGCGCTTCGCTTATCTACCCTACAAATTCGGGAGACGCGTTGCCTCAAGCGAAGCAGCACGCCGCCTACGCGTAGGGTAGATAAGCAAAGCGCATCTACCAGAACCTCGCCCAAAGCATGGCCTCGTGCGAGACGGGACTGACTAGAGCCTCGCCCGAAGCATGGACTCGTGCGAGACGGGGTTGACTAGAGCCTCGCCCGAAGCATGGACTCGTGCGAGACGGGGTTGACTAGAACCTCGCCCGAAGCACGGCCTCGTGCGAGGTGGGATTGACGAGGCACGATCCTCGATCGGGCGCTGGCCCGAGGCAGGACTCACTAGAGCGCGGTCTTCGATCGGGCGTCGGCGTCATCCGGACGTGCTGGTAGATGCGCTGCGCTTATCTACCCTACAACCGCGGGGGACGCCGTGCCTCAAGCGAAGCAGCACGCCGCCTACGCGTAGGGTAGATAAGCAAAGCGCATCTACCAGAACCTCGCCCGAAACATGGCAATGACGCCGCCCTCAAGACGTCGCCGAGGGCCGTCCAACGCGCTGCTGCTTCGTGCCTGAGCCGGGCCAGCCTTCACATCAATTGGACGCCGCCGCCTGATGCCTGAACCGGCCAGCAGCCGAATGGGGCCTCATTCAGGCAACAGGTCGCAAGGTCGCTTCCACGCTCACCGCTTAGCACGGTGGGCAACCCCTCCCCAAGGATGCGACGAGGTCTGCCATGAACCTTAGACTGTTGTTCACTGCTGCACTGGTTGTTCTGCTCGCCGGCTGCGTCAGCCCCTCTTCTCGCGGCTACGGCCCCAGCGACGGCTACGCGCGCTGCTACGACTGCGGACGCGTTGAGCGGATCGAGCGCACCTACGGCGAACGCCAGTCCGCAGGCGGCGGCGCCATCCTCGGCGGCATCGTTGGCGGTGTGCTGGGCAACCAGGTCGGCGGCGGCTCGGGCCGCACGGCCGCCACTGTGGCAGGCGCAATCGCCGGCGGCGTGGTCGGCAACGAGCTGGAAAAGGATCGAGCCTCGTCGGCCCGCTACGAGCTGTACGTGCTGATGGATGACGGTCGCCGCATCATCGTCAACCAGGCAGATTTGAACGGCATCCGCGAAGGCAGCTACGTGCGCATCAACGGCAATCGCGCCCGCCTGATGTAAGCGCAACGCACAGGGCGCCCGCTCGGGCGCCTCGCTTCACCGGCCCCGCCGTAGCGGCGATCTCTCCGATCCCGCACGGCGGGGCTTGCTTTTGCAGGCCCGCTGGCTACAGTGCCCGCACGCCAGTCGCTCACGTTCCGGGCCCGGCGGCTTTCTTCTTGCGGGGATCCTTTGCGGTGTCGATGAACTGCTTGCCGGCCGTAGGTGGCCGTCTGACCGAGTGCCGGTGGCCCACCGCATGAGTGCCCGCCCCCTGCTCGATACCCGCGTCGAAGTCGAGACCCCCGAAGGCATCCGCCTGTATCTGCTGCCGGCCGGCATGGCGCCGCGCGCAGTCGCGTGGCTGCTCGATCTCAGCATCCGGATCATGGTGCTGTGGGTTCTTGCGATCGGTCTGGCCTTCGTCGGCAAGGCCGGCCAAGGCGTCTACATGGTGGCGATGTTTTCGCTGCTGTGGCTGTACCCAGTACTGTTCGAGCTGTTCTGGCACGGACAGACGCCCGGCAAGAAGGTCATGGGCCTGCGCGTCGTGCACGCCGATGGCACGCCGGTCGGCTGGGTCGCATCAGCCACACGCAATCTGCTGCGCACGTTCGACATGCTGCCGTTCGCCTACGCCGTGGGCGTGGTCTGCACGCTGGTGGACAGCCGCAGCCGTCGCCTCGGCGATCTCGCTGCTGGCACCCTGGTGGTGCACGTGCCGCAGCCGCCGCGGGTGCTGGCGCCGCTGGGGGTGCTGCCGGTCGACCCGCCGCCGCTGCAGCGCGGCGAGCGTGAGGCGCTGCTTGAGTTTGCCGAGCGCCATGGTCAGCTGAGCCATGAGCGTCAGATCGAACTCGCCGGCCTGCTGCAGTCCGCGACGGGCGCCAGCGGCGAAGCTGGCCTGACGCAAACCCTCGGCATGGCCGCCAGCCTGACCGGCCAGCGCGGAGTCAGCGCATGAAGCAGGCGCAGTTCGAAGCGCGCCACGCGCCGGAATGGGAGCGGCTGGCGGCATGGCTGGCGGGCCCGCCGCGGAAGCCGAAGCCCGCGCAGAGGGCTGCCGCTACACCGCCACCGCTGATACCCGAGTCCCCGCCGCTGGCGGACATCGACTTCCCGATGGCGTATCGGCGTCTGTGTCAGCAACTCGCGCTGGCCGAACGGCGTGGCTACGGCCAAGCCTTGATCGAGCGCCTGCGCAGCCTGGTTGAGCGCGGCCACCTGCAGCTGTATCGGCCACCGCGTGCGCGCATGAGCCGCATCATCGATTTCTTCGCCCGCGAGTTTCCGCAGCGCGTGCGCGCCGAGCGCGGGGTGATGCTGGCCGCGGCCGCGCTCTACTTCCTGCCCTTCATCGCCTGCCTGGTGCTGCTGCAGTACCGCCCCGAGCTCTCGCAGCTGATCATGGGGCACGAGCAGCTCGCGCAGATGGAGGCGATGTACGACCCGGCCGCCAAGCATCATCGCCTCGGCCGCGACAGTGGTTCTGATCTGTACATGTTCGGCTACTACATCCTCAACAACGTCAGCATCGGTTTCCGCACCTTTGCGCTGGGCCTGGTCGCCGGCATCGGCGCGGCCTTCGCGCTGGTGTTCAATGGCGTGTTCCACGGCAGCGCCGCCGGGCATTTGACCGCGATCGGCTACGGCGATCCGTTCTGGCGCTTCGTCGCCGGCCATTCGGCACCTGAACTTCTGGGCATCGTGCTGTCCGGTGGCGCCGGCCTGAAGCTCGGGCTGTCACTGCTGATGCCCGGCCAGCGCACCCGCCTGCGAGCCTTCAAGGAAACCGGCATCGAGGGCGCACGCATCATCCTCGGCGTTTTCGCGATGCTGGTGCTGGCGGCCTTCATCGAAGCGTTCTGGTCGTCGATCGGCTCGATTCCTGCCTCGATCAAGTACAGCGTCGGCATCAGCCTGTGGGTGCTGTTCCTGGCCTGGCTGCTGCTGGCCGGGCGAGGCCGCGGGAGCCAGCATGCGGATTGACGATCTCTCGGTCGTGCTGCGCCCGCGCTCCGGCTGGGAAGCCGTCGAACTGGGCTTCGCCCTGACCCGTCGCCACGCCCGCGTGATCTGGCTGAGTTGGCTGGCGACCACGCTGCCGGTGTTCGCGGTGCTGAACGCGATCGGCTGGTGGCTCGACATGCTGTGGCTGCCGCCGCTGCTGCTGTGGTGGCTGAAGCCCGCGTTCGAACGCGCGCCGCTGTTCGTGATCTCGCGCGGCGTGTTCGGCCAGCAGCCGAGCGTGCGCGAAACCCTGCGCGGACAGTTCCAGTTCGCGCGCTCGATCTGGCCGTGGCTGCTGTGGCTGCGGCTGTCACCGTCGCGCGCGCTGCTGATGCCGGTGGACATGCTGGAAGGCGTCGCAGGTCCGCTTCGACGCGCGCGGCGGCAGGCGCTGGCGCGCAATGCGTCCGGCACGGCCGCGCTGATCCTGCTGGTCTGCGTGCACGTCGAAGCCATCCTTGGGCTCGGGCTGATTGGCCTGGTGGTGACCCTGACGCCGATCGAGTTCATGGAGCCCGCCGCCCAGGCCATGTGGGAGCACCTGTTCGAAGCCCCGCCGCTGTGGGCGCAGCTGGTGATGAACCTCGTGTACTGGACGGGCGTGACCTTGATGGCGCCGTTCTATGTTGGCGCCGGCTTCGCCCTGTACTTGAACCGCCGCACCCAGATCGAAGCCTGGGACATCGAGCTCGGCTTCCGCCGCATGGCCGCGCGCATGGCCTCGGCCGGACGCCTCGGCAGCGTGCTGATCGCGCCCCTGCTGCTGGGCCTGATGTTGACCTTGTCCGCGCCCGTTACGGCGCAGGACGAGGCTGCCGACACCTCGGCACAGAACGCTGCGACGGAGCCCTCCTTCGAGCCCAGCCTGCGCACACGCCCCGCCGAGGAAGAACGCGTCGATCACGCCGGTCCGGGCGGTACAACGCGGCCCAAGAACGCAGACCGCGACCGCTTCGCGCAGGTGTTCGCGCACGAGTACCAGGCCGAAGCCGACGCCTTCGTGGTGCAGGCCGCCGAGGTCTACGAGCAGGCCGATCTGAACCCGATCAGCACCGAAAGCGTGTGGGTGCCGCGCAATCGCGAGCAGCGCACGAGCTCGCAGCCGCAGATGCGCTTTGGCTGGCTTGAGAGCTTCGGGCGTGGCCTCGCGCTGCTGATCGAAAACGCGTTCTGGCTGCTGGCGGCCGCGCTGCTGGTGCTGCTGATCTCGACCCATCGTCGCTGGCTGCCCGTGCTCGGTGTAGACATCGCACCCCGGCGCGCCGCACGCAGCCGGCACGAGGCCGCCGAAGCCCGGGCCGAACCCCTGCCCACTGACATCGCCGGCGCCGCTGAAGTGCTGTGGCGCCAAGGGCAGCGCCGCGCCGCGCTGGCCTTGCTGTACGCCGGCGGGGTCGAGCGCGTGATCGAGCGCACCGGCGAGCCGCTGCCTCCGGGCAGCACCGAAGCCGACTGCCTGCGCCGCGCGCGCAAGCTGGGCGCACAGGGTTTCGGCGCGCTGTTCCCGCGCATCGTGCGGCACTGGCAGGCGGCGGCCTACGCCGATCGGGTGCCCCCGGAAACCGACTTCCGGGCGCTGCTGGACGGCTGGCGCAGCTCCGACACCGTCGAGCCCGCAGGCGCGCCGGCATGAACCGCACCCATGTCATCACCGCGGTACTGGTGCTCGTGCTGATCGGCCTCGGCCTGTGGTGGTGGAAGACCTTCGAGCTGAAGGAAGTCACGCGTCGACTGCCGCTGACGGGTGAGGCCCGCATCAATCCGCTGTACGGCCTGCAGACGATTCTGCGCGAGCGCGGTCTGGAAGTTCAGACCCAGGCCCAGTTCCGCGCCGAGGGCCTGCCCGCGCAGCCGGGCCTGGTGGTGATGAGCGCCGACCTGCGCAGCCTGTCCGAGTCGGCTTCGGAAACACTGCTGGACTGGGTCGAAGGCGGCGGCCAGTTGCTGGTCGCGCTGCCCCCGTCCGATGGCGGCCGCGCCCCGCTGCTCGAGTATTTCGACCTGTGGACGCTAGAAAGTCGCGCCTGCATCGACTGGAAGTACCCCGCGCCGCCGGCCGCGCAGAAGGCCGCCAAGCGCGCGCGCGGCAGCACGCCCGTGCTACCCAGCCTGGAAGAACTGTTCGACACCGCGCGTACCTTGTTCAACGAGGATCGCTGGTGCGGCAGCGAACGCCTGCAGCTCGGCGACGACATTGTCGAGAGCGACTTCGACTGGCTGTACGGCAATTCCAGCGACGGTTGGCTGCTCGCGCGCTTGGCCCACGGCGGCGGCCAGATCACTTTCGCCAGCCAGCTCGACTTCCTGCACACCCGCCCGCTGCGCGTGCACGCCAATGCGGCGTTCGCCTGGCAGCTGCTTGCACCGGCACTCGGCGCCGAGCCCGAAGTGCTGCTTGTCTACGCGGCCGACCTGCCGCCCCTGCACGTGCTGATCGTGCGCCATGGCTGGCCGATCCTGCTGCCGCTGCTGCTGGGCCTGCTGGCCTGGATGTGGATGCGCAGCCAGCGCTTCGGCCCGCTGCAGCCGGAAGTGGCGGTTCCCCGTCGTGCCTTGCGCGAACACCTGCGCGCAGCCGCTGAACTGGCCCTGCGCCGACGCCAGGGCAGCGCCCTGCTGAAACCGCTGCGCCAGCGCGTGCTGCAGGCGGTCGCGCTGTCCGAGCCCGAGATCGCCGCCCTGCCGGCGCGCGAGCTTGCGCAGGCGCTCGCCGCCAAGCATTCGCTTTCCCCCATCGCCGTCGAACAGGCTTTGTTCGACATCCGCATTGAACGCCCGGCTGCGCTGGCCGACGCGGTGCGCACCCTCCACCGACTGAGCCTTCGCCCATGAGCAGTGAACTGAATCCACCCGCCCCTGCCGCCGCCCCCGGCGCACCCGTACCGACCCTGTCGATCGAGCAGGCCGCGCACACGGTTGCCGCGATCCGCGAACAGATCGGCGGCGCCTTCTACGGCCAGGAGCAGGTGCTGGACGAACTGCTGGTGGCGCTGATGGCCGGCGGCCACGTGCTGTTGGAAGGCGTGCCTGGCCTGGGCAAGACCCTGCTGGTGCGGGCGCTGTCGTCCTCGGTGTCGTGCAGCTTCGCGCGCATCCAGTTCACGCCCGACCTGATGCCCAGCGACGTCAGCGGCCACGCCTTCTACGACCCCAAGACCGAAGGCTTTCGCATTCGCCGAGGGCCCGTGTTCACCAACCTGCTGCTGGCGGATGAAATCAACCGCGCGCCCGCCAAGACCCAGGCGGCGCTGCTGGAAGTAATGCAGGAAGGCCAGGTCACGATCGAATCGCGCAGTTTTCCGCTGGCGCCGCCGTTCATGACCATCGCCACTCAGAACCCGGTCGAACAGGAGGGCACCTACCCGCTGCCCGAGGCACAGCTCGACCGCTTCCTGCTGAAGATCCTGATGAACTACCCCGCCCATGCCGACGAAGTGCGCATGGTCGAGGCGGTCAGCACCGGCCGCGTCGCACACGACTTCGACCTCTCGCGCGTGCGTCCGGTGGCGAAGCCCGAAACTCTGCTGGGCCTGCAGCAGGCCGCAGCCCAGGTGCGCGTCGACCCGGTCGTGCTCGACTACGCCGTGCGCATCTGCCGCGCCACCCGCGAATGGTCGGGCTTGGCGATGGGCGCCGGCCCGCGCGGCAGCCTCGCCCTGGTGCGCGCCGCGCGCGCGCAGGCCCTGCTGGGCCAGCGCGACTTCGTCACGCCTGACGACCTGCGCAGCATCGCCAAGCCGGCCCTGCGCCATCGCCTGAGCCTGTCGCCCGAGCTGCAGATCGAAGGCCGCCGCATCGACGAAGTGCTCGACGCCCTGCTGCAAAAGGTGGAGGCCCCGCGTCAGTGAGGCCGACGCGTGCGCTGATCCTGGCGCTGTGCCTGCTGGCCCTGCCCGGCGCCGCACTTGCGTTCAACTACAGCGGCCCGGGTCCACTGCTGGGCGCCAGCCTGGCCCTGCTCGCACTGGCTGCGATCGACCTCGCGCGCCTGCGCCTGCTGCCGGTGCCCGCAGTCGAACGGCGGGTGCCGCGCATCGTCGCGGTCGGCCATCCGCTGAAAGTCGAACTGGCACTCAGTGGCGCCCTGCCCGGCCAAAGCCTGGACGTGTTCGACCTGCATCCACCGCAGTGGCCGGTTGAGGATCTACCCCAGCGCGTGCGCCTGCCGGCCGAAGGCCGCAGCGTGATCGAGTATCGGCTGCACCCGGACCAGCGCGGCCATGCGCGCTTCGAGGGCTGCGCGCTGCGGCTGCACTCGCCGTGGCGGCTGTGGACGCGCCTGCGCAGCCTGCCGAACGTGTCCGAGGTGCGCATCTACCCGGACTTCGCCCGCGTCAGCCACCTCGCCCTGGTCGGCACCGACCGCGCCAGCCGCGTCATCGGCGCGCACCAGCACCGACGCCGCGGTGAAGGCACCGAGTTTCACCAGCTGCGCGAATACCGCACCGGCGACAGCCTGCGCCAGATCGACTGGAAGGCCACCCGCCGCGCCCAGAAGCTGATCTCGCGCGACTACCAGGACGAACGCAATCAGCAGGTCGTGCTGCTGGTCGACACCGGCCGCCGCATGCTCGCCCACGACGGCAACCTGAGCCACTTCGACCACGCCTTGAACGCCAGCCTGCTGGTCGCCTTCATCGCCCTGCGCCAGGGCGACTCGGTGGGCCTGATGGCCAGTGGCGGCGAATCGCGCTGGATGCCGCCCGTGCGCGGCCTGGGCGCGATCGACCGCATGCTCGACACGGTGTTCGATCTGCAGCCGCAGCCGGTCGCCACTGACTACATCGAAGCCGCTATGCAACTCGGCGTTCGCCAGCAGCGGCGCGCGCTGATCCTGATCGTCACCAACGCCCGCGACGAAGACATCGAAGACCTGCTGGCCGGCGTACGCCAACTGCAGCGCCGCCACCTGGTCTGTGTCGCCAGCCTGCGCGAAGCCATGCTCGACGAGCTGATCGAACAATCCCCCGAACGCGTCGACACCGCGCTGGAAGCCAGCGCCGCTGCCCTCTACCTCGAACAGCGCCAGCGCGTACACACCGCCCTACGCGCCCAAGGCGCCACCGTGCTCGACGTCACCGCCGCCGAGCTACCCGGCGCGCTGGTGGATCACTATCTGGCGATGAAGCGGGCTGGGCGCTTGTAGACGCTCGGTCGCTTGCCGCGTGGGCGGATGGCTACCGTTTCAAAAGTGGATCCGTTACTCGAAGAGTTGGTTGGTCCCGTTCGACCAGCGGGAACTCCTCGACGAGCAGATACGTGGTTGTCTGGGACCCGACAGTTAGGGATCTGCCAATGGAGTTCCACACATTCCAGTTTGGTTGCTTGTTCGGGACGTCTATAACCATCGGTTCGCTGGTGCGCGAGCGCAGATGGAGTCAATCTCCGTCTGATTCAAGTGACCTCGTTCGGCAGCCTTGCCGACGAGGTAATCGAGGGTCTCCAAGGAGGTCGCGTCGCCAGAAATGTCTGCGGATGTCTCCAGGAACTTTATGGCTAAGGGTCTCTCGCTAGTCGCGAGCGATTCAGCCACTTCAATGGCGGCGCGCCTGATCTCGGAATCTACCATTTCCAATTCGCTTGCCAAGATCAGCTGGCTTAGCTTATCCAAACGCTCTTGCATTCCCATTCCCTAACTCCGCTGCGAGTTCATTGAACGAGAATATCCGGGCGATAGGCCGCCTCTAACCAGCACCTCCCGATTGATTGGAAATGGGTGCTCTACACTGAAGCTTTTTGATACCCTACCTTAAGCTCCGCCCCCTCCGCAAACCTCTTGAAGCCTTCGGAAACGACATAAATACTTTGACATTCGGGGTGACGCTCTCGGGCTATAAAGAAGCTCTCAGAGATATCCATTCGGACCTTGAAGGGCAGGAATAGACTGGTGGATTCGCCCACGCCAGATGCTGCATAGTTAACGATTTCCAGTCGCGTATTTATTCGACCAGCAAGCAGTCTGACTACTCGGCTCTCGCACTCAACATCACAATCAAAGAAGTCTATTTCATTCGTCACCTGCGGAGGCATTCTTTCCCTGAAATCGAGAGAGAAAAATGGAACTCCTCCGAACGAAGGGAAGAAGTCCAGGGTACTCATGTGGGCTAGCTTGAGTCCAGATTGCGCTTTGGCCCTCAGCGGAACAGGCGGCGCCCTGACGCCTGTCGGGCCTTCCACAAGAAGCTTTCTAGCTCTTCGCCAGGCGCTGTCTGTAGGGAACACGATGTAGTGATCGGGGAAATCAACAATTGACCGTAAGAAGAACAGTGTCATGGCCAAGTCCTCCTGCCGTTATTTAGATCACGCCGTGTGTTCGCCTGTAGATCCATGAGCTCTCGTTGAATTCTCGATTTATCCCACCCCAAAGCCTGCGCCCGGTCCTCTATTGCGTCGAGTTGATCCGCGAGATAGTTATTGTAGTCCGAGTGAAAGCAGTCACCAATCCTAAAGTTCGCAAGGTTTGTCCTTATCCCGTCTTCGCCTTCCTTTCGGGGGAGAAAGGTCATGTTGCGCGCAGCATTGATGTTAAGCTCTGATCTCTCAAAGACAGGGTGCTCTCGGAGATGGTATGGAATAAGGTGGTGTCGTTCGAAACCTTTCCTGGGCTTCATCCATGCTGGATAGGACGCTTTGGGACACCTTGCAAGACCAAGGGAATCAACCCATCCGATGGGATTCGGTGAGTGCTGGTATGGATTCTGGCCGCCAAACAAACCAATGGGATCTTGATTCGAAAACCTCCCAATCTCCGGCTCGTAATACCGAAACCGGTTGTAATGCAGCTCCGACTCCGCATCCGCGTACTGCCCCTGGAAGCGCAGGTTGCATTCCAGTGGCTCGGCTTGCTCCCCGACGACCTCCGCGACCGTGTTGCCCTGTCGGGTGAGGAAACGCCGGGGTGGGTTCGAGGTGATCGCCTTGCCCCAGGCGGCGTAGTTCGCGGTCCAGACGAGGTGGCCGTCGGTGTCGGTGATTTCGCGGGGGGGGTGCCGAGGTGGTCGACGTGGACGTGGAAGACCTCGGGCTTGTTGGGTGGATTGCCTCGCAACGTGTGCAGCTTGAGTTGGTAACCTCCGACGCCCTACTATCTGCCTGAGTCGTCGGTCGATTTTTCACCAAGTATGTACATTAGGAAGGACTGCAAGTCATCAAAGACAAAGAAGTCTCCCCCGAAAAAATCCCAGACTTGTGGCTCTTCCTTCCCGTCGCGCCAGACCAGGTAGGTCTCTTCTGGTTCCTATGGATCAAATCCGTAAACCGCGCACAGCTCGTGAGAGACGCCGCCCGGTGGCTCGTTCTCGTAAGTGTTCTCAATGCTCAGATCAATCCAGCGCTTAAGGGTCGGGTTGCTTGACCAATTATTGATTTGTTCCAGGCTAAGCCACGTCTTCGACAAATGCGCGTGGCGCCACTCACCGCAGAATCTGAATCTCTCAGCGAGCATTGGGCTAAGTGGTCGCATCGTTTTTTGATCGAGCATGCATATCTCTCCAATGCCCCGTCTGGAAGGATCGACTGGTCCGCTCCTCCTGACGACGCTTCGCTAACTGACTTAAGTTTTTTGAGGAGCCTGTGTATTTCTGCGCTCATGTCAGCACCCGGAAAGGTGTGATACGAGCTTGACGCTCTCGTAAGTCGTTCCTATGGGGATGTGTCGTACAACGCCCGCAAGGTATCTATTTGTCTCGGGAAGCTGCGCCATCCAGTCTCTAGGCACTGCGGTGCCCCCGGCAGCTGCGTCGGGAATATGTCCGGCAACACGACCACCGAGACACTTGCAACGCATTCGGGAACGCCAATTATCCGACTCCCTTTGCTCATCAATAGTGAGGACTCGTCGTGTCATCGATCCGCCGTTGAGCTCAATCTGTTTGTTCCATCGGCCTGCAAAATCAATGAGTTCGTTCGACGCATCTGAGCCAGGCGCAAACTTGTTCACAATGCACAAAGAGGATCCGGAAACCTGAAATGCTGTTGGGGTTAGCCCCCATGGGTCGATAAACTCTACTGGATTCGGAGCATAGATGTAGCTGTTGAGGCCTCCAGAGAGGCCGGCTGGGTCATGCTTAATGAATCGCCCAAGCTCTGACTCGTAGTACCGAAACCGGTTGTAATGCAGCCCCGACTCCGCATCCGCGTACTGGCCCTGGAAGCGCAGGTTGCATTCCAGTGGCTCGGCTTGCTCCTCGATGACCTCCGCGACCGTGTTGCCCTGGCGGGTGAGCATACGCCGGGGTGGGGTCGACGTGATCGCCTTGCCCCAGGCGGCGTAGTTCGCGGTCCAGACGAGGTGGCCGTCGGTGTCGGTGATCTCGCGCGGGGTGCCGAGGTGGTCGACGTGGACGTGGAAGACTTCGGGCTTGGGCGGCTTATTGATTCGGTACGAAGAAGCTTGAACTTCTTGGTCGTGTCGGTGTCAGAGC
>CAZPHV010000007.1:0-67471 GCA_964586455.1 uncultured Aquimonas sp.
ACTGCCGCTGCCGGACCCACAGCGCGCGCCCTCGCCGCTCGACACTCGCGAACTCGCCCTGCGCAATCAACTGCTGCTGGCCAGCTCAAGCTCGCAGGACGCCTTGGACCTGCTGGCGCCGTATCTGCGGGCCGCCGCCTGGATGCAGCCTGAGGTGCATGTTGAGACCCTGGCACTGGCCGCGCGCGCGCAGATGCAGGCCGGCCGCCCGCGCGAGGCGGTCGCCTGGGTCGAGCAGGCGATCGCTCTGCTGGACACGCGCTCGCCGCTCGGCCTCCGCCTGCAGCTGTACGAAACCGAAGTCGAAGCCTTGCGCGACCTGCTCGAAACGCCGCGGGCGCTGGACCGCCAGCGCGAAGTCATCGGCCTGGTCGAGGCGCGACTGGGGCCGGCGCATGCGCGTAGCCAATGGGCGCGGATGATGCTCTGCGGGCTGCTGATCGGTATGGGCGCGCTCGGCGAGGCCGACGCCGAGTACTCAGCGCTGTGGCAGACCCTGGGCGCGCTGAACGATCGCGACTCGCTGCGCGGCGAAGCCCTGTTCGGCTGGGGCATGGTCGATTTTCGCCGCGGCGAATTCGCTCGCGCTCGCCAGCGCTTGGGCGAAGCGCGCGTACTGTTCGAACGCGCCTTTGGCCCGGAGTCGCACAAGACCCGCAACGCACTGGAAGCCGAGGCCATGGCTCAGGTGGAAGTCGGCGAAGTCCAAGCCGGCCTTGCGACTCTACGGGCCGTGGTGGCACAGAGTCGGAGCCTGAACGATCCGGCGCGCCTGGTCGGTCAGCTGAATTCGCTGGCACTGGCGCTGCTGGCCGCGCAGCGCGCGAACGAAGCCCTGCCCCTGATCGATGAGGGCCTGGCGCTGTCGGCCGAGCTGGGCCAAGCCACGGCGTGGACGCGCGTGATCCATGCGCGCGCGCTGCGACTGGCAGGCCAGACCACGTCCGCGGTCGAAGTCGCGGAAGCGGTAGCCGCGGAATACCGCGAGACGATCTCGCCCGCCGGCGGCCCGCGCCGCGCCGAGGCCGAACGCGAACTCGCGCTGGCCCTGCTCGACCTGCCGGTGCCGCCACGCGAGCGTGTGACCGAACTGTTTGAGAGCGTGCTGTCGCAGCGACAGGCCGGCCTTGGCGAACACAGCGCGCTGACGCGGTCCAGCGCGGATGAGCTGGCCAGGCTCAAGGCCACGGCACCGCGCTGAGTTCGTCTTCGGTGTGCTTCGGTGGGTCAAGATCCAGCCAATGGGCGCATGGTTTTGGCGGGTCAAGACCCGCCCTACGGGCTTACGGTTTCGGCGGGTCAAGACCCGCCCTACGGGCGCTTGGTTTCGGTGGGGCAAGACCCCGCCTTCCGGACTCACGATTTCGGCGGGTCAAGACCCGCCCTACGGGCTCACGGCTTCGGTGGGCCAAGGCCCACCCCACGGGGTAGCGCGCGCCGGATTCGCTGCCGGTTTTGCGTATCCCCAGGCAGACCCATTCGGAGCCTGCCGATGTCCCCGCTCTTCGCCTGTCTCGTCCGCGGCACCTTCGCCGCACTTCTGCTCGCCTCTACCGCCAACGCGCAGGTCAGCCTTGACGCCAGCTTCGGCAGCGGCGGCCGCCGCACGGTGTCGTTTGATCTCGACAGCGCTGCCACCGATGGCGCGCGCCGCATCTTTTCGACTGCGGGCGGTGGCTATCTGGTGGTCGGCCAGGCCAGCAACAGTCCCGGGACTGCGCTGGCCCTCACCCTGCTGAACGCTGCGGGCCAGGTCGACCTCAGCTTCGGCACCAACGGCAAGCGCACGTATGCGCTGAACGTCGCCTCGATCGCCGATGCCGTGCAGGACAGTCAGGGCCGGGTGATCTTCGCCGGCACCGAGTCGGTCTCCGGCGGCAGCGATGTGTTGCTGGCCCGCGTTCTGCCCAATGGCGAAGTCGATGCGAGCTTCGGTTTTTTGGGCCTGGCGCGAATCAACTTGAACGCCCAGGACGACGTGCTCGCGCTGGCGGTCGGCCCGCAGGACGAAGTCCTGGCCCTGGTACGCGCCCGCCCGGATTCGAGTTTTGGCTGGAGCACGAACGTGGTGGCGATCGATGCCAGTGCCCAGAACCAGGCTTCAGTCTTCGTGGGCGCATCGCCGCAGCTTGAAGCCGGCGCAGCCGCCTGGTCGAGCGGCCGCAACGCCCTGCTGCTGGCCTTGCCCATCACAAGCCCGCAGACCTGCATTCTCGGCGTCTACAGCGTCAGCCTGAGCCAAGGCCCGGGTGGCTTGAGCCTGGACGCAGATCCACTCGGCAGCGCCACCATGGCTGGTGCGAGCAACGGCTGCACCCAGCTGCGCGTCACCGCCATTGCGTCCATCCCGGGCAGCAGCGGGGCGCTGGTCACCGCCCATCGGGAAGACCCCAACGCGGCAGGCAGCGGGCGCCAGTTGGGCGTTCTGATGCGCCTTGCAGAGAGTGGTGCGCTCGACTTCGTGCGCAGCGATTTCGCGCCGTTCCCGAGCAATGACCTGCGCTATCGCGCCGCCGCCGTGGACGCCGAAGGGCGCCTGCTGGTCGCCGGCGATATCACCAACAGCTCGGGGCCAAGCAGCCGCTTCGGCCTGTTCCGCTTCCTAGCAAACGGCGCGCCAGACGTCGCCTTCAACAGCGGCAGCGCATTCATCGGCACCAGCTTCGCGGCAGCCGACGGCCTGGATTCACCGCTGTCTGCGGTGCGCGATCTACGTCTGGTCGGACCACGCATCCTGCTGGCGGGGCGCAGCCGCTGGAGCGGCGCCAGCGACGACGACTTTGCGATCGCCGCGTTCACCACTCCCGACGCGCGACTGTTCGCGAACGGCTTCGAGCCTTGACAAGAAACGCCCGCACAGTAGTGGTCGTGGCGGTGCCGCCGGCGGGTCAAGACCCGCCCTACCTGGAGCTGTTGTAGCGAATCGATCAAAGCCCATGAACCCGTGTAGGGCGGATCTTGATCCGCCGCGCACGCACCTCGACTCGCCTCTGACCACCCTTCGCCGGCACTCACTTGCGAACGGCTTCGAGCCCTGACAAAGGGCGCCCACCTGGCGGCGGTCGTTACGGTGGCGGTGGCGGTCGCGGTGGTGGTGGTAGCGGTGGCGGTAGCGGTGGCGGCGGTGGTGGCGGCGGGTCAAGGCCCGCCCTACCTGGAGCTGCTGCAGCGAATCAAACAAAGCCCATGAACCCGTGTAGGGCGGATCTTGATCCGCCGCGCACGCACCTCGGCTGGCAAACACCCCGGCTGGCCGCTGACCGCCGTTCGCACGAAACTTTCGCAGCACGCGTGCTGATGCATGCGACGCATAAGCACCTGCATGCCGCCGCAAACGCGTGCTTCGAACCCAAGCTCAGGCCGGAAACTGCCGCCAGTGCTCAGCCAGCAGCACCGCCACCGCATTCGCGATGTTGAGGCTTTCGACTCGACCGCTGCCGGGGATGCAGACCCTGCGCTCGCAGTGTTCGACCAGGCGCTTCTGCATGCCTTCACCCTCGGCGCCGAGCACGAACACGGCGCGCTGCGGCAGCGGCTGTGCATACAGATCGGGCGCCGCTGCGGGCAGGGTGGCGAGGCTGACGAAGCCCGCTTCGGTCAGCCGCTCCAGCGCTGCGATCTCGGCGTTTGCGCCCTGTCCTTGCAGACGCACCAGCGGCACGTGTTCGGCGCCGCCTTCGGCCACTCGCGCCGCCGCCGCCGACAGCGTCAGCGTGGTCTGCGGCGGCAGCAGCACGGCGTGCACGCCGAAATGCGCGGCCGAGCGCAGCACGGCGCCGAGGTTGTGCGGGTTGCCGACACCATCCAGCCACAGCAGGCGGACGGGGCCCGACTTCGGCAGGCGCTCCAGCAGTCGCTCGAAATCCAGCTCAGGCCGCGGCTGCATCAGCAGGCAGACGCCCTCGTGATGGCTGCTGCCGCTGATGCGTTCGAGCTCTTCGTCTTCGACCACGCGGTAGCCCAGTCGCTTGGCCACGCAGAAAGCAAGCAGCTCGCGCAGGGTGCCGATGCGCGCTTCGCTCAGATACACCTTGCGCAGGGCTTCAGGCCGTGCGGCAAAGGCAGCGCGTGCGGCGTTCATGCCGCAGATTTTCTGCTCGGGCTCACCCTTCGGAAAACCGCCCGGCGCACGCTCACCAGATCGTTCATGGCCAGACTCATACTGCGGGCGAGTGTATCCAGCCTCGGCGCGGCGCTCGCGCGGCGGCCCGCGACGCGGCTCCGTGGTGCCTGCGCTGGGCGCACGCGTAGCCTGTTGCGAGCCTGCGTACCCACGCGCGCCGCCACCCTCGCGGCGGTCACGCGTTCCGGCGTCGCGGTCGGCGTTCGCGCCACGGGCCCGCGCATCGTTGGCGCCCGCGCCGCGCTGCCACGGCCCGCGCGCACCGGGGCTCTGCGCCGCGCTGTCGGCTTCGTTCGCCTGCCAGCCCCGCCGCCCGTCGGCCTTGGATGCGTCGGGCCGGGCGTCCGAGGGCATCTCACCCTGAACGGCCGGTCGCCCAGGATGGGGCTTCGGATCGCCCTTGGGACGCCAGGCGCTGCCGATCTTGTCACCTTCCGGACGCGCGCCGGGGCCACGCTTTGCGGCGCCCCAGGGCGAGCGCTTGCCACCATCGCCACCGTCATCGCCTTCGCGGTTCATGCGTGGCCACCCACCGGAGCGACTTCTTCGTCCATTTCGTCCAGCTTGCGTCCCAGCGCCTCAGGCGAGCGCGTGAACGGCGCCAGCAGCGCATAGAAGGCCGGCACCACGAACAGCGACAGCAGGGTCGAGAAGGCGACGCCGAAGATCACTACAACACCGATGGTCGCGCGGCTGGCCGAGCCGGGGCCGCCGGCGACCACCAGCGGGATGGCGCCGGCGATCGTCGCGATCGAGGTCATCAGAATCGGCCGCAGGCGCACCGCAGCAGATTCCACGATCGCGTCCAGCACGTTGGCGCCGTCATCGCGTAGCTGGTTGGCGAACTCGACGATCAGGATGCCGTTCTTGGCCGCGAGGCCCACCAGCATGACAATGCCGATCTGACTGAACAGATTGAGCGTGCCTCCCGTCACCCAGAGGCCACCGAGCGCACCCAGCACGGCCAGCGGCACGGTGAACATAATCACCAGCGGGTGGATGAAACTCTCGAACTGAGCGGCCAGCACCAGGTAGACCACCAGCAGGGCCATGGCGAAGGTCGCGAGCGCGCTGCCGCTGGCTTTGATGAACTCGCGCGAGCCGCCCTTGTAGTCGATCTGGGCGTAGTCCGGCAGCTCGGCGCGCGCGGTCTGCTCGACCCACTCGATCGCCTCACCCAGGGTATAACCAGCACTGAGGTTCGCCGAAATGGTGATCGCGCGCAGACGATTGAAGCGGTTGAAGCTGCCCGGCTCGGCCAGCTCCGACAGAGTCACCAGATTGGCCAATGGAATCAGCTCGCGGGTGCGCTCGGAGCGCACGTAAACACCAGTGAGGTCGGTCGGGCCCGCGCGGAAGGCTTCTTCGGCCTGCAGCACCACGTCGTACTCTTCCCCGTCTTCCACATACGTGGTGACGCGACGCGACCCCATCATGGTTTCGAGGGTGCGACCGATCTCCTGCACCGACACACCGAGGTCGGCGGCGCGCGCGCGATCGATGTCGATGCGCATCTGCGGCCGGGTTTCCTGATAGTCGGAGTCGGCAGCGAAGATGCCGGGGTTCTCGTCGATGCGCGCCAGCATGCGGTCGCGCCATTCCGACAGTTCCTGATAGTTCGGGCCACCCAGCACGAACTGCAGGGGCTGGCCGCGGCCGCCGCCCAGACCGCCGCCGCGACCCTGCGCAAAGGCGCGCACGCCGGGGATGCTGTTGAGCTCGCTGCGGAACGCGTCGATGACTTCGCCGGTGCTCATGCTGCGCTCGGCCCAGTCTTTCAGGATCACGATCGCAAAGCCCTGATGCATTTCTTCGCTGGCGCCGAAGCCACCCGGCACACGGGTGTTCATGCGCTGCACCGGGCCGTCAGTGACGAAGGGCATGAGTTTGTCCTCGATCGCGCGCACCTGGCTGACGGTGTAGTCGAAGCCCGCCCCCTCGGGGCCCTGGATGCTGACGAAGAAACTGCCGCGATCCTCGTCGGGGGCGAGTTCGCTGGGCACGGTGTTGAACAGCAGCACGGCCAGCAGGCCGACCCCGGCGAACATCACCGCCAGGCCCGCCGCCAGCGCGATCCGCGAGCGCCGCACCAGACCACCCACGATGCGCGCATAGACCCGGCCGACGCGTGCAATGAAGTTTAGGAACACGGCGTTGAAACGGTTCGGTTTCTCGTTGGGCCGGACCAGCTTGGAGCACATCATCGGGGTCAGGGTGAGCGCCACGAAGCTGGAAATCGCGACCGCTGCCGACAGTGCCACCGCCAGCTCGCGGAACAGCCGCCCCGCATTCGACTGCATGAAACCCACCGGCAGGAACACCGCCACCAGCACCGCGGTGGTGGCGATTACCGCGAACGCGACCTGGGCGGTGCCGCGCTTGGCGGCCAGCAGCGGCGGCTCGCCCAGATCGGCACGGCGCTGAACGTTTTCGAGCACGATGATGGCGTCGTCGACAACCAGGCCGATACACAGCACCAGCGCCAGCAAGGTCAGCAGGTTGATCGAGAAACCGAAAGCAGACAGCGCCGTAAAGGCCGCGATCAGACACACCGGCACCGTCACCGCCGGCACCAGCGCGGCGCGCAGGCTGCCGAGGAACAGGTAGATCACGATCAGCACCAGCACCATCGCTTCCACCAAGGTCCACTGCACGCGCTTCAGCGCGGAGTCGATGAAGATGGTGGTGTCAAAGGCCACGATCAGGGTCGCGCCTTCGGGCAGGGTCCCTTGGATGCGCTCGACCTCGGACTTCACCGACGCGGCCACATCCAAGCTGTTGGCGGTAGAGGTCTTGACGATGCCGAGGCCCAGGTTCGGCTGGCCATTGCCGCGAAAGTACGCGCGTCGTTCGCTGGACGCGCGCTCGACCCGCGCCACATCGGCCAGCCGCACCACGTAGCCGTCCTCACCCTTGGCCAGCGACAGCTGCGCGAAGTCGTCGGCGGTCCGGTAACCCCGGTTCACGCGCAGGGTGAAGTCGCGGGTCTCCGACTGCAGGCGACCGGCCGGCAGTTCAATGTTCTCGCGGCGCAGGGCGCTCTCGACGTCATTGACCGTGAGCCCGCGCGCGGCCAGGGCCTGGCGATCCAGCCAGATGCGCATGGCATAGCGCTGCTGGCCGCCGACCCGCACCGCGGCCACGCCTTCAAGCGCTGACAGGCGATCGGTGATGTAGCGCTCGGCGTAGTCGGTCAGCTCCAGCGTGTCCATCCGATCCGAATTCATGTTCAGCCAGATGATCGGCTGCGAGTCGGCCTCGACCTTGGAGATCTGCGGCGCGTCCACCTCCTGCGGGAGCCGGTTGACGATGCGACTGATGGCGTCGCGCACGTCATTGGTGGCGGCTTCGATGTCGCGACCCAGGCCGAACTCGATGGTGACGTCGCTGCGGCCGTTGCGGCTGCGCGAGTCCACCGACTCGATGCCTTCAATGCCGCTGACCGCGTCTTCCAGAATCTGGGTGACGCGGGTTTCCACCACCGCCGCCGAAGCACCGGTGTAGACCACCTCCACCGACACGATCGGCGGATCGATGTCCGGCAGCTCGCGGACGGTCAGTGTGCTGTAGGCCATGATGCCCAGCACCACCAGCAGCAGGTTCATCACGGTGGCCAGCACCGGACGCTTGATCGAGATATCGGACAGCACCATGGTCGGAACTCCTTCAGCCGGCCTGTGCGGTCGGCGCCGCGGGAGCGGCCTCGACCACGCGAATTCCGGGGCGCAGCTTTACTGTCCCCTCCACCACGATGCGCTCGCCGGCGGCCACGCCTTCCAGAATCTCCACCTCGCCGCGTCTGCGAGCGCCTGCGCGCACGTCAACGCGGGTCACCTGGCCGTCTTCGGCAACGCGGTAGACGAAGCTCTGGCCGCCGATCTGCAGCAGGGCGAGCTCGGGGATCACCAGGGTGGTGCGGGTCGGCTTTTCAACCCGCACGGTCAGCAGCATGCCGGGGCGCAGCAGCAGCTCCGGATTCTCGAAATCGGCACGCACCATCACCGCGCGCGAGATCGGGTCGATCCGCGAGCCCACGGTGGCGACGACGCCGATGAATTCCTGATCGGGGTAGGCCGCGCTGCTTGCGCGCACCACCTGGCCAGGCGCCAAGGCAGCGAGAAAGGTTTCCGGCACCGAGAAATCCAGCTTGATCACCGAGATGTCATCGAGCGTGGCGATCGCGGTACCGGGCGTGACCAGGGTGCCCGGGCTGACCTGTCGGAAACCCAGCACGCCGTCAAAAGGCGCGGTGATGACGCGGTCGGCCAAACGTGCGCGGATGGTCTCGACGCGGGCGCGGGCGGAGTCACGCGCCGCCACCTGGGCGTCCAGCTGGCTGCGCGGTACGGTGCCGCTTTCGACCAGGCCGGCCAGGCGCTCGTATTGCTGGCGGGTTTCCTTGTAGGTGGCCTGGGCCTCTTCCAGCCCCGCCACTTCGGCGCGGCCGGACAGGTCGACCAGAATATCGCCGGTGATTACGCGGTCGCCGTCTTCGAACTTGATGCGCTCTACGACCTCGGTGACCTTTGCGGTGAGGGTCACCGACTCGCGCGCCAGGGTCGTGCCCAGGGCCTCGATCTGATCCGTCCACGGCTTTTCTTCGACCGTGGTCGTCACCACCGTCACCGGCGGCATGCCGCCTGCACCCGCAGCTGGCGCACCGGTGTCGCCGCAGGCGCCCAGCAGGGCAGCCAACAGCAGGCCGCCGAGAGCTCGGGAAGGAGGGCGTTTCAGGCGGGACAGAACAGCGGCGGGGACGGGGGGCATACGAACCTCGGGGGCGTGAAACGAGCCGGCTGCAGCGCGGGGAGGGCGGCGTCTCGGCATTCGGATGAGGGCAAATCGGCGACGGGTTCAGGCGCAAAGCCGCCTTGAAGGGCTTCAGCGTGCGCCGGTCGGACTTGCACGGATGTGAAGCATGGATCCGTTGCTCAGGCACAGCCTGTGCCGTAAGTCCACGCGCAGACACGAGTTTGTCGGGAACGGGTGAAGGCTCGGCCAGCGTTCAGCTGGGATCGATCTACACGGCTTAGGTCCGTGCCGGACTAAGCAAGGGTCTGATCCGCGTTTCTGCCAGCACCGCGCCATTGCGAGAGTGCGAGCCCGACTCCCGCTCGACTGCGCCCATGACCGCCTTCTCCGCCCT
Source organism: uncultured Aquimonas sp. (assembly GCA_964586455.1). Classification (GTDB taxonomy): domain Bacteria; phylum Pseudomonadota; class Gammaproteobacteria; order Xanthomonadales; family Xanthomonadaceae; genus Aquimonas. The sequence goes on from CAZPHV010000007.1 coordinate 9,270, forward strand.
GCCCGATCTCAGCGCCCTGCCCTTGCCGGCAGCGGCGGCGGTGACGCCGATCGCTCGCGCGCTGGAAGCACTCGACCCGGCCAGTCTGTGGTGGCTGTCCGGCTATGCGGCCGGACTGGCTCGCGGCGGCCTCACCCATGCGGCCGCGGCGCCACAGGCGGAAGCCCTGCCGCTGCCGCGCCTGACTGTGCTGTACGGCAGCCAGACAGGCAATGCGAAGCGCGCAGCGGAAGCGCTGGTCGCCGCAGCCGAGGCGACCGGCTTCGCGGTGCGCCTGCTGCGCGCCGATGCCTACGTGAGCCGCGAGCTCAAGGACGAGCGCCTGCTGTGGGTGGTCATCAGCACCCAGGGCGAGGGCGAACCGCCGGAGGATTCTCTCGGTTTCGTCGAATTCCTGCTCAGCCGGCGTGCGCCGAAGCTGCCGGAGCTCAAGTACGCGGTGCTCGGCCTGGGCGACAGCAGCTACCCGAAATTCTGCGAGACCGGCCGCCAGATCGATGCGCGTCTGGCCGAACTCGGCGCCACTCGCCTGCTGCCGGCGGGCGAAGCCGACGTCGACATCGAGGCGGTCGCCACGCCCTGGCGCGCGCGCGCGGTCGATGCGTTGAAGACCCTGGCCGCGCAGCTCGCGCCAAGCACGCTGACGCCGCCTTCAGCCGCGGTGATTCCGCTGCGGCCCGCACTCGCGGCCGCCCTGCATTCGCGCGAGCAGCCCTTTGCCGCCGAGCTGCTTGAGCAAGTGCGCCTGACCGGCCGCGGCAGCGCACGCGACGTGCGCCATCTCGAACTGAACCTGGCCGGCTCGGGCCTGCACTACGCGCCCGGCGATGCGCTGGGCGTGTGGGCGCCGAACCCGCCGGCCTTGGTCGATGCAGTGCTCGCGCTGACCCAGCTGGAGGGCGACGCCACGCTGGCCCTGGATGGCGTCGAGCGCCCGCTGCGCGCCTGGCTGAGCGAGCATCGCGAACTCACGCGTGTGGCCAAGCCTCTGCTGGTCGCGCTGGGTCAGGTCTCGAACCATTCGGAGCTGAAGAGTCTGCTCGACCCGGCCGAAGCCGCGTCGCTGTCGGCCCTGCTGTCCAGCCACCAGCTGATCGACGTGCTGCGCGAATGGCCGGGGGCCTGGCAGGCCGAAGCCTTCGTACGCGCGCTGCGGCCGATGGCGCCGCGCCTGTACTCGATCGCGTCCAGCCCGCTGGCCTATGCCGATGAGGTGCATCTCACGGTCGACGTGGTCGGTGCCGACGATGCCGACCCGCTGCGTCTCGGCATCGCCTCGCATCATCTGGCCGCGCTGGAACCCGGCGGCCGTGCGCGCGTCTTCATCGAAGAGAACGCCCGCTTCCGCCTGCCTGCGGATGCAGGCCGCGACCTGATCATGATCGGTGCCGGCACGGGCATTGCGCCCTACCGCGCCTTCCTGCAGCAGCGCGTCGCCGAAGGCGCCGCCGGCCGGCACTGGCTGCTGTTCGGCGCGCGCAGCCTGCGCGACGACTTCCTCTACCAGACCGAATGGCAGGAGCACCTGCGCCGCGGCGAGCTGCAGCACATCGATCTCGCCTTCTCGCGTGATGCGAAACCCCGCGTCTACGTGCAGCAGCGACTGCGCGAACAGGCCGCGCGCCTGTTCGAGTGGCTGGACGGCGGCGCCCATCTCTACGTCTGCGGCAGCCTTGCGCTGGGCCGCGACGTGCAGCAAACCCTGCTCGACCTGTTCGCCCAGCGCCTTGGCGACACGGAGGCCGCAAGCGAAGCCCTGCAGCAGCTGCAGCAGTCCGGGCGCTATGCCCGCGACGTGTACTGAGCGCTGAGTCCGATGAACCCTCCCGGCCCGAAATCTCAGCCTCAGCCCAGGTGTTCGTCGATCCGATGGAGCCCGGCCGCTCGCCCGGGTTCGTCATCCCCGCGAAGGCGGGTATCCAGCTTCGAAGCGCAGCCCACCGCCGCACCGCACACGCCCTACTCCACCTAGCTCAATCGCATTTCTTTCCCGAGAGTCCGCGCCATGGCCAGTCATTCCGTCGAAGACATCAAACGCGACAGCCGCCTGCTGCGCGGTACGATCGAGGAGAGTCTCGCCGATCAGGTGACGGGCGCCCTGCGCGACAGCGACCAGGTCGTGCTGAAGTACCACGGCAGCTATCAGCAGGACGACCGCGATATCCGCGAGGAGCGCCGTCGCGCCAAACTCGAACCCGCGCACAGCTTCATGATTCGCACGCGCACGCCGGGCGGGGTGATCACACCCGAGCAGTGGCTGAAACTCGATGCCATCGCGACCACCTATGCCGAGCGCGGCCTGCGCATCACCACCCGCCAGGCCTTCCAGTTCCACGGCGTGATCAAGCGCGATCTGAAGCCCACGATGCAGGCGATCAACGCCTCGCTGATCGACACGCTCGCGGCCTGCGGCGACGTCAACCGTAACGTCGCGGTGGCGGCGAACCCGCTGCTGTCCGCGCTGCATGACACCGTCTACCGGCAAGCCGCCGCGCTGTCCGAGCACCTGCTGCCGAACACCCGCGCCTACTACGAGATCTGGCTCGATGAGCAGCGCGTCGCCGGCGACGAGGGCGAGCCCATCTACGGCCCGACCTACCTGCCGCGCAAGTTCAAGATCGGCTTCGCCATTCCGCCGCATAACGATGTCGACGTGTTCAGCCAGGACCTCGGCTTCATCGCGGTCGTCGAAAACGGCGAACTGCTCGGCTACAACGTCACCGTCGGCGGCGGCATGGGCAGCACCCATGGCGATGCCGAAACCTACCCACGCCTCGCCGACGTACTCGGATTCATTTCTCCCCACGACGTGATCCGCGTCGGCGAGGCCGTGGTTACCGCCCAGCGCGATTTCGGCAACCGCGCCACCCGCAAGCGCGCGCGCCTGAAGTACACGATCGACGAGCACGGACTCGACTTTTTCCGCAGTGAGGTCGAACGCCGCTCAGGCGTGAACCTGCAGCCACCGCGGGCCTTCGAATTCGCCCACAGCGGCGACCGCTTCGGCTGGGTCGAAGCCGACAACGGCCGCTGGCATCTGACCCTGCGCATTCCCGCCGGCCGCATCCAGGACAGCGCCGATCGCCTGCACCTGACCGGCCTGCGCGAAGTCGCGAAATTGCATCGCGGCCACTTCCGGATGACGCCGAACCAGAACCTGGTGATCGCCGACATCGCGCCCGAACGCCGCCCCGGCATCGACGCCCTGCTGCGTCAATACGGCCTGCTGGACGCACTGGAAACCAGCGCCCTGAAGCGCGAGGCCCTGGCCTGCGTGTCGCTGCCGACCTGCGGCTTGGCGATGGCCGAGGCCGAGCGCTATCTCGACGAAGCGCTCGACAAGGTGCAGGCCCTGCTGGATCGCCACGGCGTCGGCGAGCAGTCGATCCTGCTGCGCATCTCCGGCTGCCCTAATGGTTGCTCGCGACCGTATCTGGGCGAGATCGCACTGGTCGGCAAGGCGCCGGGTCGCTACAACCTGATGCTCGGCGCCGATCACCGCGGCCAGCGCTTGAATCGCCTGTACCGCGAGAACATCACAGAAGCCGAGATCCTCGCCGCGCTCGATCCACTGATCGCCCGCTACGCTGCCGAGCGCGGCGCGGGCGAGCACTTCGGCGACTTCCTGCTACGCGCCGAGCTGCTGCCGCCCGAGCCAGTGCTGGTGCGCAAGGTGCTGGCCGCATGAGCGCGCAGCCGATCCGCATCGACACCGCGCCGGCCGACCTCGACGCCCTGGTCGCCGCTGCAGCGGACGACGATGGCGCCGCACTGGCGCGCCTGAACCAGTGGCTGGAGGGCCTCGACGCCGACGCGCGGATCCGTTTCGCGTTGGAACATCTGCCCGGCAAGCACGCGCTGTCCTCAAGCTTCGGCGCACAGGCGGCTGTCAGCCTGCATCTGCTCAACACGCATCGGCCCGGACTGCCGGTGGTGGTGGTCGACACCGGCTATCTGTTCACCGAAACCTACCAGTTCATCGACGACCTGAGCGAACGCCTCAAGCTCAACCTGCACATCGAGCGCAGTGCGCGCTCACCGGCCTGGATCGAGGCGCGCCACGGCCGTCTGTGGGAACAGGGCCTGGACGGCATCGAACGCTACAACCGCATCCACAAGACCGAACCCATGCAGCGTGCCCTGCGCGAGCTCGGCATCGGCACCTGGTTCGCCGGCCTGCGCCGCAGCCAATCCCAAAGCCGCGCCGCCACGCCAGTGCTGCAGTTCCGCGAAGGTCGCTTCAAGCTGCACCCCATCATCGACTGGAGCGACCGCGACGTCGGCCGCTACCTCAGCCAGCACGCCCTGCCCTACCACCCGCTGTGGGAGCAGGGCTACGTCTCGATCGGCGACACCCACACCACCCGCCCCCTGCTCGACGGCATGCGCGAGGAGGACACGCGGTTCTTTGGGCTGAAGCGGGAGTGTGGCCTTCATGAGTGATTACGGCCGGGAATCGGGAATCGGGAATCGGGAATCGTTGGAGCTTCGCGACGATCGCCGTCATTCGGGATATGGCACTCGGGACTCGCAGAGGGCGTTTGATGACTCTTGCGGACAATTCGGAGATGCCCGGATTCGCTCCCCTCTCCCTGTGGGAGAGGGGCGGGGGGAGAGGGTCCGGGCGGAGCGTCGCCCACACTCCACCGAAGCTCACGCACCCCTCTCCCCTCGTGGAGCACTGGAGAGTGTCTGCCCGCTTCCGGTGGCAGCCGACGCCCCCCTGAGCCTGAGCGAGGCGAAGGTCGGGGCCGGGGGAGAGGGGGCGATCTCGCAGCAAGCGTGCCCCCTCTCCCCAACCCCTCTCCCACGAGGGGAGAGGGGCTCAAAAGCGCAAGCTGGGAAGCCCGAATTGCGTGACTCGATCTCAGCCTCCCCACCCCTCTACCCCCTCTTCCTCAACCTAACCGGCCGCCCCGTCCTCGTCGTCGGCGGCGGCGAAGTCGCAGCGCGCAAAGTTCTGCCACTGATCGAATGCGGCGCGATCGTCCGTGTCGGCGCGCCCGAGCTCAACGAGGCGCTGCACAAGCTCACGTCCGAAGGGCGTATCACCCACCTCGAAGGCGAATTCCAGCCGCACTGGCTGGACGACGTCTTCCTCGCCATCGCCGCCACCGACGAGGTCGACGTCAATCGCGCCGTCGCCGAGGAAGGCGCAGCTCGCAAGCTCTGGGTCAACGTCGTCGACGACACCGAACTCACCCGCGTGCAGGTGCCGGCAATCGTCCGCCGCGGCCCGCTCACCGTCGCCATCAGCAGCGGCGGGGCGGCACCGGTGCTCGCCCGCCAGCTGCGCGAGAAAATCGAGCAGTCCGTCGATGAAAGCTTCGGCCAGCTGGCCGAACTGCTGCGCATCCACCGCGCACGCATCCGCGCGCGCTTCCCGCATGTACCCAGCCGCCGCAAGTTCATGGAGACCCTGTGGCCCGGCGAAGTCGGCGAGCTGCTGCGCGCCGCGCGCTTCGATGCCGCCCGCGCGCGCCTGATCGCACTGATCGAAGCCGGCGAGCCCGAAGGCTCCAGAGACGGCTTTGTCAGCCTGGTCGGCGCCGGCCCCGGCGACCCCGGCCTGCTCACACTCAAAGGCCAGCGCCGCCTGCAGGAAGCCGACGTGATCCTGCACGACCGCTTGGTCAGCCGCGAGGTGCTCGAACTCGCGCGCCGCGATGCGCAGTTCATCGAAGTCGCCAAGGAAGCCGGCACCCACCACACCACCCAGGAGGGCATCCACGCCCTGCTGCTCGAACACGCACGGCAGGGCAAGCGCGTGGTGCGGCTGAAAGGTGGCGACCCCTTCATCTTCGGTCGCGGCGGCGAAGAGCTCGAACACCTGCGCGCACACGGCATCGCCTACGAGGTCGTGCCCGGCATCACCGCCGCACTGGCCTGCGCGGCGCACGCCGGCATCCCGCTCACCCATCGCGACCACGCGCAGTCGGTCCGCTTCGTCACCGCCCACTGCCGCAACTCCATCGACGCCCTCGACTGGCGCGCGCTGGCGCAGGAGAAACAGACCCTGGCCGTCTACATGGGCGTCAGCGGCCTCGACACCCTGCGCGAGCGCCTGCTGGCCCGCGGCCGCGCCGCGAACACCCCGGCCGCGCTGATCGAAAACGGCAGCCGCCAAAACCAGCGAGTCATCCACTGCGATCTGGCCAGCCTGCCGGAGGCGGCGAAGCGCGAAGCGGTGAAGTCGCCGGCGCTGTTGATCCTGGGTGAGGTGGCGGCGCTGGGGCGGAGCTTGGCGTGGTTTGGGACGGCAGCGGCCGTGGATCAGCCCGCGCCTGTGCAGACGCCACGAGTCAGCACGGTGCCACTCACGCTGGACGTTCGCGCCTGACCACGCCGCGGCACAAACGCAGCAGGGCCCCGAAGGGTCAAAAGCGTCGGCTACAGACGGTCATCCCGGCGTTCGCGAAAGTGCATACGCGCGCAACCTTGCTCAGAATCAATCTCGGCGACCCGCAGGGCGCGCGTCTCCGATAGGCGATGCTTGAGGTGCAAGTCGCGAGCCGGCGGATGCGAGTGCATTTTTCGCGCACGCTGAGCTGCATGCGCACGAGCTGTGGGCACTCAGCACACCGTCAACACACTGCCCGCACGGCGGTCGCACGATCCTGATCCAGTGCCTCGCCCGCTCCAACAGGTGGCGACAGAAGAGCTGCGGGCCAAAGCGGTCTGCCGCGGCAGTTCTCCAGAAACAACGCCAGATCACCACCACGAAGTCGCTCCGAGTTGAAGCACGTGCAGCGGATCGAGCGCCCCACGTGCTCAGACCTGCAGCTGCTGCCGGGCACGCACATCGCCGCCTGCATCGCTTCGCTCAAGCCCGTGCGCCCACACACCCTGCATGTCAGAGCTTCGCTGGAACGGCGAAGGTTCGGATTGTCCGGCTGCATTCGCAGCTGTAGCCTCGTCGCGCGAGCCACCAGCCGACGGACACGCCGACCGGGTGCACGAGTCGCGAGTACATCCATCCGTCACTTGACGGCTTGGTTCAAAAAACTGTTCCAACCGACGCCCTGGGCGCGGCTCAACTCCGGCTCGCGCCCACAAGGGGAGATCACATGTGCGTGAAGAAAATTCTTGCGACTATCGCCGCCGTCGCGACCATCGTTCTTTCTGGGCAGATTGCGGCTGCAGGCGACACTCAACCCGCAGCTCCCAACACAAGCAGCTCGATTGACGACATCGTCGAGCACCGAATGAAAGAAGTCGGCCTGGTGGGCCTTGCAGCAGCAATCATCGTGGACAAGAAGATCGTCTGGATGAAAGGGTACGGGCACTCTGACCAAGGGCGCACGGTGCCGTTTACGCCAGACACGATCATGAACATCGCTTCGATCACCAAGCCCATTCTAGGCGTGGCGATGATGCGGGCAGTTCATGAGGGAAAGCTCTCGCTCGACGAGGACATCAACACCTACTTGCCCTTCCGCGTGGTCAATCCGCACCACCCGGGAGAGATCATCACGCTTCGGCACCTGGCGACCCATAGCTCCAGCATCACCGACCGGTGGGCGGTGTATTCGCGCACGTATCACTTCGGCGGCGAATCGCCGGAGCCGCTGGAGCGGTTCCTGCAGCAGTACTTCATCGAAGACGGCGAGAACTATTCGCGCGAGAACTTCCTGGATGCCAAACCCGGCGCGCTCCGCGAGTACTCAAACATCGGTGCTGGCCTTGCGGGCTACATCGTCGAACGTGCCGTCGGCGAGCCGCTGAACATCTACACGCGCAAGCACATCTTCACGCCGCTACAGATGACGCGCACAGGATGGTTTCTGTCCGAGATCGATCTGGAGAACCACTCCACCCTCTTCGTATCACACAACTCCCAAATCATCCCCATCCCGCTGTACGGCGGCACCACCTACCCGGACGGCGGCGTGCGCACCTCCGTCGCCGATCTTTCGAAGTTCTTCATCGCGCTTCTAAACGGAGGCGAGTACCAAGGCATACGCATTCTCGACTCGGCCAGCACGGCCGAGATGCTGCGCTTCCAGTTCAACGATGAAAATCGGCCTGAGAATTTTCCAGCCGAAGAGGGAAATTCGGGGCTGTTCTGGCGAACCAAGTTGAACGGCACGCGGATTGGCCACGGCGGCAGCGATCCTGGAGTACAGACCGACATGCTCTCGGATCTCGCCAAGGAAGTCGGCGTCATCCTGTTCATAAACACCTCGCTCAGCGGACCCGAGCATCGAGCGTCGGCAGCCATCTCGGACGCACTATGGAAGCATGCTGCAACGCTGAAGGACGGGGAGGAGATCACCCACGGCGAATGAATCTCCTTCTGCGGGAGTCCAGGGGTTGGGCAGCAGTGCTGAACAACTGCGCAGGGTGCAGTGGTCCGGGACCCGACAACTAGACACGCGCCGAGCCTGGTCCACGAGCAGCCCCGTGTTCACACCTGACTCGATCGTCCTCACCAGACGACATCGATCAATTTGGCGCACCTTCCGCATGTGGAAAATCACGAGTCTGCCTGCGACCACGCGTGCTCGCGCTCGTTTCGGCTTTCGCGCTTCTTGAACACCCCCGCTGGCCATCGCGCTCTGCTGCTTCCGCAGGCCATCGATTCCACATCTGCTCCAGGAGATCCGCCCGCATGCCCCGCTGGACGCCGCATTTCTCGAGCGCTGCGGGCAGCCTGCTCGCCGTCGCCACGCTGGCCCTTTCCGGCTGCGAAGCCCCGCCCGCATCGCCCCGGTGGAGCGTGCTTGTGCTTGATGACGCCTTGGCCGATGGCACGGCGATGGTGGAGTCCCAGCACGCGCGTGCGCCTGCGCATTGGCGGCGCGCCGCGGTTCTTCGAGCGCCGCTGCTTGCTTACGCGCCGACGCTGGAGCCCGGCGCCGCCGGCGTACTGCAGCCTGCGAGTTCCGTACAGCTGCCAGTGCTCGTGTTGTTGCGGGTCGAAATTCGCCTGCTGCCGGCGGTCGACTGCAGTACGGCTCCGAGTTGGCTGATGGACTCGCGCGACTTCGCCCGCCTGCAGCCCATGCAGCCGCAGTGGCTTGATCAACTGGGCACACCCGAGGCCGCGCGTGAGGCGTGGATCGTGCCCGCCTACGTCGTCGGCGCTCGCCCGAACGCGCCGATCGACTCGGCGGACAGGGCACGGATCGTCGAAGAGGCTCGGCTGTCAGGCGATCGGTTCAAGCCCGATCAAGTCGGCGTGACAGGCTCCGCTTTTGATTTCGGCCCGCCTTGGCTGGGTCTGCCCTTGCGTCTCGCCGGCCCCGCCGCTGAAGTGCTGTTTCCACCCAGCCTGGACTGCGCCGGCAACCCGTATCCGCGAGCCGACACTCTGCCCCGGCGTGGTTTCGCCCAGTGGGCGCACCGCGACGACTACATCGAGGTCGCGCAGAACCGCCCCTTCCTGGCCAAGGTGATCGAAGCGTGTCCGGTCGAGCTGCACCAGCAGGAGGAATTCTTCACGATCGCGGGGCGCTGGCCCTGGATGCCGAGGCAAGACCGCTGGCGCTACACCGGCGAATTGCGCGCCCGCTGCGCCAGCGGTGAGCTGCACCACCGCAGCGAGCCGATCGTGATCTCAAGCGCCCTGGGCACCCGCAGGCTTTCAGACGCCTACCGCATCGACGTCGACCGCGCGCCTCCGCCGGTATGGTAGGTCATGGCCGCGCACAGCAGCTTGCAGGCTCAGGTCCAATTTCGATCAGGGTGATGTGACAAGGCCGCAACGTGCTCGAAGCTCTGCTCGTACGCGCGCTACCGAGGCAGCGCGTTCGTCTTCGCGCGCTGTGCTACTCGGCCTTGATTCGAGCCCGCACCTTCAGCAAACGGTGCGCCGCCAGAATGGCGATGAGTGTCACCAGACTGCATGCCAACGTGTTCTCGGGCCCACCGGATCCACCGTTCAGCCAACTCGGGCCCGTCGGCGCGAGTTGCACAAGCAGCGGTGCGATCTGCAGATCGATCCCGGTCAGCGGAAGGTCGAACCCGGTGCCGATCAACCAGTTCCAGCCGGCGTGGAAGCCAGCCGCCGCCCACACGTTGCGGTAGATGAAGACCAGGTAGCAGGCAAACACCGAGAACAGGAACGAGTTGAGGTGGGCGAACAGATTCGCGTCGGGTGAAAAGTGGAGCAAGGTGAACAATGCCGACGAGATGAGCACGGCCAGCAGCAGGTTGAACTTCCGGGTCAGAACCGACAGCAGCCAGCCGCGAAAGAGCAGCTCTTCCGCGCCGGACTGCACGATAAACCCCGCCAGCAACAGGCAGATGGCAGCGAGATCAGCCGCCGAGCCGAACGCCGGAAACCATGCACCTGAGCGATAGCCGCCCATGGCGGCTATCATCAGGACCACAAGGCCAGACACCGCGACACCCAAGGCCAGCTGCTTGAACAGCGTGGCGAGTGTGTGCCGCCCACCCAGCCCAATGGAGGCCAAGGTGCGCCGCTCCGCCAGCGTGGTCCAGCCGACGATCAGCAACAGCAGGAGACTGAACGCTGCGAACAGGAAGAACGCGAACGCCCAGACATCGGTGAAGGCCTCATCCTTTCCCACCAGGCCGTGATGCCGCATCAGCACATCGATCGGCAGGATCGCCAGCACCACCAACACCATCGCCAGTACCGGTGCCAACGCACCCCAGGGCAGCCAGCCGCGGGCGGGGTCGTCGCTGTACAGCTGCTTGTCCATCCACATCGTATTCATTCCTTGAATTGCGATCGCTCCCTGTATGGAGCACGTTGTGGAAGCACGGTAGCTGGGCGGTGCTGGTGCGGATAGAACGATCGTGCGAACACGCGGGCTGACCGGGCTGATGGCTCGCTGGCGTCGATGGGAACCGCAGGCGGAGTCGTCGATCAAGGTCACGCCGCGCTGTCGCGCCGCTGGATCGCGGATGGCCTTCGCTGATTGCCGGCAGACTCTCCGAGCGTTGGGGCGAGAACCGCTCCCCACCGATCGCGTTGGCTCAGAGGAGCCCGCTCGAAAGCCGGACCCTCAGCGCTTGACCGCCTGCAGCCACAGGCCGGGCGTGGCGCCAAACGCTTTGCGGAAGCTGCGCGTCAGGTGGCTCTGATCGGCGAACAGGCAGCGGGCGGCCACGTCCGCCAGCGCGTGCCCCTGTGCGATCAGCTGCTGCGCCTTGTCGAGCCGACGCATCAGCAGAAACCGGTAAGGGCTGGTGCCGAACAAAGTGCGGAAGTCCCGCGAGAGTTTCCAGCGATCCCGCCCGGCGTGCTGCTCCAGACTCTCCATCGATACCGCTTGATCCCACGCGGCCACGAGGTAGTCGCGCGCGCACTCCGCCGCCTGATGGTCCGCTTGCTTGACGCGACGACTGAGCCCCGCCAGTTCGCTCATGCGGGTAACGATCTCGTAGATCGCATCGTCCATCTCCATCTGCTCCAAGGGTCGACGCAGATCGGCCAACAGCGGTGCAACGGCCTTGAACAGGCCAGGGTCGCTGGAGACTCCACCGCGCATGAAGGGCAGTTCTGAGCCTGCAAGAATCTGTTGAAACAGATGCGGGGCGAGGCTGATCGAGCGATAGCGAAACCCCTGATCACCTACCGCCCTGCCGTCGTGCAGTTCGTCCGGGTGCAGGATCACCAGTCCGCCAGGCAGCGACTGTCGCTGCGCGCCGCGATACATGAAGCTCTGCACACCTTCAAGGGTGATCGCCAGGGTGTAGGTGTCGTGCCGATGCGGTGCATAGCTGAAGTTGCGCAGAGACGCTTCCAGCCTTTGCAACGGCCCGGCCGATGGCGTCAAGCGAAAGCCTCTCGGGTTCAAAGCTGAAGTTCCATTGGGGAGCGGCAACTGGCAGGCCTGTGCGTCGACGCCACTCTAGCCGACAGCGCTCGTGGTCGTTGTCATGCCTGATCCAGATGGCACGCTTGGACAGCGAGCAAGCCTCGACGTATCCCGATGGGCCCCGCGGTCAACGACTTCGTCGAGGGTGCGCAGAACCCCGGGGCATGGCGAGCTTCGTGGCATCACGGAACTTTGGGGGGACGCTACGGTCGACTCCGCTCTTCGCCCCATCCAGCCATGCAGCAGGTCTGCGCCGCTGGCGGGGCGGGCTACGTTGCTCTTCGAGCAGCGCAGAGCTTGCTCCGCCGTCGTTCGTGCTCACGACCATCAAGGATCGAGCCTCGGCTCTACAGGCCGACTTGATCCCACGTAGAGAGGCAGGTGTCGCAAGAAGGGCGAGCACTGCTGTTTCCGTTTCTTGGGAGCTTCGACGAAGACCGCTTCAGGAGCACGGGTTCTGACGCTCTCAAGCGTCTCAGCGAAACTCGAACAGCTCGGGGCGGATGCGTGCCTCGCTGACGCCGCAGGCCTGCAGTGCCTCGCGGCTGGCATTCAGCGGGCCCGGCGGGCCGCAGATGTCGACGTCCACACGCGCCGCGCCGATGCGGCGAACGCAAGCTTCGAGCGCACGGATGAAGGCGAGGTCACCGCGGCCCGTTGAAAGCGGCGGGCGGGGTGGCTGAAGCGCGCTCAGTGCGGCGTGATCGCCACCTTGAGCACGCCATCGCGCTGGTGCGAGAACAGGTCGTAGGCGGCGACGATGTCGTTCAGCGCGAAGCGATGAGTCACCAGTGCGCCGAAATCGGCCCGACCGGACTCGACCACCGCCATCAGACGGCGCATGCGCTCCTTGCCACCGGGGCAGAGCGCAGTGGTGATGCGGTGGTCGCCGAGGCCGGCGGCGATCGCGTCCAGCGGGATCACAAGGTCCTCCGAGTACACCCCGAGGCTCGACAGCCGCCCGCCGGGCTTGAGCACGCGCAGGGCGGAGGTGAACGTCCCCTGCGTGCCCAGCGCTTCGATCGCGGCATCGGCGCCGCGGCCGCCGGTGAGCTTCATCACCTCGTCCACCACGTCGCAGGTCTTGAAATTGAGGGTGACATCGGCGCCCATGCGCTTGGCGATGGCGAGACGGTGGTCGTTGCCGTCGATGGCGATGATGGTCGAGGCTCCGCGCAGGCGCGCGCCGGCCGTCGCACACAGGCCGATCGGGCCCTGCGCGAACACCACCACGACATCGCCGATGCGGATGTCGGCATTCTCGGCGCCCTTGAAGCCGGTCGACATGATGTCCGGGCACATCAGCACCTGTTCGTCGCTGAGGCCGTCGGGAATCGGCGCGAGGTTGCCCTGCGCGTCGGGCACGCGCAGATACTCCGCCTGCGCGCCGTCGATGAGGTTGCCGAAGCGCCAGCCCGCGGTGGCCTTGTAGCCGTGGGCGGCACAGCCGCCGCTGGCGACGAGGTAGCTGCCGTCCTGCGAGGGCACACCGTCCTGAGCTGCATAGGAATTGAAGTCGGGGCAGATCGCGCCGGCAATGACGCGCTGGCCCTCGACATAGCCCGTCACCGCGCTGCCGAGCTTCTCGATCACGCCGACCGGCTCGTGGCCGACCGTGAGCCCCTTCGCGACCGGATACTCGCCCTTGAGGATATGGATGTCGGTGCCGCACAGGGTCGTGGTGGTGATCCTGATCAGCGCGTCGTTGGGGCCGATGTCGGGGATGGCCTTGTCGGCCAGTTCGATGCGTCCGCGTTCGACGAATACCGCTGCTCTCATCATCGTCATGGGGCTCGCCTCGTGCTGCACGGCACCGGAGGATGGAAGCCATCCACGCCATGCGTCTGTGCGCCAGCGGACGCGGGCCTGAAGGCTGCGACGGCTTCGGTGCGTCGATGCGGGCGGGGCTCAGGCCGCCACCGACGCGTCGGCAGAGACAGGTCCCGCGTGAGGGCGGGATGGAGGACGCATCGCGGCGGCAATGGCGAACGGCGCCTTGCCAGGCTGCAGGCCCCGGCGCTCGGCGCGAACGCCCCCTCACGGATCCGCGAAGCCCGTGACAAGGCAGGTCGGTCCGCTAAGGCTGCGAAAACGGCCGCTCGTCTCTGCTCCCTTGCCCAGCGCGCGCTGCCCACGGACTCTTTCGTTACATTTGTTTTCAGCGGGTCCACCCCATGAATGCCGCCATCCCCTCCCAATCCGGATCTGTCCCCGCGCACGCGCGGCATTCGCATGCTGGAACGGGAGAGCCTCCGGGCGTTTGCGGTGAAGTCCGAGACGCGAGCCCGTCCTCGTGCTGCGATCGGAGCAACCCAGAAAATGATTCGGCGCGCGCGCGCATCGACCGTCGGGCGTCGGCCGCAGCAGGCGCGCAGATTTCCGGCGCGCTCGCGGATTCGGTCCGGCGCGCCGTCAGCGGCGGCTTGTGCCTGCTCGCGCTGCTGCTGGCATCGGCGCCCCTGCGGGCGCAGGTGATCTTCGAAAGCGGCTTCGAGGCCGAGTCGTTCGCGCCAAATGCCTCGACCGAGGCGGCGCGGTTCCTGGTGCAGGCGACCTATGGGCCGAACATGGCCGAGATCAGTCGAGTCGCCAGCATTGGTCCGGCTGCATGGATCGAGGAACAGTTCAACACCGCACCCATGGATTCGCACTGGCAGTACGCGATGGTGCGCAACGGCCCGCCCGGCTGCACGGTCTGCGATTCGTCCTTCATCAATGCGGTGATGGAGAGCTTCTGGCTGCAGGCGGTGCGCGGCCCTGATCAGCTACGCCAACGCACGGTGTTTGCACTGAGCCAGATCTTCGTGGTCTCGAACGTCAACAGCAGCATCGATTCCGTCGTCGGGGCGCACGCCAGCTACCTCGACATGCTCTCGCGCAACGCCTTCGGCAACTACCGCGACCTGCTGGAGCAGGTCAGCACCCACCCGGCGATGGGGCACTACCTCTCGCATTTCCGCAACGAGCGCGAGGACGCCGCGACCGGCAGGATTCCGGACGAGAACTACGCCCGCGAGGTGATGCAGCTGTTCTCGATCGGCCTGTGGGAGTTGAACCCCGATGGCAGCCGGCGTGTCGATGCGGGTGGCGCATTCATTCCGACCTACAGGCAGGACGATGTCTCCGGGCTGGCGCGCGTGTTCACCGGCTGGAGCTGGGGTGGGCCCGACCGCTCGGTGGCACGCTGGAACGGCTGGCTGGAACACAGCTGGCGCGAGCAGATGGGCCTTTATCCGGACTTCCATTCGTCCAGCGAGAAGCGCTTTCTCGGGGTCACGATTCCCGCCGGCACCTCCGGCGAGGACAGCCTGCGCATCGCGCTCGACACCCTGTTCAACCACCCGAACGTCGGCCCCTTCTTCGGTCGCCAGCTGATCCAGCGCTTCGTGACCAGCAACCCCAGCCCGGCCTATGTGGGCCGGGTGGCTGCAGCCTTCAACAACAACGGCCAGGGCGTTCGCGGCGACCTGCGCGCGGTGCTGCGCGCCGTGCTGCTCGACCCCGAGGCCCGCGATGCCAACGTGGCCAACGGCAACACCTGGGGCAAGCTGCGCGAGCCGATGGTGCGCTTCGCCAACTGGATGCGCGCCTTCGATGCCCGCTCCGAACGCGGCACCTATGCGATCTGGAACCTCGAGGACAACGTCAGCAGTCTCGGCCAGAATCCGCTGCGCGCGCCCAGCGTGTTCAACTGGTATCGCCCCGACTACGCGCCGCCCGGTGCCATCTTGAATCAGGGCCTGGTGGCGCCCGAGTTCCAGATCAGCCACGAGACCACGGTCTCCGGCTACGCGAACTTCATGGCGTGGACGGCCGAGCGTGGGCACGGCACGGGCAGCGGCACCATCCTGCCCAACTACAGCGCCGAGATCGGGCTGGCAGGCAATCCCGCTGCGCTCATGGACCGCCTCAACCTGCTGCTGACCGCGGGACGCATGAGCGGTGCCACGCGCCAGACGATCATCGGCGCCATCAACGAGGTGCCCGCCTCGCAGCCGGCGCGGCGCGTGCAGATGGCGGTCGTGCTGACCATGGTCTCCCCTGAATTCATCGTGCAGAAGTGAGGTCCCGATCCATGAGCACCCCGCACATGTCCGCCTCACGTCGCGTATTTCTTCGGCAGGCGGCCCAGCTTTCCGCGTTTACCGGCAGCGCCTTCGCACTCAACCTGCTCGGCGTGGGCGCAGCCAGCGCGCAGTCTGTCGGCGACTACAAGGCGCTGGTCTGCGTTTTCCTCGCCGGCGGCAACGATCAGGCCAACACGGTCGTGCCGCGCAGCGGCAGCGCGTACAGCGGCTACCAGCAGGCGCGCCCCAGTCTCGCTTTGCCCGCAGCGTCACTGCGTGCCATCAACCCCAGCCAGTACAGTGGCCCGGAGCTGGGGCTGCACCCCTCGCTTTCCGCGCTGCAGCCGCTGTTCAATCAACAGCGGATCGCGCTGGTGGCGAACGTCGGCACCCTGACCCAGCCGATCACACAAGCGCAGTGGAACAACGGCCAGCCCACGGTGCCTGTGCCGCATCAGTTGTTCTCGCATTCCGACCAACAGGGCCAATGGCAGACCGGCCTGCCGGACCGCACCTCGCAGACGGGCTGGCAGGGCCGCATGGGCGATCTGCTCGCCAGCACCCACAACCCGAACAGCCAGGTGTCGATCGCCATGTCGGTGGCGGGCAACAACCTGATGCAGGCGGGCGCCAGCACCATCCAGTACCAGCTCACCACCGATGGCGCCGTACGCGTCCAGGGCCCGCTGCCGTTCTCCAGCCAGGGCGCCGCGGCGATGCACCAGCTGATGTCGCAGTCGCGCGAGCACCTGCTGGAGCGCGAACTCAACCGCGTCGGCGCCCGCGCCATCAACACCGAAGGCGTGGTGACCAGCGCATTGACGGGCGTCTCGCTGGCCACCGCATTTCCCAATACCGGCATCGGCAGACAGCTGCGCCTGGTGGCGCGGATGATCGCTGCGCGCAGCGCGCTGGGCCAGCGCCGCCAGATGTTCTTCGTGCAGCACGGTGGCTACGACTTCCACGACAACCTGCTGACCGACCAGGCGGCGCGTCTGCAGGAGGTGGGCGATGCCATGGGGGCGTTCTACCAGGCCACCGAGGCGCTGGGCGTGGCCAACCAGGTCACCAGCTTCACCGCTTCGGACTTCGGCCGCGCGCTGCAGCACAACGGGCGCGGCTCGGACCACGGCTGGGGTGGGCACCATTTCGTGATGGGCGGTAGCGTTCAGGGCAATCGGGTGTTCGGACAGTTCCCGAGCACGCGCCTCGGAGGGCCGGAAGACTCGGGGCGCGGCTCGGCGATCCCCACCACCTCGGTGGATGAGTACGCGGGCACGCTGGCGCGCTGGTTTGGCGTTTCGCTGACGGACCTCCCGCTGGTTCTGCCGAACATCGGGCGCTTCGCCAGCACGAACATGGGCTTCATGGGCGCGCTGTAGAGCATCGCGAGGGGCGCCTGATCGGCACGACAGCGCCCGGGACTGCACTGAATGCGGGCCAGCGGCAGGCGCATCGCCAGACGCGCCCTCGGGTGTCGGTGGAACGCCAAACGAATGACTGGCGGATGCAGGTTCGATACGGCACGTATGGAAGGGCCCTGACCCCAATGCGCGCTGCGTGAAACCAGGGAAGTTGGAAGGGGCAGTGAGAGGCGGCCGGTTCTCGCGTGCTCTCAGAGCGTGTGAAGAAGACCCAGACGCCGTAGCGAGGGCGTCGCTGGGCGTTCGTGGCAAAGCGCGGTACGTGAATTCAAGGGAGTTTGGCGAGCCAAATGACCGCGGAGTTCGCGGAGCGCGCTGCCGCCACGGGCACCCAGAGGCGGCCGCAGTAGGCGGATGGCTTTTTCAAATGCTCTCAGTGGCGATCGGTCGCACCCTGCGCCTTCGACCAGTCCCTCGGCGAACATCCCATCACCTGCCGGAACACCCGCGACAGGGAGCTGTGACTGGCATAGCCGAGTCGATCCGCGAGTTGCCCAAGTGGCCGCCCCTCGATCAGTCCGCGGCAGGCCAGTGCGATCCGCCAGCGGCTGAGGTAGTCGGCGGGGGTCTGGCCGACCACGCGATGGAAGCGTTCGGCGAAGGCGCTGCGCGAGAGGCCAGCGGTCGCGGCCATGCGGTCCAGATTCCAGGCCGCACCCGGCTGCTCGTGCATCGCAGTGAGCGCGCGCGCCAGCCGTGCGTCGGCCAGCCCGGCGATCAGGCCACTGTCGATCTGACCGTGATCAATCAACCAGCGCAGCAGCTGCAGCAGCACCACTTCGAACAGCCGATCCGCCAGCAGGCGGTGGCCGCAGCGGACCTGGTCGGTCTCCATGAACAGCAGCGCCAGGCTGTGCTGCAGGCCTTCGATGCGCGCCAGCGGCAGCGCAATCAACGGTGGCAGTGCATGCACCAGCGGATGCGCGTCGCCGCCCTCGAATTCGAGCTCGGCGCAGACGAAGTCGCTGCCCTCGGCCGGTGTTTCGAAGCGATGGCTGAGCGGGCGCGGATACAGCAGCAGGCTCGGCTCGTCCAGGCGCAATCGTGCCGGCGCGCCGCTGCCGCGCGCGTGGCGAACATCGAGATGGCCTGCGCGCAGCAGATGCAGAAAGCCGCGGCCGGGTTCGGCGGGAAAGGAACTCAGGCCACACAGCGCACCTTCGTGGAACAGGCGAGCCCGCACGCGGAAGCGCTCCAGCAGCGCGGACAGGCGATCGAGGGGGACGGTTTCTGACATTCGGACGCCTGGGTACATCTTTAGGACGGAATGCGCCAGATCGTAGCGCGACGAGTCCGACACTGCGCAGCATCGGTGGCGCCCGCTGCCGAACACCGCACGCTCAGGAGCTGCCCCCATGTACCCACGCCACGTTCTCGCAAGCCTCGCACTCGCACTCTTCACCCTGCCGCTGCATGCCCACGAGGGCAAGCACTCCGGCGGCCTGCAGACCGACGCCAATCAGGCGGTCCGGCCTGAGTTCGACATCGTCCACACCCGCATCCACGTCGACGGCCGGATGGCGGTGTTCCACATGGCCGTGTCCGGCCGCGCCGGCGACAGTCGACCCAGTGCCAGCGGCGCGCTCGCTGGCAGCACGGTGTTCTCCTATGTCTGGCCCACCACGCTGGACCCTTCAACCGTAGGCTTCGAGCCCGGCGCCGGCCTGCTGGCCTTTGCGGTTACCGCGCATCCGGATTTCGACGACACGCCGCTGTTCGACGAGAACGGCGATGGTGACCTCAACAACGATGGCGATCTCTGGCACTCGCACTGGGTGGTGCTGAGCCCGGACGAGGCCTGCGGGCCCGGCGCGCTGAAGGTCGTCGACATCCCCGAGGGCGCACGGCCGCGCCTGCCGCGCACCTGGCCCGGCCTGCCGATCCTGATCGACAGCCCCGGCTACAGCCCGGTGTTCGTCGGCGACAGTCTGGAAGTGCGGGTGCCCTTCGATGACCTCGGCGCACTCGAAGGCCTGCGCTTCGATGGCGTCACCGCGGCGCTGCGCGTCAACGCCAGCGTGCATGCGCCGCTGCTGTGCGTGGTCGATGTGTTCAAGACCGGATCGGGCGATCTGTCGCTGCCGGCGGCGATCGAGCCTTGAGGACTTCGCCATGACCCGGACACATTCCCACTCCATCGGGCTCATCCCCGCAGCCCAGGCCGAAGTCGCGCCACCACTGCAGGTCGCCCACTGGTTCAATGCCGAAACAGCGCCGAGCCTCGAAGCCCTGCGCGGTCGCGTCATCGCCCTGCATGCCTTCCAGATGCTGTGCCCCGGTTGCGTCAGTCACGCCCTGCCGCAGGCGCAGGCCCTGCAGCGTCTGTTCGAGGGCGCGGGCCTGGTCACGCTGGGCCTGCACAGCGTGTTCGAACACCACGCGGCGATGCGGCCCGAAGCACTGGCGGCCTTCCTGCACGAGTACCGCATCGGCTTTCCGGTGGCGGTGGATGCGCCGGCGCCGGGCAGCGCCGTGCCGACCACGATGCAGCGCTACGGCCTACGCGGCACGCCCTCGCTGATCTTGATCGACCGCGCTGGACGCAGGCGCCTGCAGCACTTCGGGCGCATCGAGGACATCGCGCT
Organism: uncultured Aquimonas sp.; assembly: GCA_964586455.1. Classification (GTDB taxonomy): domain Bacteria; phylum Pseudomonadota; class Gammaproteobacteria; order Xanthomonadales; family Xanthomonadaceae; genus Aquimonas. The sequence goes on from CAZPHV010000007.1 coordinate 29,138, forward strand.
CGGCGCGGCGGTGGGTGCACTGCTTGCAGAAACTGATGCTGTCACTGCAGCGCCGGCAAGTACGCCAACTGCCGCTCGACCTTTGGGCTGCAGTGATGAAGGGTGCTCGATCTGAATCGCGCTGCCTGCCCTGTGGATGACACGAGGTTTCCAGGCGACGGTGATTCAGCGCGGAACGCAAAGCGTTCGCCGTCGTCTCCTCGTGCAGCGAGACCGTCCGCGTACACGACTGAGGATTCGGTTGTTGGACAGCGTCGGCTCAAGGCGTCTGACGACGAGCAGAACCCGGGCGCGTGGAGCCCACGGCGGTGCGCATGCGAACATGCGGCCCCCTGCACGAGCTCGCCGATCATGTCGCCCTGGCCGATCCTGTTCATCAACCTCGACCGTGACGCCGAGCGCTGTGCACGCATGCAGGCGGAGTTCGCTCGGCATGGGCTTGAAGGCCAGCGCCTGCCCGGCGTGCTGTGGACGGCGGTGCCGCAGGGCGAGCAGGACGCGCTCTACAGCCCCGCCCTGAATGCGAAGGGCTTCCACAAGCCGCTGGTGAATGGCGAGAAGGGCTGCTACGCCAGCCATCTGAAAGCGTGGCGCTGGCTGGTGGATTCAGCGCACGAAGCCGTCGTGGTGCTGGAGGACGACGTATGCCTGCGGCCGCACTTCGCCGCAGTACTGGAGGCCTTGGCGCAGTCGCAACAGTCGTGGGAGATGGTCAAGCTGATCGGTCGCGTCGAGATCGGCAAGCGCGAAAAGGCCGGCGCGCAGGTGGATTTGTGCGAAGGCCACTCGCTGCTGCGCTACCGCCGCGTGCCCAGCCTGACCGCGGGCTATGTGCTGAGCCGCCGTGGCGCCGAAAAGCTGCTGGCGACGCGGCTACCGTTCGGGCGCCCGGTCGATGTCGACCTGCGCTACTGGTGGGAAGCGCAGGGGCTGCGGATGCGTGGCGTAGCACCCGCAGTGATCGAGCTCGACGAGACCAGCCAGGACAGCAGCATTGGCGCCAAGGTCGAAGAACGCAGCCTTGGCACCAAGCTGCGCAAAGTCTGGCTGCGCACGCATTACACGCTGGCGAATGCACTGGCGCGTGAGGCCTAGCAAGCGAGCCCGTGTCAGGCGGCGCTCGAGCATTTACGTATGAGTGAGCGCAGCTACGCTGACGACCCATCGACCGGACTTGAGGAATACCAGGCCCTGCAGCATGCTGCGGCCTCTCCCATTCCTGCCTTCGGGTGCGTTCATGAAAGAGTCGCGCGATTACCTTGAGCTGAGCTTTCGCTCCGTGTCCTGCTTCGGCAACGACGGCCGCCTGGATGCCACCGAGCTCGATCACCTGATCGCCATCGCCGAGCGCGACGGCAAGATCGACGCCAACGAGATGCGGGTGCTCAAGAGCATCATCGACCGCATTCGTCCGGATGAAATCGACGCCGCGATGAAGGCGCGGCTTGAAGCGCTGTCGGCCAAGCTGCGTCAAAACCCGGGCTGAGCTCTGCGGCGACATCAACCGCCAGCGGTTCGACTTCCACGGAAGTGGCAACGCTTCGCCGGGAATCGGGAATCGGGAATCGGGAATCGGGAATCGGGAATCGGGAAAGCCTAGCGAAGCCGGGCAGCGATCACGCCCCTCGCATAGGGTGGGCCCTGGCCCACCGTGAGCCCAACGCCCGCCCCGGTCCACGTCCACGGTCCACGGTCGCTGGCGACGTTCCTGCGCGCAGCCCTCGGCGATCCACCTGCGTGCGGCGGATGTGCCCGCCCACCACGCAGATCCGGGACGCGGACAAGGATGGCGGCGGCGAGTGCCGAGGCCATGGTGGGCCAGGGCCCACCCTATGGGGTTTGCGCCTGACTTGAAACCCCGCGAGACTTCTTCGATTTCCGATTCCCGACTAGCGATCCCAACCTCAGCGCACCACGTGCCATTGGGTCTGCCGTCCCGCGAGGTAGACCACTCGCTCGCCGTCGAACAGCGCCCCCTGTTCCAGCTTGATCTGCACCCACTGACCGTCCCATTCGGGCAGCTGCGTCTTGATGTTGCCCTCGATGGCGAAGACGGTTGAAGGGTGTACGGGCCAGTCGCCCTGCACCGGGGTCGGACCCTGGTTGTCCCACATGCCGATGGTCGGGCCGGGGGCGTGGCCGAACAGGCCCAGGGCATGGGTATAGGTGCTGCTGAGAATGCCGGCCCTGTCCGAGGCCGCCCGCGTGCGCGCCAGCACTTCATTGCCACTACGGCCAGTCTTGTACTCGGCGGTGAGCAGGTCCTGCCAGCGGTTGCCGATGCGCAGGGCCTGCTGCAATCCGGCCGGCACATCGGTCTCGCCTGCGCGCAGCACGTAGCCCATTTCCTGAGTGTCGGTGCATAGCTTGAGGTAGCAGATGCCGACGTCGGTATGGATCACATCGCCAGGCTGGATCACACCGCTGATGCCGCAGAAGTCGGTGTCGCGCTCGCAGGTCGCGCCGGGGCGCTGCAGGTTCACATACGGCATGAACCAGATCGGCAGGCCCAGGGCTTCGAATCGTTCACGGATGTACCAGGCAACATCATCGGTGCTGGTCACGCCCGGCGTGATCACGCGGGTGCTGAAGGCTTCGCCGATCACACCGCGGGCGATGCCGATGATCTGCGGATACACCGCAAGCTCGGAGGCCGAGCGCGTCTCCAGCCAGCGGATCACCAGATTCTCGGCAGGCACCAGCCGCTGCTGCAGCGCAGGCGTGAGCACCTCCAGCAGCTGCGTATGCAGGCCTTGGGTCAAGCCGTCGGCGACTGGCCAGTCGCGCGAGACATTGATGCCGATCCGCGCCGGATCACGCTCGGCGATCAACGCACCGAGTGCCTTCCACTGCTCGGCGAGTTCACCGCCGGCCCAGGCCGACTCGTAGGGCGCGCCGAGCGGGTAGCGATTCACGCTGAGCTTGTCGACGCTGCCATCGGCCTTGCGGTGGAAGACCAGCATGGTGGTGCGCCGCGCGGCGAAGCTGGGCTGCGGCACCAGCGAGAAGTAGACCGGGTCTTCCGCGTACTCGCGGTTGATGACCAGCCACATGTCGAGCTCGGCCTCGGCCATCAGCCGCGGCAGCAGCTGTTCGATTCGCTCGACCAGCATGCGGTTCTCGGGTTCGATCCGCGCCCGCGGCGGCAGCACCGCGAAGTGGTCTGCGGATTCGATCACCCGTCCCTGCGCGGGCTCGCCGGTCTGGGCGTTCGCGGCGGAGGCGAGCGCCAACGCAGATCCCAGCGCGGCGGACAGCAGAAGACGGGGACGCGGGCGGAAACGGGCAGTCGACATGCGGAGACCTCGGCAGGAGCGGTGGCGAAGAGAAATCGGCATCGCATGGATGCCGGGTCGCAAGCCTGCCACAGGCGCGGCCGCGCCTGCCCTGCCAAAGCGCATGGTCTGCACGTGATGAAAGCCCTGCCGATCGCCTGCTGCCGATCCCGCCAGTTGCCACTCGGCGCACGCGGTCGAGCGGAAGCCCAGCGCATGGGGAGATCCGAGCGAGTTCTGCGAGGCCGTCGACCATCGTCCAGGGCGCGGCGCGACACACAGGCTGCAAAGGTTTAGGCGACCGAACCGACCGCTGAATGTGTTCAACGCGCTGCTGGCTACGGGCGTTTCGCGGCCGTAGCCAGCGAGCGGCCAGCGCGGGGTGTCCCAAGAAACAAAGCCCGCGGGGCCAGTGGTCTCGTTGCCCCCGCGAACTCGGGGGTCCAGCCCCGAACCGTAGGACCGAGCGCAGCTCGGTGGGCTTTCGCGGGCGCGACGCGTCAACAGTTTCTGCACGATGACTTGGGGCGTCGCGCCGGGCGATGCGCTCAGCTCATTCCCAGCTCGCGCACCTCGACTCCGCCGCCCTGCATGCAGGGCATCTTCGCCGCCCAGGCGACGGCTTCGTCCAGCGAGTCGACTTCGATCAGGTAGTAGCCGCCGAGGGTTTCGCGGGCTTCGGCGAAGGGGCCGTCGATCGGTTCGCCGGCTTTGCCGTCGGCGAAGCGCAGCGTGCGCGCGCTCGCGACGGGCTTGAGCTCAGCGCCGCCGCGGATCACGCCTGCGGCCTCCATTTCCTTGCCGTAGGCCTCGTGCGCTGCATAGCAGGCCTGCCAGTCGGCTTCGGTCCAGTTCGCGGTATCGGCTTCGTCGCCGTAGATCAGCAGGATGTAGTTCATTTCATCACTCCAATGGGGACCCGCGGGCTGCGGGCAGGGTTGGTCGGCGCAGCGCGGAGGGTTTCGACATTTTGAGTCAAAGCCGGAGCGCCACCCACCGCCTGGCACGAGTACAGGACGACCGACCAAGAAAAAACCCCGCGCCAAGGCGCGGGGTTCTTGCAGGATCAGGCCGGGCCGCTTGGATGAGAGAACCTCGGGACCCCAGCCTGCCGGCTCTACGAATCCCGAATCCCGAATCCCGAATCCCAGCTCCAATCAGCTGCGCCGACGCGGCCGGTACTCCGACAGCGAATCGACCAGACTGTCCAGTCGCGGCTCGATCGATTCCATGGCCTTGATCTGCGCGTTCAAGGTGGTGAAGTCGACCTTCTCGCGCCAGCCCGCGCCCAGCGGACGCTGATCGCCCACAGCATAGGCGCGCACGCCGAGTTGGACCGAATACAGGGTCGAACTCTGGCCGTAGTACTGCAGCTCCTGCGAGCCGATCGGTTCGGCACGCACCACCACGACCGCAGCGGCCTGACGGCGGATCTGGCGGAACAGCTGCGGCAGCGAGGCAGTGCTGTCAACGTCCAGCAGATCGCTGTCGACCACGTCGAAGCCGAGTCGGATCAACTGCTCCTCGATGCGCTGACGGGCCGGGCCGGTGATCGCGGAATCGCCCATGGCGACGACTGCGATGCGCGGCGGCGGCGGCGGTACCTGGGTGCGCGGCGGCTCGGCGCTGGCGATCTGCACGGCCTTCGAGCCCGTCGCTGCTGCGGGCGCGGTTGTGGGCGTGGTTGCGGGCGCAGACGCGCCCGTCGCAGCGTTCGATGCCACTGTCGCGGTCGAAACTGTCGCAGCGGCCGGCGCCGTTGCCGTCGGTGTGCTGGCGACAGTGGACGCAGTGCCCGAGCCCTCGGTTTCCACCGCGAGCATGGCGGCTACCGGCGCTGCGCCTGTGGCCGCGGTCGTCTGCGCGCCGTCCGGTGTCGCCGGTGTCGCCGGTGTCTGCACATCGATGGACGTATTCGCAGACGCTCCCGAGGCCGCGGTATCGGCGGCGATCAGCGCGGCGTTGCCGGCCGAGGTGTCGTTGCTGGCCACCGGCGTCACCACCGGGGTGGACGCGCTGTCCGGCGCCACACCGGCGCTGCTGGGCGACGCGACGCTGCCACTGATCGGATTGCTGGCACGGCCTGCCGCCACGCCGTCGGAATAGCTGCTGCCGACCACGCCGTCGTAGAAACCGCTGACCAGATTCGTCAGCGGCACCCGGAAGGCGAACACGCTGCCTGCCACCAGCAGGGCCAGCGCGGCGGCGATGCCGATCGCGAGCTTGCCGCCGCCGCTGCGCTTCTGGGATTCCAGCACCGAGGGCCGCCCCTGGGTGCGGGCACGGGTCGCTGCGTCGACTTCTGCGACCGCGGCAGCCGCGACCGGCACGGCTGGCGGCACGGACGCCGGAGCAGGCGTGGCGCCAACGCCTGCGGCGCTGACCACGGGTGGCGGCGTGGGCGCACGCCGCGGCTGCGAGGCCGGGGTCGGTGCGCCGATCACGGTGGCGTCAGAAATCGCCGCCCTCGCGGTCGGCAGCTTGAGTGCACCGGTCTGGGCGACCAAGGGATGCGCCTGCAGGGCCGCGGCGAGGTCGTGGCAGTTCTGGAAGCGGTCGGGCGGGTCCTTGGCCAGCATCTTGGCGAGAATGGCCGCGGCCTGCGAATCGACCGCATCATTCAGCTGACGAACGTCCGGAATATCGGCCTTGACCACCTCGAGCATCAAGCCCAGCGGGCTTTCGTCGGAGAACGGGGTCTTGCCGCTCAGCATCTCGAACAGAACGATGCCCAGCGAGAACACGTCCGAGCGCTGATCGACCGGCTTGCCCAGGCAGACCTCGGGCGAGAGATAGCCGGGCGTGCCGACAAATTCGCCGGTGCTGGTGAGCTTCTTCGAGAAATCCTGGGTGGCCAGCGCGATGCCGAAGTCGGCGATCTTGACCTGGCCGCGGCTGGACAGCATCAGGTTGCCCGGCTTGATGTCGCGGTGGATCACGCCAGCATCGTGCGCGGTGGCGAGGCCCTGCGCAGTCTGGTGCAGGATCTTCAGCGCCACTTCCGGCTGCAGGCGGCCTTCGCGCTTCAGCAGGCCCGACAGGGAGTCGCCCTCGACGAACTCCATCACGAAGAAGGGCTGGCCGTTCTCCTGGCCGATGAAGTAGATCTGGATGATGTGCGGGTCATTCAGCGCCGCCATCGAGCGCGCTTCGCGCAGGAACCGCTCGACCAGCTGCGGGTCGTGCGCCAGCGAAGGCGAGAGCTCTTTGATCGCGACGAAACGGTTCAGCGCCGGCTCGAAGCCTTTGTAAACGACGCCCATGCCGCCGCGGCCCAGCTCCGCAACGATCTCATAGTGGCCGAGGTGGGTCTTCATGGTCGCCTCCTGGGGCGACGGAGTGGTGACGGTCATCCTAGCACCGGCCTTTGCGCGCTGGCCCCGCGGGGTGCGGGCCTTGTGCTGGGTAGTACGAAGTCCGGCGGCCGGGCGCGACATTGGCGCCGCGAGGGTTGGCGGCAGTTCATGTTCGGGCGAGCCGCGGCGGAGCGCCTACAATCGCGCATCCCACGTTCCGGAGCCCCCCATGGAAGCCAAGACCACCGACCTCTGCGACACCCACGGCGACGCACTGCGCGTGATGGAAGAGCCTTTGTCCGACTTCGGCGGCCTGATCGCCTTCGCCGGCCCGGTGCATACGATCCGCGCCTACGAGGACAACAGCCTGGTGCGCGCGGCACTGTCCGAACCCGGCCAGGGCCGGGTGCTGGTGGTCGACGCCGGCGGCTCGCTGAAGCGCGCGATGCTGGGCGACGAGCTGGCAGCGCTGGCGGTCAAGAACGATTGGGAAGGCATCCTGATCTTCGGCTGTGTGCGCGATTCGGCGGCATTGGCTGAGCTTGAAATCGGCATCAAGGCGCTGGGCACCTGCCCGCGCAAGACCGACAAGAGCGGCCAGGGCCTGCGCGACGTGCCGGTGCGCATCGGCGGCATCGACATCCGCCCCGGCGATTACCTGTATGCCGACGAAGACGGCATAGTGGTGTCGGCGAAGCGGCTGCAGGAAGTCGGCTGAGCCACTGATCGGACGAAGCCGGGCATCTGCGTCCGAATCCGGCGAGTGTTGCGGCCCTCGCGGCGCTAGCCTGTCGCCATGCCGCCCGTCCAACTGCCCACCGAAGCCATCTGTGAACAGGCCCGTCTTTCGCGCGATGCGCGTTTTGACGGGCTGTTCTTCACCGCGGTGCGCTCGACCGGCATCTACTGCCGTCCGGTCTGCCCGGCGCCGGCGCCGAAACCGCGCAACGTGCACTACTTCGCCACCGCGGCCGCCGCAGAAGGCGCGGGCTATCGGCCCTGCCTGCGCTGCCGTCCCGAGTTGTCCCCCGCCGCCGGGCCGTGGCGGCGCGCCGAGGCGGTGCTGGGACGCGCGCTGCGGCTGATCGAGCAAGGCGCACTGGAACACGCCGGGGTGCCCGCGCTGGCGGCGCGCCTGCATGTCGGCGAACGCCAGCTAAGGCGTTTGTTTGCTGCTGAGATCGGGGTCTCGCCGCTGCAGGTGGAAGCGACCCGCCGCCTGCTGTTCGCCAAGCAGTTGCTCAGCGAGACCGCGCTGCCGATCACCGAAGTCGCTCTGGCGGCCGGCTTCGCCAGCCTGCGCCGTTTCAACGCCACCTTCCTGCAGGCCTACGGGCTGGCGCCCAGCCGTCTGCGTCGCACGCATGACAGTGCTGCGCCCAGCGCGTCGTCGAGGCAACTCGTCCTGCGCCTGAACTTCCGACCGCCCTACGACTTCGAGGCCCTGCTCGACTTCCTGCGCGGGCGTGCGCTGGACGGTCTCGAACGCGTGGATGCCGACAGCTATGCGCGCGCCATCGAGTGTGCGCCGGCCGCACGGCTGCGCGTGTCGCGCTGGCCGGGCGCGACTGATTCGCTAAGGCTGGAACTGCAGAGCGTGCCCGCCAGCCGACTGCGCGACGTCGTGCAGCGCGTGCGGCGCATGTTCGACCTCGACGCCGAACCCGCCGCGGTCGAAGCGGTGCTGTCTCGCGACCCGCGTCTGGCGCCGCTGCTGCAACAACGCCCGGGCCTGCGCCTGCCCAGCGGCTGGGATGGCTTCGAGATCGCGGTGCGCGCGGTGATCGGCCAGCAGATCAGCGTCGCGGGCGCACGCACGCTGACCCAGCGCCTGCTGATCCGCTGTGGGCGCCCGCTGACCGCGCTATCGTCAACGCACGGCTTCGAACGCCTGTTCCCGACTCCCGCCGAACTGCGCGACGCGGATCTCGATGGGCTCGGGCTCACCGGCGCGCGCCAGCGAACCTTGCGAGCCTTGGCGCAGGCCGTGCTGGAGGGCGCGCTCGACTTTGAACCCAGCCAGGCGCTGGACGCGTTCGTCGCGCGCTGTACCGCCCTGCCCGGCATCGGCCCCTGGACCGCGCACTACCTCGCCCTGCGCGCACTCGGCCAGCCGGATGCCCTGCCCAGTGGCGACCTGGTGCTGCAGAAAACCCTGCCGACCGACGGCAGCCGGATCAGCGCCGCCGCACTCGAGTCGCATGCGCAGGCATGGCGGCCCTGGCGCAGCTATGCGGTCATGCATCTGTGGCGGGCCGCCGCCGAAGGAGAATGAAATGGACATCCGCTGTATCCAGATCGACAGCCCGATCGGCCCACTGACCCTCGCTGCTGGCCCCGAGGCATTGTTTGCCATCGAGTTCACGAGCAATCGCCACCCTCGCGATCGCGCGGACTGGCTGCCCGCCGAATCGCCCTTGCTGGCGCAGGCCGCAGTGCAGCTGCAGGAGTACTTCGACGGCCGCCGCCAGGTGTTCGATCTACCCCTGGCTCCGCGCGGCACGGACTTTCAACTCTCCGCCTGGAACGCTCTGGCCGCGATTCCCTTCGGTCAGACCCGCAGCTATGCCGAACAGGCGGCGGCGCTTGGCCGCCCCACCGCGACGCGCGCGGTCGGCGCCGCCAACGGCCGCAATCCGTTACCGATCGTGCTTCCTTGCCATCGGGTGATTGGCGCCAACGGCGCACTGACCGGTTTCGGCGGCGGCATCGAGGTCAAGCGCTGGCTGCTGGCGCATGAGGCGGCAACCCGATTCACCTTGGCTTGAGCGCTGGAGAAGCACGGGTTTGGCGAGCTTTGCAGAGATGGCGCGCCCGCGAATGCGGCGCGCGGATCCTTGATTCGGCAGAAGTGAATCCGGCGAAGCGTTCCCGCAACGCGCTGCACCGCAACGGCACCCCTCAGCTGCGGCGCGGCGGCGGCCCGTCGTCTTGAGTTGCGCAGCCGGGCCGCGACATCGCCGCCAGCGACGCGGCGAAGGCCAGCTGCGCGAAGCGCGAAGGCTTCGCGCTCAAGCTCGCGCCTCAAGGGATCGGCGGCGCCGATCCCTTGAGGCAAGCGTTCACGCCTCGCGACGCACCGCCACGGCGGCGAAACCGAACAGCCCCAGCATCAGCACGATCAGGCTCCACATGCTGACTGCGTTGACTGCGGTCGGCGGCACCAGCGATCCGGCGAGATTGAACGTGAGCACCTGCGGCGAGCCCGCGACCGTGCAGCTCAGGGTGCCGGTGTAACTGCCCGCAACAGTCGAACCGAGGCCAATGTTGACCGCTGCACTGCCGCCCGCCGGGATCGAGAACGCCAGCGGCGTCGCGGTGAAGGGAAGGGACGGCGCGGTGCAAGCCAGCGCTACCGCGATCGGATTCGGATTGCTCACGGTGATCGGCGTCGTCGCGGTGCTGCCGCCCGCCACGCCATTGACGTTCACTGTGCTGCCGACGGCGGGTGCCGAGCTCAGGGGCAGCAGGGTCCCTGCAGGGCAGGACAACGGCCACTCGCGCGGCACCGCTGAAGCAGTGCCGCGGGTCTCGTTGCAGGTCAAGGTCGCGGTCTGGATCGTCGTGGCCGCGCTGCAGGTCAGGGCGATGTTCTGCGGCGTCACGGTGTCACCCACGAAACTCAGGCTGATCGCCGCAGCGCCGGCAAAGCTGCCGGGGTTGACGCCTCCCAGCGAGCAGCTGTTGATCGTCGTGGTCGCGGCTGGACCCGAGTCGTCACCGCCCGAGGGTGTCGCCACGATCGTGCCGCTGCCGAACGTGCCGATCGACGTGACCCCGCTGAAGTCGACCGTCATGCCCGTGCTCGGGGCATAGGCGATTTCAGGCGCGACAATCACAACCGTGTGCGGCTCGGTATCGCTGCTGGCAGCGAAGGCGGGGCTGTCCGGGGTATAGCGTGCGGTCAGGGTCTTGATGCCCGGGGTGGTGCTCGTGATCGCACAGCTCGCGCTGCTCGCCGGCGGCGTGCCGGCGAGCAGGGTCACCGGGCCGCAGCTGGCACCCTCGCCATCGTCCACCGTCACCGTGCCCGTCGGTGCCAGGGTCTGGCCGCGAACGGTGACCTGCACCGTATAGGGCGCATTGACCCCGCTCGGATCGGGCTCATCGCTGGTGATTTCGGTCGTGGTTGGCTGCTGATCGTCATCCTGCAGCGTGGCGGTCGCACTCAGAGCACCCGGCGAGGCATTGTTCACCGCCGTCAGGTTCAGAGTGAAGCTCTCATCGCCTTCGTACACGGTGTCGCCATTGATGGTGACCGGGATGGTCACGCTGGTTTCGCCGGCTGGGATGGTCAGCGACCCTGCGGCCACTGCGACGAAGTCGGCGTTCGGGCCGGTCGAGATCGCCGTGCCATCGGCGGTGGCGCGGGTGAAGCTGACATCGCGGCCCGACACCGGGCTCAGAGTGACCGTGAAGGTGAGCGTGTTGACCGCATCGCCTTCGGGCTGGGCGACATTGGCCACGCTCAGCACCGGAACAGCATCGTCGTCCTCGATGGTGCCGGTTGCAGTCGCCGCTCCCAGCGTGACCGCACCCGTCGCCACCAGATTGCTCAAGCTCAGGGTGAACTGCTCGTCGTCCTCATTCAGGGCGTCGTTGTTGATGGTCACGTTCACCGTCTGCGCCGTCGTGCTGTTGGCCGGGAAGCTCACGGTGCCACCGCTGATCGGGGTGAAGTCGGCGGCCGTTGCGGTGCCATTGGTCGAGTTCACCGTGAGCGTCACGCCCGAGGCCACCGGGTTCGACAGCGTGACCGTGAAAGCCATCGGCGTGATGGCTTCCGACTGACTGACGCTGATCGGCGCGAAGCCCACCGTGGCCGAGTCGTTGTCGGTGATGGTGTAGGTGTTGGACGCCGTGGTCGTCGCCGAGCCCGACGCGATGCTCAGGGCAAGCTCGAAGTCTTCGACCCCTTCGACCAGGGGATCGTCCACCACGGTGACCGAGTGCGTCATGACGACGGTGTCGTGTGTTGAGCCCGCCGGGAAGCTCGCCTGCGCGGTGGTGATGCTCACATCGTCGACGCTGGCGCTCAGAGGCGTGAAGCCGAGGTCGACCACGACGGGGGCTGCGATGCTGCCACCCGGCGCGCCGTTGGCGGTGACTCTGAGCGTCATGCCTGGCGAGAAGACTGCACCTTCAACCGTCGCGAAACCGGCGCTGGAGAAGATGACTTCCGCGGTGTCGTTGTCGGTGATGTTGACGTTCACGTCGACCGGGTCGATGGCGCTGTAGGTCGCATCCGCCGAAGAAACCGTGTGCTCGATCAGCGCGGTGTGCGTCCCCTCGACGACGGTGTCGTTGACCGCGCGCACCGTGATCGTACGCGGGGTGTTCCAGTTGGCCGAAGTGAAGGTCAGGGTGCCCGGCGCCGGGGTGAAGTTGACCCCATCGGTGCTCAATTCGATCTGCGTGTCGTAGCCCAACTGCACGCTCACGTCGGCGGTCGGTTGGCTCGCCAGGGCGATGGTGTAGCTGTCCTGCGCGCCGCCCTCAGTGACGTCGGTGCTGCCGGCGGATTCAGTGACGATGAACCCCGCCGTATCGTTGTCGACGATGGTGACGAAGGTGCTGGCGTTGCCGAAGAGGATGTCCGGCGCAGCAGCCGAGGCATCAAGGAAGATGACGAAGTCTTCGTCAGCCTCATCGATGGCGTCGTCCACGATGCCGACGGTGATGCCCTGCGTTGCGCCACTGACTGCGCCTGCCGCGAAGCTCACGCTGCCCGCGCCGACAGTGAAGTCCTCCGGTTCGGTCGCCGTGACCTCGGTGTAGAGAATTGGGATGACGAATGCGTTCTGGATGCCCGCCGTCCCCGTGCCGGTGCCGGTCACGGTCATCGTGACGGTTGAGGTATGCGTCCCAGCCGATTCCGCGACCAAGACGGAGGCAGGGGCGAGAACGAAGCTGACCGTTTCGTCATCGACAATCGTGGCGGTGTGCGCGACGCCCGAAGTCACCGTGCCGCTGGCCGTGATGGTGCCGAAGCTGAGGCTGTAGTTCTCGTCGATCTCGTACACGAGGTCACTGACGATGGCAGTAGTGACGTTGAGCGCCGTCCCAGAGACCGTCCCAGCCGGGAATGTCAGACTGCTGGTGGTCAGGGTGTAGTCGGCGGGGTTGGCTGCCGTCCCCGGCGTGTCGGTGATCTGGACAGTCACGGCGTTTTCGGTCGTGAAGGTCGCGCCGACCGAGCCGCTGCCGGTGATGAGCAGCTCGACGGGGGTGGTGGCGTCTCCGACGCTCTCCGCGACGTTCTGCGAGAGGGGAGTGAAGGCAAGGCTGGCCGTCTCGTTGTCGGTGATGGTGACGACGTGTGTCCCGCTGACTGTGCCGGTGGCCGTCACCAGCGTGAAGCTGAGGGTGAAGGTCTCGTTGCCTTCCAGGATGCGGTCATCGGTGATGCCGATGAGGATGGGCAGCGTACTGTTGTGCGCGCTGCCTGCCGGGAAGGTCACGCTCGTGGTGATGAGCGAGAAGTCACTCGCCTCGGCGCTGCCCAGCGCAGCATTGACGTTGGCGGTCATGTCCGAGGTGATCGTACCGCCCGGCGTGCCGTTGGTAATGATGCTCAGGCGAGCGTTGACGAGGTGCGTCCCATTCTCGGCGGTGGTGCTGCTGGCACTCGAGAAGGTGATCTCTCGGAGGTCGTTCTCGGTGATGCTGACCACCACGTCCGCCGGGTTGATCAGGTTGTACAGCGGGTCAGTCGAGGACGCCGTCTGCACAATCAACGAGGTGTGCGGGTTGGCCTCGACCTGGGTGTCGTCCACCGCAACCACGTTGACGGTTTGCGCAGTGTTCCAGTTCGACGGCGCGAACGTGAGCGAGGTCGTACCGTCGGAGTCACCGTTGACCACGAGCTGCGCCGCATCGAACGCGATGTTGATCGTCACGTCGGCGGTCGGCTGCGAGGTCAAGACCACGCTGTAGCTGTCGCTGGCGCCGCCTTCGGTCACCGCGGTGGCACCGCCCGACTCGGACACGGTGATGCCCGCGACGTCGTTGTCGATGATCGTCACGGTGTGGGTGCCGCTGGCCGTGACCGCGCCGGTCACCGCGCCGAACGCGAGGCTGAAGGTCTCGGGCCCCTCGCTCACCGGATCGTCCGCGATCGCGATGTTGATCGTTTGCGTGCTGGAGTTCAGTGCAGCTGCGGGGAAGCTGATGCTGGCGTCGGTCAACGTGTAGTCCGCAGGAGTCGAGGCAGTGCCAGGCGTCTGTTCGATGGCGACGGTCACCGCGTCCTGCAGCGCGGGGGTCCCCGTGCCGACCGAAGTGATTGCGAGCGCGGCCTGGACGGTATGCGGCGTCGTGCCTTCCGGCGCGCTGCTGCTGGACGCAAGGAAGCTGACCGACGCCGACTCGTTGTCGGTGATCGTGAGGGTCTGGGCGGAACCCGTGACCAATGCGACTCCGGTCACCGCGCCAAGCGAGGCCGTGAAGCTTTCGGAGCCTTCAACCAGCACGTCGTCGTTGATGCTGACATCCACGACTTCGCTGGCGCCGCCCACACTGCCTGCCGGGAAGGTCACCGTCACCGAGTTGGCGGCCCCGCCAATCGAGAAGTCGCCGGCCCCTGCCGCATAGGTGGCGGTGCCATCGGTCAGGTTCACTGCGACCGTCACCGCGTCAGACAGCGTGGCGCCGCCGGCCACGTTCAGGGTCACGCTCAGCGGAGTTGTACCAATCGACTCAGCCACCGTGGCCCCGCCGGTCAGCGTGAGCGTCGCCGAGTTCGTATCGGTGATCGTGCCAGTGAAGGGGGTCGGCGCGACGCTGACGTTCATGCCTGCGGGCACCGGATCGAGGGCGATTCCCAGCGTGTAGGTCTCGTTGCCTTCGACCAGCGCATCCGCGAGGTGCGGGATGATGATCGAGTTGCTCGCAAGATCAGTCACGTTGATGAACGCCAGCGGCCCGACGACGGTGCCCAGGTCAGCGGCGGCTGCCGTGACCACGTTGAGGTTGAGCGTATAGCTGAGGGTGCCTTCCAGAATCGGCGTGCCGCCGACGGGATCCGCGGTGATGTCGAGACGGATCGCGGTGCTGTTGTCCGTGCCTTCAGCGGCGCTGCCGGAGGTCGGAACCCAGGCCAGGACAGCCGACTCGTTGTCGGCAATGCTGACCGTGATGGCATTGCTGCTGGTCGTGCCGTCCACTTCAGCGGTGATGCCCTGGTAGGCCGCATCGGCGCTGGTAAAGGCGTGCACGAGATCGCCGCTGTGGTCGCCTTCCAGCGCGCGGTCGTTGTCCGCCGCGACCGTGATGGTCTGAGGGATGTTCCAGTTGGCGGTGGTGAAGCTGGTGTTGTACGTGCCATCGGTGTCGCCGTTCACCGTCAGCTCATTGGCCGGGAAGGTAATGGCGACGTTGACCGTGGCGCTGGGCTGGCTGTCCAACACGATCGTATAGGTGTCAGTCGTGCCGCTCTCGCTCACAGCGGTGCTGCCACCGCTCTGGGTGATGCCGACGCCGGCGGTGTCGTTGTCGGCAATCGAGACGTCCACCTCGGCCACCGCCAAGTTGTTGTAGAGCGGATCGCTGCTGACGGTGTCGGCGGTGACAAGAGTGACCGAATGCGGATCGGCCTCTTCGATCGCGTCATCGATCGCACCCACCGTCACCGTGACGCCGGCGATCGCGTTGGCGGGCGTCAGGGTCACGGTCTGCGGCGATGCACCGAAGCCGGAGCCGGTGTCGACTTGAACCTGCGCGCTCGGGAACGTCAGCGCGATCGTTACGTTGCTGCTCGGTGCCGTGCTCAGCCGCACCGTGAAGCTGTCGCTGGTGGAGCCGGTCTCGCTCACGCTGAGCGCGGTCGGGCTGAGGAAGACTTCCGGAGCCTGCTGGAATACGTAGACAACGCCGCTGGCGTTGACCGCGCTGTCCTGGACGGGTGAGCCCACCGCGTAGCTGCCGCCGGCCATCGCCAGGCTGGTGCCAAATTCGTCAAGCGCCGCAAGATCCGCCGGCTGCAAGAGATCGCTCTGCGTCCACGCCGAACCGCTGCGCTGGAACACGTGCGCGAGGCCCGCGCGGCTGTTGCTGGCCGGCGAGCCAACCAGCAGCTGAGTGTCATCCAGAACCACCGAGTAGCCGAACTGTCCGGGCGACCCGCTGGGTGCCAGGGTTTCGACGCTGCTGTAACCGGCACCACTGAACACATAGGCCGCGCCGCTCGGCGCAGCGGTCGCACTGGGCGCACCGACCGCGACGCGGCCGTTGAATACGGAAACCGAATGACCGAAGAAACCGTTGGCGCCGGGTGCAGGATTGGCCAGCGTGGTCACGGTCGCGAAGCTCGGCCCCGTGAGCACGAAGGCAGAACCCGCACCGGCTCCACCCGCGTTGTTCGCGAACGCGCCGACGGCGATCACCTCATCGTTCGGGGTGCCCGGTGACGGGTCATATACAGAGACCGAGCGGCCCGCTGCGCTTCCCACCGACGCCCCGATGTCAAGGGTGATCGGGCTGCTCAGACCAGCAAGGTCGCGGAACGCATAGACGCGGCCGATGTTGCCGTTCTCGCCGCTGGCGCCGACCGCCAGCACATCGCCGTGCAGTGACACCGCGACACCGAACAGGCCCTCTGCCGTTGGGTTCGGCGACTGGTGTTCGAGCGTCTGGACCCAGGCGGTGCCATTGAACTCGTACACGTAGACCGCGCCAGCATTCAAGACGGTGCTGGGGAAACCGTCGGCGCCCGGCGCACCCACCACGAGGCGGCTACCTTCCAGAGTGACTGCGGTGCCGAACTGGTCACCGGCTTTGCCGAACAGCGCCGTGAGCTTGCTGTGCGGTGTCCATGCGCCCGCGACCCGGCGGTACATGAAGACAGCGCCTGCGTCGGCGCCCTTTTGGCGGTCACGCTGCGCACCGACCGCCATCCATTCGCTGCTGACCGCAGTGGAAAAGCCGAACAACTGGTCGGCCTGGCTGAAGGGCTGGTCGTAGGTGGCGAGCGTCTTGGCGTCGAAGGTCCAGGTCGCGCCAGGTTTGATCAGTGTCGTGATCGAACCTGCGCGAGCCGCACCCGGCGGTGCATTCAACGGGTCGGCCAGCGTGCCCGGCGTGCCGATCACCGCATGACTCGCAGAGAGATCGACCGACCAGCCGAAGAAATGATTGCGGCTGGCGCCCGATTCGGCGAGGTTGATGGTGTTGGTGACCCAGCTCGTACCGTTGAAGGTAAAGGTGTTGACGCTGCCGGCACCGGGCTGTCCAGCCAGGGTTCGCGAAGGGCGCCCGGCGATTGCGTCGGCGGCCTCCAGGGCAACGCTGTAGCCGAGCTGCTCGTTCGGGTCCGCGCCTTCGAACTGCCCACTGTTGCTTGCGTCGTTGAAGAAGGTCACGCGACCGGCGTTGATATCGCCCGCGTCATCGAACAAGGGGGCGCCCACCATGCTGCGCGCGCTGCTGTCCGCCGCGCCGAGGTTGCTGTCCCACACACCGACCGACTGGCCAAAGGCCTGACCGGCTTGCCCAAGCGCGGGTGCGAGCGTGTGTCTGATCCCCCAGGCATTGCCGCCGCCGAGATCCTGGCGATACACATACGCCAGACCTGTACGGATTGCGGCGACGTTCTCCGCCAGCGGTGCGCCGACGATCAGATACTCCCCGTGCAGGTCTACGGAGGTGCCGAAGCGACTGCCCGCGGGCCCTGTCTTCAGTGGCGCGACCTGACCCCAGGCATTGCCGCCACCGACGTTTCGCCCACGAATGCTCACCAGGCCGTCATCGCTCAAACCCGTGTTGGGCGCGCCGATGGCGGCGACGTCACCAAACAACGCAACCGAAGCACCGAAGCGGCCGTTGACGTCTACGATCGGCGAATTGATCGTCGCCGTACTGAAGCTCAGGGCCTCGCCCGCATCGGTATCGCTGAAGATGTACGCCCGGCCCTGATCGTTCTGCGCCACATCGAACCGCGGTGCGCCCACAATGACCGTCACCAGGCCGCCGGCCTCATGGATATCGACAGCCGCGCCGAAACCGCTGCCGGTCTGTACGGATGGCGCAGCCAGACCTTGGCGCCAGGTCCAAATGCCGGACACTCGCTCGTAGAGGGACACCGAGCCCTCCGCATTCCCCGCCGCCGGCGAACCCACCGCCATCCAGTTGCCGGACACGGCCACCGCCTCGCCGAAGCGTTCGTCGACAATGTTCAAGGGCGCATCGACGGTATGGTCGACCGCGCTGAGCACCTGCGACTGGGACAGCGCCGCCATGCCGGGCAGAGATACGGCCAGCAGCGTTGCGGCGACGGCAAAGCGCAGCAGGGTCGAACCCGCCCTGCAGGTCATGGGCAGGAGCACTCGGGGTGAGAGGGTGGCATTGAGCGGGCGGAGGAACGACATGGACGACTCCGGCTCAGTTGAACGGGAAGGCAGCGGGCAGGGTCGGAACCGTGCACGTCGCGCTTGCGATGGTGTTGTTCGGGCCGGAGATGGCTCCCGCCGTCAGCGTATTGTTGGCGCTCAGGTAGTTCTGCGCGTTGACATCGCCGCTACCCGCCATGCCCTGCAGGCGCACGGCGCCCGAGCCGTTGTAGGACAGGTTGACTGCGGGCTGTGTGCCGCCTGTTCCCGCTGCAACCGTGTTGTTGCGGATGTCCATGCAGGCGTTGTTGAAGTCGCGAACATTGGCCGTGACGGTGCGGCGCGATGTGCCGCTAGCATTGGCCAACAGGCTGCTGTTGGTGATGCTGTAATTCGCGTTGACGCTGCTGCCCGAAATCGCGCCGTTGTTCTGCAGCAGAATGCTGGCGCCAAAGATCGGCGTCGCCGCCGGGACATTGATTGCATTCATCGAAACATTGGTCGTGAAGCTGGTCGTTCCGCCTCCGCTGGTGTTTGCGCCGTCGGCAAAAATCTGCAGTGCGTTGCCTTCATGCGCGTGATAGACGTACAGAACGTCGATCACCCCGTTGGTGGTGGTGAAGTCGCCGCCTTCGATTTCGACGACGCCCAGCGCCAGCTCGCCGCTGTAGTTACTGATGTCGTTGGAGAACAGGCGGAAGTTGAGCGTACTGTTGCCCTGCGCATTGCGAAGGCTGATGGCGGTTTCACCGTTGTTGGTATTCGAGGGCCCGGCATAGGGCGCGGCAGTGAACGCGCTGCTCACCACGGCAATATCCATGCGCGCACCGCTGTTGCCTTCGGGGTTGGCCGTCAGGCCGATGCCATCGATGTTTTCGAAGGCCGAGTTCTGGATCAGCGTATTGATGCGCGCCGTGCCGTCGGCGCGCATCAGGATGCCGTTGCCGTTGCAGTTGCCGCCGCCGCAGGCTGTGGTGGTGATGTTGTTGCGCAGGACGTTGTCAGTCCAGCGCATGTTGAGCGTGCCGGTGAAGTTCTCCAGGTACACGCCGTTGTCAGTAAAGTTCTGGATGACGCTGTTGTTGACCTCGAAGTTGCCGCTGATGGGCGCACCGCTTACCTCGCCTTCGCGCAGGTTGAAGACGTGTTCGTTGTCGGCGTTCCCGACATTCGTCATGTCGACGTTGGAGAACAGGAGGTTGGTGATCCCTCGCCCGACCACGCCGTGATTGCCCACGGCGCTGATGCTCAGATCCGTCGCGCGGATATCCCGGGCCCCATCGATGTTGAAGGCGCTGCCACCGATGTTCGTCCAGGTGCCGCCGGCGCCGTCTGTGTGTGTACTGACGAAGTCCCCGTCGCCCAGGATCGTGAAACTGCTGCCGACGCCGTTGCTGGTCAGGCGCACGCCGTCACCGGGTGCGCCAGTAATGTCCACTTCCTGGAAGCTGGCAGTCAGGGTGCTGTTGGCGATTTCGATACCCGCTGCAGTCTTGGCGCCGAGGTTGGTCAGGCCGGTGACGGACAGCGACCCGCTGGCGCGGTTGAGCGAGATGCCATGTGTGCCCGCGCCGGCATTGCTGATACTCGCAAACTGCAGCGCCAGCGGTTGACTGGTCGCATGGCTGACGTTCAGCGCCGTCGCCGCCCCCGTGACATCCAACAGGCTGCTGGCGCCGGTCGAAACCTGCCCGGGCGATGCGTTGGCATAGGCCACGCCAAGCGCCGGCACCCCGGCGGTGTAGATCGCCACATTGCCGAGATTGACGGCGCCCGTGTTGCCGGCCAGCTGAATGGGCGTCGTCGAATGGCGGGCCGCTGTCGTACCGAGATTCAGCGCACTGAAGCTCACCGGGCGTGAACTGTTGACGATCGACACACCGCCAGACGCGTTGGTCGCTGTCACGCTGCCATTGAAGGTGGCAGAGCCCGGATTGGTCAGCCCGTCGACGGAAACAGCGCGCCCGGCTGTGTTTTTGTTAACGGTGCCGCCGTAGGTCAGCGCAACGCTGCTGTTGACGATCCTGACCACCGCTTCACTGCCACCCGCGGTGTTGGTCAATGCGCCAGCGGCGGCGGTCACCGTGCCGCTGCAGCCGTTGAGATCCAGTCCGGTGGTGCCGCCCGAAGCACTCAAGGTGGCGAACGCCGCAGTGAGCGCGCTCGCATCGCAGCGGAGTGCTGCTCCCGCGGTGGTCGCAAGCGTGCTGGCGCTGTCTGTCACCGTGAAAGCGGCGCCGGTGATTGATATGCCCTCCTGCGCACCGCTGGCGGTCAAGCGCGCCAGGTTCAGCGCGAAGCCGCTGGGGCTCGTGTCGCTGACGCGGATGAAGGTACTGGCGGAGCCGCTGATGGTGGTCGTGCCGGTGACGAAGACATCATTGGCACCCACCGGGTTGTCGATGGAAATGCCGCGTGCATTGCTGCTGGCCGAGGACAGGCTGGCGAACGTCGCGTTGGCCGTCAGCTCGACGCTTTCGAGATACAGGGCTGGGCCGTCGGACGCCGACAGCGTGTTCGCGCTGCCGCCAAGACTCAGCCGCCCGCCGTCGGAGAGGAAGGCCGTCGAATCGGTGGCTGTCGAATTGGAAACCACGCCGCCGGCGAAGCTGACCAACGAAGCGGCATCGTTGCCCTGAAGGCGGACCAAGGGCTCGCCGGTTGCCCCGCCGGCGAGGGAGACGGACGGCAGGGCCACGGCCCCCGAGGCGGCCTGCGTGCCGATGTTGAGGCCGCGCGTATTGGTTGAACTGAGTGAACTGGTCGAGTCGAAAGTGATGGCACCCGCGTTCCCGGCCACGTTCAGCACATAGCCACCGGTAAAGCCGCTGCCCGAACCCACGTCCACATTCGTCAGCGACATCGTGCCGCCGGTTCCGATCATCTGCAGCGCAGGGCTGAGGGCGGACAAGGCGCCGTCGACGCTGACATTGGTCAAGCTCATGGCGCCGCTCGAGTTCAGCAGCTCGATGCCGCCGTTGGCGCCACCGCTGGCGGCGATGACCACATCGGCGATGGTGAAGCCACCATTGGGGACGGCGGCGCTGCGGATCGCCCAACCCGCGGTGTTCTCGATGCGCAGACCGCGGATCGTGCCGCCCTGCCCGAAGATTTCGACGACCGGGAAGCTGCCGGCACTGCTCAGGACGGGCGCGGTACCAGCCGCGATATCGTTCTGCGTTCCCACAAGGTCAAGGCCGACACCTTCGCCGATCAGGCGCTGCCCCGCTTCGAGGTCGAACTCGACCCCGGTGTAGGTGCCCCCGTAAACGAAAATGGTGTCCCCGAGGGAATCAACGTCTCCCGCACCTCCACTTCCGTTGACTGGCGCGAGGCTGTTGAAGGGCGCACTGAAAGTGCCGTTTCCACCCGGCGCGGCACTGCCGTTGACGAACCAGACCACGTCGCCGCCGACATCGATGCGGACCACAGCGCTGCTCGCCCCGTCCGCACTGCGCACCGTATAGCCGAAGGAATCGAGGCCCCGGAATCCAGGCGGCGGGTCATAGCGGAAGCTGCCATCCGCGTTGACCTGCACCCGGCCGCCGTACTGACCGACCGTGTCCACGTTTTCGAGTCGATGCGTCGCCGGATTGAAGCCGGTGTCGTTGGCGAGAAGACCACTCCCCGCCGCAACAGTCAGCACGCCGTTGGCGTTGACCGTGTAGCTGTCGTCGACTGCGGTGGGCGCGGCAAGGGCCGAATGGCTTGCCAAGCCCAGGACGGCCATCAGCATCACGGCACGCTCGATCTGTTGCACATGCATACACGACTCCAGACACGATCACATGCGTGCAGCCACGTCGAAATCGCGCGTAGTTTCTGGTCAGGCCCCCGATCGCAGCCGGCGACGATGCATCGCTCGGTGCGCTACCGCACCATAGCAGAGGCTCGGCACACGCCGATATCGCGGCGAGGCGCGAGGCATGCAGGCGGCCGAAAAGCAGCCTGCTACCCCGGACAAGATTGGCCAGTGCGACGAAGCACGCGCGCAATCGTTTGCTGTGTCGTCAGGCGGTACGCCATGCGCCGAGCCACCACAGGGAACAACCCCCGGAAGGGAGTTTTCCAGCGCGCGGCCAATGTCCACTGCATTGGTGTATCGGCCACAGCGAGAACACAAAAGATGCCTGTCGCTTTGTGAGTGCCGCCGACGTCGCCGGCTTTGCAGGGATCGGATCACACAGTCCAATGGACCACGCGCCTGTGCGACGTGATCACAAGCGCACCTGGGCTCCTGCGCGAGCAACCTGTCGGGCTTTGGGGGTCGAGGCGATCGTCGACTGCGAGAGGACAGTTTTTCGACGATCCGCAGGCCGAGTGGGCTCTCGGCCAAGAGTCGGCGAAGAGTGGACCACGCAGGCGGATTTGCAGCCCAGCCAGCCAAAATCCGACAGGCTCCTGGCGTAACCCGCAAAAACAAAGCCCCGCTCAAGGCGGGGCTTTGTTCTGTCACTGCATCAGCACCTTGAGATCAGCCGCGCCTGCGCAGCTGCAGCCCAGCCACGCCGAGCATCAGCAGCATCAGGCTCAACAAGGCCCAGGGCGCGTCCACAGGCACCACGGCAGGGCCCTCAAAGCTGGGCAGCAAGGGCGTGACGCCATCGGTGTTGTTCTCGTCGATCGGATCAAACTGATCTGCGGTCACCGTGGCGATGTTGCGGTACTGACCACCCGTCAGCACACGCACCTGCATGACCAGAGTTTCGGTCTGACCCACCGCCAGTCCGCCCACCGTCCAGATCGGGGCGGTGTAGCTGCCCTGGCTGGCCGTGGTGTTGAGCAGCTCATAGCCCGAGGGCAAGGCGTCGGTCACGAGGACATTGGTCGCTGCATCCGGGCCGTTGTTGCGCACCTGCAGGGTGAAATTGATGGTCTGACCGAACGAAGGCGTCATCTGATCGACCGTCTTCAGCACCTGCAGGTCAGCCAGCGCCAGCGGGTGCGTGGTCGTGCAGGGTGAGCAGACCGGATCCGGATCGCCGCCGTTGCCGGTGATCGCCACGCTGTTGCCGACCGTACCCGTGGCCCCGGTCTGCACGCTCGCGGTGTAGCTGAGCGTGTAGCTGCCGACCGCAGTGCCGGTGGGCAAACTGCAGACCAGCGGCTCACCCGCACCGCAGCTGAAGTCACCGGCCGTGATCGCGCCGCGCAGCAAGCCCGCGCCCAGGGTGTCGGTGAGCTGGAAGGGCGCGGTCAGCGCCGCATCTGCCACCGTCGCCTGCAGGGTGTAGGTGATCGTGTCACCCACCACCACCAGGCTACCGCTGGCCGGGTTGGCCGTCTTTGCCAGGCTCACGTTCGGACCCTGCACCGGCGTCGTGATCGTGCTGGTGCAGCGCGGCAGGCCCGGGCAGCCCGGGTCACCGCCGCCAACCACACTGGCGGTGTTCTGCACACTCGGAATCGCAGCCGCGGTCGGGGTCACCGGGAGGATGAAGCTTACGGTCGCATTGACCGCGAGGCCGGCAGCAATCGTGCAGCTCACCGTCTGGCCCGCAGCCGTACAGCCCGCAGGCAAGGCCCCGAGGGTCAGGCTGGCCGGAATCGTGTCAGTCACGGTGGCCACTGCAGTGGTCGCCGCATTGCCGGTGTTCTGCACGCTCAGGGTGTAGCTTGCGGCCACCCCGACGGTGAAGTTGGCGGCGCTGGCGGTCTTGGTGATCGTCAGCTCCGGCGCGATCACCGGTGTATCGATCGTGCTGGTGCAACGCGGCTGGCCCGGGCAACCCGGGTCACCACCGCCGACCACGCTGGCGGTG
The DNA here is from genome assembly GCA_964586455.1 of uncultured Aquimonas sp. Taxonomy (GTDB): domain Bacteria; phylum Pseudomonadota; class Gammaproteobacteria; order Xanthomonadales; family Xanthomonadaceae; genus Aquimonas. The sequence goes on from CAZPHV010000007.1 coordinate 52,795, forward strand.
TTCTGCACCGTGGGAACCGCAGCCGCCGTTGGGGTGACCGGAATCACGAAGTTCACGCTTGCCGAGGGCGCCAGGCCCGCAGCAATTGTGCAGGTGACCGTCTGGGCGGCGGCGGAGCAGTTGGCCGGCATCGTTCCGAGCGTCAGGCTGGCTGGAACGGTGTCAGTGACCGTCGCGACCGCCGTCGTGGCCGCGCTGCCGGTGTTCTGCACGCTCAGGGTGTAGCTCGCCGCAACACCCACGGTGAAGCTGGTCGGCGTCGCCGTCTTGGTCAGCGTGAGCGCAGGCGAATCCACCGGTGTATCGATCGTGCTGGTGCAGCGCGGCAGGCCCGGGCAACCCGGGTCACCGCCGCCGACAACGCTGGCAGTGTTCTGCACCGTCGGAACCGCAGCGGCCGTTGGGGTGACCGGAATCACGAAGCTCACGCTTGCCGAGGGCGCCAGGCCCGCAGCAATCGTGCAGGTGACCGTCTGGCCTGCAGCCGAACAACCCGCTGGCAAGGTGCCGAGGGTCAGGCTGGCGGGAACTACGTCACTCACGGTGGCCACGGCAGTGGTCGCCGCGTTGCCGGTGTTTGCTACGTTCAGCGTGTAGATGGCGGCAACGCCCACGGTGAAGCCCGTCGGTGTCGCGGTCTTGGTGATCGTCAGCTGCGGCGCATTCACCGGCGTGTCAATCGTGCTGGTGCAACGCGGTGCCGCCGGGCAACCCGGGTCACCGCCGCCGCCAACGCTGGCGGTGTTCTGCACGCTCGGAATCGCAGCCGACGTCGGTGTTACCGGGATCACGAAGCTGACGCTCGCATTGACCGCGAGGCCGGCAGCAATCGTGCAGCTCACCGTCTGTCCTGCGGCCGTACAGCCCGCTGGCAGCGTGCCCAGGGTCAGGCTGGCCGGGATCACATCAGTCACGGTGGCCACGGCGGTGGTCGCCGCGCTTCCAGTGTTCTGCACGCTCAGGGTGTAGCTCGCGGCTACGCCGACGGTGAAGTTGGCAGCGCTCGCGGTTTTGGTGACCGTCAGCTCAGGCGAATTGACCGGCGTGTCGATGGTGCTGGTGCAACGCGGTGCCGCCGGGCAGCCCGGGTCACCGCCGCCGCCAACGCTGGCGGTGTTCTGCACGCTCGGCGCAGCAGCGGCCGTCGGCGTCACCGGGATCACGAAGCTGACGCTCGCAGACGGGGCGAGACCCGCGGCAATCGTACAGCTCACCGTCTGTCCTGCGGCCGTACAGCCCGCAGGCAAGGCGCCGAGGGTGAGGCTGGCCGGAATCGTGTCAGTCACGGTGGCCACGGCGGTGGTCGCCGCGTTGCCGGTGTTCTGCACGCTCAGCGTATAGCTCGCTGCCACACCGACGGTGAAGTTCGCCGCGCTGGCGGTCTTGGTGATCGTCAGCTGCGGCGCATTCACCGGCGTGTCGATGGTGCTGGTGCAACGCGGTGCCGCCGGGCAACCCGGATCCCCACCACCACTGACGCTGGCGCTGTTCTGCACGCTCGGCGTAGCAGACGCCGTCGGCGTCACCGGGATCACGAAGCTGACGCTGCCACTCACGACCAGACCCGCAGCAATCGTACAGCTCACCGTCGGGCCAACCGCCGTACAGCCCGCTGGCATCGTGCCCAGGGTAAAGAGGCTGGTCGGGATCACGTCGGTCACCGTCGCGACCTCGGTGGTCGCCGCATTGCCGGTGTTCTGCACGCTCAAGGTGTAGCTCGCCGCCACGCCGACCGTGAAGTTCGCCGCGCTGGCAGTCTTGGTGATCGTCAACTGCGGCGCATTGACCGGCGTGTCGATCGTGCTGGTGCAACGCGGTGCCGCCGGGCAACCCGGGTCACCGCCGCCGCCAACGCTGGCGGTGTTCTGCACGCTCGGCGCAGCAGCGGCCGTCGGCGTCACCGGGATCACGAAGCTGACGCTTGCAGACGGGGCCAGACCCGCGGCAATCGTGCAGCTCACCGTCTGTCCTGCAGCCGTACAGCCGCCGGGCAGCGTGCCCAGGGTCAGGCTGGCCGGGATTGCGTCGGTCACGGTCGCGACCGCGGTAGTCGGCGAGGTGCTGGTGTTGGTCACCGTCAGCGTGTAGCTGGCAGGCAGCCCCACGGTGAAGCTTGCGGCGCTGGCGGTCTTGTTGATCGACAGTTCCGGTGCGATCACCGGGTGCGTGGTGCTGCAGGGCGTGCAGACCGGGTCGGGATCGCCGCCGTTGGCAGTCACGGCTACCGAGTTCGCCACCGAGACCACGGCCATTGCATTCACGGTGGCACTGTAGGTCAGCGTGTAGCTGCCCACGCCGGTACCAGCGGGAAGGCTGCAGACGAGTGGATTGGCAGCGTTGCAGGTGAAGGGACCGGCAGTGACCGCACCCAGGCTGAGACCCGTTCCAAGGGTGTCAGTCAGCTGCAGGCTGCTGGTCAAGGGGCCGCCACTGATGTCGACCTGCACGCTGTAGCTGATAGCGCCACCGATGTTGACCGCGGTACCGCTGATAGGTGTCGAGGTCTTGCTGACCACCACTTCAGGCTGGGCCTGGATCAGGGTGCTGCCGTTGGCCGTGTTGTTGGACGTGCTGCTCTCGGGCGTACTTGTGCTGATGCTGGACGACACAGGCACGGTGCCGGGGCCTGGCGCGGTGTACTCGAAGTTCAAGCTGAAGCCGTCACCCGGGTTGAGGCTGGTGGGCAAGCCGCTGAAGCTCACCACACAGGTGCCCGGGTCCACGCTGAAGGTGGCGGGCGCGATGCCGGGGAAGTCGATGTTGGCCGGACAATTGCCCGGGCTGCCGATGGTGATGCTGTACACCAGACCTTCTGCGGTCGACGTCGCCGCGCCCAGATTGCTGAAACTCACCGAGCCTGAAACCGTGGAGCCGGCAACCGCGGAAGCCGGCACAGTGACCGTAGTGGCGACATCGGCCACGATGATTTCCGTGCTGCCACTCGCGCTGTTCGGCGCAATCTGCCCAGGCGCTTCATTGGTCGCGCTGATCGTGGTCTGCACCACCTGCGGTCCGCTGTTGGGCGCCGGATAATTGAACTCGAAGACAAGCTGCGAGGTAGGCTGGATGGCGGCCGGAAGCGTTGCCGGCAGGCCGGCAAAGGTCACAACGCAGGTCGCAGGGTCATAGCTGGACACGGTGACGCCGGGCGGCAGCAGCGTGAAGTTGACGCTGGCGGGGCAGTTGCCTGGCGTGCCGATGCGGGCGGTGTAGCCCACGCCGGTCGCTTCCGTGTCGCCGGCGTTGTAGAACACCAGCGTGCCGAACACGGTCTGGCCCGGGAACGCGCTGCTGTCGACGGTCACCACCGTGCCGACGTCCGCGCCCACCACCGGTGCCACCACCGTCACCGGCTCGGAGAAGGAAGGCGTGCGCTCCAGCGCCCACAGGTCCAGTCCTTTGGCGGTGCCGAAGTGAACATTCGCCGCATTGCTGCAGTCGTTGTTGGGGTCGGTGGTGACCTGCGGGTAGAAGCGGTAGAAGATGCCGACACCATTGAAGTTGGCATCACTGGAGTCCACGCCCAGCAGCGAGTGGTTGGGCGATGGCTGAACCTGCAGATGGCCTGCGCCACAGATATGACCGTTGAGTTGGCCCACCGCAGTTCCGTTGCGGGTCACGTAGCCGCGGTCATCGAAGTAGACGATGGCGTCCTGCGAGCCGTTGAGCTTTTGCACGGTGGGGCCGCCGAGCGCCATGCCCTCGGTATCGATGATCGGGAAATGCACTTCACCATTGCGGCCGGCGATGCGATAGCGATAGCCGGTACCGACGGGAAACAGGGCGCCCGAGTTGTCGCGACCGTTCCACCAGACGGTGTGGGTGCCGGAGAGGGCGTTGCCCGTCAGCACCTTGTTCACCGGATTGGCGGGATCGAAATCGGTGCCGTCGCGGCTGACCACGATTTCGTACGTCAGGGTATTGATGGTGGTGAACGTGAACACGCCACCTGCACCAAGCGTGGTGGTGTCACCGCTGATCGTGCCGGTGAAAGTGACGCTGATGAGCTGCGGCACGGGCGGCACGGAAGGCAGGCCCAAGGCTCCCAGTGCGCGCTCGACTTCGGCGTCATTGGCGCCACCATCGCGCACGTCGGAAAAGAAGATCGGGTACTGCGGCGGCTGCGCGGTGATGCCGGTATTGAGCGGCTGGATGTTGGTCGCCAGCTGATTGTCACCGCGTACGCTCTTGTACAGCGGCGCACCGCCATCGAGGAAGCCAGCGCGGTTGGCATAGAGGGCGTACGCGAACGGATCGAGGCCATTCATCCGCTGCTCGTAGCGGTAACCATCTTCGGTGATGTAGTAGAGCGTGTGGAACACGCGACCTGCGGTGCCATTGCCACCGGTGCGGCCAATCCACGCATAGGTGAACAGACGACCGTTGATGTCCTGCCGGGTGCTGGCCGATGCGCGCACCTGAACTTCCCACGCCGACACTTGAGCGGAGAGGATCCGCGGGGGGTCGCTTGCGGGTACGGCGACTTGCGACTGGGCGCCGGAGGTAGCGCCAGTGAAGCGCACGCCGTAGATGCCTGAAACCGGTGCACGGTAGGCGCAGGGCAGCCAGCCGTTTGCTGCGGTGACCGTGCCATCCGCGCTGTTCGGGCCGGCCAGTTCCGCGGCGCGGGTGGTAATGCTGCCGCGGCCGGTGCCGCCGAAGCTGCCCGCGGGCGGACTGTTGGAGGAACAGGTGAAGTCCGCGGTCGCCGGAATCGTCTCCAGGCCGCGCGGCCCGAAGCCCTGCGGGTTGTAGACGAACACATCGCCGCCGTTGTCGAGGTTGCGCGACCCCAGCAGGATGAACTCGCCGGCCTGCGCGTAGACGTACAGGAACTGGCGGTTCTGGGCCACGCCTGCATAGGAGTTGTTGTTGGTTACATCCATCGGTGCGCGTGCACCCGCGGCCGGGTAGCTGGCCGGGAACAGGCTGCGGCTACCCTCGGCCAGCACCCATGCAGGTGCGGCGAGCAACAGCACAGCTGCGACGAGCGTCAGCAGGCAGCGATCAAGCAGTGAGGCACGCAGGGTTGCGGCCCCGCGTAGCGAGCGGGTTGTGTTCAAGAGCAGACTCCGATGGATGTGTGGTGCCGTTCGGTTACTCGGGGCACCCTGGACGTGGCCTTGCGAACTGCGCGCCCCCGATCGAGCACGATCCGGGCCAAGAATTGTGCCATCGATACTGATGTTGGCAAACGATTGTTAAACGAAGAGTGGGCGTCAGAACTGGCACGAAGCTGGCGTGAGGAAGGGTGAGCCGCCGACTCGCAGCGTGATCTTCGGTGCGCATTCCCCAGCGTTTCACCGCATTTCGGGAATGCAGCCTTGCGGGCCTGCGAGCCATGAGCGCAGGTAAACCCGACACCCGCCACGCAGGCTGACGCTGAGGGTCACATGCGGTCATTCGTCTCCTCTGCGCGGGTTTCGGCGCGACAAATCCGTGCGGGCTCGGCCCTCAGCCGCGTGCCCGCAGCCAGTCCAACAAGACTTCGGCCTCCAGCGGGGGGCTGTGCAGAAAGCCCTGCAGCTGGCTGCAACCCAGCCCTGCAAGCAAGTCCTGCTGGGCACTCGTCTCGACGCCTTCGGCCAACGTGGAGAGTTCCAGCGAGCGCGCAAGCGTAAGGATGCTGCGCACGATCGCGGCAGCGCCGTGGTCCTGCGGCAGGCCGGATACAAAGCTGCGATCGACCTTGAGCTTGGTCAGCGGGAATCGGTGCAGGTAGGCCAGGCTGGACCAGCCGGTGCCGAAGTCGTCGATGCTCAGGCCCACGCCCAGTGCCGCCAGCGCCTGCAGCTGCTGAGCGCTGTGCTCGGTCTGCTCCATCAGGGTGGATTCGGTGATCTCGAGCTCCAGGCCGCTGCCCTCCAGGCCGTGCGCGCCCAGCGCTTCGCTCACTCGCGTCGGCAGGTCGCCGTGGCGGAACTGATCGGGCGAAACATTCAGGCTGACGAACAGATGGCCGAGACCTTCAGCTTCCAGCCAGGCCTTGATGCGGCAGGCTTCCTCGATCACGAAGCCGCCGATCGCGACGATCAGGCCTGATTCTTCGGCAACCGGAATGAAACGCGCGGGCGGCACATCGCCGAGCTCGGGATGCCGCCAGCGCAGCAGAACCTCCATGCCCAGTGCGCGCTGCGGGGGACGCGACTCCACGATCGGCTGCAGCACCAGGCGCAGCTGACCGCGCGCCAATGCCCTCGCCAGCTCGCGCTGCAGGCGAACCTGATAGGCCACGCGCTCGCCCATCGCAGCGTCGTAGCGCGCCATGCCGCGGGAGCTGGTGCTGGCGCTGATGGCCAGGTCCGCACAGCGCAGCAGGGCCTCACCGCTGCGCGCATCGTCGGGGTAGCAGGCCAGGCCCGCGCGAAGCTCCAGGTCGAATTCGATGCCCACCACTTCCAGCGGCGTCTGTTGCGCCTGCTGCAGGCCGGCGCCGAGCAGGCTTAGCGCCCGGTCGGCGTTGTGATCCGGCTTCTCGACCAGCAGGGCGAAGTCGTTCTGTCCGAAATGGGCGACGCAGTGTGGGCTGCCGTCAAAGCAGGCAGACAGCCGCTCGACGACCTGGCCCAGCAAGGCATGCGCGTGCGCGGTTCCAAACGCATCGCGAAACTCGCCGAAGCGCACCACCCTCAACCTGAGTAGCGCCAGCGCTCGCTGCGGCGCGGTGTCGATCCAGGCCTGTGCGGTGAGCAGCAGTCCGCGCTCGTTCAATGCCCCGGTGATGGGGTCGTGTTCGGCGAAATAGCGGGTCTGCCGCTCGCGGCGGTGGCGCTCACCAATGTCGGTGGCGATCTGGGACACGCCGACGCAGCGGCCGTCGCGATCGATGATCGGCGACATCGACAGCTGCACCTGCACCTCGCTGCCGTCGCGGCACAGGCGCACGGATTCGGCGCGCACCAGCGGCTCACCGGCCCGCACGCGCTGCCACAGGGCGGCGGCTTCTTCGCGCAGAGCCGACGGTGCCAGCACGCTCTCGTGGCGACCGATGGCCTCGGCTTCGCTGTACCCGAGCAGCCGTTCGGCACCCTGGTTCCAGCTGACGATATGGCCCTGCAGATCCAGTGACAGGATGGCATCGCCCGAACTGCGCACGATGGCAGCCAGCCGATCGGCCGTCTGACGCTCGCCCTCGCGTTCGGTGATGTCGAGCGCGAAGCCGCCGACCAGTCGCCGCCCGCCCTGCTCGCCCAACGGAAATTTGCAGGTCTCGAACAATCCCCGGCTGCCGTCGACGCGCAGGCCCGGTTCCAGCAGATGTTCGGGCTCACCGCCGGCATCGATGCGCCGGTTGTTCTGCAGATAGAGGGCGGCCAGGTCCGGCCCGTAGCAGTCGACCAGACGGGTCGGCAGCCGCGAGGCCCCGCGCGCAGCGAGCACGTCCGCATAGGCGGCATTGGTGGCGAGGATGTTGCCCTCGGTGTCGCTGATCCAGGCACGGCCCGGCCAGTAGTGCAGAAACGCCTGCAGCATCGATTCAGTCTGCTTGCGGTCGCTGATGTTCTCGCTGGTTACCGCCACTCCGTCACGCAGCGGAACCACCTGGTGGCGAAGCCAGCGCATCGCCGGCGGATACTCCGGCACCTCGAACTCTTCGACGAAGGGCCGCCCGCATTCCAGCACGCGCTGGCAGTGACCGATCAAGGCTTCGGTGCGGCTGCCCGGCAGGCACTCGCTCAGCGCTTGCCCAACCAGGGCACATGGATCCTGCTGCAGCAGCTCACCACCCTTGGCATTCGCGTACTCGATGCGGAAATCGATCACTTCGCCGTCGGCATCGCGTTGCGCCGAGGTGATGTACAGCGCGCTCAGCGCACTCGCACCCGCACCCTCGAACCAGTCGTCAAGTCGCCAGCGCTCGGACTGCATCGCGCGAGCCGCAGTCAGATCGCTTTGCAGAAACATGAAACCCTGCAGCACATCGTCGGCATCGCGCAGGGGCAGCAGCCGGCTGCGCAGGGTCATCGCGCTACCATCGCGGCGTTGGGTGTCGAGCTCAACCTCGGTGGCCTGACCCTCGCGATACGCCGCACGAATCTGCGCGCGCGTGGCCTCGGCAGTTCCAGCGCCGCCCAGCATGCGCAGGGGCCGGCCGAGCACTTCTTCCCGCGGCCACCCGGTGCAGCGTTCGAAGGCTGCATTGACGTAACGCACATAGGGGCCGCCGAGGCCCTCAGCGGCCAGCTCCGCATCGGTTATGAGCACCAGCTCCTCGACATGATCGAGGCAGTGCAGGGCCCAACCGAGTTCAAGCGCGGTGTCGCGGTTCATGAGCCTCCCGAATGCCCGCCCCTACCCGCGCGGACAATCGCTGGGCAGGCGGTCAGCATGCATATCGTGTGCCGGCAGGCTGCGGTAAGGGCGACGGGATTCTCCATCGAAGCCCATCTGCGGCGCCGTCCATGCCCCACCGCATCGCGACTGCCTTGGATCGCCCCAACTGCCAGGCACAACCCCACCGCCTCTATCTGGCCACGCTCGCCGGCAGCAAGTAGAGCGCCCATAGCGTGGGCCCTGGCCCACCGCAAGCCCGACCCTCGCTACGGCCATGCAAGCCGTCGCCCTCAAAAGTTGCGATGCTTACGCCCGGCGGTTGTATTGATGAATGCGAATCAGATCTTGGGCGAGCGAGGCCGCACCAAAAGAGGCGAAGGGCGGCCGCTGAGGCACGAAGTCACCAAGACAGGCAGGAAGATTCACCCGCACGAACCGCGATAGAACCGACTTTCCGTCGGTGCGCCGGGAGCGGCGTGGCGTCGCGTCGGTGGATTGGTCGATGCCGTTACCGCTCGGCTGCGTAGCTCGGCGCGGATAGCGTCGCGACACACGCAAGAAGTCTGACAGCGGGCAGCCCGAAAGCTCGAAGCCCGGCACAAGACCGGGCTTCGTGATGTGGCTTGGAGCAGGCAGTGGATCAGAAGTCCACAGCACCTCCATCACCGCTGAGACCGTGCTCACCGCCGGCCGGGTCGCCTCTCTTCGGCAACCACCTTCCGCAACCCGGCTCGGGATCACGGAGGGCTGTTCAGCCGCCATGGTGACGATCTCGCGCAGCGGGCATTCATCGCGCGAATGAGGATCACGCTGCCGGCGTTCTGCTATTCGCTGATGCCCTACAGGGCACGGCGTTGGACGAAGCGCGCCTCAGCGCCAGCTCTGCCGCAGCCGCACCCAGGCCCGTAGCATCACCAGCGTGCCCAGTACCCACTGCACGAGCAACACCAACCACACCAGACCCGGCACCTCACGCCATTGCGGCGCTTCCGAGGGGCCGGAAAACCCCGGTGCCGGCGGCTGGCTCAGGTTGTAGAGCAGGGCCGCCTCGCCCAGCAACGGCGCATCGGCGGCATCCGATAGCAGACGGGGCAGCAGCAGTCGACCGTTCGGTAGGGGAACACTGGCCGCGATCGCCTGCAGCGCCACGGCGCGCGCTTCGCGCTGATCGCCGAGGCTGCGTGCCGCGCCCAAGCCGAACGCTGTGGCCGAGGTGCCGAAGCCGGCCAGTACCGGCCCGGAGTCGACATCCATATAGAAGCCATCGCCGCGGCCGTGCTCGAACTCGCGCCAACCGCTCAGCCAGAACCCCTGCGACCAGAAATGCTGGCGATGCTGCGCCGCCCAGGCGCGTGCCGCCTGCGGCCACACGAAGGGCGCGTGGTGCAGCAGCCAGGCATTGGCGCAACCGCGAACCTCGGTCGGCTCATCGCCAAACCACGCATACGGCGGCAGCGCGAACTGCGGCGCCATCGCATCCACAAAACCGCGCAGGCCCTGTGCAGCGAGCGCGCTGTGGTCCGTGCCCAGCACCGCATCAGCACGCAGAATCGCATGCCATGCCGCAGCCACATCGGCCGGAAACGTCTGCTCGGGATAGTCCGCCAGCAGACCCGTCGCCGAGCCGGCCAGCTCCTGCGCCAGCGCCTGCACCTGCTGCAGCAACAGCGCACGATGCGGGCTCTCGTTGGTCAGCCTCAACTGCGTCGCCAGGCCGTCAATCAGTAGCATCCGGTAGAACACATTCTCACGGCTCAGATAGTGCTCAGCGCCCCAGTGCTGCTGCACCCAGCTCGCCTGTACGGGGTCGGCCAGCAAGTCGGCCGAAGCATCGATCGCCGCGCGCGCATACAGCGCCGGCCGCTCACCCTGCGGCGCCCGCAGCCAGGCCTGATCCAGATTCTCGGTAGCGCGCAGAAAGAACACCGTTCCAAACAGCGGCCACTCGGTGCCGGCGATGTCATGCATCGACAGCCGCGCCGCCGCACCGCTGGCGATGCGCTCGCGCGTCCAATCCGCATACACCGGCGCAAGCGCACGATGCCAACGCCAGGCCTGCGCCGCGGGTTCCGGCCCGCCGAGTTTCCGATCGAGCAGCGCTCGCGCCAATTCGAAGCCCGGCCACAGCAGCAGGCAGAGGCTGATGGTGGCAAGTGCCAGGGCGTAGAGGCTCAGCAGAGTGCGGCGCATCGAATGGTCTCGGTGGTGGGAGAGCTGCGTGATCGCTCGTGCAGTGCTGAATGTCGTCGGGCCGAGCAAGACCCCAGACTGGGATTGTCAAACCGTTATCCGCGATGTCGCAAAGCCTCGCCAAGCGGCCGCCTGCGATATCGGGTATTGACGGGGTGTCACGCACCACAGCTTGGGCTCCGCAGCCCAGAGTGAGTCCGCGCGAGGGTCCAAGGTTCCAGACCGCTCGCGCCCCAACACTCCATGCTTCACAGGTCTCGCGCGCTGGCCGGCGAGGTCGGAGGCCAGACAGGCTCTTGGGCGCCTGATCTCAGGCTCTCCGACGGACAACTGCCTCTGTCGCCTCCAGGAGCCTGTCGGACTTTGGTCGGCCGGGCTGCAAACCCGTCTGCGCGCTCCATGCTTCCGCCGATTCTTGACCATAGCGCTGCTATGGGCCTGCAAATCGCCGAGTTTTCGCCTCGACCACCAAATCCCGACAGGCTCCTCGCGCCGCGCAGGTCTTCAGAGGCTTTCGCCAGACAGACCTGGGCAGCGAGTACAGCGGCCTGCTCCGCACAGGCAAGAAGCAGAGCAGCCGATGCAGCTCATGGATCCTGCGCTCAAGAATCCGTGCTGCCGTCCTGCGCGTCGCCTTCGCCGAACAGATCGATATACGCCTGGTAGCGAAACAGACGGTTGCGTCGGTAGCCGGTGGCCTCGACCAGCATGCCCAGTTCCACCATCCGCGAAACCAGGGTGTTGGCAGCCGTGTAGGAGGTCTTGGTCAGGCCCTCGACATCGGCCACTGCGATGATGGGCCGCTGGTAAAGATGTTCCAGCACCTTGTGGCCATTGGCGGCGGCGCGGCCCAGACCCTCGGTGACGCGCATGCGGTGGTCCTCGCGCAGGGCGAGAATGCGGCGCGCAGTTTCGGTGGCTTCGCGACTGACGCTGGACACGCCGCGCAGGAAGAAGGCGAGCCAGCCCTCCCAGTCGCCATGGTCGCGCACCGCCTGCAGGCGTTCGTAGTACTCGGTGCGGTGCCGCTTGAAGAAGTGCGACAGATACAGCACCGGCTTGAGCAGGATTTCGCGCTGGCACAACAGGAAGCTGATCAGCAGGCGGCCGACGCGCCCATTGCCGTCGAGGAAAGGATGGATGGTCTCGAACTGCGCATGCGCCAGACCGATCTGCACCAGCTGCGGCAGCTCGCTGTCCGCATGCAGGAAGGCTTCCAGCGCACCGAGCGCGGCGGGCACTTCATGCGGCGGGGGTGGCACAAACGTGGCCTCGCTCAGCGTGCACCCGGCCGGGCCGATCCAGTTTTGCGAGCGGCGCAGCTCGCCCGGCGTCAGCCGCATGCCGCGCACGCCCTGCAGCAGTCGCTCGTGGATCTCGCGGATCAGCCGCACTGAAACCGGCAGCTCCTGCAGTCGGGCCAGGCCGTAGTTCATCGCGTTAACGTAGTTGACCACCTCATCGACATCGCGAGGCCGGTCCGGTGCGAGGATATGGGCCTCAGCGGCGAGCAGATCCTGCAACGAGCTTTGCGTGCCCTCGATCTGGCTGGAGAGCACCGCCTCCTTGCGCACGTACATGAAGACGAACAGATCTGGATTCGGCAGGGTCTGGATCGAGCCATCGAGACGGCCCAGCGCACGATCTGCCTGCGACAGCAGCGCCTGAAGCTCACCCTGCAGTTGCAAGGGCGGCAGGGGAGGCAGCGGCGCAGGGTGAAAGGCGCGATATCCGGTGGGCTGGGCGATATGGCGCCCGGCACGGATTTTCGTGCCCGGATCCGCCTGGTAATCAGGCGCGCTCATGCAAGGCTGGCGAGCATATGGCGCAAATTCGATTCCATATTCAAGTCTACCTGGAATATAGGGCGGCCTTGATGCTGTATGCAAGCCAGCCTGAGGTGTGCCCCGGCTGGTCTCCTGCAGAGCGCCTGTCAGTCAGCAACTCTTGGTTTCCTGCTGCAGGGCGAAAACCTCGGCGAAGACTCCGTCCTGTCCAGGCTGCACCGGCAGCCTGCAGGAAGGCCCGCATGGCTCGATCGAGGAGGGTCCGATTCTCGTTCTACCGTACCCGCCGCGAGGCAAACCGCTCGCCGCGGAGGAAACATCGACAGCGTGGCGATGACCACGCGTCAACCCGCGGTCCGATGTCCTGGCGTATGGCCCGGCAGCGCCCTCTTCGTGTTCGATCTGGCGGCTTGCGTCCGCAGCTGTTTGTGCAGCTGCCCATGTCGTAGCCTTTCGGTTCGGACTTGAGCCTTCGGGCACCAACCAGCAAACAAGCGAGGGCAGTGACTCAGCCTGCGCAGGATGCGGCATGACGAGCAAGCAGAAGCCGCCCACCTCTCTCGTTCGCTCTTCGGCGGCCGAATATCTGACCTTCGTCGCCGCAAGTGGCTCAGGAGGCGTCGAGGCGATCCATGCCGATCAGAACGTCTGGCTCAGCCAGAGGATGCGGGCCCAGCTCTACGACGTGGAACTCCCGACCATCAACTACCACCTGAAGAAGGTCGTCGACGACAGCGAGCTTGGAGCCGCTTCAGTTGTTCGAAATTTTCGAATAACTGCCGTGGATGGCAAGAGGCGATCTCGCGAAGGTCAAGCTCCGATTTCCGCCAACGCATCCCGGATACATCGGGACTGGCGGGCGGTGGTGTCATCGGCTCCCGATGCGCACGCGAGCACTTCGCGGAACATCGAAGGCTGGAGCTGGAGCACCTCGCGGATCACGCCTCTGCGGAGCTTTCCCGCGAACACATCATTGTCGTAATCATCCTGCTCACGCAGGTCTACCCAGGTGGGTCGCTCCAACTCGCCGCTCAGGATGCCCAGGCTGTAGCCCGGATACGGGAAGCCGTGATGGCAACCCTGTGGCCGAGCGTGGGCATCCCGGCTGGTAGGCAATCGATAAACGACGTCGCCGCCCGGAGGAAGCGAGAGAATCAGCAGATACTTGCCACGCAGTTCGCCCGAACCCGCTTCAGCGCAGAAATCCCTGTGGTGATAGATGCATCCGACGCGCACAGGGGCTCAGGGTCTCAGGCCGTCGCGCCAAGCACGGCACGCATGGATGCCTGCTCGTCCGCAAACTCTCTGACTGCGGCCGCGTGCTCATCGGAGTCCGGTATCGCCAGTGCATACGGGATGTGCTGGTTGAAGCCTCTACCTGAATCCCAGATCTTGGACCACGGGCCAAGCTCGCCATGAGTGAAATTGATCAGCGGCTGTGACCGTTCATCCCGGAAGCGATCCGCGAGCACTTGCATCAAACGGAGCTCCCGCGGCGTGAAGTGGCTGTCGTCAAATTCCGCCTTGGGGACCACCTTGAGGAGGTCGTAGTCAAGGATGCGCTCGGCTTGAATCTCGATCGCTTCCGCAACGTCAGACTGCCACTGCTCCCACTCCTGGAAAAAAGCCGCCGGGACGGGGCCCAATCTCCACGCGCTGTAGCTCAACCCGGTCACGCTGCGACCGGTCTGACGGTAGTGTTCGAAGTCGAGCAGATAGAGAAGCTTGATCAGCTTGATCTTGCCGCAATGCTCCGTGTTCGAGGCGAAGTAGACGACGGCGCTGACCAGCTTCTCTCGCTCATGGGGTTTGAGCATGGGTAGCCCCTCCCTTCGAGTCTTCTCGCAGCGTACGCACCCACGGGGGTGTCGGCGATGTCCCGGGCGGCGAACCGCTGCCTGTGAGACAGCATTGGCGCAGGAGCGATCGAACCCCGAGCGCGTCAAGTTCGGGGCGCCACGGCAGATGGGGGCCCAGCCGATGCGGTGCCCATCCGTGTCGCTCCCGGCGAAGGGCCTGATCGTGCACCCATGACGCCGTCTCAGCCGTGGGCGGTCGGCGGGGCGTCCTTCTTCGGCAACTCGGGCCACCACGGCTTCGGTGGTGATCAGCAGGCCAGCGTTGGGGCGCAGCCCCTGGTAGCCGCGAAGAGGACCAGCGAGGCTGCGTTTTGCAGCGCCGTGCCAGACCTTGGTCGGGTCCAGGATGCCCATCGCGACCATATCGCCAACCGAGCGAATCGCGCAGCGATGAAGCGAAGGCGTAGCCCGCGCAGCGGGCGTTGTCGCGAAGCGACCGTTGGCGCGAAGCGACCGACCGAGCGAATCGCGCAGCGATGCAGCGAAGGCGTAGCCCGCGCAGCGGGCGTTGTCGCGAAGCGACCGACCGAGCGAATCGCGCAGCGATGCAGCGAAGGCGTAGCCCGC
>CAZPHV010000007.1:67571-113513 GCA_964586455.1 uncultured Aquimonas sp.
GCAGCGGGCGTTGTCGCGAAGCGACCGACCGCACCAATGGCGGCGTTGTAGCCGAAGAGTCGGTGCCTTCAGCGACCTTGTTGAGGATCACGCAGGGCTGGTTCGTCGGGCCCCGATAGGAAGCCTTCAGTCATGCTTATTGCGAGCCAGTTTTTCAGTAACGAGCTCCGGTTGCGAGTGAGGTTCGACAGCCGAACCCTGAGCTTCGGTAACGCCGGATGCAGCGTCGCCGAGGCGGCAAGGCTTGCGCGAGCGTGCTCATCTCCCCCCCTCTCCCGCGAGGGGAGAGGGGCTCTGAAGCGTGGCGGCGGCGGTTCGGCCGCCGCCAACAAATCACCGATACGCAATCACCAGCTTCGGCGGCGTAGCGCCCTCACGCGAGGAGAAGTCGACGCCGTCGGTGGTGCCGGCGCTGCGCAGGATGACGCCGTGGTTGGCGACGCGTCCGGCGATCCAGTCGCGCACCAACTGCACGCCGGCGGCATTGAGCTGCAGGGTCTGCACGCCGGTGGCATTGGGCACGATGCTGCCGATGCGTTCGCCGAGACTGTTGCCCTGAGTCCAGCTGGCACTGGATTCGGCCCAGCTGGCGCTGGCGCGGTAGAGATCGTACTGGCCGGCCGAGCGGTTGCTGACGTCGATCTGCAGGCTCACCGATTCGATCTGCAGGCTGGACGAAACACCGCTGAAGTCCCAGCCCATCAGCACCCGCAGTTCGCGGCCGCTGTCGCTGCCGTCGGCCACCAGCACGGTGCCGTTGCTGCGGGTGTTGTTGCTGCGCACCTCGACATCGCGCACCGCGCCGCGCACCAGGGTTTGCGGCAGCTGGCCATCGGCCAGGCGCGAGCGGCCATTCGCATCCTTCTCCAGCGCGTACACCGGACCGATCGGGGTGTCGTTCCACAGGCTCAGACCCGTCGGCAGCGCCAGCGGATCGGCCAGGCGCTGGCTGCGCGTGAGGCTGGCGGTGTCGGCTTCGCCCGAGAAGCGCACGGTGCGGATCTCGAGACGCGCCGGCGTGACCTGCAGCAGCTTGAAGTGGGCGAAGCTGGCCTGGCCCAGGATCCACGGGTTGTAGCGGTCCGCGGTACGGGTCGGCGCGCCCCAGGCGCCCTCGCCGACGTAGACGGTGCCAGCCGCGACTTCCTGGAAGTTGCTGCCGATGGGCCGCACCGGGAAGGTGTACTTGACCAGATGGCTGTCGGACTCTTCGACCAGGTTCATGCGGCGGTCGTAGAAGATCTGCGCCCAGGCGTCGAAGATCGGCGCGTTGAACGCCGTCTTTGAGCTGGTCCGCGGGAACATCGGCACGTGGTACTGAGCGATGCGCCAGGCCGCGCCGGAAGCGTTGGCAAGATCACTCGCCAGCCAGCTGCTCTGCGCGCTCCACTGTGCCGAATAGCCGGACCGCCGCAGCTGGGTGTTGAGCGTGTAGGCGCGCAGGTAGCCCGGGCCGCCGATCTCGACCGCGTAGTAGCTGTCGCGCAGATCGCAGGCGCCGTTGCGGTCGGCATCCACGCCGAACACCTTGCAGATCATGGTCAGGTCGTTGTCCTCGTGGTTGCCCATGGTCGGCACCAGCGGAATGGCCTGACGCACGGACAGGCCATCGACCGTGTCCTGCGGAAACGCCAGCTGCCAGTCGCTCAGCCACTCGGACATCTCGCTGGTGGTGTTGCCGTCGGTGTAGTCACCGCCGAACAGCACTGCCAGTGGCCGGGTCTTGGCGACCAGGCGGTTGCCCTGCTGGCGGAGGCTGCGGTTGGTGCGACTGTCGCCGCCGATCGCCAGCGTCACCGGCGCCGCGCTCGAAGGCGCGGTCAGAAACCAGTAAGCGCCGGAACAACCGCTGGCATCACAGGCCTCGAAGTAGACCGGGGTGGATGCGGCCAGGCCGCTCAGACGCACGAAGTGGCTGCGCAGGCTGCCGAAGGTGCGGCTGCTGCCGGCGTTGAGGCGCGCCCAGCTGCTGCGCTGGCTGCTGTAGCCATAGCGGATGTAGGTACCGCTGGTGGCCGTGGAAGAGAAACCGATGACCGCTTCGCGGTGGGCGGCCTGGTCCCAGACCACGCGGATCTGCGAGGGCGCGGCCTGGGCGGCGTGGGATGAGAACAGCAGGGCGGCGCCGACGGCGAGGCCGGACAGAAGGTTGCGCACTGACATGGTGGTGTCCGATCGGGCGCGCGCCGCCATCGCCCCGCGAGTGAGTGTGTCCCGCGGCGGCCACGGGCGGACGCAGCCCTGCCCCTCGAAGGCAGGCCCCCCGCGGCGGCACCGATCCCGGCGCCCCGCACTACGCCCGCGGTCATTAAAGCGGGCGCGGATTGCATGCCGGTGAACTATTTGTTTCCGGGCGCTCCCGGCATTCGGGCCACCAGGCGCAGGCGGACGGCCTGGCTCGGCCGCAGCCAGCGCGTCTGCCCATCCATGAAGCTGTAGACACCGACTTCGAGATCGCCCACCTCAGTGCGGCGAGTGTCGGCGCTCCAGTACGGCGAGCGCTGGGTGAACGGCAGCAGGTAGCCGGCGATCTGCGGCTCGCCCGGCGCAGCGGGCCGCTGCAGGCCCTGCAGCTCGGCGAGCGTGGGCAGGCGCCAGTCGCCCCGCCCGCACAGCGCCTTGGCTCGCACCGCCCGCACAAGGTCGGCGCTGTCGCAGGGCAAGTGTTCGCGGTCGAGGTGACAGGTGCCGAGGTCCTGCGCGCCGACCTGCGTGTCGGCGTCGAACCACGAATAGCTGGCCGCGGCGTAGTGCAGGGTTTCGTTGTCGGTCTTGTTCTCCCAGACCAGGCCGGTGTCGCGATCGAGCACGCAGGCCCAGGGGCCGGCCGCAAGCGCCAGCTCCCGGCCCGCCGCGTCGAGCTTGGCGTAGCGCGCGCTGTCTGCCGCGGCGCTGTAGTGATCGGCCTCGCCGGCCGACTGGCAGGCGGTCAACGCGCAAGCGACCAGCGCGCAGGTGGCCAGCATCAGCAAGCCCGTGATCCGCGTGCGCCTCATGGCCGCTCCAGCGCGATGATCAGCGGCCGCAGGTGCAGGCTATGGCGGGTCTGGCTGTGGTCGAACACCGCGATCCACAGCGCCATACCGTCCTCGATCGGCAGGTCGAAGGCACCCGGCGCGGCCAGGCTGCGCGCGATCTCCAGCTGCCAGTAGCCCTCGTTCCAGTGCGCACGCGCCCGCACATCGCCGCGGTCGCCCTCGTAGTGGTCGCGCACCAGGATGGACGGCATCAGGGTGCCGACCGGATAGGTGTCGAGTTCGGGCGCATACGGCTGGGTGGCCGCCCACTCCAGCGACCAGTCGACCTGCGCGCCCGGCGCCTGTGGATCGGGCAGTTCGGAGAAGGCGGCGAGCTGTGCGGGATCGCGCGGCAGCCGCCGCGGCAACACGCGCTCGGCATCGAACCACTGCCAGTTCTCGACGATTGCGCCGGCCTCGGCGGGGTCGGCACGGTAGCCGGCGGTGTAGCGCCGCTGCCCGGGCTGAGGCGGTAGCGCCGCGCCGAAGTGACTGTCGTCCAGCGTGCCCAGCGGGTTGCGCAAAGCCTTCCAGTGCCAGACATCCACGCGGCCGGCCTCGTCGGTGTAGTGATAGCCGCGGCCGTGGCGCGGCGCGGGATCGGCATCGTGCGGGCGGCGCCCGTGCTGGAAGCTGTCGCCGGCAAGGCCATGCGAGCGCGCCCACATGAGCGCCAATTTGTCCTCATACCAGAGCTGCTCGTCGTCCTGCGCAAAGCCCTGCTGCACGAGTTGCCAGCCGTCGGCGGTCTTGCGCAAGGGCAAGTGCGCGCCGCTGCGGGTCGAGTCGGGCCAGCGCAGGGCCATGAACACGGTGGCTCCGTCGTGCAGGGCGCGGATCTCGACCGGAATGTCGCCGCCGTGGTCCGCGTCGTAGCGCGTGGTCAGCAGGGTCTGGGCTGCCGCGCGCTGCCAGATCGACTCATCGAGGACGCCGTCGATTTCCGGGCCCGCGCCTTCGGCGATCCGCGCGATCTCAAGCCGCGGACTGATCCAGGCCACCGGCAGCAGCAGCGCGCCCAGCGCTGCGATCACCAGCAGCGCAGTCGCGTGCAGCAGCCAGCGCAGATGCGGCCGCGGCTGGCGCGGGTACAGCGCGGCCAGCCACACCCGCCAGCCGCCCAACGGCCAGCTCGCCCACAGATGCAGCGGCAGCAAGGCGATCAGGGCGAGCCCCGCACCCACATGCAGCCAGGCCAGCGGCGTCGACACTGCACTGCCGAGCGCAGCAGGCCGCAGGTACAGCAGCAGGCCGCTCAGCATCAGCGCCAGCAGCAGCCAGCGCGAAGCCTCGACGGTCCATCGATGCGCGGCCGCGCGCTGGTAGTGCGCGGCGCGGCGCGCACGCGGGCCGGGCCGGAAGGCCCACAGCGCGTAGCCGGCGATCAGCGCTGCCCAGGCCCAGCCCAGCCACAGATGCCAGCTCTGCACCGCTCCCACCGGCAGCAGGCTCGACAGGCTTACCGGCAGCAGCAGATGACTGACGCCCAAGCGCAGACCGGTCAGCAGGCTCGCCGCGAGCAAGACCAGCGCAGCCAGATGCAGCACCGACAGCGGCCAGGGCAGGCGCGGCAGAGCAGCAGATTTCACAAGTCGCATCCCCCAATCGACTGCCCGCTGGCAAAGCGCGCAAGTCTGGAACTGTCCTGTTGCGATGCGATGACACTGAGCCGGGATTCCAAGCGCGCAGTTTCTATTGGACAAACCCTGCAAAGCGAAAGCGCGCACTAGGCGGAGCTTCTGTTCACCACATGACGTGTGGAGAGGCCGGATTTGGAAGTCCACGCCACCCATGCCGCCGCCGTAACCGTGGTCGGCCGTCAGAGCGTTCTTCTTCGGCACCTCTGCGACCATCGCTTTGGTGGTGATCGGCAGGCCGGCGTTGGCGCGAATCGCCTGGTGCCGCGAAGCGGCCCAACGAAGCCACGTTCTGCAGCGCCGAGTCAGATCTTGGTCGGGTCAAGGATGCCCATCGCGACCGTGTCGCCGAACCGTGTCGCCAACCGAGCGAATCGCGCAGCGATGAAGCGAAGGCGTAGCCCGCGCAGCGGGCGTTGTCGCGTAGCGACCGACCGAGCGAATCGCGCAGCGGTGAAGCGAAGGCGTAGCCCGCGCAGCGGGCGTTGTCGCGCAGCGATCGACCGCGCCGGTGGGGGCGTTGTAGCCGAAGTTGCCTTCGCCTTCAGCGACCTTGTTGAGGATCACGGAGGGCTCTTCGCCGGCGTTGGTGACGATCTCGCGCAGCGGGGCTTCCATGGCGCGCATGGCGATCACGATGCCGTGGTTCTGCTCTTCGTTGATGCCCTTCAGATCGCGGATCGCGGTCAGCGCACGGATCAGTGCGACGCCGCCGCCGGGGACCACGCCTTCTTCCACTGCCGCACGGGTGGCGTGCAGGGCGTCTTCAACGCGGGCCTTCTTCTCTTTCATCTCGACTTCGGTGGCTGCACCGACCTTGATGACGGCCACGCCGCCGGCCAGCTTGGCCACGCGCTCCTGCAGCTTCTCGCGGTCATAGTCGAAGGAGGTCTCCTCGATCTGCGCCTTGATCTGCTTGATGCGCGACTGGATGGCGTCGGCATCGCCGGCGCCGTCGGCCTCACCGGCGCCGTCGATGATCGTGCTGTTCTCTTTCGAGATCACGATCTTCTTGGCGCGGCCCAGATACTTGATGGTCGCCTTCTCAAGCTGCAGGCCGACTTCTTCGGAGATGACCGTGCCGCCGGTCAGGATGGCCATGTCTTCCAGCATCGCCTTGCGACGGTCGCCGAAGCCCGGCGCCTTCACGGCGCAGACCTTGACGATGCCACGAGCTCACCTGCGAGCAGAACCCATCGGACAGAATCAGCCTGCGCGAACCAGGTCCTTGAATGCCGCCGCCAAATCAGCCCGGAGCTTCCCGTAGTGCGCCTCTCTGTGGTGATTGGCACAAAGCGCGATTACGTTCTGGGTGCTGTCGCCGCCGCCCTGCGCGAGTGGCTGGATATGGTGTGTTTCCAGGTACACGCCATGCGGGGTCTGAAACCCCGGCGTGCCGCAGAACTCACACTTGCCGTTTGCTCGCGACAATACCCGTTGACGCACTTCAGCGCTGCGCGAAAATGCCCGGCCGCTGACTTCGCGAACTCGCACCTCGGCCTCCAGCTCGGCCAAGTCATGCTGGTCAATGAATCGGGGCGCTGCCGCGCGCTCGATCCGAGCGCGGCCGGTGTCCCAGTCGTAGCTGGTAAGCGCCCAAGGGCTTGGATCGAGCAGCCGCTTCTGCACGCTTGAGCCTGATTCCTGCTCGACCGTGATATCGCGCATATCGCCCTCGCAGACGATCACCCGCAATGGCCACTTCTCGCGCCAGGCCAGCTGCAGCGCATCATCGAAGCGATTTGAGCGCGTCCGTCGAACAGGACTCGGCGCGGCCAAACCCTCCTGGCGCACGTTCAGATCCTGAAACACGCGATCACCATCGACCTGCATCTGCTCGAACCAGATGCTTAGAATCACCGGCTTGTCGTGCTGAGTGAACGCCCACTCGTAGCAGTAGCGCGGATTGACCGAGGCCTTCGCCGGTCCGCCCCTGAAGTTGCCCCAGTCGGATATGTCGTGCCCCGCTTCTTCAACCAGGTCAATCACTCGCGCGTGGCTTCTCAGCCGGATCGAATCCAGCGCTTCCATCCCGGCAGACGTAGTCGTACTCATGGCTTCGGGGCTCGGCCCTCGTAGGCCATCGTGAGGAAGGGCTTGACCGCATCGAGGTCAGCCAAGGAGTTCAGCGAAAACTCGAGATCTCCCGTGCCCCAGTGGCCGATGTGGGTGACGTCGCGGGCATTGCCGGGTAGCGGATCAAGGGCTGCGGGGTCGAGCTTCAGGTAGACCAGCACGCCCTTCTTCTGCAGCACGACGGTGGCGAAGTTTTTCAGGCGCTTGTAGGCGGCGTAGAGCTTCAGCTCCTTATGCTGCACGTCCTCGCCCAGCGACAGCAGGTAGTCGTGCAGCGCGTCCAGAACCTCGCGCTGCGAGGGTGCCAACAGCTGCAGGGACTCGCTGTAGGGGCAGTCCTTGCCGCGCGGCGCGGCGTCTTCGCTGTCGATGGCGGCGTCGACCATCGACGCGACCTCAGCCGTCGACTCGATCAGCCTGGCGCCCCGATTGCCGCGACTGTTCGCTGATCGACCATTCCTGCCCGAAGCACTGACCGCATTGGCCAACTCCAGCAGCAACAGATCGGCGCCGAAGCGGCGGTAGCGGATCAGCTCGATGTTGCGATCGATCTGCTGCACCGCGTGGCCATCGAACTTGGTGAAATCGGCCGCGATGCAGACCAGCCGCGGCGCGCTCCAGTCGATGCGCTGCGCGGCCTCGGCCCCGAGTACGTCCATCACCAGCAGCTTGAACTCGGCCTTGTGGTCGAGCAGCCAGTCCAGATAGAACAGCCCCTGGTTGATCACGTTCTCGCCGACTGAGCGCTTGTACTCCAGGATCACCGGACAGTCGTTCTCGTCGATGCCCAGCGAATCGATGCGCCCGCCGTGAGTCTTGCCGGTGGAGTACTCGCTGGCCAGAAAACGGATGCCCAGCAGTGCATCGAGGTTGGCCTCGATCAGGGTCTGCAGCGGCTTCTCAAGGTCGGAAGCATCACCCTGCAGCTCAGCGGCCTTGCCGGCGGTGAGGCGGAACAGGCGGATGTCG
Source organism: uncultured Aquimonas sp. (assembly GCA_964586455.1). Lineage (GTDB taxonomy): Bacteria > Pseudomonadota > Gammaproteobacteria > Xanthomonadales > Xanthomonadaceae > Aquimonas. Next base: position 75,271 of record CAZPHV010000007.1, read on the forward strand.
CTCATGGAGGTGTTGTTCTCTATGCGCACGGCAAGGGCATCAGCCGTGGATGAAAGCACAAACCGGACGGCTCGCGATTGTGTCGACAGCGTCGGCAGTGTTTCCCACGACTGCAACCCCGCAGGACGAGGCGGCACATCCTGAGAGGACGGTTTCTTGCGGCAGGGACCATCCCTGTGCATTTCCCGCCCCGGGCGTGCTCAAGGGCGGGAGACGCCGCACTTTAGGTGGATTCAGTTGTTCGAAGTTTTCGAATAACTGCCGTGGCTGGCAAGACACACGACGCGAAGCACTGCGGCCTTGTGGCCACGAATTGCTGTCAGCGGCGAGGTCAAGTCAAAGCGTGCGGCCCAGTTCCACGAGAGAGCAACGAGTGTGATCGAGGAGTTAGCCGTCAAGGGCTGCGTGATCCAAACAGGCGCCCCATGCAACGCGAAAGCCCCGTGACGGGCGGGGCTTTCGCAAAGGCAGGGCGCGGTTTGGTTGACGTGCATCAGGCCCCGCTCATCGCGATCCTGTCACTCGCCCGGCGGGTCCGCCTGCACGGGAGTCTCGGGCGTTGGCGCTGGATTGGCGGCCGCGCGTCTTGCTGCTTCGAGCTCTGTCTCGGCTTGAATCAAGGCGCGCATCTGATTCAGCAACTCCACTTGATTCGTGACTACGTCTCCTTGGCTCTTCGTGTAGTCCACGCGAAGCGTGAGCAGATCGTTCAGGATGTCCGCCGTGGCCTCTGCGATCTTCCAGGGCACCGAAACGACCTCAAGCGCCGGGCTGGGACGATCCGCGTAGAAGCTGGTGAGCATGCCGTTCTCAAACCCGAGCTTGGATTCGTTGCGCGCAAAGGCCATAGCGTCCAGCGAGATCAGATCAGCAGGTTGTCCGTTCGGCACTGTGAGGACAAAACTCCTGATCGGCGATCCCGCTCTGGAAAGCTGCAAGACCAGTGGACGCGCACGCCGATAGAGAACACCCGGGCAGTTCGGCCCTTCACTCCCAGGTTCCTTCTCGCAGCGGGGCAACGAGGCGGGCGTCGAGTTGGGGGACATGCCAATTGCGTAGCGCAGATCGCTTCTGCCAGATATCGCGGCCGCTCGGTTGATCTGGCCCACAACGGTCTTCCACGCTTCTCCATCAGAAGGGTCGATGATCGAACTTAGCCGAAGCGGGCGCCAGTTCTGAGCACTACAACTGGGTGCTTGAGGCGGACTAGGCGCCATGGCGATGTTGGGTAGAAATCTTGACTGAGGCCCCCGTACGCCCCCAATGAATGGCGAGGCAACAATCGACTTCGCAAGATTGATCAGGATCTGAGCGCTCTGATCATCTGCTATGCCATCAACAGTACTGAGTAAGCCAGACGCTGTGGTCTTGAGGTCGAGCTTGTCGTGCCTGAGCTTACTGTGCTCGAGCCTTAGCCCGTAGCGCTGCCGAGGATCTGGAACGTAGTCCAGCAGCTCGATCCCGAACGTGTCCTCATATCCGCACATTCCTTGTGCCTCATCAAACTGGCTCTTGCTCTTCTGCGCACTTTCCCTTGCGGTTTTGGCCGTATGGAAGGCATCCGTCTTTGCCTTCAGATCCGTGCTCGCTCGAGCAACTTCTGTCAGCGCAGCTTGGTAGGCCGCACCAGCTTCGGGCGCCTTGACAGCTTGAAGTTCATCCAACATCGCAGTGGCCCGGGAGTGGCTTCGCTCTGCCGCGTCCAAAGCAACGCGTGCCGCTTCTTCGGCAGCCTTCGCGCCCCGCAACGCCTGTGCGGCAGGGCTATCGAGCTCGGCGCGCTCGAAGGTGACCTGGGCGTAGCGCATCGGCAGGTAGTAGCTCAAGCCATGCAGATCCTTGAAGTTCTCAGTGGTGGACACACCACGTGTGTGCACCATGGACTTGGGACCCGCGCAGGCCGTCAGAATCAAACACGAAAGCACCACCGCGCTTGCGATGCGGATAGACATGTGAACCCCCTGAGTTCGTCGCTGCCGCGCCAGTGCGGCAGCGAGGGAGCTAGTGCCATAAAGGCGCGAACTGTCTCAGCGAGGGCTCAGCCGAACAGGCCAGACGGGACGCCCAACAAGATTCGCCCTCAGTCAAAACCGCTGTAGCAGTGGCTCACGATGCACGCGCGCGCCGGTGCGCAGATCGCATGCGCGCGCCACCAGCGAAAACCTTGTCGAGGTCAGCGGTTCATCCCCGCGGCGCATCCCCCTGCCCGTCGTGCACCGCATCGAAGATCTGGCGCGACAAGATCGAATAGGCGGTCCGCTGAAACTCCGTGTCGTCCATGTAGCGGGTGACGATGCGGTCGTTCTCGGCCATGCGCTGGATCATCAGGTCTTCGATGAGCTTGCGCACGCCGAGCTGGAACTTGTCCAAGGGGTTGGCCATCGCGGTCTGGATGACCTGGTTGTTCGCCGTGGCCTTGGCCTTGATCTGGTCGAAGAACAGTCGATCTTCCTCGGTGAAGCTGGTGCCGAAGCGCTCGTTGAGCACCTGGATGATCTCGGACAGCGGTGCTTTCTCTTCCTTGGATTTGCCGGTGCCGACATCGGTCGGGCTGTAGACGCCCTCCGGTTCGCCGATCCGCAGATCAATCGATCCGCTGGAGACGCGCTGCAGACGGTAGTACTGCAGGCCCACTTCGTTGCCGATCGTGACCACGGTGTTGTCGCGGTCCAGCGGCAGGTGCGGCAACAGAAAGCGCCCGTAGCTGTGGAGCATCTCCAGCTCAGAATCGGCATAGGGCAGGATCTGGCTCAGGAACGCGTACATCCGCACATAGCCGCCCAGCTTATCGCGGAAGCCCGAGCGCAGGGCTTCGTCATCGAGTGCCTTGAAGCGATCCACCGCCGGCTGCAGGTGGCGCTGCATATGAGCATGGTCGGCGGGGTTCTGCCGGTCCGGCTGGCGATAGAAGATACGCGCGAAGGCTTCGACCTCGCTCCAGTGGTAGACCTGCAGCTGATCCAGCTCGTGCTTGATCGCCGGCAGCATCTCCGGCTTCGCCGATTCCTGCAGGCTGGTGGAGTCGAAGTAGGGCTTAAAGGCCGCATAGATCTCCTCCGGCTTGTTCACGAAGTCGAGCACGAAGGGCTCATCCTTGCCGGCGATCTTGCGGTTCAAGCGCGAGAGGGTTTGCACCGCCTGCACGCCGTCCAGCCGCTTGTCGACGTACATCGCGCACAGCAGTGGCTGGTCGAAACCCGTCTGGTATTTGTTCGCCACCAGCAGCAGCTGGTAGTCGCTGGAGCCGAAGCGTTCGGGCAGCTGGCTTTCCGGGATGGGCTTGCCGGTCACCGCATCCGGGTTCATCCCGGGCTCGGTGTACTCGATGCCAGTGTCCGGGTCCTTGACGGTGCCGCTGAAGGCCACCAGCGGGCGAATGTCGGCATAGCCCTGCTCCGCCAGATAGCGCTCGAAAGCAATCTTGTAGCGCACCGCCTGGATGCGGCTGGCGGTCACCACCATCGCCTTGCCGCGGCCGCCCAGCTGTCGCCCTACATGCTCGCGGAAGTGCTCGATCATCACTTCCGTCTTCTGCTCGATGTTGTGCGGGTGCAGCTCCTTGAACTTGGCCAGGGCCTTGGCGCCCTTCTTCTTCGGAATCGCCGGATCGTCCTCGACCGTCTTTACGAACTTGAACCAGGTGCTGTAGGTGGTGTAGTTGCGCAGCACATCGAGGATGAAACCCTCTTCGATGGCCTGGCGCATCGAATAGCTGTGGAAGGCCTCGGGCTTGCCGCTGGCGCCCTGTCGCCCGAACAGCTCCAGCGTCTTGCCCTTGGGCGTGGCGGTGAAGGCGAAGAAGCTCAGGTTCTTCTGCTGGCCGCGCGAGGCCATGATCTGGTTCAGGCGGTCTTCCCAGTCCGCCTCGCCCTCGTCAGTCCCAGCGCCGCTGGCGCCCAGGATGCTCTTCAGTTCGCGAGCTGTTTCGCCGGTCTGGCTGGAGTGCGCTTCGTCCACGATCACCGCATAGCGGCGCGCAGCGATCTCCGCGCGCCAGGCGCTGGCCTGGGCCTTCTCCTCCTCGCTGGCCTTGTCCTGATTCTCCGCGCCCGCGGCGTGCAGCAGCCCGCGCAGCACGAAGGGAAACTTCTGCAGCGTGGTGATGACGATCTTGGTGCCGTCGATCAGCGCATCGGCCAGTTGCTTGGCGTCCTGGTCGATGGCCTTGACCACGCCCTGCGCGTGCTCGATCTGGTAGATCGCGTCCTGCAGCTGCTTGTCCAGCACCTTGCGGTCGGTGATCACCACCACGCAGTCGAAGACCTTCTGATCCTGCGCGTTGTGCAGGCTGGCCAGCCGATGCGACAGCCAGGAGATGCTGTTGGTCTTGCCGCTGCCGGCCGAGTGCTGGATCAGATAGTTGTGGCCCGCACCTTCGCCACGCGCGGCTTCGATCAGCGCGCGCACCGCGTGCAGCTGGTGGTAGCGCGGGAACACCATCTTCTCGCTGGTGACCAGCTTCCTGCCGCTGCGGCAGTCATCCACCTTCTGCTCGTCCTTCTCGACGAACAGGAAATGTCCCAGCACATCGAGAAAGCTGTCGCGCTGCAGGGTCTCCTGCCAGAAGTAGCCGCTGCGGTAGCCACTGGGGTGCTGCGGATTGCCGGCACCGCACTGGATCTGGCCAGGGTGGCTGCCGCGGTTGAAGGGCAGGAAGAAGGTCTTGTCCTTGGCCAGCCGCGTGCTCATCCACACTTCGTCGGGGTCGACGGCGAAGTGCACCAGCGCGCGCTTCTTGAAATCGAACAGCGGCGCACGCGGGTCACGATCGGTCTGGTACTGCTTAACGGCGTGCCGCCAGCTCTGGTTTGTGCCGGGGTTCTTCAGCTCGATCGTCGCCAACGGCAGCCCGTTCACCGCCAGCACCATGTCCACAGTGCTGTGGTCGCCGGGGTGGCAGGGCACCTGGCGCGTCACCGTCAGCTGGTTCTGGCCGTACAGGGCCAGCACATCCGGCGACAGCGCATGCGCCGGCCTGAAGTAGGCCAGCCGGAACAACTTGCCGTAGAACTTGAAGCCGTGCCGCAGCACATGCAGGCTGCCCTTGATCTCCAGCTCCTTGACCAGCGCGTCCAGCAGCATCGGCTGCAGGTTGCCCCCGTGCAGCGCGGCCATCTCGGCCCACAGCTTGGCTTGGGTGGCTTCGATGAAGGCGAACACCCGGGCAGGGAACAGCGCGCGCGCCTTGTCCCATTCGGCGTTGGTGCCGGGCAGCCAGCCGCCCTCTGCCAGCATCTGTTCGAGGTAGGACTCGAAGGCCCTCTCGGTGGTCTGAGCCATTCGACCTACTCCCTATGGTTTACTGAGCGGCCGAAGCCATCTTGTTCGGATCAATCTCGAAGCCTGCCTCGCGCAGACGCTGGCAAAGCTTGGCGACGACCTCGCGGATGTGGTCGTTGTAGCCGAGCCGAATGATGCCTTGCAGGTCGGACGGAATCTCCACATGGCCCTTGACGATGATCGCCATCCGGGCGCGCGTCAGCGAAGAAAGCAGCATGCCCGTCTCGAGCAACACGTTCTGCCTGACGCGGGGCTCCGTCTTTTCCGCACCGTCCTTCTTCGCATAGCCAAAGTCGTCGGGCGTCATCAGCACGATGCCGAACGCCGAGGAGTAGTCGCGGCCAATCTGGCCTTCAAGCGCCTCGATGATCGTCAAGCCACCGCCGCTTTCATTCATCAGGATATAGGGCTGCAGGCCCAGGCGGTGCAGGGCCAGCTCAAGCTGATCGCGCGCCTCGGCATCATGGCCGTGAACGATAAAGATCTGGCGCCTCTCCAGCGCTGTTGCAGCACTCGCTGGCGCTGCTGAGGGCGCGCCCTCTGCAGCGAGCGCAGCCTGGATCCTCGCCTTGCCATCTTCGGTTCCCTGAAACTGAAGGGTCCCCCTGCTCGGCCACCAGTTCATGACGCCACCGTCCTTGGTGCGGAACGTGTGCTTGCCGTTGCCATCAGTCGTCCAGTCGCCTGCTGTGCCGGCCAGCAAGCCTCGAAGTTCTTCCAGGCTTCCCGTGAACTTGTTGGTCATCCTGCGTAGCTCCTTACGTCGATCTTGCCGGTGACGGCAGAGGTGACCAGTGCTTTGCGGTACTCGTTGAGCCTATCGATAACTTCGAGGCCTTTGTCCAGCAGTGCATCAAGGCGTGAAGTCTGCCGGTCGATGTAGCTTGCAATCGCCCGCTGCTCAGCGACTGGCGGCTCAACCAAACGGTAGTTTCTGATGGTCTCGACGTTCACGTGGGGTGCGGTCGACCCGGCAGTGTCGATGGCGCCCTGCTCATAGACACAGTTGGCATTGAGGTGCCACATCAAGAATCTTGGCTCAAAGCGAGGACCGGCTCTGAACTGCATCATTCGTTGGCCAAGGCAAACGGTGATGCCTGCGGAGACAGTGGCCGCGAATCCCCATCGTTCACCCTCTCGCCCGTAAACGATGTCCGACGTCGCAACCTTTGATCGACGGGTCCTACGCGTGTACTCGGCCTCGTTGACTCGATACGCTCGGCTCAGGTCCAACGTGCCAGCGCCGATGTCCGCAGTTCGAACCACGAAGAACCCGCCCGTCGGATCGTACTCAGGAGTGTCGTGCGGGCAGTCAACAATCTTGCTCGCAGCGTACTTCAGCTGGGTACTGGCCCAATGCGCCGGGAAGTGCGGAAACCACTGCACGCCAGACTGGCGCATCTCCGGACTTGCAGGCAGACCCGCTTCCTTCGCAGCAGCCGGCGGGAGGCCACGGGTGACGGTGCGGGAGATCAGCGCCTGCCGCTTCTCCTTCAGCTTTTCGATCAGCTGCCGCTTCTTGGCGATCAGCGCGTCGATCTGCGCGGTCTTGGCATCGAGGAAGCGGACGATGCCTCGCTGTTCCTCAAGCGGCGGCACGGGAAAGCTGATCCCCATGAATGCGTCTTGCGCGATGTTCTGCATGCTCCCGCTGGTACCAGCGGCCAGCGAGGAGATCGCTGACTTCGCGGGGCGCGAAGTCAGGTAATACCAGGCGTATCGGGGCAGGCAGCCTCGGGCGACGTTGAAGACGGTCTGCCAGAGACGGTCGGGCAAGAAGAGGTCCGGATAGTCCTGTGGAACGTAGCCACAGCTGCCGACCAGATCGGGGGTATTCATTCGACTGATGATCAGTCGGTCGGCCTTGACCCGGCATGCGACACGATCAAGCTCGCCCTCCAGGACACGCTTGTTCTCGGAAGGCTGAAACTGGTCGCCGTACACGCAGCTGGTCTTCAACACCCCGACCTCACCGGGCTGGGCGGGTGATGCTTCAGCATTGACGCTCACCCCGGATTCCATCCGGTCAATCACGTGCTTCACGCGCAGCTGCTGCCAGTGCGATGGAAGCCGGTCGAGCCATATCGACGCACTTGGCGAGTACTGCGGATACGCGGCGTACTTCATGCCGCCGCCGTCCTGTACAACCACCCCCGCGCCTCAGCCGCCGCACGCAGCAGCTTGGACTTCTTCTCGATGGTCTTCTTGTCGAAGGCGGAGAAGTCGATGGAGCAGTGCTCCGGGTACGGCTGTCCGTCTTCGATGACCGGCAGCTCGTGCGCGGTGCAGTCGGAGTGGGCAAGCGCCTGCACGCCCACCGACGTGCAGGCGGGATTCGCAATGAAGCGCCGCCATGCCTGTTCGGCGCTCATGCGGTCGCCGTTGTCGACGGACAGGTGCAGCTCGTCCTTGGGCGTGGGGCGAAAGGCCTGCGAGGTGACGCGGCCTTCCTGCACGAAGCTCGGGTGGATCTGCCGCAGCAGCAGGGTGTCGGGGCTCATGCCTGCGCCTCCGGCAGCGCCTTGAGCGCTGCATTCAGGGACGCCCAGCCGGCGCCGTCCTCGCTGGCAAGGTGCAGCTCATGCTCGTGGCATGTGCCGGTCGTGAGCTGCAGGGCCTGGTAGTGCGCGACCATCGTGGGCAGCGCGATTTCCAGCGAAACTTCCCAGTCGCCCTGGGTCCATTCGGCCTGCACGCCGCCCTCGGCCGTGGGGTAGAGATAGGGCAGGGGTAGATCCGACGCGTAGTGCTGATCGAAGGCCTGCGCCAAGCGCAGCAGGGCCTCGCGATCGAGCGCCAGGCCTTTGCCATCGAGCCAGCCCTCCCGGAGCAGTGCGAGTTCCTCCAGGCGGGTTTCGATGTCCAGCGGGTCCAGCGCGGTGACGTGCTCGACCGATTCGAAGCGCTTGAGGCGATCGGCACGATCACGCTCCACCACGCCCTTGATGGCCACCACCATGCCGTCCCGGTAGTGGTAGTGCGCGTCCAACACCGTCTTGCGATGAGCCTCCAGCAAACTGGCCTTGAGCTTGGTGCCGTCAGGCAGCTCCAGCTCGAAGCTGTGGTCAGCCTGATCGACCTCGGGGATGCGCCCTTTCAGCGTGACTTCCTGCGTCCAGTGTTCGGCCTGCGAGGCTCGCAGCAGGCGCTCACGCGTGGCGGGCGTGAGTGAAGCCTTTTGACCAGCGCCCCAGGCAAACTCCATGGCCTCGCCATCGCGCAGGCCGCGTCCGAAGCGATCGAAGTAGCGCAGCAGCTCGGGCGGCAGCGCGGGCGTCCGACCGTGCTCTGCTGCAGCGATGGCTTCGACGATCTGGTCTCGCGCCTGTTCGAAGTACGCGGCATCGGCCGAGGGAAGGAGCGTAGAGAACATCAGCGCAATCACCGGGACAGTGCTGCCCTCGCCCACGGCCGTGAGATGCAGCTCCAAGCCCTTGGTGAAGCCCTTCAGCACACGCTTCCGGTCAGGGTTGGCCAAGCGGTACTGGTGCTTGGCCACCTCGACCAGCATCTCTTCCAGCGCGGCGAAGTCCTTGAGCAGATCCAGCGGCAGGGTGTGTTCGTCGAAGCGACGGCCGACCAGGCGTGGTCGTAGGAAGGTCTGATTCATGCGGACGGCTCCTGCCAGATCGCGAGTTGCTGCCAGCCCACAGGAAAGCCCATCGCTTGCTGCTGGTCCGGGCTGGCCTGCTGGATGTGCTGCTTCAGGCGCGTGCGCCAGCTGCTGCGCGGGTTGATGCGCAGCATCAGGTGGGCCATGACCAGCAGGTAGTTGTAGATCTGCCGGGCGGGCTGCTCCTGCACCGTGGCCTGCTGTCGTTCCACGCTCAGGCCGCACTGGTCGCACGGCTGGCTGTGCGTGCGCGTGGCGCTGATCTGCTCGATCACCATCTGCCCATTCAGGCGCTTGATGCGCGGCAGCTGCAGGGTGAGTCGGCGGTTCCACAGCCGGCCGTGGTGGGCGCAGATGTTGCGCACCGGGGTCAGCGCATGCAGCACCTGCTCCAGCACTTCGACGGTCGGCATTCCGAGGCTCTTGGCGACCTCGCGCTTGGCCTCGTTGTCCTTGGTGGCCTTGAACCAGCGCGACAGCGCGCCCAGGCTGAGCGTCTCGACCACGGCCCAGATTGGCGGCAGAAAGGGCTCGTCGTAGTGGCGCCGGTAGTGGGCGATGAAGGTTTCGCTGCTGCCCTCCAGCTCGCCAGCGATGCGGGCGATGTCGGTGGCGTGCTGCCAGGGGCTCTTGAACTGGCTGGCGTCGAGGTGGGCATGCGGGCCATGGCGCAGCGCAAGAGCATGGGCCCAGTGGGTGCGGATGGCGGTTTCGATGCGCTCGATGGCTTCCATCACCAGCAGCCGCAGCTGGCGGTCAAAGATGTATAGCGTCAGCACCTGCTCGAACGTGGTGCCGGGGCGAAACTGATGGTTGCGCGGCTGGCCAGCCGCTGCGGTCTGCTCGAAGGGCAGCCAGTAGGCGCTGAGGCGGTAGTAGCCGATGTGGGTCAGGTAATGCTGGACCCGGGCCTCGTCGGTGAACTCCATGCCACGCTGCCGCAGTCGGGCAGCCTGATCGGCGATGGAGAGGGCGGGCTTGTCATAGCGCATGACCGCCCCCGGAAAAAAGCAACCCCCCGGTTTGAGCTTCACCGCAGCGAGCTGCGGGATAGGCTTGGGGGGTGTTGTTGCGGCCGAGTATATCCGCGACGGGGATTTGCCGCCAAGCGCGGACCTCGACTGCAACAGCGTTCTCAGCGGCCGCCGGCCAGCGCGCGTTCATGCGGTGACCTCGGCGAGCAGGCGCACGATGTCGGCCTCCAGCGCCTTGATCTCGTCCTCGATCACCGCCAGTTCGCGCGGTGGCTCATAGCGGTAGAAGTGACGGTTGAGCGGAATCTCGTAGCCGACCTTGGTCTTGCCGTGGTCGATCCAGGCATCCGGCACGTGCGGCAGCACCTCGCGCTCGAAGTAGGCTTGGATGCTCTCCTTCAGCGGCACGTTCTCGGTGTCGCGCAGCTCGGTGTCGGGCTCGGCCTGGCCGTCACGGCCGCGGCAGATCTCCGCGTTCTCGTCGCGCGCGCCGAGGGCGTTGATCACTGCTTTCAGCTCCGGCGCCGAGAGGCGGACCTCGAGTTCGCGGTCGATGGGCTTCAAACACTCCAGAAAGCGCTTGCGGTCGTTGATCTGCTCGGGGTGGCGCCGGCCGAACTCGATCAGGAGATCACGGATCTGCTGCTGTCTTGCCTCGCCGGCCTCGATGTCCTTGAGCCGCTGAGCCTCGTCTTTCTTGGCGCTGGTGGCGAGGTTCTTGAACGCGGTTTCGCCCTCCAGCCGGGCGATGTGTTCCGGCGTCGCATGGAAGTTCAAGCGAAGTGGACGCTCCACGGTGATCTTGTGGTAGCCGAAGTCTTCGTTGTCGAAGACCTTGCTGACGACCAGCTGCTTCCAGGTCTGGCCACTCGGCGCGGGCGCGTCCGGTGCTGAGGCGCGCAGGTCTGCGACTTTGCCGTCCTTGTCGAACAGCACCCAGCGCGTGGCGTCTTCGGCCTGCTGGCCGTGCAGGGCCGTGATGTCGCCGATGTGGTCCGGGTCTTTGAGCTTGTCGGTGGGGTCGCCGATGCGGCGACGCTTGTTGCCGAGGCTCTTCTCCATCGGCACCCAGTGGTTGCGGGCATCGATGAGCTGCACCTTGCCCTTACGCTGCGGCTCCTTGCGGTTGGTCAGCACCCAGATGTAGGTGCTGATGCCGGTGTTGTAGAAGAGCTGCTCGGGCAGCGCCACGATGGCTTCAAGCCAGTCGTTCTCTATGATCCAGCGGCGGATCTCCGATTCACCGCCGCCGGCATCGCCGGTGAACAAGGGCGAGCCGTTGAAGACGATGCCGATGCGACTGCCGCCCTCGGCGGCCGGGCGCATCTTGTCGATCATGTGCTGCAGGAACAGCAGGGCACCATCGTTAATGCGCGGCGTACCGGCGCCGAAGCGGCCATGAAACCCGAGCTTGCTGGCTTCGTCTTCGATGTAGCGCTGCTGCTGCTTCCACTCCACGCCAAAGGGTGGATTGGCCAGCATGTAGTCGAAGCGGCGCTTCTGGCCGTGTTCGTCGCGGGCGTGGCCGTCCTTGGTGAAGGTGTCGCCGAGAACGATGTTGTCCGCGTCCTCGCCCTTGATGAGCATGTCCGAACGACACACCGCCCAAGCTTCATCGTTCCAGTCCTGCCCGTAGAGCAGGGGATTGGCCTCGCTGTTGAGATCGCGGATGTACTTCTCGGCCACCGAAAGCATGCCGCCAGTGCCACAGGCGGGGTCGTAAATGGTCTTGACGACGTGGCTGCGGCGCAGATCCTGCTCGGGCGACAGCAGCAGGTTCACCATCAGCTTGATCACCTCGCGCGGGGTGAAGTGCTCGCCGGCCTCTTCATTCGACTGCTCGGCGCCGATGCGGATCAGCTCTTCGAACACGTAGCCCATCTGCATCGCGGCTTCATCGGGCTTCAGCTCCGAGAAGCTCAAGTCGAACGAAGCGAACTTCTGGACGACCTTGAACAGCAGGTTCTTCTCGGCCATCTTCGCGATCTGCTGATCGAAGGCGAAGCGCTCCATGATCGCCCGCACGTTGGGCGAGAAGCCGTTGATGTAACTGTTGAGGTTGGGCGCGAGATTGCTGGGGTCGTCGAGCAGGGAGTTGATGCCCTTCTGCGAGGGACGCAGCTCCAGCCTCGACAGGTTGTAGAACGGATAGCCAGTGGCCGACTGCATCACGCTACGGATGATGCTTTCAGGCTTGCCCTTGTACTGGTTGAAGGTCTCCAGCGCCTTGGCTTTGGTCGGCGCCAGCAGGCAGTCAAACCGACGCAGCACCGTCAGCGGCAGGATGACCTTGCGGTACTCATTGCGCTTGTACGGCCCGCGCAACAGGTTGCAGATGCTCCAGATGTCGTTGGCAAGCTGGCGGTGTGTGGCTGCAGTCATTCGCGTAGGGCTCGACCAAACAAGACCGCGATCATAGCTGTACGGGAGTCGGGTTCGGCCACAGGAGCTTGCGAATGCGCTGGCTTGCCCGAGGATCCAGAGGCACGGCACTCCGAGGATGAAGCGCAACCGCTCCTGCAGGGCGCCCTATGCTCGACTGTCGACTCGAGGTCGAGGCCGCGTGCAGACATAGCCCACCTCCGCCTGTATGGCTCAGCGCAGACCGGCCCGCCGCATGCCTTCGCGCTCAGCTGCTGCCTCGCGGACCATGTCAGCGTGGGGGGCGTCATCCCGAATGGCCAAGGAGTAAGGAATGCGGCCAAGGTTGCCCCGACCGTCATCCCAGATCGAGGCCCACGGCGAACGCTCTTCGTTCGTGACGCCGATCATGGGCTTGCAGTAATCCTCACGAAAGCGCTCGGCGAGGTCTTCCATCAGGCGAAGTTCGCGCCTCGTGAAGTGGGCATCGTCGAATGCGCGCTTCGGACGAACCGACTCGCGCACGAGGCCCAGGGCCTTCTCGGGAACGATGTCGATGGCCTCGGCGAAGTCAGCCTCCAGCGCATCCCACTCGTGATACAGCTCCATCGGCAACGGACCTATCTTCAGGGCACAGTACTCCAGGCCCGTGACCGACACGCCGGTCTGCCGGAAGTGTTCGAAGTCCAGCAGGTAGAGCAGCTTGATGAGCTTGATCTTGCCGCAGAAGCACGTGCGCTCAGCGAAGTAGATTGCAGCATTGATCAGCTTTTCCCGGCTATGGGTCTTCAGCATGTGGAGGCACTCGGGGCGCAGCAGCCGCAGGCTATGCCGGCGCGATGGTGTTCGGCAATCGCTGCGGCAGCTGGCAGCGCTGGTGGGCGCAAAAGCAGAAGCCCCGCACAAGGCGGGGCTTCTGTTCAACGCATAACGCTTGGAGAAGCAGGACTTAGAAGTCCATACCACCCATGCCACCGCCGTGACCGTGGTCACCGCCGGCCGGAGCGTCCTTCTTCGGCAGCTCGGCGACCATGGCTTCGGTGGTGATCAGCAGGCCAGCGATCGAAGCTGCGTTCTGCAGCGCCGTGCGGGTGACCTTGGTCGGGTCCAGGATGCCCATCGCGACCATGTCACCGAACTCGCCGGTGGCGGCGTTGTAGCCGAAGTTGCCGGTGCCTTCAGCAACCTTGTTGAGGATCACGGAGGGCTCTTCACCGGCGTTGGTGACGATCTCGCGCAGCGGGGCTTCCATGGCGCGCATGGCGATCACGATGCCGTGGTTCTGCTCTTCGTTGATGCCCTTCAGATCGCGGATCGCGGTCAGCGCACGGATCAGTGCGACGCCGCCGCCGGGGACCACGCCTTCTTCCACTGCCGCACGGGTGGCGTGCAGGGCGTCTTCAACGCGGGCCTTCTTCTCTTTCATCTCGACTTCGGTGGCTGCACCGACCTTGATGACGGCCACGCCGCCGGCCAGCTTGGCCACGCGCTCCTGCAGCTTCTCGCGGTCGTAGTCGGAGGAGGTCTCCTCGATCTGCGCCTTGATCTGCTTGATGCGCGACTGGATGCCTTCGGCCTCACCGGCGCCGTCGATGATCGTGCTGTTCTCTTTCGAGATCACGATCTTCTTGGCGCGGCCCAGATACTTGATGGTCGCCTTCTCAAGCTGCAGGCCGACTTCTTCGGAGATGACCGTGCCGCCGGTCAGGATGGCCATGTCTTCCAGCATCGCCTTGCGACGGTCGCCGAAGCCCGGCGCCTTGACGGCGCAGACCTTGACGATGCCGCGGATGGTGTTGACCACCAGGGTCGCCAGCGCTTCGCCTTCGACTTCTTCGGCGACGATCAGCAGCGGCTTGCCGGACTTGGCGACGCCTTCCAGCACGGGCAGCAGCTCGCGGACGTTCGAGATCTTCTTGTCGTGCAGCAGAATGAACGGGTCTTCCAGCTCGACCTGCTGACTCTGCTGGTTGTTGATGAAGTACGGGCTGAGGTAGCCGCGGTCGAACTGCATGCCCTCGACGACGTCGAGTTCGTTGTCGAGACCGGAGCCTTCTTCAACGGTGATCACGCCTTCCTTGCCGACCTTCTTCATGGCGTCGGCAATGATGTTGCCGATCGACTCGTCGGAGTTGGCCGAAATGGTGCCGACCTGGGCGATGGCCTTGTCGTCAGCGGTGGGCTTGGACAGCTTCTTCAGCTCGGCGACGGCGGCGATCACGGCCTTGTCGATGCCGCGCTTGAGGTCCATCGGGTTCATGCCGGCGGCGACCGCCTTCATGCCCTCGCGGATCATGGCCTGGGCCAGAACGGTCGCGGTGGTGGTGCCATCACCGGCGTTGTCGGAGGTCTTGGAAGCGACTTCCTTGACCATCTGCGCGCCCATGTTCTCGAACTTGTCGGCGAGCTCGATTTCCTTGGCGACGGAGACGCCGTCCTTGGTGATGGTCGGGGCGCCGAAGCTCTTGTCGAGCACGACGTTGCGGCCCTTCGGGCCCAGCGTGGCCTTCACGGCGTTGGCCAGGATGTTGACGCCGCGCAGGATCTTGACGCGCGCGTCTTCGCCGAACTTGATTTCTTTAGCTGCCATGGGAGTTTTCCTCAGTAGCGGGATTGGGGATTGGAGTTTCGGAGTTGCGACATCAGCGGTGGCGGGTTTCGGGCAGGGCGACGGGATCGATACGCCTCGAAGGGCGGAAGCTCTTGGCTTCTACGAATCCCGAATCCCTACTCCCGAATCCCGCCGTCAGCGGCTTCAGCCGATGACGGCCAAGATGTCGTCCTCGCGCACCACCAGGTATTCGGTGCCTTCGACCTTGACCTCGGTGCCGGCGTACTTGCCGAACAGCACCTTGTCGCCGGCCTTGACCTTCAGCGCGCGGACGCTGCCGTTGTCGAGCGGCTTGCCTTCGCCGACGGCGACGACTTCACCGCGGATGGGCTTCTCGGCAGCACTGTCGGGGATCACGATGCCGCCGGCGGAGACCTTTTCTTCTTCCATGCGCTTGATGACGACGCGATCGTGCAGGGGTTTCAGGTTCATGGGGATCCTCTGTAAGTTACTGATTTGTCGAAGGGCCAACGCGCTTTGTTAGCACTCACCGTTGGTGAGTGCCAAGTTTAGCCACGTAATGTGACGTAGTCGATGCTGGCCGGGGTAGGCTGCTCGATCGACGTCAGCGTCGGGGCGGGTGACAGATGGGGCGGCCGATCTGCGCTTTCAAGGGGGAGGCCCTGCGATCTGTTTGCTGATGATGTATGCGCTGTCGACGGCATCCGAGCCGCTGGCAGCCCTCAGGCGCTACCCCAGCCAACCCTGCTCCTACGAATCCCGAATCTCCAATCCCCACTCCCGGCTCAAAGATGTCCGACCTGCAGATCGTCCTCACCACCGCCCCCGACCCGCTGGTCGCCGAAGCCATCGCGCGAGCGCTGGTGGATTCCCAACTCGCCGCCTGCGTCAGCCTGCTGCCGGGCATGACCTCGGTGTACCGCTGGCAGGGCGAAGTCGAAACTGCGCGCGAGGTACAGCTGCTGATCAAGACGCGGGCGGCCAACCTGCCGGCGCTGATGAACGAGATCACCCGCTTGCACCCGTATGCGCTGCCGGAGCTGGTGGCGATTCCGATCGAGAGCGGCCTGCCGGCGTATCTCGACTGGGTGCGCTTTGGCTCGACGCCACCGGTGCGGACGGCCTGAGCACGCGCCGATCGCGCGATGGATCCTTCCCCCCACGGGAGAAGGCGGCGCGAAGCGCCGGATGAGCGGCTGATCGGAGCGCGCTGCGCTCGTGGGGCCTGCAAGGGGTCCGGGCGATCGGCTGCGGGCAAAGAGCGAGGCTGATCATCGCCGGGCCTGGGCTTGCATGGGCGCGAGGAGCAGGGGAGAGGATCACGCGAGTGCCGCGATTCGTGGCTGCGCTGTTGGGCCGCGCTGCGCTTGGCCCAACCTACCAGAGCACGTTGGCGTTGTTGGTTGCGCCAAACGTCAGCGGTGCTGAGATTCGTGGTCGCGTTGTTGGGCCGCGTTGGGCTTGGCCCAACCTACCAAAGCGCGTTGATGTTGGTGGGTTCGCCAAACGCTTGCGCTGAGGAGATTCGCGGTCGCGCTGTTGGGCCGCGCTGCGCTTGGTCCAACGCGTGCAAGGAATCGGGCAAGACGTGAGGCTTCCCGCCGCCGGTGATCCACCGGGGCCTCGCGCTGTGGCCAGGCGCTGAAAAGACAGCGCAGCAATCGGCCGCTATCCTTGACGGTTCTTCCGTTCGGGCGAGGCGCCTGGCGGAGCCTTCGCCCGAACGGGCCGACCCGCGCGTGCGGGCGGCGCCATCGTGCGGCCGCGCGTCGCCAAGGGATGGACGACTGCGAGGCCGCGCGCCCGGGCGCTCTTTCTGCCTGCTTCGGGGGTTTCACATGCGCATCGTCATCGGCCGCGCGCTCGCGTCGGTCGTCTTCCTGTTTTCGCTCGCGGCGTTGCCGCAGCTCGCCGCCGCGCAGGCGGTGGATTTCACCGGTGGCTACAGCCAGGACTTCGACACGCTGGCCAGCAGCGGCACCACCGGCACCGTGCTGCCTGCGGGTTGGGCGTTCTCCGAGAGCGGCAACAATGCCAACACGAGCTACGGTGTCGACAACGGCAGTTCGAACTCGGGCAACACCTTCAGCTACGGCAGCACCGGCTCATCCGAGCGCGCACTCGGCGCGCTGCAGTCCGGGAGCCTGATCAGTCGTTTCGGTCTGCAGCTGACCAACCGCACCGGCGGTTCGCTGTCGTCACTTGGCCTGTCCTACACCGGTGAGCAGTGGCGCCTTGGCACTGCGGGCCGTGAAGACCGCCTGGACTTCGAGTACAGCCTGGATGCGACCAGCCTGACGACCGGAACATGGACCGCGGTGACCGCGCTGCGCTTCATCGCGCCGAACACCACGGCAGCCCCCGGCGCGCTGGATGGCAACGCCGCCTCCAATCGCGTCGCCATCAGCGGCGAGATCACCGGTCTGAACTGGGGCGCCGATCAGGTGCTGTGGATCCGCTGGGTCGACTTCAACGCTGCGAGCAACGACGACGGCCTCGCCATCGACGACCTCGTCATCGGTACCCTGGCCGATGTGCCGCCGGTGCTGCTGTCGACCACGCCGGCCAACAATGCCAGCGGCGTCGCGGTCACCCAGGCGCCGCGTCTGCGCTTCTCCGAGAGCGTCGATCTGGACGCTGCGGCAGTCAGCTTCAGCTGCGGCGGCAACGCCGTTGCCTTCACCAGCAACAGCCCGGCCAGCGAGATCGTGCTGACGCCGAACAGCGCCCTGCCCTACTCGGCGAGCTGTTCGCTGAACATCCCGGCTGCTGCCGTGACCGACCGCGACGGCACGCTCGATCCGCTCGGTGCCGACATCGCACTCGCCTTCAGCACCGAGGCCGATCTGCCGCCGCAGGTGGTTTCGACCACGCCCGCAGACGGTGCCACTGGCGTCGCGCCGGCGGTCACGCCCAGCGTGCAGTTCAGCGAAGTGGTGAACCTGGCAGCGCCGGCCTTCAGCCTGGAATGCGATGCCGGCGGCGCGGTGTCGATCACGCACCCGGCCAGCGGCCAGAACATCACCCTGTCGCCGCAGGCGCTGCTGGAAGAGGGCGATACCTGCACCCTGCGCATCCTCGCCGACCGCATCACCGATGCCAGCGGGCAGAACCTGCCGGCGACGGTCGAGATCGAGTTCACTGTCAGCGCAGGCCAGGGTGACTACTACGGACAGGTGAATACGAGCAGCCCCGAGCAGCTGCGCTGCTCGCTGCACGCGACCATCCGCGGCCACACCGTGTTCCCGTACTCGGGCACCGGAATCACCAGCACCTGGACCATTCTTGAGCTGGCCGAAGAGGACCCGACCGATCCGACCCGGATCATCGACGCGTATCGCAATCGCAAGTTCGTCAAGGGCAGCGACCGCGCGGGCACGGGCAGCGGCATCACCTACAACCGCGAGCACAGCTGGCCGAACTCGCTGGGCTTCGGCAGCACCACCGGCAATCTCGGCCTGCCGAATGCGCCCTACACCGACACCCACATGCTGTATCTCACCGACACCGGCTACAACTCCGACCGCGGCAACATGCCCTATGCCAACTGCCCGCAGAGCAGCGGCTGCGGCGAGCGCGTCACCGAGGTCAACAACGGCGTCGGTGGCGGCAGCGGCCAGTACCCGGGCAACAGCAACTGGTTCCAGGGCCCCAACGGCAATCAGGGTAGCTTCGAAGTCTGGGGTGCACGCAAGGGCGACTTCGCGCGAACCATCCTGTACATGGCGATCCGCTACGAAGGCGGCACCCATCCGGTGACCGGCCAGAGCGAGCCGGATCTTGAGCTCACCGACATCCGCAGCCAGATCGTGCCGACCTCCAACTCGCCGGCCTACATGGGCCTGCTGACTGATCTGTTGGCCTGGCACCAGGCTGATCCCCCGGACGACGCCGAGCGCCGCCGCAATGACGTGGTGTTCTCGTACCAGGGCAACCGCAATCCCTTCATCGACCGCCCCGAGTGGGCCAGCCGAGCACTGTTCGAAAGCAGCCGGCCGGCTACCTGCCAGCTGGTGACCCCGGTGCAGCCGGCGATCTTTGCAGACGGTTTTGAAGTGCTGAACTGAGCCTCCGATCCGGACCTTCCGCGCCTCGCGGTGCGGAAGGTCCGGTGGACGCGGGCGGTGCTCACAGTGACGCAGCGGCCTGATTCGCTAAGCTGTCGGGCTCTTGTGCCTGCTGCCGAACCAACCGTGCTGCCTGCGGTCTGGGCTCGACCGCGCCACGCCCGCACCGATGCGAACTCCATGCCCCTGATCACTCGCCTTACCGGCCTGCTGCTGCTTCTGGCCAGCGGCCTCGCTGCCGCCATCGACGACTCCCAGCTGCTGCCCATCGAAGAGGCCTTCCGTCTGGAAGCGCGCGCGCTGGACGCCGAATCCGTCGAGCTGCGCTGGCAGATCGCCGAGGGCTACTACCTGTATCGCCACCGCACCGGCGCTGAAGCGGAGGGCGAAGGCCTGTCGGCCGGCGAGCTGGTGATGCCGGCGGGCACGGCCTACACCGACGAATTTTTTGGCGAGGTCGAAACCTATCGCGGCCTGCTGGTCGCGCGTCTCGACGGCGTGCGCGCGGGCGCAGATGGCCGGCTGCCACTGAAGGTGCGCTACCAGGGCTGTGCCGATATCGGCATCTGCTATCCGCCGCATACGCAGCGAATCGAAGTCCGGCTGCCCGTGTCCGCTGCTGCATCCAGCGGACTGCCCACAGCTGCCGGCAGCAACCCGCTGGCCGGCCTGCCTGAACCGCCCGCGGTTGGCGGACTGTCGGGCCTGCCGACGCCTGTGTTCACTCCGATCACCGGCGAGCGCAGCCTGATGCCGGCCACGGCCAACCCGCTGATGGTCGACTCCGCAGGGGTCGACGCCGCACCGCTGCCCGAAGCCGAGGCCTTCCAGTTCGAGGCCATCGCTGATGGCGCCGACGCCCTGCTGCTGCGAATCACCCCGGCGCGCGGCTACTACGTCTACCGCGACCGCTCGGGCTTCTCGATCGAAGGCGACGAAGCGCAGGCGGGGCAGCCGCGCTGGCCGCCGGGCGTCAGCCATCGCGACGAGCACTTCGGCGAGGTGATCGTCTATTTCGACCCGGTCGAAATCGCGCTACCAATCGCCCGCGCGCGCGGCACGGCCGGGCCCATCACCGTCGTCGGTGAGTTCCAGGGCTGCCAGACCGACGGCATCTGCTACCCGCCGATGACCCGTCGCGTGCAGCTCGACCTGCCCGCCGGAGTCGCGCGCGAACTGCCGCCCGAAGACGTGGCACGCACGCGGCCCCCCTCCGTCGATCTGGGCGTCGGCGCGGTGCTGCTGGCTCTGCTGGGCGCCGTGGTCGGCGGCCTGATCCTCAACCTGATGCCCTGCGTGCTGCCGGTGCTGTCGCTGAAGGCGATCGGCCTCGCGCAAAGCGGCGAAAGCGCACAGAAGGCGCGTACGCACGCGCTCTGGTACACCGCCGGTGTGCTGGTCAGCTTTGCGGCGCTGGGCGCGCTTGCCTTGGGCCTGCGCGCCGCGGGTGAAGCGCTGGGCTGGGGCTTCCAGCTGCAGCAACCGCTGTTTGTCGGCTTCGTGGTCTATGTGATGTTCGCGGTCGGGCTGTCGCTGTCCGGGGTGTTCACCCTGGGTGGCGGCATCGCCGGCATGGGCCAGGGCCTGACCCAGCGCACCGGCCCGGCCGGCGACTTCTTCACCGGCGTGCTGGCCGTGGTGGTCGCAAGCCCGTGCACCGCGCCCTTCATGGGCCCGGCGCTGGCGTTCGCGTTTGCCGCGCCGGCGTGGCTGGGCGTGGCCCTGTTCCTTGCGCTGGGCCTTGGTCTGGCCCTGCCCTTCCTGCTGATCGGCTTTGTGCCGGCGCTGGCGCAAAGCCTGCCGCGGCCAGGCGCGTGGATGGAAACGTTCAAGAACATTCTGGCGTTTCCGATGTACCTGACCGCAGTGTGGCTGCTATGGGTACTGGGCAACCAGCGTGGCATGGACGCGGTCGCGCTGGCCCTGATCGGCCTGATCGTGCTGGCCGCCGGCCTGTGGGCCTTCGAGCGCAGTCGCTACTCCGAGAAAGGCATGGCGCGGGCGATCGCCTGGCTGCTTATTGCCGCCTCTGCGTTGCCGCTGCTGATGGTCGATCGCTTGCCCACGCCAGCAACCAGCGCGCAGGCCGAAGGCGTCGAAGCCTATTCGGCGCAGCGTCTGTCCGCTCTACGCGCAGAGGGCCGCACCGTGTTCGTCAACATGACCGCCGACTGGTGCGTGACCTGCAAGGCCAATGAGGCGCGGGTGCTTTCGCAGCCCGAATTCAAAGCGACGCTGCGCGATACGAACGCGACCTACATGGTCGGCGACTGGACCAATGTCGACCCAGCCATCACTGCGTTTCTCGAAGAACACGGCGCGGTTGGCGTACCGCTGTATGTCGTCTTCCGCAAGGGTGAAGCCAAGGGCGAGGTGTTGCCGAC
This sequence comes from uncultured Aquimonas sp., assembly GCA_964586455.1. Lineage (GTDB taxonomy): Bacteria > Pseudomonadota > Gammaproteobacteria > Xanthomonadales > Xanthomonadaceae > Aquimonas. The sequence continues at coordinate 96,522 of CAZPHV010000007.1, forward strand.
GATCCTCAGCCCGTCGAAGGCCGAGGCCGCGCTGCGCGGAGAAGCGCCATGAAGCCCGCGCAGCTCGTGTTGATCCTCGGCTTTGCGCTGATCGGCGGCATCGGCGGCGTGCTGCTCGGGCGCCACTTCGCCCTGCCCTCGGGCCCGCCCCTGCCGGACGGCACCCTGGTTCTGGAAGAAGGCGCCAAGCGCCCGGACGCCGAACTGCTCGGGGTCGATGGCAAGCTGCGCAAGCTCAGCGATTTCGACGGCCGCCCGCTGCTGATCAACTTCTGGGCGACCTGGTGTCCACCCTGCGTGGAGGAGCTGCCGATGCTCGATGCCCTGCATCAGCGCAGCGGTGCGGAGGGCCTTCAGGTGATCGGCATCGCGCTGGATGACCCGGCCGAGGTCGAGCGCTTCTTGGGTGAAGTGCCGGTGCAGTTCCCGATGTTTCTCGCCCAGCCGGGGCGCGTGGACCTGTCAACCACCCTCGGCAACGCGCGCTCGGTGCTGCCCTACAGTGTGCTGATCGACGCCGACGGCCGCATCGCCAAGCGCAAGTTCGGCGCCTTCACCGAAGCCAGCCTGCGCGAGTGGGTTGCAGGCGTCGAATAGCGCGCGCTCAGCCGACAGCGTCAGCGCCCTACGCTGGTTTTCACGAGCCGGCGACGGCAGACTGCCCGGGCCAAACCGGCAGACCGTTTGAGGACGCTCGTCATGGATCTGAACAACCTGCTGCGCATGGGCGCCGAGATCTTCCAGAAGCAGGCCGGCGCGCCGGCGCAGGGCCTGCCGATCGAGGCCATCGTGAAGGCGCTGATCGGTCTGCTGGGTGATGGCAGCGGCAAGCTCGACCTCGCCGGCCTGGTGCAGAAGTTCAGCAGCGGTGGGCTGGCCAACCTGGCGCAGAGCTGGCTCGGCGACGGCGCCAATGCGCCGATCAGCGGCGCCCAGCTGATGCAGGTGCTGGGCTCGGGTGCGATCGGCAGCTTCGCCAAACAGCTCGGCCTCGATACCGGGACCGCCACCCAGGGCCTGGAAGCCGCGATCCCGGCGATTGTCGACAAGGCCAGCAGCGGCGGCGGCCTGCTCGAAGCCGCCGGCGGCGTGGAAGGCCTGATGGGCATGGCTGGCAAGCTGTTCGGGCGCTGACACTGCACGATGTGCAGTTCGCGCACCGCGCGCGCCGACGGCGCGAGCCCAGGCTTTCGCTCCAGCGCGCTTTCATGAGGTGTTGAGGTCGCGCGAGAAGGTCAGCTTCAACGCGCACTGACAGAAGACAGGTCGCATGCAGGCGCCGATCCAGCCAGTGACCGCAACCGAAGTGCTCGGGAGCGGCGAACCCACCCTTGCCTCACAGGCCTCCGGACCCCGCCTGCCGGACGGGGCCGTGCTAGGCCCGTTCCGGATTGGCCCATTGCTGGGCGAGGGTGGGATGGGCGCAGTCTATCTCGCAGAGCAGACCACACCGATCCGGCGGCGTGTCGCGCTGAAGCTTCTGTCTACCCGACGAATCGACCTCGACCAGCTCGCTCGCTTCGAGATCGAACGCCAAGCCTTGGCGCAGATGTCGCATCCAGGTGTGGCGCAGATCTTCGATGCCGGCGCCACCGCCGAGGGCACGCCCTGGTTCGCGATGGAGCTGGTGGAAGGCGTCGCCTTGGATCAGCATCTTCGAACCCGGCGCCTGCCTGTTGAGGCGCGACTTCAACTGCTGTCGGATATCGGACGCGCAGTGGCGCACGCCCACCGCAAGGGCGTGCTGCACTGTGATCTCAAGCCCTCCAACATTCTGGTGGCGCAGATCGACGGCGCCGCGCACCCCAAGTTGATCGATTTCGGCATCGCTCGCGCGCTTGGCGAGGATCGACAACACGGAGCCAGCGCCGGCACCTTGGCGTACATGAGCCCCGAGCAGCTGGCCGGTGGCGTCGGCCTGGATACGCGCAGCGACGTCTTCGCGCTGGGCGTGCTGCTCTGGGAATGCCTGCACGGCGAACGATTCCGCCCTTGGGCGCAGGATCGCGGGATTGATTTCGCCTCAGCTTGCGCACATGCACAGGAAGAAGACGAACGGCGCCGTCAGCACCCTTTGGCGGGGCTGCCGCGGGGCCGCAGCCGCGAGCTGCACGCCCTGCTCTGCCGAGCGCTGGCGCCTGACCGCGAACAACGTCTGGAAAGCGCTGAACAGTTCAGTGACGAACTTCGACGCTGGCTGCAGCACTTGCCGCTGGAATCGATGTCGGACAGCGCGAGCTATCGAATGCGCTGTTTCGTTCGCCGCCACCGCGTACTCAGCACCACGGTACTGGCGGCTCTGCTCGTCATCCTCGGCCTGATCGGCGTGCTGCTGCGCCAGCTTGAAGCCACACGCGAACAGCGCGACCTTGCGGAGCAAGCCGCAGGCCTGCTGGTAGAGACCTTCCGCGCTGCCGATCCCTACACCTATCCCGAAGGCAGCATCACCGCGCGCGAACTGCTGCAACTCAGTACGGAGCGGATCGCTCGGCAACCGATCGCACCGGCACTGCGTCTGCGCCTGTTGGGAACGCTGGCCGATGTGCAATTCCGATCGGAGCTGCATTCCGATGCCTTGGCGACGCTGGCACAGGCGCGCAGTCTTGCCGGCGAGGTGGATCGCGCGCAGTTGCAAGCGCTGCAACTGCAGGAGGCGCGCGTGCTGATGTTCGCCGAACGCAGCGATGAAGCCGATGCACTTCTCGATCAGATCGAAGCGCGGCTGACCCACCCGCAACGAATCGAATCCCGACTGCTGCGCGCGGAAATCGCCCTGTGGAGCGAGGCACCGGAGCGCGCCGAGCAGGCACTGGACGAAGTCGAGGCATGGCTGCGGTTGCACCCGGACCGCCAACACGACGAACCGAGGTTCAGGCTGCGCGCACGCCTGCTGCAGTCGCGCGGTCGGGTCGACGAGGCCGTACAGGAAATGCAGAAAGCCCTGGCGGCGTCAGAAGAACTGCATGGCCCCGATGACCCGCGCGTGCAGTCGGTTCTATCGGATCTCGCCTCCCTGTTTGTCGAACAGGGCCTGCTGGAAGAAGCCGAGCGGCTGCGGCGCCGGGTTGCGGCGGCCACCGAACGCAGCTTCGGCACCAGCAGCATCAGCCTGGCGATCGACCTCGACAACCTTGGCGTCGTGCTGCGCGAGCGCGGTGGCATTGCACGGGTGCGCGAAGCCCTGGAGCTGCATCGGCGCGCGCTGGAGATCTTCCGGCTGCGAGCCGGGCCCGCCTCGATGCACACCGGCATCAGCGCCAGCAACTTCGCCAGTGTCCTGGCCGATGAGGGCGACTTCGCTGCGGCTGCGCCCCTGTTCGAAGAAGCGCAACAGGTGCTGGAGGCCGCGCTCGGCTCCAGCCACTCAACCACCGCTGTGGCCCTGCACAACCGCGCGCGCAATCTGCTGCGGCTGGAACAGGCGCCTGCGGCGAGTGCGCTGCTTGATCGTGCCGGCGAAATCCTGCGTGAACGCGGCGGACAGTCGCAGCCGCGCTACCGGATCTGGTTGACCACCAGTTGCGCGCGTTGGGCAGCGCTGGGCGACCCGGCGCGCGCGCGCGCGGACTGCGTTCTGGCAAGCGAACATCCGACCGCAGGCGAGGCACCGGATCAGGAACGCCGCCAGTTGCAACAGCTTCTTCAACGTCTTGATGAGGGCGCGGCCTGAGGCCGCGCCGGGGTCGGCTCGATATCGCCCTGCCGTCACAGCTTGGAAGCCGCCGACGCCGGCTCGAACCGCTGATCCTCGGCCGCGCATCAGCGGTCGGCGGAAGGTCCAGTGATGCGCGCCGTCCTTCACCTCCATGTCCCTACTCGAAGCCGTTTCCGAAAATCGGATCTGGCGAGGCGGTCGGTGGGATGAAGAACGTGGCGATGTTGTTGGACGGGTTGGGGTCGCCTATCCCGCTGTCCGGGTCATAGTCGATCGTGAAGGTGACTGTGCCTGATGGCGGAGCTGCGTTGGGGTCGAAGGTCGCCGATGCCTCGAAGCCGTGGACTTCGCCCGGCAGGACCACGACCGACTGCATCACCACGGTCTGCCCCTGCGCCGGCACGTTGATGCCGTCACAAGGGTCCATGTGGGTGAGGCGCAGGCAGCGTCCGACCGCCGGCGTGTAGCCGGGCGGAAACTGCATGCGCAGTCGAACAGGCTGCGCAATGAAGTCTTCGCTGTTCTCGAAGATTCCTCCCAAGACAAGCCGTCCATCCGCGACCGAGATGAACCACACCTCGTGCGCACGCACGTCCGCGGCCGTCTGCACGGGCGCCGACCACGTCGCTTGATCGTTGCCTCGGTCGGGGTCGCCCCAGGCCACGCCAGGCTGGGCGACGAACTCCCGCAGCGACACCTCACCCGTCATCGTTTGGTGACCGTTCTGCTGCAGGCTGGTGGCCGAAAGGGTAATCGTCGCGCTGCCTCCCGATATCAGGTCCAGCGGCTGCTCGATACGGTGGCCAGTGCACGCTGGCGCCGCGCAACCGGCGACCGGGCTGCAGGAAGAACCCGCGCTGGCCGAGCATGTCCAGCTCGGCGAATTCCAACCGGCCCCTATGTCCTGAGCGAGTGCGCTCCTGAACAACGCGTTGATCGCGCGATTGGGGCCCTGGTTGGTGACCGTGAATACCACGTTCGTCGGCGATGTCGTCGACGCGCTTGTCGGCCCACTGACCGCGACGGCGAGATCCGCCATCGGAATCGGGTCGGTCGAGCATTCGACGTCGATCGACCAGTCGCGGAGCCGCGCGCCGGCATTGCCGCCGACATCACGAACGATCAGCTTCCAGATGCCGCTGCCCGCCGTACCATTGGCGCCGGTGCCAGGGCGCCCGACCAGCGCGCCGAGTGCTTCGACCGGCTGCACAATCCCGGCGATCGCCGGCGTCGAACCCGACCGGCATACCGTTGCGTTCTCTGCGGCGTAGTCAGCGAAGGTGGCCCCGAGATCCTGCCCTGTGCAGTAGCCTGCGGCACCGGTCTGCGCTGCCGGACGATCGAGCAGCATGACCTTGCCGGCGGTGCCAAGAAGGGGCGCGTTCGGGTCTTCGACGATGAGGCGAAGGTCACCCAAGCGCTGTGCTTCGACGTCAACGCCAACCCGGACCCGGCGGACCCAGGGACAGAAGCCGACCACGTTGATGGTGCTGGACAAGACGCCCCCCGCTGGCACGACACTGCTGCAGTGGGTGTTGAAGGCACCGCCGACACAGCGCGCGCCGGGCAACTCCGGCTGGTTGGCCGTGATCGCAAAATTGGCCTCGACGCGCGGCCCCAGCGAGTCCCAGGAACGCTGCGCCCTGATTCCGCCCACGTACAGTCGCACGAGGTGCGTATTTCCCGAGGTCGTTGGCGCCCGCCCGCGCAGGCGGAATCGGTAGCCGTTCGCGACCATCCGCGGCTCAACGGTGAAGTTGCCGGCCGGATTGGTGTACTCGCCGTCGAGCACGTACAGAGGTACACGTACACCGGCGCTCAGTCCCGTGATTTCGATCCAGTCCGAGCTCACCAGCTCGCCCGGACGCGCCGAGGCGAACGGAATCGTGATCGGGTCTGGCAGCAAGTCGTGCGGCCAGTTCGCGGTGTCACTCATCGGCTCACCCAGGCGCCGTTGGATGAACGGGCGCTTGGTGCCGATCTGGCTGGTCGGCCGGCCAGTCAGGGCCGTGACTATGCGGCCCTGGCGGTCGATCGCAAGGCTGCCGTGGTCAGCGCTGATCGATCCGATGGAGGCCGGCAGGTCGACCCGCGCGAAGCCGGGAGCGCCCACGCTGGTGAAGTTCGGATCGAGCAGCCCGTTGTTCAGGACCTTCGCGATCCAGAAGTCGCTGCCGGCGTCGCCGGTTCGCCGTGCGCTGACCAGCAGCAGCGCACTGCCATCCGGACGCGTCGCGACGTCGCGAATGGTCGGGATGCCGTGGGTCGTTGGGGTGATGAAACTGCGGCCGAAGCGCTGGATCTGACCGTTTGGCGACCAGCGCTCGACACGGATCTCGTTCTGCGCACTGGCGAAGAACACCTGGAAGTCTTCGTTGGGAAGGACGCGCAGATGGACGGACGGCTGCGTTTGCAGGACCACCTGTGAGCTGTCGGAAAGGGAAGCGAAGTCCCTGCCGACGTCGGGGGCGACGCCGTTGGCACCGATGCGCCGGACCCGGGTGGTTCCATTGGCGAAGTAGAACGGGGGCGTGACCGTGTCGGCGAAGCGGGCGGCAACCAGCGACGAGCCGTTGAAGACTTCACCCGCCATCTCGATGATCCGGGTCTGCGCACCCAGCGTGCTCGCGCTCATGTGGTAGCGCCCGCTTCCAACGAGTGCCGTATCCGGCTCTCCGTCCGGACGCAGCCAGTGCAGCATCGGCCCGATCACCTGCCCAGCGCTGCTCGACCAGCCCGTGTACATCCCGCCCATCACCAGGCGGCCGCCGGACTGCTGATCCAGGGATCGACAGTCGTACCCTGAAGAGAGGTTGGGAAAGTAGAACGGTGAGGAGAAGAACTGGTTGATCGGGCCTCGTACCTCCCCATTGAGCAGGTTTGCGCGATACAGAACCAAACGCCGATCGGCGGGGACGAGTACCGTGCCGCAAGCGACAACCTGGCCATCTGGAAGGGCGACGAGATAGGCACTGCCGTGATCTTGGGAAAGAAGGAAGTGTTGCGAGGCACCGGACTCCACCTGCCCGGATCCGCTGATTCGTCGCAGCCTGCCTTGGCCAAAGCGCCCCGTGGCGCCGACCAACTGATCGGTCCGCAACAAGGCCAGCGCGACCAGGTTTGTGGATTCCGGATCGCCGGCATCCGGATCGACCGTGCCTTGGGCGCCGAAACTGGTATCCAGGGTCATCGGCGTCTGTGCAGGCGCCGTCAGTGGACCGAGCAGGCCGAAGAGGCCAAGGAAGAGGAGGAGTGTCTTCAGGCGGGCGAGTCGTATGGCCATTTCTTTCACGCGTGATTTGGAGGGAATTGAAGCGTGGCCCGAGGGACCACGAAGGCCGGAGCACTTGCCGCGGGCGCCCTGCGAACGCGGCGCTCATCCGATGCATCTGACCCGGGACGCCCGCAGAGGCAGCGCGCTATTCGAACCCGTCGGCAAAGATCGTCGGCCCCGGTGGCGGGCCGATCGGCGCTGCCACCGATCGCTCGTTGTTTGACAGCGCGGGGTCTTGCGCCGAACTCGTGCCGGCGTGCTGCACGCGCAGCGTGATCGGTCCGATCGGCTGCGGCTGCGAGAACGTCGCGATCACCTGCAGTTCTGATACAGCACCATTGCCAGGGCTGCCCTGAGCCTCAATCCGCAGTGTCCGGCCGCCCTCGGCAACGCTGCCGAGCCCGCAGCTGGCCCCACCGCGACTGCAGCTCCAGGAGTGGATGCTGTACCCCGCCGGAAGGTTCAGCTCGGTGCTGAAGTCAGGGGCCAGGCTGGAGCCGAGGTTCGCGAAGCTGGCCTGTAGTCGCAGCTGACCCTCTGCAATCACTTCCGCCGACAGCGATTGCGCGGCCAGATCGGCCCGCAGCTCGATCGCGCGCGCCAACAGCCACTGGTTGTTGGACGGATCCGGGTCGACGTTGCCCGCGATGTTGGGCGGAATCAGGGCCCGGCCATCGATCGCCAACGTGCTGCCGCCGGAGGCCGTTGGGTCAACCGTTCCGAACACGTTGATCGTAGCGCTGCCGCCCGGTTGCAGATCCACGCCTGCATCCACCACCGGCCCGGCGCAGGCCAGCGTGCAGCCACCCGCGGGCAGGATGCAGCTGGAGCCGGTGCTAGCACTGCAGGTCCAGTTCGCGTTGATCAAAGCGCTTCCGGGAACCGTCGGCGTTTCCGCGATGAAACGCCCGAAGGCAGCGCGCGCTGGCCCCTGGTTCTGTACCAGGAAGCTCATCGCAAATGGCGTACCCGCGATCGCTTGGCCATCGCCGGTCGCGCTGACCCGCAGATCGGAGGCCGCCGGCAAGCTTGCGGCGCAGTCCACATCAATCGACCAGTTGTTGAGCGTGCCGGTTGCGCCGCTGGCCATATCGCGAACCACCAGGGTCCACAGCCCGTTGCCGGCGCTGCCACCGCTACCGGTGCCGGCGCGCCCCAGCAAGGCCGCGAGCGGCTGCTGAGGCCGCACAGACCCGGCGATGCCGGCTGCGCCGGCGGTCAGACCGCAGGCCTGGTCGCCGGCAAACTCAGCCTGGTCATCGAAACGGGCATGCACGTTGGCCGCAGCGCAGCTTCCGGCAGCCGCACCCGGCTCGGCGGGCCGCTCCAGCAGTCGCACCCATCCGGCGTTGCCGAAGTCATCTCCATTAGGGTCGCGCAGTGACACGCGCAGATCGCCCACACGCGGGTGGCTGATATCCACACCGACTCGAACGCCTTGAATGATGGGACAACTGCCGATCAAATTGATGGCGCTGGACAGGGCCCCCGCATTGTCCGGGATGCCACCGGAACACGGCCCATTCAGACCGCTGTCGCTGCAGCGCACGCCGGGCAGCAGTGACTGGCTGGCGGAGATGACGAAGTCACTGACGCTCAGGCTTTCCGCCAGCGGATACCAACTGTTCGCGGCACGCTGGCCGCCCGCACGCAGCCGCACCTGCCGCGAGTCACCCTCGGCCGCGGGCGCCATGCCGCGCAGACGCAGTCGATGGCCATTGCCCAGCTCCACTGGGCCGGCGCTCCAGGCACCCTCATTGACCGACAGCTCACCGCCCTCCACCCACGCGGGCACCTGGACATTCGGAGACAGACCGGAAACGGTACGGCTGGCGCTGACCGCCCTCTGCAGCGGTGCCGCATCCGCTGCAGGGAAAGCCAGCGCGTCGGGCAACAGATCCAGATTCCAGGTGGCGCCACCGACGCTGCCACCGGTTCGGCCGAGGAACCGACGCAAGTAGGCGCGCTGCGGTCCGCTGATGCCCCCGGCGAGCAGGCTGCGGTTGAACAGTACGAGGTAGCGTCGATTGCTCTGGATCAGAGCATCTGCCGGATCGAGAATCTCCTGCTGCCCGACCGGCACGCCCAGACCGCTGCCGACTGCATGATCGAACAGCACTGCGCCATCGTCGCCGCTCAACATCAGCCGCAGCCCATGGCTGCCGCCGTTGGCCGTCTGATACTGCGTACTGTGCAGGACGGCGAGGCTCTGGCCGTTGAGATCGAGACCAAGTCCCGCCAATCGATGCACCAGCGGAGTCGTGTTGCGAAACAGTTCCCACTCCCGCCCGAAATCGAAGCCGTGATGGCTTTCGCGATAGCGGACGGCGGCGCTGACTACATCCGCGCGACTGCTGAAGGTCTGCAGCGCACCGGTCGGCAGGCGCAGGGCACCCAGGCCTCGCCCGATCACGGCGTACCCATCGTCCACACTGCGCTCTGTAGTGGGAATCGAGCCTTCAGGCGTCACGCTGAAGACCCGGGCCTCGGCCGATCCCAGGTCGCGCTCGATTGCGACCACCGGCCGCCGGGCGGGGTCGAGCGTGTCGCCACGCGCCTGGCGCAGGCTGGCCACCAGGTAGCGGATACCGGGAACGCTGGACGTGCCATGCAGTCGGCTCAAGACGCCCTGGTTGCCGAAGCTCGGATCCAGCTGGCCCTGCGCGTTCAGCATCGCCAGAAAGCTGCCCTTGTTGTAGCTGCCTTGACCGAAGTCCTGATCCACATAGCTGCCCCCGATCAGGATCCTCCCGCCGGCAAGCTGTTCGATCGCATGACATTCGACGTCGCCCAGACCGAGCGCAATGCGCAGCCACCCCTGAGCGCCGACCTCACCGAAACCGAGATCGGGACTCAGATCGGGCCGGATCCGACCGACCACGGCGCGGTCGCCGTTCAGCAGACCACCCGTCCCGGTGTGCCCCCCGCAGTAGAGCAGGCTCCCGTCAGGCAGGCTCAGCAGCGCATTCAACCAGCCGTGCGCCCCGGCAGGCACAAATGCAGGGCTCCATTCACTGTCGAAGATGAAGCCCTGGTTGACCTGCTCGCCGTTCTCGCCGACCACGGCGACGATCGGACGCGTGATGCGGCTGCCGATGGGGCCGCTGCGTTTGTATCCGACCATCGCAATGCGACCGTCGGCGAGCTGGGCCACGCGCTCCAGGCTGTAGTCGGTTTCCGCTGGCGGACCGCTGATGAAGAAGGGCAGCGCCAGCACGCCATTGCTGCCGAGCGAGGGGTCGGGGTCCTGAGGAGCGGCAAGCGCGGCGACGGCGAGAAGCGGGTAGAGGAGCAACACTGGGAAGAGGCGCGAGTGCATGGGTGTGAGGCTCCGGGCAAGGACGGATATCGGGCTCTCAGCAGACACCGTGCCAAACGCGGAATGTCACCCCATGTATCTGTTTACATTGATCTTCTTTGCAAGCTGACAAGGCCGCTGCGTGGCCACCGTTCGCAATCGCGAACTCTGCAACTGGCCGTTTCCGCTGATCTGTCCGCCACGACGAACGCGCGCGCTCACCCAAGCACGATCCGCTCAGTTCGCGGCACTCCGGCGCCACGTTCGCGCCTACGAACGTGGGCGGCCGAGCACACTCCATCGCGTTCGCGAGCGCGGAGTCGGGGCTCGCCAGAGCCTACCAAGGCGGCTTCAACCGATTGTTTTCGCAAGATATTTCATGCGACTGAGGGCTTGGCACGCTGTTCGCTATGACTGCTGGACACCACCTCCAGGAGTTCAGCCCATGCGCCTTCGCCCTTCCCTGCTCGCGGCCCTGTTGGCTACGGCTTTCTGCACGGCTCCGGTACACGCCGAGCCCTTCACTTTTCAGGGCTACGCGGAGAGCGCAGGCAGCCCGATCGACGGCAGCGCGGATCTGCGCTTCCGCGTTTACAGCGCGGAATCCGGGGGCAGCCTGCTCGGCACCGAGGTGGTGGCGCTGGCCTATCCGGTGGCCGCCGGCGTGTTCACCACGGACCTCGACTTCGGCTCCACACTGGTCTTCGACGGCAGCCCCCGCTTCCTCGAAGTGGAAGTGAACGGCCAGGTCATGTCGCCACGGTTTGCCATCCAGCCCGCGCCGCTGGCGTCTTCGGCCAACGCACTTCGGGGCCGCGCAGTCAGCCCGAACCTGCCCAATGCCGGCGACGGCCTGGTCTGGAACGGTTCGCAGTGGGCACCGGGCCCTGTCGGTAGCGGTGGAAGCTTCACCGCCGGCACCGGGCTCGGGCTGGCCTTTGGCGAGTTCAGCCTGCTGCCCACCTACCGCCTACCGCAGGGCTGCGGCAATGCGCAGGTGGCGAAGTGGGACGGCAGCGCCTGGACCTGCTCGGCGGATGCCGACACCACCTACAGTGCGGGCAGCGGTATCAGCCTGGTCGGCGCGACCTTCAGCCTGGATTTCGCGGGTAGCGGTGCGGCCGCCACGGCGGCGCGCTCTGACCATGACCATTTCGGACAGGCCTGGCTTGGCAGCAGCCCCTTTCAGGGACTTTTCGTGCAGAACAGCGACCCCCAGATGGAGAGCAGCGCCCTGTTCGGTAGGCATCAAGGTTCCGGGACGCGAGGGATCGGCGTGCGCGGCCACAGCGTCACGCAGGACGGCATCGGTGTGCAAGGCGCGGGCACCACCGGGGTGCGCGGCTTGGGATTGGGCGAAGGCGGTGGCGTGGGTGTGCTCGGCTGGCGCAACGTGTCTGGCGGCGTAGGCGTGAGTGGCCTCGCGAGCGGGGACGCGACGACGATAGGTGTAACGGGCTCCAACACACAGGCCGGCGGCAAGGCGATCTGGGGCCTGAGCTCGAATACTGGCGTTGGCGCCGGAATCGGCGTGCACGGGGAAAGCCGCAATATCGGCGGACTCGGTGTTTTCGGCCTCGCTGCTGCAAGCACCGGCGTCAACGTTGGGGTGCTCGGTCAGGCCGCGTCGGAGGCTGGAGTCGGCGTGCGCGGAACCGCGGATGCAGCGAGCGGCAGCACCATCGGCGTCCATGGCAGCGCGGTCTCTCCCGGAGGCAGCGGTGTGTTGGGCGAAGGCCCACGCGGCGTGCGCGGTGAGGGCAGCATCTACGGGGTTGAAGGCCGCTCGAACAACGTGGGTGTTGCCGGAATCGCCACGGCCACCAGTGGTCAGGCGACGGGAGTAGAAGGATCAAGCTCATCGCCGGACGGTGCCGGCGTGTTCGCCATGAACAGCGCCGCCAGCGGTGATGCCTTCGGGGTCTACGCCCAGAGCAGTTCGACCAGCGGCCGCGGTGCCGTCGGCGACGCACTGGCCAGCAGCGGAGGCACCATCGGCGTGCTCGGACGCGCCGCCAGCGGCAGCGGCACCGGCATGCGCGCGGAGAACACGGCTGTCAGCGGCTCGGGCAACGCCTTGCAGGTGGTGGGCAATGCGCCCAACGGCGACAGCCTGATGGTCGACGCCAACGGCAGCGGCAACGCCTGGGCCATCGCGGCGCGCAGCGCCGGCTCCAGCGGACGCGCCCTCAATGCTCTGCTCACCAACAATGCAGCCACCGGCACCGCGGTGTATGCGCAGGTCGGCAGCTCGGGCGCCCGCGCCGGCCAGTTCGTCAACCTTGGTGGCGGCACCGCCGCGTCCTTCACCGGTCATGTCGACGTCAGCGGCACCCTGTCCAAGGGTGGCGGCAGCTTCAAGATCGACCACCCGCTGGATCCGGAGAACAAGTTCCTGCTGCACAGCTTCGTGGAGTCGCCGGACATGATGAACCTCTACAACGGCAATGCCGTCACCGACAAGGACGGCTTCGCCGCGATCGAGCTGCCGGACTGGTTCGAAACCCTGAACCGCGATTTCCGCTATCAGCTCACGGTCATCGGCAGCTTCGCGCAGGCCATCATCGCCGAGGAAGTCCAAGGCAACCGCTTCGTAATCCGCACCAGCGCGCCGTCCGTCAAGGTGAGCTGGCAAGTCTCCGGGGTACGCCAGGACGCCTGGGCTGAAGCCCACCGGATCCCGGTCGAGCTTGAGAAGAGCGCACCCGAGCGAGGCAAGTACCTGCATCCAGAAGCCTGGGGGCTCCCTGCGGAGAAGGGCCTCGGCTTCGGTGAAAACGTGCAGCGGGGGGACTGAACATGCCCGCTCAACGTCTGCGTCAGCCGCTCGTGCTTGCACTGGCTGCGGCCTGTCTCGCGCCCATCACCACCGCGGCCCAGAATCGGATCTTGAATGGCGGTTTCGATGTGTCACTGGCGAGCTGGAGCGTCACCCGCACTGACGGCCGCAGTGCGAACTGGACCAACGACGATGCCCAATCGAATGCCGCCTCGGGTTCGGTTGAGCTTCGCCACGCCGGTGTGGCCACGGGCTTCCCAGTGATGGTGCTGCAGCAGTGCGTCTCGCTCTCCGGCATGCCCGAGGGCAACACGCTTTTCGGCGTTCGCAGCAAGGCGTTGCAGGAGAGTGCCGGGGTCGTGCAAGCGCACGTCGCCCTCGCCTTCTACCGCGACTTCAGCTGCGCGGATCTGCTCTCGCCCGGCCCCAACCATGCGCTGGCCCTGAATTCGCCGAACTGGCACAGCGAGGACACGAGCTTTCACCGCAACGCCGACGCGAACTCCCTGCTGATCCAGCTCGGGCTGAGCCGCAGCATGAACAGCGGCAGTGCCGGAGCCGCGCGCTTCGACGAGCTGTATGTCGGCGCACCGGGCGCAGGGCCCGTGCAGACCGCGTTGAAGCGCTGGACTGTGGACGCCGGCGGCGGTCTGGCAAGCGGCAGCGGCTTCAGCCTCGCGGCGAGCCTCGGCCAGTTCGATCCCGGCAGCGCCCAAGGCGGCGCGACCGAGCTTCAGGGCGGCTTCTGGTTCGCTCCGAGCGCGTCGAGTCCAGTGCCCGCACTGATCTTTCGTAACGGCTTCGAGACGCCCTGAGCCGTGAAGCAGGCCGCGGAGGCAGGTGCTCAGCTGCGCCTGTCGTCGCCGGACCTCCACCGCCCAGCCGTAGCGCACGCGGTCGCTGCGCGGGCCAGTTCGCATTCGCGAACCGGTGGTCTAAGGTGACTGCAACCCTTGATGAGAGAGCCTGCTCGCATGGCGCATATCCGCTACAGCCTGGAAGTCGTAGAGCCTTTGGATCTGCTGCCCTCGCGACGCCAGCTCGGACCGGGCAGTCATCGGCTGGGTCGCGACGCAAGCTGCGAGATCGTCCTCGACGCGCGCGGAGTCTCCCGCGAGCATCTACGCATCGACGTTCTGGATCGCGGCTGCGTCCTGCATGACCTGGGCTCCACCAATGGCAGCCGAGTCGAAGGTGAGCCCTTGACCAGCCGGGCGATTGCCGGCGACTGTCTGCTGCAGATCGGCAGCGTCAAACTGCGCCTGCGCGAGCACAGCGCGCTAGCCGGCGCGCTGGCGGTCAACCTGGTGGCATCAGAGGTTCAACCGATGCCGCCGGTTCTCGCCGAGGGGGCACCTGCCACCCGCGCCGCCGATCTACTTGAACAGCTGCGCAGTGGACTTTGGGACAGCATGCCGGACGCGCGCCACGCATTCGCGAGCGCCGCATCAAGCGTGCTGGCGGCTTGGCTGGCGCCGCTTGGCGCCGAAGGGCTGCAACTGCGCGAGCGCGGCGGCGCGGTGCTCGCGCAGGCGGGACGCTGCGTCGAGCTCGAAGCCTGGATCGAGTGCGGCGAACTGTGTCTGTGGGCGCCAGCAGAGCTGGGTTTCAACCAGCCACAGGCCGAAGCGTTGCTGCGTGCGTTCGGACGCTGGCTGCCCGAGCCGGACACCTACGCGCCGAAGGCAACAGCCGCGGCATGTCCACCCGTGAGCCTCGCAGGGATCGCCAGCCGCCACGAGGGCCTGATTCGCCTGACTGAAGCCTTGCGACGACTCGCGCGTCGTCGTATCAGCGTGCTGCTGCTGGGAGAAACAGGCGCTGGCAAGGAGGTCTACGCGCGCTTTGTCCACGCCGCGTCGGATCGTGCGAACGGGCCCTTCGTCGCCATCAATTGCGCCGCACTGCCCAGAGACCTGCTGGAAGCCGAACTGTTCGGAATCGAGAAAGGCGCTGCCACCGGCGTCGAAGCCCGCGCGGGCGTGTTCGAACGGGCCCATGGAGGCACCTTGTTTCTCGATGAATTGGGCGACATGCCGTCCGACACCCAGGTTCGACTGCTGCGAGCGCTTGAAGACGGTCGGATCCATCGGGTGGGAGGTTCTCGCCTGATCGAAGTCGATGTCCGCTTCGTCGGCGCCACACACAGGGATCTCAAAGTCGAAGTCGAAGCAGAGCGGTTCCGCATGGATCTGTACCATCGGCTTGCCGGCTTTGTCGCGAGCATCCCACCACTGCGGGAGCGCCACCAGGACATCGCTCCACTTGCCGTACATTTTTTCCAGCGCGCACTGCGCGAGTACGAACTGCACAGCCCCGGAATCAGCAACGGCGCACTGCAGGCCTTGGAAGCGTGGCGCTGGCCCGGCAACGTGCGCGAGTTGAAGCAGACGATCGACAGCGCCTGCGCACTGCTGCTGTCAGGCGAAGCATTGGACTTGATCCATCTGCCTGAGCAGCTTCGAAGGCACGACGCCGGGACTGCAACCCGGCATCGCGACGCATGGTCGGCTGGCGCGCCCGAGACTTTGGATGGCGCAGTCGCAGCGGCCGAATGCAGGGCGCTGGAGCGTGCACTCGCCGCCTGCGGCGGTAACCACGAAGACGCTTGGACACGCCTTGGAATCGGCAAGACCTGCTTCTACAAGAAGCTCAAGCAACACGGTCTCGGGCGCACTGAGAGTCTCCAGGTCGAGCCCTGAAGCTTTCAGTAACACGGGCCATCGGCGTCGAGACCGACGCACTGCGTTGAGTCCACGTGCGCTCAAGTGGGCGCACTGCCACTTCACGCGGACGCTCGCTCGGCGCGACTCGGGCTGGCGAACCGGAGGCCGTCCGTCAAGCGCAGCCACGGCCGACCGATCAGACCGTAAGGACAACGCCTGGCTGGGCGGGCGTCTCCGCTCGGCCCGACCAGATCACCGCATCAACCGGCCAAGTGGTTTTGCATCCGCGCTGCTAGCGCCGCATCTGCGTGTGGATCCAGCGCGTCAGAGAGCCCCCCGGCTACGCCCTCGCGGTTGGCAGGCGGATGGTTCTGGCTGAGCTTGGCCTTGGCTTCGATGCGCTCGATGTCGATTCGCAGGCCAACGATGGCGCGCAGCAGGGCCTGGGTGTAATCGGCCGGTGCATCGGCCACCTGCCAGGGCTCGCGGCGCGGTGCTTCCATGTGTCGGGTCAGCGCCTCGACCCGCGACCGCAGGGTTTCGGCATCGTGTTGCCAGTGGATGCGGCCGTGCACCACGACCGCTTCGTAGTTCCAGGTCGGAACGACCTTGCCGTGCTCACGCTTGGCGGGATACCAGCCGGGGTGCACATAGCCCTGCGCGCCACGAAACACTGTCACCACGCGGGTGCCCTCAGCAAAGCGCTGCCATAGCGGATTGGCGCGGGCAATGTGGCCGATCAGGGTCGCCTGCCCGTCGCGCAGCAGCGGCAGCAGGTTGACCTCGCTGCCCTCAGCATCGCTGCACACCAAAGTCGCCAGCGGGTGCGCGTCGAGCAGGGCGAGTGCGGCGGGCGTATCGAGCTGGAAGGCGGTGGGGATGTACATGGGAGGCGAGATTGGGGAGCGAGGAGGACCCGAGCGCTGTGCGCGAGCGCCAGGATTCACCATGACAGGATGTCGCACGCCTCCAGAGCGTGCGGCTCGCATGGGGTGAGCCCCGGCCCACCAAAAGCTTCGCTACCCGATTTCGACAATCGTCGACTCAGCGCTTGCAGTGGAGGCGGTCGGACCGGTGCACGCGCGGAGCCTTCCATAGGGTGGGCCCTGGCCCACCATAAGCTTCTCTATCCGATGTCGACAATCGTCGATTCAACGCTTCGAGTGCAGGCGGTCGGACCGGGGCGAGCGCGGAGGCCGTGGTGGGCCAGGGCCCACCCTATGGGCGCGGCGAGGTTTCTCGCCGCGCCCAGCCCTTACGAATCCCGAATCCCGAATCCCGAATCCCGAATCCCGAATCCCGAATCCCGAATCCCGAATC
>CAZPHV010000007.1:113613-130600 GCA_964586455.1 uncultured Aquimonas sp.
CGAATCCCGAATCCCGAATCCCGAATCCCGAATCCCGAATCCCGAATCCCGAATCGCGAATCCCGTCGACCTGCAGGCGCTAGCGCCTGCGGGTCGACTGCAGATACCGGAAGAAATCGGATTCCGAATCCAGCATCAAGGTCGAGTTTTCGCCCAGATTGCGGTAGCTCTCCAGCGTGCGGAAGAAGGCATAGAACTCGGGGTCGGCGCCGTAGGCCTCGCCGTAGATGCGGGTGGCTTCGGCGTCGGCGCGACCGCGGATCTCGGCGGCCTGACGTTCGGCTTCCGAACGGATGGTTCGCAGCTGCCGCTCCATGTCGCCGAGGATCTCCTGGCTCTTGCCCTGGCCTTCCGAGCGGAAACGCTCGGCGATCGACTGGCGCTCCGACACCATCCGCGTCTCGACCTGGCGGCGCACACTCTCGATGTAGTTGATGCGCTTGATGCGCACGTCGACCAGCTCGATGCCGAGCTCGGGCATCAGCCGCGAGGCCGCCGCCAGCATTTCCTGCTCAAGTCGCTCGCGGCCCTTCTTGGGCTTGTCGAGGTCGACGTCGCCGCGCAGCACGGCTTCGTCTTCGACTTCCTTCAGGTCGACCTGCCAGTCGCGCGAGCGCACGATTTCCTCAAGATCGGTGCCGGAGACGATGTCGCGCGCCACCGAGTCGATGATGTCGTCCAGCCGGGTGCGCGCGCCGGACTCATCGCGCACCGAGCGCAGGAACTGCAGCGGGTCGGCAATGCGCCAGCGCGCGGTGGTGTCGACGATGACGAACTCGCGGCCGAGTGTGGGGATCTGGCTGACGTCACCGTCCCAGACCAGCAGGCGCTTGTCGAAGCGCCGAACTTCCTGCACGAAGGGCGTCTTGAAATGCAGGCCGGGCTCGTTGATCGGCTCACCGATGGGCTCGCCGAACTGCACGATGATCGCCTGTTCGGCCTGGTCGATCACGAAGGTGGCGTCGCGCAGCACGATCAGGCCAAGCAGGGCAACGGCGCCAATGATGAGGGGGCTTTTCATCGACGATCTCCGGTAGCGGCGGGCTGGGGCTGGGCGTCACGCAGGTTGATCAGCGGCAGGGGCGACATCTGGCCCTTCTGCTGCACCACCACGCTGCCGATGTTGGGCAGCACTTCGTTGAGGGTTTCCAGGTACATGCGGGTGCGGGTGACCTCGGGCGCGCTGCGGTATTCGGCGAGAATCGCCGAGAAGCGCGCGGTCTCACCCAGCGCCTGGTTCACACGTTCTGTGGCGTAACCTTCAGACTCTGCAATCGCTCGATTGGCCTGGCCACGCGCCAGCGGCAGCTGCTGGTTGGCCTGCTTCTGCGCCTCGTTGATCATGCGCTCGCGCTCCTGGCGAGCTTCATTGACCTCGTTGAAAGCCGGCTGCACGGCGCGCGGTGGCACCACGTCCTGCAGCTCGACGGTGACGATGTGGATGCCGGTCTCGTAGCGCTCCATCGCCTGCTGCACTTCATCGCGCACCAGGTTGCTGATCTCCACGCGGGCGGTGGTCAGCACTTCGCTGCCAAGCCGGTTGCCGACCGCACGCCGCATCACCGACTCGCTCAGGTCACGCAGGGTGCGGGTGGGTTCGCGCATCGAATAGATGAACTTCATCGGGTCGGAGATGCGGTACTGAACCACCCAGGACACGTCGATGATGTTGAGGTCACCGGAGAGCATCAGCGACTCGTCCGGATACTCCTGGCCGCTGTACTGGGTGGCTCTACCGGACTCGGTGGACTCGGTGCGGAAGCCGAACTCCTGTTTCAGCACGCGTTCGGTGGCGACCAACTGCACGGTGTCAACGCCGAAGGGCAGTTTGAAGTGCAGGCCAGGGTCAGCGATCTTGACCACTTCACCGAAGCGTTTGACCACACCGCGCTCTTCCGGCTGCACCGTGTAGAACACGCTGCTGACGCCCCACAGCGCGATCACCGCGCCGACTCCCAGCGCGATCAGGCCACCGGGGATCTTGGGCATCTGCGGTGCACCGCCGCTACCGCTGCCGCTGCCGCCGCGCGGGGCGCGGCCGCCGCCGAACAGGTTCTCGACGGTCTTGCGTGCGTCATTCATGGCTCAATTCCTCGTTGAAAGTCGACCGCGCGGTCGTGATGCCGGGGCTCGACGTGGGGCAGCGCGGCGCGTAGCCGATTGCCGGTGCGGGCGCAGGACGCGAAGCTGTCGCACCTGTGACCGCAGATGGAAGGGGTAGAGGACGCGTCAACTCATTCCGAGATGCGCTCGTACAGGCGCAGGATCAGCACGCCAGTGGCGCCGCGCTCGACCGGATCCGGGTTGGCGGACAGCGCGCGCTCGCCGACGTGCACGCTGAACCGCGCATCCTCCATCGAGCGGCCCTGTCGCCAGAAGCGCAGCACACGGGCCTGCGGCGGACCGATCGGCTCCTCGACCTTGAAACCCGCATCCAGCAGGCGCTGCATCAGCTGCGCCATGGCCACGCGCGGCTCGACCAGACGCAACGCGAGCTCGTACTCGCGCACCTTGAAGCCGGCCTGCTCGCGCACGTCCTCGAACACCAGGCTGTGCTCGAACTCAAGCACGTAGCCGTCGAACAGTGGCTCTCGCAGCACCCGCACTTCACCGCTGGCGTTGAGCCGCATATTGCGGCGGCGTGCATCGATGCGCTCACGGATGATTGCGGCGCGCGCGTTCTGCATCTCAGTCGCGGCAGGTGCAGGGCTCGCGGGCGCGGAGGTCGCCGGCGCGGCATCCTGCCAGGCGAGAGCCGGCACGGCCGCCAGCAGCAGCAGCGACATCGCAACACATCGCAGCACAGTCATCGGCAACTCCTTGAACTTGGGCCTGCGGGACCATGAGTGTGCCAGCGCAGGCGAGGGCTTCGCGAATACTCCGACGGAAGGCAGGCGAAAACGCGTGTCGAAACCTGCCCGTGAATCAGGCTTTGCGGGGCCAAGCGGCAATGAACGCGGCCATCGCACCCGCGCCTGCCAGCCAGACCGTGATCGGTGTACCCAACCAGGGTCTGCCTGCAGACTCCAAGGTGTGCAGGGCCACGCTGACCAGCATCAGGCCGACGCCGATCACCGCGAACACGGTCTGCCGGTTTCCCGCCTGGGCGGCATCCGCCAGTCGCTTCAGGTCATCCGAGTGCAGCCGCAGCGCCGCGCGCCCGCTGGCCGCCTGTTTCAGGTAGTCATGCGCCAGCTCGGCCACCTCGGGTGCCGCCGCGAGAAGCTGTGGAATCCGCGCACGCGCACGTTTGAGCAGCGCCTGCGGGTTGCGCTTCTCGCGCAAGATGTCCGCGAGCACCGGCTTGGCCACCGCCCAGATGTCGAGCTTGGGGTCGAGCAGGCGGCCAAGGCCCTCGATGTTGAGCAAGGTTTTCTGCAGCAGGATCAGCTGCGGCTGGATCGTCAGCTGGTAGCGGTGCGCGACCTTGAACAGCTTCAGCAGCACTTCGCCCAGCGCGATCTCGGACAGCGGCCGGGTGAAGTAGGGCTCGCAGACCGTGCGCACCGCGCCTTCGAGTTCATCGATGCGGATCGAGCCGGGCATCCAGCCGGCATCGAGGTGCAGCTGGGCGATGCGGCGGTAGTCGCGCTCGAAGATCGCGGTGAAGTTCTCCGCGAGGTAGTACTGGTCGATCTCGGGCAGTGAACCCATGATTCCGAAATCGAGCGCGATGAAGCGCGGCGACTCCGCGCGCGCGGTGTCGACCCAGATGTTTCCCGCATGCGCATCGGCGTGGAAGAAGTTGTCGCGGAACACCTGGGTGTAGAACAGCTGCACGCCCTTGGCGGCCAGCGCGCGGCGGTCGATGCCGGCGGCTTCGATCGCAGCCAGGTCATCGCTGCGCACGCCGTGCACGCGCTCCAGGGTCAGCACGCCTTCGGTGGTGTGGTCCCAGAACACCTGCGGGACGTAGAGATCCTTCGAGCCCTCGAAGTGCCGACGCAGCACCGAGGCGTTCGCGCCTTCTCGCTGCAGGTCGAGCTCGTCGCGCAGCGAGCGCGCGATCTCGTCCACCACCTCCGCCGGCCGCGTACGTTCGGGGTCGGGGCCGAACCGTTCGGACAGCGAAGCAAACGTGCGCAGCAGGCTGATGTCGGCTTCGATGGTCGCAGCGATTCCCGGCCGCAGCACCTTGATCACCACCGACCGGCCGTCGGGCAGTTCAGCCGCATGCACCTGCGCGATCGATGCGGACGCCAGCGGGGTTTCGTCGAAGCGGGCGTAATGATCCTCGACACGGCCGCCCAGCTCGCGCTCGATCGCCGCGCGTGCGAGTGCGCCCGGAAACGGCGCCACTTGATCCTGCAGCAGGCACAGCTCGTCGGCGATGTCTGCCGGCAGCAGGTCGCGCCGCGTCGCCAGCACCTGGCCAAACTTGACGAAGATGGGGCCCAGATCCTGCAGAGCCAGCCGCAGCCGCGCACCGCGCGAGAGCTCCTTCGCCACGCCACGCGCCGCCGGCACCAAAGGCCGCAGCACGCGCAGCAGTCCGGCCAGTCGGCTGCCTTCCAGCAAGCCATCCAGGCGATAGCGCAGCGCCACGCGCAGGATGGTGAGCACGCGCAGGGGGCTGCGGATCAGGCGCATGGGAGCAGCCCGTGGTGGCGTTCAGCGGGGAACAGCGAAGAGCACATAGCAGGACGACTCGACCGAAACCGCCGCACTGTGCCATGCGGGACGTGCAGGTGGCGAGGGTAAGCAAGTGTTTGCCGACATCGTGTCGCAGGCACGAGCGACGAGCAGCGACATCGAAAAAGCGAGTGCGGGGCGAGCGTCCAGCCCATGGTGGGCCAGGGCCCACCCTATGAGTACCGAAAGCGCCCTCGCCGCGCTCCGGCTGCCCGAGTGCACCAAATCCAATCCCAATCCCAACACCAATTCGAATCGCGAAACGCGAAACGCAGGTCCGGCAGCCTGATAGGGTGGGCCCTGGCCCACCGTAGCATTCATGCGTGCCCCGATCCCTGATCGTCGGATGTTCTGCCCGCGGTGGCAGATATCTGGCCTTGTCGCGATTTCGGGCCCTGTCGAACTCGGGCCATCGGATGACGGCCGAGCGTGGTCGGATCGAAGCAGGAGGGGCCGAGACCGAAGCGAGCGTTGAGCCCATGGTGGGCCAGGGCCCACCCTATGTCAGGGCGCGGCGAGAAACCTCGCCGCGCGTTGCTCCAATGAATCCCGAATCCCGAATCCCGATTCCCAACGAGCTCCATAGGGTGGGCCCTGGCCCACCAAGAGCCGGAAACCGCGGTGACACCAAACACCCGCCGGCCGGAGCACAGCATCAAGCGATGGGTGATCCGTTCGAGAGCCGGGCCATGGTGGGCCAGGGCCCACCCTATGTCAGGGCGCGGCGAGAAACCTCGCCGCGCCCCGCTCTAACGAATCCCGAATCCCGATTCCCGAATCCCAGCTCTAAGCCGATATCGCCAGCTGCTCCCGGTGATACAGCTTGGCTGCGATCAGCCAGACGAATCCGGCCAGCAGCAGACCAGCACCGAGTGCGATCGCCCATTCGGCCCCACTGACCAGTTCGCCGCGTACGACCTTCAGGATCAGCTGGTTCTGGGCCAGCAGCGGCACCGCCGACATCCACAGCTGGTTCTTCACCGGCGACACCATCAGCACCAGGGTCGGCAGCATCGGCAGCAGCATCAGCAGGGCCATGTAGCTCTGGGCCTCTTTCATGCTCTTGGTGGTGGCCGCCAGCAGGGTCACCAGGCAGGAGCCGAACACCGCGATCGGCATGATCAGCAGGAAGAGCTTGGCGATCGCCAGCCAGCTGATGTCGATCTTGAAGCCGAGCATCGAGGCCGGGATGAAGCTGAAGAAGGCCTTGAAGGACAGCAGGGTCAGCAGGGCGGTCAACAGGGCGAAGGCCGCAGCCGCACCGAGCTTGCCGCTCATGATCGCGCCGCGCGCGGACGGCGTGGCCAGCAGCGGCTCCAGCGACTGCCGCTCGCGCTCGCCGGCGGTGGCATCCATCGCCAGCTGGGCGCCGCCGAGGAAGCCGCTCAGGATCAGGATGTAGGGCAGGAAGGCCAGCAGCATGCCGGCGCGGCTCTCGGGCGTGGACAGGTCGCGGTGCTGGACCAGCACCGGCGTGCCGACGGCCGGGTTGATGCCGCGCGCGACCAGGCGCAGGGCGCCCATCTGGCGGTCGTAGATCTCCAGCAGTCCTTCGACGCGGCGCAGCGGGGTGCGGGTGTCCTGGCGGGTCGAGTCGTAGAGGATCTCGATCGGCGCCGGCCGGCTCTTGCGCCATTCCTCGGCGTACTCGGCCGGGATGCGCAGGATCACCTCCTTGTCCTGGTTGCGGATCGCCGCATCGGGGTCGGCCGGGGCCGCCTCGATTTCCACGTTCATCGTGGACAGCCAGTCGACCAGGTTGGGCGCGTGCTCGGCGCCGATCACCGGCAGCTTCAGCGGCTTCTCGGCGCGGTCCATCTCCTTGCTGGCAATCAGGGTGATCAGGCCGACCATCAGCGCCGGGCCGAACAGCGGCCCCATCAGCAGGCTGATCATCACCGTGCGGCGGTCGCGGAACAGGTCCAGCAGTTCCTTCTTCAGAACGGTCCAGGTGGCTTTCATGCGAACAGTCCTTCTTCCGAGCCGATGGCCTTGACGAACGCTTCTTCGAGATTGGTCTCGCCGGTCAAAGCACGCAGCTCGTCGGGCGTGCCCTGGGCGACCACGCGGCCCTTGGCGATGATGACGATGCGGTCACACAGGGCGGCGACCTCCTGCATGATGTGGCTGGAGAACACCACGCAGCGGCCTTCGCTTTTCAGCTGCTGCAGAAAGTGGCGCAGGCCGCGGGTGGTCATGACATCCAGCCCATTGGTCGGCTCGTCGAGGATGACGTTGCCGGGGTCGTGCACCAGGGCGCGTGCGATCGCGGTCTTGGTGCGCTGGCCCTGCGAGAAGCCTTCGGCTTGGCGGTCGAGGATTTCGTCCATCACCAGCGCCTTGGCCAGCCGCGCGGTACGTTCGGCGATGAGCGCGTCATCCATGCCGTGCAGGCGACCGAAGTAGGCGATGTTCTCGCGTGCGGTCAGGCGCTTGTAGACACCGCGTGCATCAGGCAACACGCCCAGGCGACGACGTGCGGCTTCGGCGTTCTTGAAGATATCGACGCCGTCGACGCTGACCGTGCCGGTGTCCGGGCGCATCAGGGTGTAGAGCATGCGCAGGGTGGTGGTCTTGCCAGCGCCATTCGGGCCCAGCAGGCCGGTGATCTGGCCGTCTTCGGCGCGGAAGCTGACGCCGTCCACGGCCTTGACCAGACCGGTCTTGGTCTTGAAGTGCTTGCTCAGGTTTTCGCAGATCAGCATCTCAGGGCTCCCAGCCGTGGTAGCCGGCAAACGGCGGATTGGGCTTCAGGGTCTCCAGGCACTCGGCGTCGAGGTCCCTGGGTGCGGTCTTGTCGATGAACTCGCCGAGGATGCGCGGCATGCAGCCGACCCCGGACACGCTGTGGCCCTGCCCGCGCAGCAGCAGATGGCGCGCGTTCGACAGGTGCTCGGCCACCGCATCGCCGTAGCGGGGCGGAGTGACCGGGTCGAACTCGCCTGACAGCAGCAGGGTCGGGATGTCCGACTTCACCGGGTCGTTGAAGTCCTCCGGTACCTCGCCACGCGGCCACACCGCGCACTGCTCCTGGCTGACACGGGTGATCAGATCACCGAGGGTGCGGGTCGCATCCAGTGGATCCGGCCGCATCTTGTCCACGTCCTCGCTGCACATGACCGACAGCTGCATGCCGTGGGTGATCTGTTCCGACAGTGAACCGGTGATCATTTCGGCCTGCGCCATCAGCGCGCTGGCGCGGCCCTGCGCCGCCTCATGCAGCGACAGCGGCAGCATCGCCGCCAGCGCCGGCGCATAGGAGTACATGCGCGCCACGGCGCTGACATGACCGGTGGTCAGCTCGCCCTGCTTTTCCTCGCCGCTGATCGAATCGCGCCAGTTCACGGGGCGCGGCGCGACGCGCAGCTCGGCCAGCAGTGCATTCAGATCCTCGCGCGGGCTGCCGAAGCGCTCGGCGCAGGCCGGCACGGCCTGGCACTGGGCGAAGTGCAGATCGAGCGCGTCTTCCAGGTTGCGGGCGTGTTCGGAACCGAGCACCAGCGTGTTCGGCACGACCGAGTCCAGCACCACGCTGCGGGTGTGCTGCGGGTAACGACGCATGTACTGCTGGGCGACGCGGGTGCCGTAGCTGACGCCGAGCAGATTGATCTGCTGCACACCGATCGCCGCGCGCACGGCATCAAGGTCGGCGATCGCGTCGGTGGTGGTGTACTGACTCAAGTCGGCCTTCGGCGCGAGCTCGTCGCGACAGCGCTCGGCGAAGGCGCGCCAAGCGGCGGGATCGTCCTCGGCCATGTCGTCGATCACGCCGGCTTCGCCGCTCTGGGTCGTGCATGTCAGCTTGTTGGAACCGCCGGTGCCGCGCTGGTCGACCAGGATCACGTGGCGGTTCTTGCGGATCTCGCGGAAAGCGCCGTGTAGGCCGGGGTAGCTCTCAAGCGCGGACTGGCCCGGGCCGCCGGCGATCATGAACAGGGGATCGTCGGCGCCGGCGCTGTTCTCGGTTGGCACCCAGGCGACCGCCAGTTCGATCCGACGGCCGTTGGGCTCAGCGGGGTTCTCCGGCACTTCGAAGCGTGTGCACTGGGCGGCGACGTTGAGTACCGACAGCGGTGCGGTCAGGGTGCAGGGCTCGAACTCGAGGCTGCCGAGGCGACGCTGGGCGTCGGCCGGTGCGCTCAGCGCGAGGCCGCCCGCGGCGGCGAAGGTGATCAGGACACGATGCATGGATTCTCCCTTTCCGCGGCGCCAGGGCCCGCGGCGTGCGGCTACTGACCGGCCTTGGCCGCCGGTGTGACAGCGCCGGGCAGGCGCGGCGTCTGGTACTTCTCGCGACGGATCCGGCGCAGGTGCAGGCCGGCGGCCTTCAGGCGCTCGAAGCCGGCATCGACCATGTGCGGATTGCCGCAGAGGTAGGCGATGTCGCCCTCGGGGTCGATCGCAAACGCCTGCAGCGCATCCTGCACATAGGCGTGTACGTCCTGCTCGGTCGGCGCTTCGGGGAGGCCGCGCGAGTGGCAGAAGCGCAGGGTGAAGCCGGGGATGTGCGCTGCCGCCGCGCGGAACTCGTCGGCATAGAGCTGTTCGGCCGGCGTGCGGTTGCCCAGCAACAGCAGGGTCTGCACGCCCCGCGCGGCCAGTGCTTCCAGCTGCGGCAGCATGCCGCGGTAGGGCGCCACGCCGGTGCCGGTGCCGAGCAGCACGTAGCGCTTTACCTCGTCGTCCGGCAGCAGGCAGAAGCGGCCGTTGGGCGCGGTGGCGTGGATCTCGTCGCCGTGCTGCAGGGCGCGCATAAAGGCACTGCCGACACCGCCCTCGACCAGGCTGACCACCAGCTCGATCCGCTGCGCATCGCTGCGACCGGGGTCGTTCGGGTTGGCGATCGAATAGCTGCGGAACTCGGGCGCGTCGCCCGCGCTGACCCGCACGCGCACGAACTGTCCGGGCAGGAAGGCGATGGCCGCGCCGTCGCTGCGTTCGAACACGAAATGCCGCACGCTCGGGGTCAGCCAGCGGCTGTCGACAAGCCGCAGCGGCACGGTGGGCGGGGGCGCGATCATGGCGGTTTGGGCCTCTCAGGGCGGTTCAAGCGGGGGTGTATAGTAGCCGCCGCCCGTGAGCGCCCAGTTCGCAGCTTGCCGAAGGGCCTGCACGGATTTCTCCCCTTTCGTCCCGAGAGCCGCCCGGCTCCCAAAGGCCGTTGTCGAATGAGCGCGCCCGCAGCGCTGGAAGTGCGCGATCTGCGCAAGACCTACTCGAATGGCGTTGAAGCCCTGAAGGGCATCTCGCTGGCCGTCACCGAAGGCGATTTCTTCGCCCTGCTGGGGCCGAACGGCGCCGGCAAGTCGACCCTGATCGGCATCGTCAGCTCGCTGGTCAACGCCAGCGCCGGTGAGGTGCGGATCTGCGGCATCGATCTGGTCAAGCATCGCAGCGAGGCGATGCGCCAGGTCGGCCTGGTGCCGCAGGAGATCAACTTCAACATGTTCGAGAAGCCCTTCGACATCTGCGTGAACTACGCGGGCTTCTACGGCGTGCCGCGCGCCGAAGCCGCCGAGCGCGCCGAGGCCGAGCTGCGCGCCGCCCAGCTGTGGGAGAAGGCACACGTGATGTCGCGGACGCTGTCGGGCGGCATGAAGCGCCGGCTGATGATCGCCCGCGCGATGATCACCCGGCCGCGTCTGCTGATCCTCGACGAGCCCACCGCCGGCGTCGACATCGAGATCCGCCGCGGCATGTGGAAGACGCTGAAAGAGGTCAACGCCCGCGGCACCACGGTCATCCTGACCACGCACTACCTCGAAGAGGCCGAGAACCTCTGCCGCAACATCGCGATCATCGACCGCGGCCGCATTGTCGAGCACAGCAGCATGAAGGCGCTGCTGGCCAAGCTCGACGTCGAGGGCTTCGTGCTCGATCTGGCCGAGCCCTACCGCGGCGCCTTGCCTGAGCTGGCCGGCATCAGAATCGATCGCAGCGATGACCACACGCTGGAGCTGGAGACGCCGCGCGCGGCCAATCTCAACGCGATCTTTGCCGCGCTCAGCGAGGCCGGCATCCAGGTGCGCAGCATGCGCAACCGCGCCAACCGTCTGGAAGAACTCTTCGTGCGCCTGACCGGCCAGGAGGCCGCGTGATGTCCGCGCCGACCACCGCCCAGGCCAACCTGACCGCGCTCTACACCATCGTCCGCCGCGAGGTGCACCGCATCCTGCGCATCTGGGGCCAGACCCTGGTGCCGCCGGCGATCACCATGACGCTCTATTTCCTGATCTTCGGCAGCCTGATCGGCCGCCGCATCGGCGAGATGGGCGGGCACAGCTACATGGATTTCATCGTCCCGGGCCTGGTGATGATGAGCGTGATCCAGAACGCCTACGGCAACATCTCGTCGAGCTTCTTCGGCGCGAAGTTCGGCCGCCACGTCGAGGAGCTGCTGGTCAGCCCGATGCCGAACTGGGTGATCCTGCTGGGCTATGTGCTGGGCGGCGTGCTGCGCGGCCTGCTGGTTGGCGCGATCGTGCTGGTGATTGCGATGTTCTTCACCAAGGTCTCGATCCCGCACCCGCTGGTGACGCTCGCCAGCGTGCTGCTGGCGGCGGTGGTGTTCTCGCTGGCCGGCTTCGTCAACGCGGTCTATGCGAAGAAGTTCGACGACATCGCGATCATCCCGACCTTCGTGCTGACCCCGCTGACCTACCTCGGCGGCGTGTTCTACGCGGTCGAAGCCCTGCCGGGCTGGGCGCAGACGCTGACCCTGGCCAACCCCATCGTCTACATGGTCAGCGCCTTCCGCCATGGGCTGCTGGGCTCCAGCGGCGTCGACCTGGCCTTGAGCTTCGCCGTCATGCTGGGCTTCACCGTCGCCCTGACCTGGTTGGGCCTCACCCTGCTGAAGCGCGGCGTCGGCCTGCGCAGCTGATCCTTCCCACCACCACGAGGCGCCCTCGATGAACATGGCCATCCTGCAGCCGCTGCTGACCCTGCTCGCCGGCATCCTGATCCTGATCCGGCCCAAGCTGCTGGCCCTGATCGTGGCGATCTACCTGATCGTGATCGGCGTGCTGGGCCTGCTGCCGCACCTGCGCTTCTAGCCCTGCGCCACAGGCGCACTGGACTTCTGCCGGCCTGGTGCGCCACAGGCGCACCCTATTCGAACACAGGCCTGCGCCTGGTCGGGCGCTTCGCGTCTCTCGGGGTCGTAGGGTGCGCGTGTCGCGCACGATCGGGTGCGTGCGGTCGATCTGGCGCGCCGCAGGCGCACCGCATGCGAACGACGGCATGGTCTCTGTTCTGGGGCGTGGCGTCATTCGTGGTCGTAGGGTGCGCGTGTCGCGCACCTACGCGGGCGAAAGACGCATTACCCAGAGCGAAGCCCAGGCGAACGCACGTCGCTTCCACATCGAACGCCCCGCATCACGCCCGAGAGCCACGGCGCGCGCCGCGACCCAATCCCTCAAGCGGCTGGCCCGCGCCGGCGCCACCACAGCCCGGCGATCGCGAGCAGCAGCAGCGGCGGCAGCGTCCAGGTGGCAACACGCTTCATCTCGGCGATCTTCGCCGCGCGCAGCTCGGCATCCACCTTGTCGAAATCCGGCGCCGGACACTCCTGTCCGAAGCGCGCGCCCCAGGGCACATAGGGCCCTTCGCGCAGGTAGCGCCGGTACAGCTGCTGGCCGCGCTCGTACTCGGTGTTGAGCACATAGCGGGTGGCCTGGCACATCAGCGCGGCATAGGCCTGCGAGCGCGGCGGCAGCTGTGCGGCAGCCGTTTCCGCCAGGTTGGCAGCCAGGCCGCGGTAGTGGAAGCGATGCGCGGGCACAGGCGTGCTGCGCTCGACGCGCTCGCGCTCCTCCGCAAGCGCGAGCGGGTCCGGCTGCGCCGGCACGCGTCGCCATTCGGTCTCGGCACTGCCGGGCACCTCCACTTCGATCCAGCGCCCGCCGGGCGAAAACATGCCGCCATACTCTGCAAAGTCCGGCCCCAGCTGGGTGCCGAGCAGCTCCATGCCCTGCCAGCGCGCCAGCTCGGCCGCGGCGAAACCGGCGCGCGCGCGCGCCACGCGATCGCCGCGCTGCATGGCCTCGCGCGCTTCGATGTAGCGCTGCGCCTGCACCTTCAGGTCGGCATCATCGAAGTAAGAAAGCGCCTCGCCGCCGCGATCTTCGCGCAGCATGCGGCGCGCCAGCAGCCCACGCAGCGCGGCGGCGTGGTGGCGGGTGCCGAACACCCACTCGTCGTTCTGCACCCGCTGCGGTTCGGGCGCCACGCGCTGCACGAAACCCTGCAGCTCGTCGACCGTCAGCACGCGCTCGGCGAGATACGCGGCGTCGGTCCAGTAGCGCGCCGATGCCGCGTAGAACAGGTCCATGGCCTGCAGATAGTCGTTCCTCGAAAGCGCGACGATGCCGGCTTCGGCCTGGATGCGGCAGCGCGTGTCGACAGGGGCTTCGGAGGGCCGGTAGACGTCGATTTCGTCGGGCCGCGCAGTCCAGACCTCACCCTCGCCCGCGGCGCGGATGGCCTGTGCGTAGGCCGCCGCTGCCGCTTCGCTGTTGCCACGACGCAGGGCCAGTTTGGCGCGCAGCCAGTGCGCCATGCCGCCCTGTGCATCGCGCAGCGCGCGCTCGGCCTGGTCGTAGCGCCCCGCGCGGTAGGCGATCGAAGCGAGCCGTTCGCGGGCGGGATCCTCGGCGGACAGGGCGCGCTCCAGCTCGGCGAACACGGCCAGCACGCTGGCGCTGTCCGGGCTGCCGTAGGGGCCGTCCCAGGGGTCGTAGATCTGCACCGGCTCACCCGGCGCCGGCAGGGTCGGCGGCAGTTCGAAGCTGCGCGCGAACAGATAGGCCAGCAGCAAGCCACGTCCGCTCTCAGTGGTGAGCAACTGGGTGCGGGCTTCGGCGTTCGGCGCCAGCCTGCGGGCGACGAACAGCAGGGACATGCGGCCCGAGCTTGAGCCCAGCGCCGCCTGCTGCGCGTACAGCTCGACGGCGCGCGCATACTCGCCCGCCTCCAGCAGATCGCGGGCCTCCTCGCCAAAGCTGGCCACTG
Source organism: uncultured Aquimonas sp. (assembly GCA_964586455.1). Classification (GTDB taxonomy): domain Bacteria; phylum Pseudomonadota; class Gammaproteobacteria; order Xanthomonadales; family Xanthomonadaceae; genus Aquimonas. The sequence goes on from CAZPHV010000007.1 coordinate 127,258, forward strand.
CAAGGCCCAGCGGGTCGGGCGCTCCGGCCTGCACTTCGGCGCGCAGCTCGGCGTACATCGCGCGTGACTCTTCGCCGCGATACAGCTTGCCGAGCATGTAGGCCGCCATCGGGCCGTGGTTGCCGCGCTGCTCCAAGGGCAGTGCGCGCACGGCTTCGAACTGGGTGATGGCGATGTCGGGCTCACCCGTGTGCCAGGCCACCGCTCCGGCGGTGTAGTGGAGGACCGCGGGCGGCAGCGTGCCGGCGCGCGCCAGCACTTCGTCTGCGCTGGCCAGACCGCGCAGACGCTCGACCTGGCGCTGCTGGCCCTCATCGAGGCCTTCCGCCTCAGCCGGGCGCAGGCCCTGCGGCTCGCTGTACCAGCGCTCCTCGACCGGTTTGAAGCGAAACGCGGACATGTCGACCAGTCGAGTGACCTCGTACTCGAAGCTGCCCGCGGGCAAGTCACTGAGCGTGCGCTGGCGCTGATCCAGCAGGGTGATCGGGAAGTCGGGCCCGCAGGCGAGTGCGGGGCTGGCGAGCAGGGCGAGGCTCAGGCACAGCAGGCGAATCGGGTGTGTGCGACGGGACATGGTCGATCGGGCTCGGCGTGGGTTGCAGGCGAAGGTGGCGCAGCGCGCACCTTACGTCAGCGATAGGGCAATTCGCGGGCAGCGGCGCGGCTGCCAGGCACGGACACCGTGTCAGGGCAAGAACCGCGGCGGGTGTGTGCGGCGGATCGAGATCCGCCCTACCTGGATCGGTGGGTGGCGGGGGTCGCCCTCAATCGACAGAAACGTACGCAACTGAGGCTCGTCGCGTGTTCGTGTGCCTGAAATCGCGTCGAGCGGGTGGGGCTCAGGGCCTGGCAATGCGTCTTTCGCCATCGCCGGTGCGCGACACGCGCACCCTACAAGGGCACGCAAGGTCCTGCACCAGTCCCGGCGAACGCATCGCCCGCACACCGCGTTTCAGCGATGCATCGAGCAGTGAGCCTTGGGGTGCCTGTGGCGCACGAACAGCTGTGGAGTAGGTGCGCCTGTGGCGCACCAAGCCAAGAGAAACCTCTCCGGAATTGGGTGCGCCTATGGCGCACCAAGCGCCGTGAAGTGCGGTGCGCCTGTTGGCGCACCAAGCCAGGAGAAGCCTCTGCACGGCCACGCAGAGTCCCAGGCGTCACGCGAAGCACTCCGCGGTGAGCCGGTCTCTTCAAGAACACCCGCACCGAAACGCGGGGCTGGGAAGCTCTCAGGGCGTCCAGACCGCCGGAAGCGACTCGGCGCAGCGGGCAAAGCCGAGCGCCAGACTCGCCCCAGGCGCCAGCCAGACCGGCTGTGCCGCCTGCAGGCCAGATTGATCAGTCGCGCTGCGGTAGGCGCCTACACCCTCGACCAGGCCGCAGTGCGCGGGCAGAACGATTCGAGCCTGCGCCTGTGCATCGGTACTGCCGACGTTCTGCAGCACGAGGTCATGCAGGCCACCGCCGCGCGCCACGGCCTGCAGTTCGATGCGTGCCTCGGGCGCTTCGCCGCGCATCGCGGCTGAGAGCGTTGCCGGCGCCCAGCTGCGGCGATCGCCTGCGACCGGCAGTCGGAACCAGAGCAGCCCTTTGAGCTGCGGCAGAGGTTCGGCCCGCAGTGCACGGACGATGGCGGCGACTTCGACGGGATCGGCACGGCGCTCTTGGGCAGCCTGCCCGCTGCGGTCGATCGCGCCCTCGGCGTCAACCGCGGCGGGGCGTCCATCGCGGCCGAGCTGCACCCGCAACCCGTAGGCAGGCAAGGCAACGCGAAAGGGCCGGGGCGCCTGCGTCTGCCAGGCGCGCGCCCAGCGCAGGCTGGAATCGACATCGACCAGCGCACTGCGCCAGGCCTCGACCGCATGCACCTGCAACACGGTCTCGTCGGCCGCATCGCGCAGCGCGGCCAGACCTGCGGGCGCCTCCAGCCAACTGGGCAATGCGGTGATCGAGAGCACGAGATCACGCGGCAGTCCGGAGCGGAATACGCGCAGCCAGTCGGCGTAGTCAGCGAGCGCGGCACTGGCGCAGTCGTGGTCGACTTCCACGCCGTCGACGCGCAGGCCTTGCGCGCGCCAGTGCTCCACGATCAGGGCCATCGCCGAAGCCAGCGCGACTGCGTCCGCGCGCGGCCGGCTGCCCTCGATGCGCAATACCGCGCGCAAAGGCAGGCCCCGTTCGCGCAGAGCCTCAAGATCGGGTATGACCGCGATGCGTTGCTCACCGATCTGCTGCAGCACGAGCACGCGCAGGGCCGCGAACTCGGCCGTGCCCTCGCGCACGGCTACGCCGACCGCCGGCGTCCAGCTGCGCTGCCAGACGTAGGCCTCGTGAGTGAGGCGGGGTTGCGGAGCCGGCGGTGGCGGAGGCGCGCAGGCCGTCATCCACGCGAGGCCGAGCGCGAGCAGCGCGACGGGTACGCGCGTCGAAGCAAACAGACGCACTCAGCGGGCGTCCCACCAGGGCCAGGCCACTACTGACCAGTCCTCGTGTTCATCGGAGTAGCGGCCGACTTCGACGAAGCCGATGCGCGCATGCGCGCGCCGCGAGATCTCGTTGCGCAGTGCGATTTCGGTCAGGCACAGCTCGACTTCGGCACCGAGCGAGTCGCGAATGCAGGCGTACAGGGCACCGATCAGGCCGCGACCGCGGTAGCTCGGGTCGACACAAACCTGACCGCCCACCACGTAGCGGCACTCACCAAGTGAACGCTCACGCCAGTGCATGCGCTCGAACTGCTGAAACATCGGACGCAGCGCGGGCAGCCATTCGGCCATGTCCGGCCGCATCGACAGGCTGTAACCGACCACGCGGCCGTCGGCGAGCGCGATCGCCTGCGGCGACCGTTCTGCCATCTGTCGCAGAAGCGCCTCGTCGTGCTCGACATAGACGAAGCCGTCCTGGGCTTGCTGCGCTTCGCTCAAGCCGTGACGCAGATTGCGTTGCTGCAGGGCCAGGATGCCCTGGAAGTGGGCTGCCTCATTGGCGAGGCGCAGGACGGGCTCAGGCAAGGCGGCGGGATTGTTCATGCCGCCGCATGCTGCCAGCACGACGCGACGGCGGGAAGCCGCCGCGTCGATACCCGGCCCATCGCAGTGCCACGCAGCGCGCGCGGCGGGTCAAGACCCGCCCTACCCGAGCCCTTAGCCTCGACGCGGCACGCGATCCACGTAGGGCGGATCTTGATCCGCCGCCCCAACACCGCGCGCCTTGCGGCGGGTCAAGACCCGCCCTACCCGAGCCCTTAGCCTCGACGCGGCACGCGATCCACGTAGGGCGGATCTTGATCCGCCGCCCCAACACCGCGCGCCTTGCGGCGGGTCAAGACCCGCCCTACCAGAGC
>CAZPHV010000007.1:130700-136119 GCA_964586455.1 uncultured Aquimonas sp.
CCGCCGCCCCAACACCGCGCGCCTTGCGGCGGGTCAAGACCCGCCCTACCAGAGCAATCCGCCCTATCAGAGCGGGCGGCCCTGCCAGAGCCACCCGCCCTGCCAAAACAACCCGCTCCGCCAATGCGATCCACGCACCGCGATTAGGCTCTAGAACTTCCAGCCCAGACGCACGTAGTAGAACCCACCGTTGAAACCGTAAGGCGTCAGCGGCGGGAACTTCGCGCCGACCACGTCTTCGCCATAGGGGTTCAGATCGGGCTCCTTGTCGAACAGGTTCTGTGCACCGACGTTGACGAACATGCCGTTGCCGAACTTGTAGCCGACTTCGGCGTCGACGATCAGCGCGGCATCGCCATAGATCGGCAGACAGTCCGGCCCCACCACGCAGCCACTGTCGACGTGGTCCTCGTAGAACGAACCGTAGTAGTTCAATCGGGTCATCGCGTGCCAACGCTCGCGCTGGTGGTTGATGCTGAAGCTGCCCTTGGTGCGCGGCAGTGCGTCTTCGAGAATCTGCACGCGGGCCTCGCCGATGATGTTCGGCGAGAAGTCGGTCACCTCGGTGCGGTTCCAGTTCATCGCCAGCGAATAGGTGGTCTCGCCTCCAAAGTGATCGCTCTCATAACTGCTCACCAGATCCAGGCCGTCAGTCTTGGTGTCGAAGTCGTTGATGAAGAAGCGCACGCTGTCGAGGCTGATTGCCTCCTGCACGCCCTGCGCCACCAACGCCGCGCGATCCGCTGCACTCAGCGTGAAGTTCTGGCTCTGGGCAATACGGTCTTCGACGTCGATCCGGTAATAGTCGACCGTGAACAGCCAGGCATCGCTGCGCCAGACGCCGCCGAAGCTGAGGTTGAACGAATCCTCCGGCGTCAGCGGCTTGCCGCCAAAGCGCTGGGCGATCGGGTTGGTCGGCGGCAGAGTGGCGGTGTCGCGCAGCTCGCCGCCGATGAACTGGGTGGTGACTGCACGCACATTGCTCTGGCCCGGCGTCGGAGCGCGGAATCCCGTGCTGACGGCACCGCGCAGGGCCAGGGCATCGGTCGCCTGGAAACGACTGGTGAGCTTCCAGTTGGTGGTGGTGCCGAAGTCTTCGAAGTCTTCGAAGCGCAGTGCGGCAGCCAACAGCAGACGTTCGGTCAGATCCCCTTCCAGGTCGACATAGGCCGCGTAGTTGCTGCGGCTCCAGCTGCCGGCGTCACGCGGGCTGAAACCGGGAAAGCCATTCGAGCCGATCAGGAAACCCTGCGAGGCCAGCGGCCCGATCTCGAAGCTGGCCTGGTCACCGTTGAAGGCTTCGAACTTCTCTTCGCGCCACTCCAGACCGCCAGCGACGCTGAGGCCGTACTGCGTCCACGAGGTGTCGAACACTTTGACCAGATCGAGGTTGAAGTTGGTCTCGGTCTGCTCATAGGCGCCGGGATTGAAGCGGTAGCCGTCCGGCTGGTTCGGCCCCATCGACGCATTGACGGTGTTGTAGATGTAGAAATCGACTTCGCTGCGGCCCTGCGAGGCGCTCGCATCCCAACGCAGGCCGCCTTCGGTGGTGCCGCGCACGCCGCTGACCAGCCCGGCATCGCGCACCACGCCGCCGAAGCGCGGAGTGAAGCCACCGGGAAAGTCGCGGAAGAAGGTGTAGCAGTTCGCGGGCAGCGCGCCGACCTGCGAATTGACCGCGCCGAAGGGCCGCAGCGCACCCGCGGCGTCGCGCAGCGCGATGCTCGGGCAGCCCGCGCCGGTGAGATCACCGATCAGCAGGGTTTCGCCGCCGTCGCCCGAGAACACGCCCGCACGCGAGACCGGGTTGCGGTAATAGAAGCCGCCGTCGATGTCGCGCGAGGCGGCGTTGCCGAACAGGTACCAGTCGAGGTCATCGTTCAGCTCCAGACCCAGATTGGCGATCAGCTTGAAGTCGCGCTTGACCTCTGGGCTGCCCCAGATCTGCGCCGGATTCGGCACGAAGGTGTTGCCGCTGGCCGCCACTTCCGCAGCATCACCGCGCTGCACGCTGCGATCGGTGGCGTCAGCCTCGCGGTACTCGAAGCTCAGGTTGGCGAAGCCCTGCGGCGAGAACGGCAGGCCGACGTTGCCGGCGATCTGGGCGGTGGTGCCGTCGCCCTCGTAGTGCTGGCCGCTCATCACTTCGAGCGAGCCGCCTTCGCGCTCCGAGCGCAGGTTGAAGTTGATGACACCAGCGATCGCGTCCGAACCGTACTGCGCCGCCGCGCCATCGCGCAGCACTTCGACCTGCGACAGCGCGATCGAGGGGAAGACCGAGATATCCGGACCTTGCGAGCCATCCGAGAGGCCGCTGCCGAGGAAGGTGATCACCGCCGAGCGATGCCGGCGCTTGCCGTTCACCAGCACCAGGGTGCTGTCCGGCGGCAGGCCGCGCAGGTTGGCCGGGCGCACCAGGGTGGCGGCGTCGCTGATGGGCTGGATGTTGACGTTGAGAGAGGGCACCACGGTACGGATCTGATCGAGCACGTCGGTCAGGCCCTGGTTGTGGAATTCCTCGCCGCTGATGATGTCGATCGGCACCGGCGAACCGGCCTCGGTGCGCGGCTGCTTGCGCGAGCCCAGCACCGAAATCACATCGAGCGACTTCGCTTCCTCCGGGTTGGGCGCGGTGTCCTGCGCTGCCACGGATGTCCAGGGCACCAGGCCCGTACCCGCCACCAGTCCGCCCATCAAGGCCAAACGCAGCGCGCCTGCCAGACGGTGGGCGCGCAGCCCCTGTCGAATCATCTTTTCCATCGGTCGAGTCCCCGCATCTTGAGTGAGTGAAGCCCCCCCGGCGACGCCCGCGTGCTCCGGCCCCTGTGGTGATCGAAGCCCCCCGGCTTCGATCCCCTGCCCTGTTCCGGGCCTTGCAGCCATTGCATCACTCACGCGCTCGGAATCACGCCGCGGCGAAGGCTTCGTTCCGCCGCAGCCTGTCGCCGGCAGGTCCGATCACGGAGGTCCGCGTGGCGACGGCGCGAGTATGCCTTTCGTCATGGTTTTAGCAAATCGCTTTGCGAAATCACGCTTCGCATGCGCGATGACAGCCTGGACGGGTAGGCTCTTCGCCAATACGCGAAGGGCCCGCGCCCTCACAGGGAGGACGCGGGCCCTTCGGCGAGCATGTAGCTCCGGGTGAAGGCCTAGAGCAGCAGGCGGCGCAGGTCGGCCAACTGCTTGGCAAAGAAGCTTGCGAAGCGCGCAGCCTCAGCACCGTCGATTACGCGGTGATCATAGGACAAGGACAGCGGTAGCATCAGCCGCGGCTCGAACTCACGGCCGTTCCAGACCGGACGCATCTCGCTCTTGGAGACGCCGAGAATGGCGACCTCGGGCGCATTGATGATCGGCGTGAAGCTGGTGCCGCCGATGCCGCCCAGGCTCGAAATCGAGAAGCAGCCACCGGACATGTCGGCCGGGCCGAGCTTCTTGTCGCGCGCCTTCTTCGAGATCTCGCCCAGCTCGGCGGCAAGCTGGAACAGGCCCTTGGTATCGGCATCACGGATCACCGGCACCACCAGGCCATCGGGCGTGTCGACCGCGATGCCGATGTGGAAGTACTTCTTGAACACCAGGTTCTCGCCGCTCTCATCCAGCGAGGCGTTGAAGCTGGGGAAGGCCTTCAGCGAAGCCACCGCCGCCTTGATCAGGAACACCAGCGGGGTGATCTTCTGGTTCGGGTTCTCCTCGCCCATCTTCTTGCGGAAGGCCTCCATCTCGGTGATGTCGGCCTGCTCGAACTGGGTGACGTGCGGAATCATCGCCCAGTTGCGGGCGAGGTTGGCACCGGAGATTTTCTTGATGCGCGACAGCGGCTGGGATTCGACTGCGCCAAACTTGGCGAAATCGACCTTGGGCCAGGGCAGCAGGTTGAGGCCGTTGCCGCCGCCTGCAGGCGCAGCGGACGCCGGCCGCGCCAGCGCCTGCTTGACGAAGGCGTTGACGTCCTCGCGGGTGATGCGGCCCTTGCGGCCGCTGCCCGACACCTTCGCCAGATCCACGCCGAGTTCGCGCGCATGCAGGCGCACCGCGGGGCTTGCGTGCGGCACGTTCTGCGGCAGTACCGATTCGGCACCGAAACTGACCGGCGGCGTGCGCGGTGCTTCAGCAGCAGGGGGGGCTGCGGCTGGCGCAGGCGCCGGAGCCGCTTTGGGCGGCTCGACCTTGGCAGACTCAACGGCCGGGGCTTCGGCTTTCGCTGCTGCCGGCGGCTCGGACTTGGCGGGTGCGGGTGCGGGTGCGGGTGCGGCGGCATCCTCGGCCTCGATCAGCGCCACCACGGCGCCCTCGGACAGGGAGTCGCCCAGCTTGACCTTGAGCTCCTTGACGACGCCGGCGACCGAGGACGGTACTTCCATCGTCGCCTTGTCGGACTCCAGCGTGACCAGGCCCTGGTCCTTGCTTACGCGATCACCCACCGCGACCAGCAGCTCGATCACGGGCACATCGGTATGGCTGCCGATATCGGGAACGCGCGCTTCAACCACGGTGGCCATGGACACTCCTTCTCTCAAACGGACCCGTATTGTGTCGGCGCATCCCCCCATGATCCAGCCTGTTCGCGCCTGTACGGTGCGGACTGCAAGTGGTCCTGCCGCGTGCGGCTGCGAATGCCGGGCGGCGCGACTGGCATGAGCTGGGGCCACGGGTGTCCGCAGATCCGGACAGCGTATCGGAAGCGGACACCTGCACGGCTTTGCAAGTGCATGTTTTTGTTGAATATGCAACTTGGCACGGATGCTGCTAACCGGCTTGTATCCCGACCCGCGGACTGCCGCCATGTTCGAAACCCTGATCCATCTGCTGCATCAGCTGGCCTTGAACGCACTGAGCCTGATCCTCGCGCTCCTCAGCGGCGAGTTGCCGGTGAATGAGCCCGCGCCGCCGTCGGAGCCCGCCGCGCAGCGCGTTGAGCTGCGTCTGGAGACGCTGCCGCAGAGCCCCAGGTTCGCGAGCTGCGATCTGCGCGAAGCTCGCGTGTCGCTGCTACACGAGCGCGGCCGGGCCTGAGTTTCAGCGCGGTGGCTGCTGCGGCGACGCCCGCAGCAGTCGCTCCCACAGAGTTCGCAAACGGCCGCAGGACGCGGCCTCGCGGCAGGCCTCGGCAGCCCGCCGCGCACGGAAGAGCCGCCGCCGGAACTGCGGCGCGACACGGACGTCGGTTGCCCGAATCAGGCAATGCACGCGGAACGCAGCCGCCGAGGACAGGCGGCTCATGGCAAGACCCCGAACCCGGGCAGGGACGCCCGGGCGCGGATTTATCGCGTGCGAGGGGCGCGCAGAACGGAGCGGGGGCGAGCGTGGAGTTCGAGTGGGCCGGGACGGTTTCAACCGGGTCCAGTGTCCGGCTCTTGCTCGGCTCTTGCGGGCAGGAGCCCGCGCTGTTCACGGGGCCCCTGGGGAGCGGCGAGGC